>JAMFSK010000095.1 GCA_026225235.1 Burkholderiales bacterium
CGCTAGGTCTAGGCCGCGCCGATATGGTGGCAGTCGTGCGCGCGCTCGAGGCCCGCACCGGCCTGGAAAAATAATCGCGGGGAGTACCGGTCAGAAATAGGTACTCGCACGTGTTGATCGCTCGGCGTGTTGCAATCGTTTCTTGGCGTCTTTGCGAAGAGGAAAGGCAGTAGACATGAACGCAATTCAGTTGGTCACGCTTGCCGCAATCTGGGGTGCGTCATTTCTGTTCATGCGAATCGGCGCGCCGGCCTTCGGGGTGGTCCCGTTGATCGCGGTGCGCGTCGGGATCGCGGCGCTATTGTTGCTGCCCGCACTGCGAAAATCGGACGCCCGCCTGGAATTCAAAGCGCACGCTTGGCCGCTCTTTGTCGTCGGCGTAACCAACTCCGCCGTGCCGTTCTGTTTGTTGACCTACGCCGCGCTCTACGTGACTGCGGGCGTTGACTCCATACTGAATGCGACAACTCCGATGTGGACGGCGGTGCTGGCCTTCTTATGGTTGAGCGTTCCGCTGAAGAAGGCGCAAGTCGGTGGTTTGCTGATCGGTTTTATTGGTGTCGTCATATTGGCGTGGGACACCATTGGAGAAGGCGGTAAAGGCACGCTGGGCGCAGTCGGCGCAGCGATTGTCGCCACGCTGTCCTATGGGTTCGCCGCTAACTTTTCGAAGCGCAATCTCGGTGCCGTCAGGCCGTGGGTCTCGGCATTCGGTAGCCAACTGTTTGCGGCGATCGTGCTTGCACCGGGGGCGATCCTTTTTTGGCCACACGTGCCGATCGATGTCATGAACTGGACGGCCGTGATCTTGCTTGGCACGCTGTGCACCGCGGTCGCATACATTCTGTACTTTGGTCTGATACGCAACGCGGGCGCTCAATATGCAGCGTCGGTGACTCTTTTGATCCCGGTCTTTGGCGTGGTGTGGGGCGCCCTTTTTCTACACGAGAGCATTTCGCCACGAGCCAGTATCGGGTGTGTGGTGATTCTCCTGGGGCTCGGATTGACGACCGGCAAAATCAAAGGACGTGTCGGGAGGCTCGCGGGGCCGAAGTAGCATGGCGTCGAACCCAGTCGCGCAATGCGACAATCCTCCACTCGTCCTATCGCCGGGATCGCAAACGCCGCAGTAGGCAAGCCCGGTTGGCCATGATTCCCAAGCCGCTTAGCCCCGAGTGCACAACTAAGCGGGTTGCCACCCTTTCTTCGCCGCTCTCGCCAGACCTGAGCGCACGACGAGCCGGTGAAACGGTGCGATCAGAAACAAATAGAGATGGCCAAAGAAATTGTGACAGTACACAACCGTCGTCGCGACGACTTCGTGTTTGCCGTCCGTCCCGGCGCCGCGCACGAGCAACGAAGTCCTGAAATCGAGGTGAATGTCGTCCTCGCCCAGCACCAGTTCGAAACGCTCACGCGAGATGACAGGGAAAAAATCGATGCGACTTGCGGACTTGGCGCTCAACTCACTTCGTATTTGTGCCGTCGTCTTGACACCGAATGGTGCCACCAGGGCATCTCGACATGCCAGTAGTGCACGAAGCCACAGTGAAAGATCACCGAACACCGCCCGCGCCAGTGAATCGACGTCGAGCGGGGTGTCAGCGGGCAGCGTGATCGCAAACGAGTCCGCGAGATGCGCCGCCGCATAGAGACCTGCGAGTCCACTTTCGTGTGGCAGGGGAACGGCCCGTACTTTGTGGCGTGTCATGACTGATTGCTCCAAAGCCCTTGGGCCAAACTACGAACGCAGCGCAACCGGCAGAGGATATAGGAGTGAGTGGGCAAATGTCCGAGCGGCCGTATTCCACCGCTGGTCATCTTATTTCACTGCTCTACTTACTCTGTCGCGACCACATCCCAACCCCCACCCAAGGCTTTGTACAGCGAAACCAGGTTGGTGGTGACCGTGGCCGTGCTATCGGCCAGCTGCTCTTCATTCGTCAGCAGCGTCTTTTGCGCCGTCAACACATCGAGGTAGTTGGAAATGCCTCGGACATAGCGCTTGTTCGCTATTTCCAGCGCTCGCCGCGACGCCTGTACGCTTGCATAAAGTTGATCCCGGCGACTCTGCTCTGCCGCATAGCCTGTCAGTGCATCGTCGACGTCCCTGAATGCCGACAGCACCGTCTTGCGATAATTGATGGCAGCCTCTTGTTGTTGCGCTTCTCTTAGAGCAAGCGTCGCCCTCAACTGACCGCCTTCGAAGAGCGGAATGGTCAGGCTCGGTCCTGCGCTGTAGCTGCGTGCTCCCCAGCTTCCCAGGTTGGTGAACTGTGTCGCCTGAATCGCAACACTGCCCGACAAGGTGATTTTCGGGAAAAAGTCAGCTTTGGCGGCACCGATGTTGGCTGTCGCCGCATGCAGCTGCGCTTCCGCTTCGCGAATATCCGGCCGTCGGTGAGCCAGCTCCGACGGCAATCCGACTGGCACGCGGGGGGGCACCACTGGCGCCGCTGCCTGTGCCATGAGTCGCGCGGTCAGCGCTTGTGGATATTCGCCCAGCAACAGACCGATCGCATTGATGTACTGGGCCTGCTGCTGTTCGTCTTGCGGGATATCTGCAGCAGTCGATGCCGCCTGGCTTTGCGCGTTGGCCACATCGAGGTCAGTCGCGAGCCCGTGCTGCGCACGGTTTTCGGTCAACTGCACGGTGCGCTGCGCGTAGGCCAGGTTTTCCCGGGTGATCCTGAGCTTCTCCTGCATGCCCCGCAGGTCGAGATAGTCACGCGCGACTTCGGCCGCCGTCGACACCACCACGTCATGCTGTGAGTACTCTTGAGCTTCAGCGGTGGCACTCGCATTCTCGGTGGTGCGCCGTACGCGGCCCCACAGGTCGAGTTCCCACGAGGCATCGAATCCATACTGATACAGATTGAACGGCGGCAGGACGCTCGACGCCGCACTCTGGGTCGGGATGCCCCCCTGCCTGCCGCCAAGACCATTCGTGCCGGTGCCAGGGGTCGAAGAAGCGCCTCCGCTGCCAAGCAGACCGATGACGCCGTCAGCACTCTGCAGTTCCCGGGTATACGACGCGTTGCCATCGAGCGTCGGGAATTCCGCCGCCTTCGATTGCCCCAGTTGCGCCCGGGATTCGGCCAGCCGCGCTGCGGCTACTTTGATGTCCAGGTTATTGCGGATCGCCTGCGTGACCAGTTCGGTCAGCAGCGGATCGCCAAAACTATTCCACCACGCGGGGTCGATCGGCTCGGCGACAGTGACAGAAGAAGTCGCGGTCGCGGCAGCCGTGCCACCCCATTGGTCTGGCGCTGCCATCGCGGGGCCCTTGAAGTCGGGTCCCATTGTGCAGGCGGTCATACCCAGCGACATGCCGGTGGCGACCACGCAGACCAGGAGAAGCGATCGATATTCAGTGCGCATTGATCTGGGCTCCCTTCTGCAGCTTGGGTAAAAAAATACAAATCGGACAGAGCACCAGTGCGATGCAGCCCAGCATGATGAACACGTCGAGGTAACTCATGACGGATGCCTGTTGCTCGACCGTCGATGCGATCGAACCGAGCGCGGTGGCAAAGCCGTTGTAGGGCGTGATGTGTTCGGCGAGGCGCGCATGGTGAAACTGTTCGCGCCACGCGAGCTGGGTGGTTACCAGAGACACGCCGAAGCTGCCTCCCAGATTGCGCATCATGTTGATCAACGCCGACGCGTTATTGTTTTCTTTTGGCGGTATGCCAATGAACTGAACGGCGGACAGAGGGATGAACAGAAACGGCAGCCATATCACCTGATAGAGTCGCGACAGCGAGATGTCCCAGAACCCGACGTTAAGATCCAGCCCGGAAGCGTGGAAGAGTGCGATGCCGGTGCCTGCAAGCGACATCATGACGAGCCATTTGGGCTGGAATACGCGTCCCGTCACAATGCCCGCGACCGGCATGAAAATCAGTGTGATCAGACCACCCAACCCGAGTGTCAGCCCCGCATTCGTTGCATCATAGCCAAGCAGAACCTGAGTGAACTGCGGCAGAATCTGCGTTGTGCTGTTGATGATGAAACCGAACGCGAACATGACGCTGCAGCTGATCGCGAAGGCGCTCGACTTGAACAATCGCAGATTCACGATGGGCTGTTTGACTCTGAATTCCCAGAACACGAGCACGAGTAGCGACACGGCCGATATACCGGCCAACCAGCAGATGAACGGAGATGAAAAACCGTCGTTACGTTCGAACTTGTCGAGCAGGATCTGCAGGCACCCGAAGCCCACCGCGATCAGTGCAAAGCCAAAATAGTCGATGCGGAGTCCCTTCGAGAGCAACGCCTTGCGCTCCTCCTTCACAAGCTTGCTGTCGCTGACGAACATGCCCGTGAGTACGAGTGACAGGACACCGACCGGGAAGTTGATCAGGAACACCCAGTGCCACGAATAGTTCTCGGTGATCCAGCCACCGAGCATCGGGCCGATGGCCGGCGCCGTGACGACGGTGAGGCCATACAGCGCGAAGGCCATCGCGCGTTTCTCTGGGGTGAAGGTATCGGCAAAAATACTCTGCTCGACCGGTGCAAGCCCACCGCCGCCGAAACCCTGAAGCACGCGGAAGACAATCATCAGAGGGAGAGACGTTGCAAACCCGCAAGCCACGGAACTGACCGTGAAGATGAGCACGCAAATCATGTAAAAGCGCTTGCGCCCCACCACATTGGCGAGCCATCCACTGATCGGGAGCACGATGGCGTTGCTCACCAGATAGCTGGTTGTGATGTAGGTACTCTGGTCCTGGCTTGCGCCTAGGCCACCGGCAATGTGTCTGAGCGCGACGTTTGCAATGGTGGTGTCGAGCACTTCCATGAAAGTGGCAATCGACACGATCACCGCAATCAGCCAAGGGTTGTAGGAGCCGGCGGCCGACCGGGGAAGTGAGGCCTGAGTGTCAGTCATGGTCATTGCACGGTGACACGCGGGCTCACTGATAGCCCGGGCGCCAGCGGCAGGTCGCGCCAATCATTGCCATCGAAAACGATCTTCACAGGCAGACGCTGGACCACCTTCACATAGTTACCCGTTGCGTTTTCAGCGGGCAGGCTGCTGAAAACCGATCCCGTACCGCGCTGCAGACTTTCAATGTGCGCATGCAGGACCTTGTCGGGATAGGCGTCCACCACGACGTCGACCGGTTGGCCTACTTTCATGTGGACGAGTTGCGTTTCCTTGAAGTTGGCCGTCACCCACATCTCGTCGGGAACCACTGCAACCAGCGCTTGACCTGGCGTGACGTAGTTACCCAGATTCACCGTTCTTCGCGTAATCTTGCCCGCCTGGGGCGCCACTACTTCGGTATAGCTCAGTTGCAGTTTCGCGTTATCGACATCTGCATGCACCTGATGTACCGACGCTTCGGCCGCATCAATCTTGGTCCGTTGCGACACGATCTGCGCCTGACCGGCCTCGACGGCCTGATTAGCACTGTCGACCTTGGCCAGCGAGCTCTTGGCCGTCGCCTGACTTTGCTCGAGTTGTTGGCGCGTGATGGCCGCCGGATCGGTACCTAAAAAGCGTGCGAGGTCCTGCTTTGCCTGCACGAGATCGGCCTCGGCCACGCGTACCTGGGCCTGCTGCTGCGCGAGGTTGGCGATCTGCACGATGAGATCGGCGCGCGCCTGCGCAACCTGCGCGATGGCATTCGCTTCCTGCGCTTCGGACTGTTCGAGCTTGACTTGATAGTCGCGCGGATCGATCCGCAGAATGGACTGACCTTTCTCGACATGCTGATTGTCTGCAACCAGCAGTTCGATCACGCGCCCGTCGATCTGCGAGGCGATCTGACTTTGATTGCTGTCGATAAAGGCATCATCGGTGCTTTCATAATGCCTGCTATGCAGCCAGTACAACACGCCTGCCACCACCACCATGGTCAGCAAGGTCGCGCCAAGCAGCATGTTTAGACGCTTGCGCTCCGGGCTGACAGGAGCCTTGTCAGCAGGCTCCGCGTGTTCTGTGTCCCGCGCCTCAGACGGCGTCTGCTTGTCGCTTTCACTACCGGCCATCGGTTTCTCCAGAGATTTGGCAAAAAACATCATACAATAGAACGGAACGGTACCGTTCTATTAAATAAAAAAGCTGTGATAACTTGAGCGCCATCTTTCTCGGCAGGCAGCATGATGAAACGCGGTTCCAGTAGCAGCGATGACCCGACGGGCTTCTCGCTCAAGATGACGTTTTGCCCACGCAAGGGCCGGCCGTCCGCGTCGATGGCGGGCGAGGTCGAAGAGCGAATCCTCGATGCCGCAACGGCGGTGTTTGTTGAGTACGGGTTTGCGGGCGCATCGCTGGAGCGAATTGCCGATCGGGCGTCCGCCAGCAAGGCCACGCTATATAGCCGCTACGCAAACAAAGAAGTGCTTTTTTCAGAAGTGGTGAAACGAAACGTGGAGCGCAGTATGCGGCTCATGCAGGAGACCCCACCATCCGATTCATTGCTGGAAAAGCTAACCTTCGCCACCCGGACGCTCGTCACGCGCTTGTTGAGCGACGAAGTCGTCGGACTGACCAGGATGGTGGTGGCGGATGCGCCAAGATTTCCGTCGCTTGCCCAAATGACGCATGAGGCGGGGCGCTTGCGCGCGATTGGAGCGGTCTCGGTGGTGATCGCAGAGCATTCGCGGCAGCCGCGAGATGCGAGCACCGGAGAGGCGATCAAACTCAATGCTCGCACCTTGGCGACGCAAATCCTGGATTCCATCGTGGCGCCGCTCTTGATGAGGGCAATGCTGGGGCAAGAGCTCGCAGTGGTGCGCGGCGAGATACGCTCGCATGTCGATCAGACGTTGGCTGTCTTCGTGGCTGCGAAAGCACTCGACCCGTTTCTGTGAGCCTGTCGCTGTTATGCGCGAGCAGAACCCGGCTCCTCCTCGGGATCAGTTCGATCGCCGCTGGGCACGGCGAAGCGTCATATAGCGTCCATCTACTTCTTGTCCCAGATGACCAGATTCTTGTCTTGGGTATCGGCGACGAAAATGGCCAACAATTTCGCTGGCGCAGAAGTGCTCACATTCTCGCTGAC
This sequence comes from Burkholderiales bacterium, assembly GCA_026225235.1. Lineage (GTDB taxonomy): Bacteria > Pseudomonadota > Gammaproteobacteria > Burkholderiales > Burkholderiaceae > Pararobbsia. The sequence goes on from JAMFSK010000095.1 coordinate 7,023, forward strand.
GGTGTGATGAACACCGGGCGCTTCGATCCAATGCTCGCCGGCGCTATAAACGCGGGATTCACCCTTGTTTACCTGACTGCGGATTTGGCCCTGGAGTACATAGCCAACAACAAAAGCCTGTCCATGACGGTGCGGGATGGACTTTGCGCCGGGCGGGTAGTCGACGATGATCGCGGTGATGGTCTTGCCGGGCACGTTAGGAAGCGCTTGCGCGAATGCTGGCGTGATCGTCTCGCGCACCGGTTCTTTGTCTTGTGCGAATGCAGCGGTTGGAGAGAGGGCTATCGATGCCATCAAGGCGGCAGATGAGACAAGCGATTTGATCGTCATGTGGCAATCTCCGATTATGTGCATCGTCTGCTGTGCACGAGATAGTGGACCATGGAATTTTCCATCGGTGCCAACGTCATGGTACGAGCACGATCTTCCCGGGCGCGTGCTTCCGACCTTCGAGCATTTCATGGGCGAGCTGCGCTTGCGACAACGGCAGAAGCTCCCCAACACGTGTCCGAAGCGCTCCGATCTCGAGTAATTCCGAGAGTGCGAGGAGCGTTGAAGTCGTGACCGCGACCAGCATGAAATTTGCACTTATCTTGGCCGTCGCGGCGCGTTCGGCGTTCGGTTCGGCCACCGCCGACACTACTCTGCCCCCAGGTTTGACGGTTTCAAACGAACGGTCAAGCGTTTCCCCTCCGACGAGGTCGACCACGACATCAATCGAATGTCGGAATTTGGCGAAAGTTTGTTCGCGTGGATCCATTGCCTGATCTGCGCCAAGAGACATGACAAAATCCGTATCCCGGCGAGACGCACCTGCCAAAACATAGGCGCCGGCGCGGTGGGCGAGCTGAACGGCAAAAGCGCCGACGCTCCCGGCGCCCCCTAATACGAGCACTCGATCGCCTTTTTTCACGTGCGCCTGCTCGAAGAGCATTTGCCAAGCCGTGACCGCTATAACAGGCACGGACGCGGCTTCCTCGAAGCTCAGCGCGGTAGGCTTTCGAGCCACCATGCCAGCGTTCGCAATCGCGTATTCAGCATACCCGTCTGTGAATCTCGGGTTGGTTACGCCGAATATTTCGTCTCCCGAGAAGAGTCCTTTCACACCGTCACCTACGAGTACCACTGTTCCGGCAATGTCCGAGCCCAATGTCAGGGGGAGTGGTTGGGGTAAGACGCTGTTGCCCGCGCGGATCCACGCATCCCATGGCCCGACTCCGGCTGCGGCAATACGCACCACTATCTGATCGGGTGCCGGACGCACAAACGAGACGTCCCGATAGTGCATTGCCTCAATGCCGCCGAATCCATCGATCTGGACGGCCTTGAAAAATTTAGGAAGTGTCGAACGTACCGAATCCATGGTTGATGGTTCCAGAGGAAAGGGTTTGAAAATTTTTGGGAGGTCTTCCATCACGGGCAACCCCTTGCATACAGGCCGAATATAGTCGAATGAGTCGCCGCCGCTCAAAGAACCACGAGGGTGCAAACAGTTCGTGCCTCAGTGGATATTGCGGTGGCCGGTAGGAGCCCGGTTTCGCGTTTTGGTTGGTGTTTGGCCCCGCGACCCTCTCGGCTGAACCTCGTTGCGCGCCGCGAATGCCCGTGCGACGATGCGAGTCTCTCAGCCCATAACCCCATGCCAGGCGGGACCACCGGGACTTAAATGCAACAGCGGCCGATCCATCCGTCAAGCCTCCATCTCACGTTGTCGTCGTGTTTTCTCCGTGCCTTTTTCGACGAGACGCGAACCGATAGCGCGAACCAGTTGCGCCTACTGGAAGCGGTAGGTATCGGCACAGATACCCTTGCAGCCGACAACGGCCGGATCACGGAAGATCAGTTCGCGGCGTTGTACCGGTTGATGGCAGCCGAAAGCAAGGACGAAATGCTGGGCTTGTTTTCCAGGCCGCTGGCAGGGGGAGCGATGAAGTTCGGCGGATATATCATGATCACCGCTTCGACCGTGGGCGTTGCGCTCTATCGCTACTCCCGTTTCCTCCACATGATTACGGACGACGTCGAGGTCGTGGTGGCCCGGGAAGAGGGGATCGGATCGGTCACGTTTGTCGAACCTGCCGGGCCGAGACGATCTGGGACGATGGGGCTCGAGCTGTTACTGAAAGTCATTCATGGCGTGATGTCGTGGTTGATTGGGCGGAACGTCCCATTGATTTCCGTAGACTTCGCCTTTGCCGCACCGTCTCACGTCGATGACCTTCATACGTTGTTTCCCGGACCCATCCGGTTCGATCAAGCGGCCACTGCCATTACCTTTGATGTTGGCTTGCTGGACCTGAGTTTCAGGAGGACGGAACAGGACCTCAGGGTATTTCTTTCACGCCAACCGAGTGAATGGCTCTGTTCTCCGTCAGCGAAGCAACCTGTCACGCATCTCGTTCGGACCTGCTTGCTTGAACGAGGCATAGGTTCCTTTGGGGCGGCCGAAATCGCGAAGTCGCTTAACATGTCGTCGCGAACGCTGAGCCGACGACTGGAAGGCGAGCAGACCACGCTGAAGCACATTCAAGACACGCTGCGTCGGGACCTGGCGATTCATCGTCTGACCCAAACCCGTGACCCCATTTCGGATATCGCCAACGACCTTGGCTTTGGTGATATCGCGTCGTTCTACCGCGCGTTCCGCGGTTGGACGGGCGTTGCGCCTGGTGCCTACCGGCGCGAAGGGGGCGCCCCCCAAGCGGACGCGTGAGAGGCGAGCATGGCGCTATAAGCCCAATCCAATGCATGCGGCGCGCCTACCGACTCAACGTAGCCGCGGCTTTCCCCACTTCGTTCCTGCCTTGGACGCTACCCGCTTCGGGAACGACTGAGCAGTCGCGCCTCAGCACAAGTTCAAGCGAGTTCGCGAGTCGCTCGGGCGAGTCTGCATTCGTACCGATATGAATACCGTCAGTCAGGGTGATGTGCGCAGCCTCAAACGTACCGGCACCGGCACAGAGAATCGTGCGCGTCGGGGCTGTCTCATGCGTCAGAACGAGCATGGCCGGCACGACAGCCTCTGGTCTCAGCATTTCGGCCGCCGGACCTTCCATCAATCCTTCCGTCATTCGGGTGAAAGCGGTCGGAGCGAGAGCGTTCACGTGAATGTTGTACTTGCTGCCCTCGATGGACAGGGTCTGCATGAGACCCACAACGGCCATTTTGGCGGCCGAATAGTTGGCCTGGCCAAAATTGCCATACAAGCCCGACGACGAGGTCGTCATCATGATTCGGCCGTACCGCTGTTGTTGCATGATCTCCCACACGGCCTTCGTGCAATGGACCGAGCCCATCAGGTGCACGTCCATGACCAGGCGAAAATCTGCGAGGTCCATCTTGGCAAAGCTTCTGTCCCGCAGGATGCCCGCGTTATTGACGAGCACATCGACTCTGCCCCACGTGTCCATGGCTTCTCGAACCATCTCTTGAACGGCGTCGAAGTCGGTGACGGATGCTCCGTTGACGATGGCCTCACCCCCCGCATCGCGGATTTCTTCGACGACTTGTTGTGCTGCGCTTGCGGACAGACCCAGTCCGTTAAGTGAGCCTCCCAGGTCGTTCACGACAACCTTCGCGCCCCGTGCGGCCAGCGCCAGTGCATATTGACGTCCAAGGCCGCCGCCCGCACCGGTGACAATCGCGACACGTCCTTTGAAATCTAGGTTCATTGGGTTCTCCTATTAACAATTCGGAAAAAGCTGAGAGCACTTCGCGATCAAGTGCGCCTCGTTCAATTAATACGATTTGTCAGTGCGTGAAAATAATCTGAAGCGTATTATGCGAGGCTCCTACTTCCTTTGCAATCAAAAGCCAATTGACTGACTGAAATCGTTCGCCAACGGATAAGGGATTTCCCTGAACGATCGTTGATTGGCAGATTTCAATAATGAATGGCAGATTTTGCCAATGACTCAGCGCACGTTTTCGCCGATCCTTGCTGCACGCGGGGTGGAAGGCCGTCGGTCTCGCGGCTTGGCGGAGATGCCCGGTCATCGGCAGTGACGATCTATTGCAAGGTATTCAATTTTATCTTTCAGTAAATTTATAATAATTATCTATTCAGGCTGTAAATGGAGAGAGACATGGTTTTAAACGTGGCGGACCGTCCACTGCGAGATTTGAATATCTCCTTCTCCGAGATTGCACGGGCAATCCCCGACCGGGTGGCATTGTCGGATTCGATTCGCTCGGTCACGTGGATTGAACTGGACCGTCGTGCAAACCAGATTGCAAGGAAGCTGATTGACCACGGTGTTAAGCCCGACGACAAGGTTGCGCTTTTATCACCCAACTCGGTGACCTACGTAGAAGTGATGTTCGGCATCCTTCGCGCGGGCGCGTGCATCGTGCCGCTTCCGACACATACATCGGCCGAGACGTGGTCAGCGATGGTGAAGGACAGTGCGGCACGGATGGTCTTCGCATCTGAGAACTATGCATCGGAAATGAAATCGCGGGCGGACGTCGAGCTGTCCGGATCAGACATCGTCCAGCTAGACGAAGCCTCGCTCAGCGAGTTTGTTTCAGGCGCGGAGGATACCCCGCCGACGGTGGTCAGTTCGCTGGACCACGGCTTCAACCTGATCTATTCGTCGGGCACCACGGGCGTTCCGAAGGGGATCTTGCAGAGCAGAAGCTACCGCGCAAACGAAGCGCTGGTCCTTGCCCGTGGGTATGAGCTTGACCATCAGACGAGAACGTTAGTCTCAACCCCGCTTTGTTCGAATACGACGCTCTTCGTACTCTTCTCAGTCCTGGGTGCTGGCGGCAGCGTAAAGCTCATGGAGAGGTTCGATGCGAGCAAGTGGCTGACGCTGGCGGAGCAATGGCGACCCACGGATGTGATCCTGGTGCCTGTTCAGTACACGCGCATTCTCGCGCACCCCGACTTCGACCGGTTCGACCTGTCCTCGTTTCGCAATAAGTTCTGTACCAGTGCACCGTTGTCGGCCGCGATCAAGCAAGAGGTGCTTGCCCGTTGGCCGGCAGGCGGTCTGACAGAGTTCTACGGCATGACTGAAGGTGGAATCTCATGCTTTCTCAATGCGCACGAACACCCCGACAAACTTGACACCGTCGGCAAGCCGTTTCCTGACTGCGACCTTCGCGTCATCGACAACAGCGGACGGGTTCTCCCGCAGGGCGAAGTCGGTGAGCTCATCGGCTGTAGTCCAAGGGTGATGACCGGCTACTACAAGCTTGATGAGGCGACTCGTGAGGCAAGTTGGTTTGACGAATCCGGTAAGCGATTCCAGCGCAGTGGCGATATTGGATGGGTCGACGATGATGGATTTGTGCACCTCTTGGACCGCAAGAAGGACGTTGTGATTTCGGGCGGATTCAATGTTTACGCCGTCGATCTGGAAAACGTCCTGACTCAGCATCCGGATGTCCAGGAGGTTGCAGTGATCGCTGCGCCTAGCCAAAGCTGGGGAGAAACGCCCGTTGCCTTTGCTGTACTCCGTGAGGGCGCGACTGCGGACGCCGTTTGTCAGTGGGCGAATCAGAGGTTGGGAAAAGTGCAACGGGTGGCACGCGTCGTAGCGATAGATGAATTGCCGCGCAGCAATATTGGCAAAGTGCTCAAAAGGACGTTGCGCGAAAAGTTGTTGCCGTTGGGAACGCTACCCTGAAAACAGATTGGCCACGCGGGCGCGTCCCGGTACTTTTCTTCACGCATTGTTGATTTGCCGTAAGCCATCGCGGCATGTCGAGCACGATGTTTGCCGTGTGGCAAGCGAATTGAATCACCGCCTAATTAACTGGAAACGCAGGAAACGCTCCTATGAGAGAAGCTGTCATTGTCTCCACTGCCCGTACCCCGATTGGTCGCGCGTTCAGGGGCGCGTTCAACCATACAAAATCGCCGACCCTGCTGGCACATGCGCTTGACCATGCGGTGCAGCGTGCCGGAATCGACGTAGCGGAAGTGGAAGATGTGGTCATTGGGTGCGTGCTGGCCGCCGGCACCTCGGGAATGAATATCGCCCGTAACGCGGTTTTTGCGGCCGGATTTCCATCGTCGGTCTCTGCGCAGACGATGGACCGTCAGTGTTCGTCCGGTCTGATGGCAATCGCCACGGCGGCCAAGCAGATCATGGTGGATGGTATGGACGTCACCATCGGTGGAGGCGTCGACAACATTTCCGCCGTTCAAAACGAATACTTCGCATGGACGTCGCGAGACTATGACGCGAACGTAAGTGCACAGGCGGCACACGCTTACATGCCCATGTTGCAGACGGCAGAGTTTGTCTCGAAGAAGTATGCGGTCAGTCGAGAATCTGCCGACAGCTACTCACTCGAATCTCAGCGGCGCACAGCGGCGGCGCAAAAGGCGGGCTACCTTGATGCCGAGATCGTTGCAACCTCGTCGACGATGGCGCTGTTCGACAAGCAGACGGGTGAGACGAGCTACAAGGAAGTCAATTTAGCGCGCGATGAAGGCAATCGGCCGGAAACGACGTATGAAGGTTTGCAGAGTCTCAAGCCTGTTATCGAAGGTGGCGTCGTCACGGCCGGCAATGCGAGTCAGCTATCGGATGCGGCGTCTGCCTGCGTCATCATGGAACGCTCTCTTGCCGAGCGAAGAGGACTCAGCCCTCTCGGAATATATCGGGGCATCGCAGTTGCGGGATGTCCACCGGAAGAAATGGGCGTTGGACCCATCTACGCGGTACCCAAGCTTCTCGCGAAACACGGTCTCAAAGTGAGCGACATCGGCTTGTGGGAACTGAACGAAGCGTTTGCGTGCCAGGCGCTCTTTTGTCGCGATCACCTTGGAATCGATCCCGCCATTTACAACGTCAATGGCGGCAGCATCTCCATCGGTCATCCGTATGGCATGACGGGCGCGCGGCTGGTGGGCCATGCGCTGATCGAAGGCAAGCGTCGTGGAGCAAAGTATGTGGTTGTCACGATGTGCGTAGGCGGTGGGATGGGCGCCGCCGGGCTCTTCGAGGTTGCTTAAGCAAAAGACATGCGTGATTTTCGCGCTCGCTTTCTGAAGCAAGTAAGCGTTTTTAAGCGCGCATGTCGAGATCATTTGTCGGCGGTAGGTGCATGCACCGGTGTCAGAGACGACACCGGCCTTTCAGAGCAAAAAAACACAACGAAGAACCATCTTCGGAGGAGACATCATGGCAACCCCTCTCACTGGCGATAGCAGTAACGAGCTGCATCGCATCGCGACCCATAAGGCGATGTTGCGGCTCATCCCGCTCATGTGTCTGATCTATTTCATGTCTTACCTCGATCGCACCAACGTGGCACTCGCGAAGGCACACCTTGCGATCGATCTGGGCATCAGTGCCGCGGGGTATGGGCTCGGCGCGGGCATTTTCTTTCTCGGGTATGCGCTACTCGAAGTGCCGAGCAATCTGGCTGCCCATCGCTTTGGGCCGCGTCGCTGGATCGCACGCATAGCGGTCACATGGGGCATCCTTTCGGCTGCCATGATGTTCGTTCAGGGCGAATGGTCCTTCTACACGATTCGCGTGTTGCTCGGCATCGCTGAAGCCGGCCTGTTCCCGGCACTGATGTACATGATCACCCTCTGGTTTGCACCAAAAGACCGCTCGGTGGTAGTGGGCTGGATTTACGTGGCTCCCGCGCTCGCGCTCTTTATCGGCAATCCGGTGGGTGGCGCCTTGTTGCAGATGGATGGCATCGCCGGCTTGCACGGCTGGCAATGGCTGTTTCTACTGGAAGGTTTGCCAACCATTGTGGTTGGCGTGATCCTGTGGTTCAAGCTGCCGGAAAAGCCGTCCAAAGCGCGCTGGTTAACGAAGGATGAAGCACGCGTGCTCCAGGCGCGCACCCTGCCGGACGCCGCACACGCCCATATGCTCTCGGACGATTGGGTGGCCGCGTTGAAACGGCCGGCCACGGTGCTGACCGGGCTTATCTATTTTTTGAATCAAGTGTCGTTCGTGGGGCTCGTCTTCTTCACGCCGGCGATGATTCAGCAAATGCACGTGAAGTCTCCGCTGATGGTCGGTGTGCTGTCGAGCAGTATCGGCATTGGTGTTCTGCTCGGGGTTATGATATTGCCGCGCATTCACCGCCGAGTCAGCAATGACTGCGTCTTTCTCGGCATCCTGACGATCGGGCTCATCGTCAGCTCGCTCTTGTTCATCTCGTACACCTGGCTTCCGGCGCGACTCGTGCTCTTCGTTGTGACGGCCTTCTTTGGCGGCGGCGTGTTGCCCTTGTATTGGGCAATTTCCATGAAGCGGCTGCACGGTATCCAGGCTGCCGCGGGGTTGGCGTTTATCAACACCATCGGGCTTCTTGGCGGATTCCTCGGTCCCTATCTGTTCGGAATCGCGGAGCGTGCATCTGGGAACAGCGCCTCGGGATTTTCGGTGATGGTTGGCGCGTCGATTTTGGGACTTATCCTCGTGCCTGTGTTGGCAAAAGCGATCCAGTCCGAAGGGCGCACAACTAGTATGAGCGAATCGTTGTTGAAGGTTGAACATTGAGTCTGAGAGCTTGCGGCATCGCTTCGGAATGTTCTGTCTGAGCTCTCGGCTTACTGAGTGCCAAAAGCAAAGCCAGCTTTGGTAGCCACGTGTTCCGTTTGCTTTCGCAAGCGGAACACGTGGTGGCAAGTGATTCTCGGTCGGCTGTAGCCTTCCTCCACGACTTCACGCGCACGCCGTCCTTCTCGAGATCCAGCACTTCTTCGCGGATCACCAGGGCGAGCTGGTAGCACGAGAGCGAGCGCGGTTGGTCGTCACGCACGAAGGACCAGATCAGGATCGTGACCGGCCCCGTCAGCATGCCCTTCATCGACCTGGCTCGAAAACAGGCGCTCGCTTCGATCAAACGGTAGATCGGCGCTTCCTAGGCGCGACTAGCCCGTTGAATAACTTGCGGCGGTTGACCGAAGGCCCGGACAAAAGCGCGTCGCATTCGTTCTCGATCCCCAAATCCGGTCTCCCTGGCGATGCTATCGACTGTCTGGTGACTGCCTTCAATCAATAGACGAGCGGACTCAACCCTCAGATTCTCGATGGCTTTTGCCGGTGACTTCCCGGTCTCTGTTTGGAACACGCGACGGAATTGGCGCGGGCTCAGGTTTGCGACCCGGGCCAGATCTTCCACAGACAGATCGGACTTCAGATTGTCCTTCGCGTAGATCAGCGCAGCCTGGATCCGGTCGGTCTTGGGTTGTATCTCCAACATCACTGAAAACTGCGATTGACCACCCGCCCGTCGGTGATAGAGCACCAGTTGTTTGGCAACCCGGCGCGCAACGTCGTTGCCCAGATCCTGCTCCACGAAGGCCAGCGCGAGGTCCACGCATGCGCTCATGCCGGCCGAAGTCCAGACCTTTCCGTCATTGACAAAGATTCGATCTTCCTCAACCTTCACCCTCGGAAAGAGCCGCTGGAAATCTTGAGCACTTTCCCAGTGGGTTGTCGCACGTCGTCCATCCAGCAAGCCTGCCGCGGCAAGAATGTAGGCGCCGGTACAAATGGAACCGATGCGCCGGGTCGCCGGCTCAGCGTCACGCAAATACTCAACTAACGCCGGGGAGGCTTGCGCCGCGCTGTTGTACCCCGTGACGATTAAGGTGTCCAATGGATGGCTGACCAGCGGTTTCGTGTCGATCCCGAATCCGGCCGACGTCTGTACCAGCCCTCCGTGTTCTGACAGAAGGCTGATTTCGTAGACCGACTTCCCAACCACCGCATTCGCTAGTTCGAAAGTTGAGCACATCGCTAGACCCAAAACCTGAAAGTCAGGATAGAGAACCAAGCCTATCTGAAGCATGACACCTCCCAGTGCATCAACTTGCGGTATGGCTCATCACCAGAAGCGGCTCGATCGCGATATACGCGACCGAGCCGCGGCCGTCGATTCAATGACATGCGTACTTATCGGACGGGTTCTTCTTCAAGGATCGCTTCTACCTTCGGATGCGCACTGCGCTCGTGGACATGTGACTGAGGCGTGCGGTCGATCAGCAGGCTTAAGAGTTCGGGCCGGCTGTAGTGGCCGCGCGAGTCCATTTGACGCTTGCGCTTGTCGATTTTCCAGAAGTCCAGATCTGCGAGCACCTCGCCTTCACCTTCGGTGATAGCGCCCAGTATTTCACCCTCGGGATCGATAATCGCCGTGAAGCACCCGCCGGAAATTGGATCGATCGAACAACCCGTGTCAGTCATCAACTGCGCCTGTTGCTCCGGATATAACCATGCTGTTGAGTTGACCACGAAGCATCCTGCCTCGAGCGCATGCATACGGATACTGACTTCCATCTGTCGCGTAAAGAGATCGCCGGCAAAAGACCCAGGGTACATCGCCGCGTGGATCTGTTCGCCATCCGCCATCAGTGCATATCGGGCCAGCGGATTGTAGTGTTCCCAGCAGGCTAGCTGACCGATCCGTCCAACGGCGCTATCGACGGCCTTGAGTCCAGAACCGTCGCCCATGCCCCAGATCATGCGTTCGTGATAGGTGGGTGAGATTTTCCTGCGCCGCTGGATCAGCGTGCCGTCGGCGTCGAACAGCAACTGGGTGTTGTACAGGGTGCTCCCGTCGCGCTCGTTGACACCGATCGACACGACCATGTTCGCTTGTGCAGCGGCCTTGCCGATCGCATCAGTTGTCGCGGAAGGCACCGTGACGGCTTGATCCAAAAGTTTGTAATGCTCGCTGCCCATCTCGAAGGGCGACTGAACGAACGAGAAATAGGGGTAGTAAGGCACGATGGTCTCCGGAAAGACCGCAAACTGCACACCCTTCTTTCCGAGTTCCAGAATCTTCTGGATCACTTTTTCAACAGTGCCTTCCCGGCTGTAGAGGACCGGAGCAATCTGAATAGCGGCGGCTTTAATAACGGTCATGGTTTTGTGCCTCGGCGATGTCGTGGATTCGATGAAGACAAGATTACACAGGCCATACGATGTCCGTAGGTCGAGGGCACAACCTTTTCGGTCATTGTCGACGCGCTCGGGCAACAACCGACGGCTTGCGGATGAACCAGGAGGCGGGGCCGGCGCGGGAGTTTGAATGAGTCCGGCAAAAATAAACTTGACAAGATACGTTGCAGATACAACAATTGTTCTAACGACACACCAGATACGACCATGACCACACGCAGCTCCATTCGGGAAATCATCAACGGCTGTCTTGCCTTGCGTGTTCGTGTCGTCGCGCGGTCGGTGTCCGCCATCTATGAACAAGCGATGACGCGCCATGACGTGACGATTGCCCAGGTGAACATGCTTACCGCGCTGGGGGAAGCGGGGCCATGCGCTCCAGGCAAGGTTGGCGAAATTCTCCAGCTCGAGCGATCGACGGTTTCCCGCAATCTGGACCTGTTGATACAGAAAGGATTGGTTGAGGCAGTGTCCTCGGATGCAAAGGGAATTCGAGAAGTCGTTCTCACCGCCGCAGGCGATGCGAAAATTGAAGCCGTGCTGCCGGATTGGCGTGCGGCACAGAAACAAGCCGCCAGGTTACTCGGGTCGGATGGCGTGGCGGCAGTTCACAAAGCAGCAGCGTCTGTATGGACTTCGCCGATCTGAGGCGTCGCTTGTGTCAGCGTGGGGCCATCATCTCGATGGCATTTTTTTTACGGACTATGTTGTATCTACAACAATTGTAGAAGAAAGATTTTTCCTTCGAATAGCATCACCTTCCACGATGGAGCAGCATCATGAACACATTGGCAATCAAACACACCGGGTCACTTTCGAGGCGCCTCGCGACAGTGGCGCTGGCAGTCGTGGTGGCGCTTTCCGTGCCCGGCGTCGCATTTGGACAGGGCACACCGGAGCCCGCGCAAACATCGGCCTCACTCGGACTTCCTGACGTTCCCACAACAAAAATATTAGCGATCGGTCATTTGACGTCCACCGCGACGCCCGCAGCCATGAACGCGGTGCTTCCACAGGAAGTTCGCGAGACCGTCAAGCTCTACCTCGAGGGAAAGATTGACCAATGGTATGTCCGTAAGGACGCCGCCAGCGTGGTCTTCATCCTGAACATCACTGACGTGAATGAGGCGCGCAGAACGCTTGCGCAGTTGCCGCTTGGCAGGGCGAATCTGATGGAATTCGACCTCATTCCACTTGGCCCGCTATCTCCGCTGGCCGCCTTGGGCAGTCCACCCGCTCGGTAGAAAGTGAAATCGTTTCCTAGGCCCTCAGTCGGCATGGAAGAAGCTCGGAACCACAGCCATCCCTCACACACAGGATGACGAATTGTATTTTCATAATTTTCTGGAGAAGGCGATGAGCAACGAACTGTATTTGGTAACGGGGGCGACGGGCGCCACCGGTCTGAGTGCTATCGACCAACTGGTTTCGAAGGGCGCAAAAGTTCGAGCCTTCGTACATAGCGACGACAACCGTGCCGCGGCGTTGCGTGCCAGCGGCGTCGAGCTCGTCTTCGGCGATCTGCTCGACAACAAGGCGGTTCAGGAAGCCGTGCAAGGTGTGACCGGGGCCTACTTCGTGTATTCCGTCATGCAGCCACAACTCGTCGATGCGAGCGTGTATTTCGCACACGCCGCGCGAGCTGCAGGGGTTCGATCCATCGTCAATATGTCGCAGATTTCTGCCAAGGTTCACGCCGTGAGCCAAGCCGCGCGCTCGCATTGGTATGGAGAACGTGTATTTGACTGGGCAGGCGTCCCGGTTACCCATTTGCGTCCGACCTTTTTTATGGAATGGCTCACGTATGGGTTTCAACTGCCGCTTATTGCCAACCAGGACCTCATCAAGGTTCCGGCGGGAGACGGTCGTCACGCGCCCATCTCGGCGGAAGACCAGGGTCGCGTCATCGCCAATATCCTGCTGGATCCGGCACCGCACGCCGGCAAGACATACCCGCTTTACGGTGCGGTAGAAATGAACCATGAAGAGCTCGCGAGCGCCGTCGGCGAGGCTTTGGGCAGAAAGATTCGTTACGAACCGGAAGGCTTTGATGAATTCGGTGCACGGCTGAGCGCGATCGGAATGCCCGAGCACTTCATCCAACACATTGTCGCGGTTTACCGCGACTACCAGCACGGAGACTTCGCGGGTACCAACGATGTCGTCGAGGCTTTGACGGGAAGAAAGCCCATGACGGTGGGCGAATACGTGAAGACCAACGCTACGCTCTTTCAGCCGCAAAAAACCTAGACCAATGGCTGTGACGCTGCCCGGTCGTGCCTGGATTCGAGCGGTGTCTCTCAAACGCAACGACCCATTCTGGGACGTGGAAAATTCACCTGGTGCCCGCCTATGCCCGTTGTATCGCGCTTTTTAGACCGATGCGACGACCAGCAAGAAGGGATTCTGCGTCTAAACAGTAGGCAGCTGCGCTGCAGACGCAGAGTGCGATCTCTAGACTTGTTTGCAACTTTTCCATTTGGAGTTCTTCATGAAAAAGCTTCCGATAGTCGTTGCCCTATCAAGTGTCGCTGTCGCGCAGTCTGTTTATGCGCAAAGCTCGGTGACGTTGTACGGCCTGATCGATGCAGGGTTCATGTACACGAACAATGTGGTCAAGGGCACGACACACGGTTCGCTGTTTCAGGCGACCAGTGGCAACATCAACGGCAGTCGCTTCGGCATGAAGGGCAGCGAAGATCTCGGTGGTGGCTTGAGTGCGATCTTCGTGTTGGAGAGTGGCTTCAATGTGCAAAACGGCAAGGAAGGCCAGGATAGTCGGCTCTTTGGTCGCCAGGCTTTCGTGGGCCTTAGCAGCAACGACTATGGTGCGGTAACCCTTGGGCGTCAGTACGACTCGCTAGTCGATTTCGTCTCCCCGCTCTCGGCGACGGCAGGCACGTTTGGTGACGCCGGTTTCGCGCATCCGTTCGACAACGACAATCTGGATCACTCGGTGCGAATGAACAATGCGATCAAATACACGAGTGTCAACTATGCGGGCCTGAAGTTCGGCGCACTCTACGCATTCTCGAACAGCACGGACTTTGCTGTCGATCGCGCCTACAGTTTTGGGGCGAGCTATGCGATCGGCTCTTTCAAAGCCGCCGCGGGTTATCTTCAGATCAACGGCTCCAATACGACGACCAACACCGGGGGAGCAATCGATTTGGCGGAGTCGGCGGCGAATGGGACTGGAGGGTTCCAACTTGGCGCCGATCGCCAGCGCACGTTTGGGGGTGGTTTGAACTACGCATTTGGCCCGGCCACTGTGGGATTTGTCTATACGCATAGTCAGTTCACAGATTCGACCGCTTTTGGTTCAGCCCATGGGTCGGTGCGTTTTGACAACTACGACCTGAACGGCAAATATTCGCTAACGCCTGCGCTTTCGCTGGGCTTGGCGTATGTCTATACCGACGGGCACGTTGACAATAATGGCCCGCGCAACAACGATCCCAAATGGTCACAGGTCGACGCCCAGATTGTCTATGCGTTCTCGAAGCGGACGGATGTGTATCTTGAAGGCATGTATCAACATGCGATCGGGCAGGGGAACGTGGCTTATGTCAACAATTCGGGTGGTGCCTCGTCGACTGCTAATCAAGTAGTGGCAACCACCGGGATGCGTCTGCGCTTTTGAGTCGACGCCCTTCTTGCGCGTCGTTGAGACACTCGCCGCTTAACGCGGCACCGACTCGTCATGAGTAGATGACGCGCGCAGTTCGCGCTTTATGCCGAGCAAATTGTGTTCGTGAAGCCGAAGGGAATCCTCCAGGCGTTCTGACAATTCCAGCAATTGTCTGATTGAAGACTGACACTGTTCGGCTACATCGCTGGAGAGGCGAAGCAAGCTCCTGCGGATCGCTGCCTCCAGCGCCGCGTACAGGCGCTCGTAGGCGACACCTACGACCTCGCGCGAATTTTCGATTCGTCCTTGATGTTCGACAACGATGTCCTCGAAGCCCACATCATCGTCCAGTTCGATTTGTGCGAGCGAAGCGGTCGGCGAAATGGCGTAGTCGCTCAACTGTTCGTGGGCCGCATCGCCAAGCCTCTCGAAGATCGATTCCGACAAGCTGTCACGGAGTGCTTCGACATCTCGGGTCGCCGCGTGCTTTTCCAGCAACTCCGGCAGCGTCGCCATGACGCCGCGCCAAGCGGCGTTGGCTATCTGCTCCTTCTGTTCTTCAAGCAGATCCAAAGCTACTTGCGAAGAGGCGTTTAATTCGGCCAGCAGCGGCGACACCTCGCGGGAGAACATGACCAAGACGTTCTCTTCCAGGTGATGCAGCAAAATTTCGGCCGCTTTGCGTCGCTTGTAGGCCAGCATGGGTTCGACGATGGCAAGCAGAGCGGCGTAGAGCTTCTCGAATCCTGCTTCGGCTATGGCAGTGGATGTTTGCCCCTGTTCGCGTGCCGCGTGGGAGGAAACCGATACCGGTGCTTCCAGCAAAGCCGGATCAACGGCCATCGCCACGAGTTTTTCCTTGGCACGCGTCTCGGTGTCGATTTCCTGTTCGGAACGGTTCTGCGCGGTCTTGTTGCGCAGGAATTTGATGATCTCGCCGTCGACCTCATCTTCTTCATACAAGTCGCTGCGAGTCACGACGGGCAGCAACGGCTTGTTGCGATGCAGTTCAGTGCCAAGCTCGTCCAGTTCTTGAACTTGTCCTGGTGAGGTGGAACTGGTCAGCCACAGCACCGCGTCGGCGCTGTCGGTGAAACGTTGGGTCAATGCCGCGTTTTCCCGCGTTACCGAGTGTTGTCCCGGCGTATCCAGTAGCACGAGCTTTTCGCCTAGATGAACACCCTGCAACCGTGCCGTCGTTTCAGTGGTGCCTTCCGCGAAGCGTTCCGATGTCTCAACGATGCGGCCGGCGTCTAGGTAAAAGTATCGGGCCGACACACCGTGCGCAGCGAAGCGCTCAGCGAGGAAGTTGCAGAACGAACTTTTTCCGGCGTTGAATTTGCCAAATACCAACAGCAGGACTTTGTCGTCGAGAGTATCGGCCAGCGTGCGAGCCGCCTCCAGACCGATCCATTGCTGTGACGACAGCTGGATGCCATTCTGCAGCGCCGTGTTGACGGCGTCAGCCTGATTAGCCAGCGTGCTGTGTTTCTTCAATCCGGGGCACGCGAAGCGATTGGCGTGCAGCTCCGCATTCAATTGCGCAAGCCAACCGTTTAGCGAACGCATGACGCTTTCGACGTCCTGCGGGGCAAACTCCAGCGATTCGAAAGTGGAAATGAAGCGCCGCTCGTTGCTCAGATCCGCTTTCATCTGCCTGCTTCCAGCATCTCCAATGCGGCCAACGCCCTGTCGCAATCTGCAAGGGTCGCTCCCGCGCTGACGATCAACTTTTCTAACGCTTTTCTGTCCGCCGACAACTCGTAGTAGTGAAGAAACTCGCGCTGTATGCGCTCCTTCCCCGACGCTTCGCCGAACATTCTGCGCAGGTCTTTCCGGAACTTTACGGACACGCCCATGACTGCGACCATCACCGTGTTCAGGCTGCGTGCCACCGTTTGCTGTTCCGTCGGAATGCCAATAACGCCTTGCCCGGCCAAAAAGCTGTCGATCTCGATGCAGGCGCGCGAGTAAGCAATCTGTATATGCGCGCGTTCCACTTTGCCTGCCGTGATCGCATACGCATCTTTGGCAGAATCCGGTATGACGGCATTGTCCGCACCAAGCGCATTGAGCATCGCCTCGATATCGATGCCCACCTTGTCAATGACGGCACTTAGTCCGCGATCGAAATCCTGCCGCTGTCGATGCTGCGTTTCGCTCAAGGTCTCGAGCACTCTTTCGTGTTTCGCGCGAAGTCGTTGCAGTTCCTCGCGGACTTCTCCGAAAAGCAGAGCGGTTTCATGTGCGCGCGCCGAAGGCACGCGGGCAATCGCCGTGTCCAGTGCGGCGCGTAAGGCGGGAATGCCGCTCTTCTGTGTCAGCAGTTTCTTGTCGCCCTCGAGCCCCTTGCGGTGCCGCGTGGCAGAAACTGCGTGCAGCATCATCTCCCGCGCCTGCCCTCCGATGGCATCGCTCACTTTTTCCAGTTCAAGGTCGTCAGGCAACTGGTCGACCTGCGACAGCACGAACAAGGTTTGCCGCTGTGTCCTGGCGCCATCCCTGATCAGTTCGGCCAGCAGAGCCAACTCCTTTGCGTCCAGTTCGCCTTCCTTCGCGGCATGCACGAACAAACGGACATCCGACTTCAACCACGCGGCCAGCAGGGCTTGCTGATCGTCAGCCGTGCCGACGTCCGCATCTAGCCCGGGCGCATCCAGCCAGCGCACACCGAAATGCACGCTGTCCGACAACTTCACTGTCTCGCGCCTGTCGGCCACAGCGAACGTATCCTGGCCGATCAATTCGTTGAGCAGGCGGCTCTTGCCATGGTTGTATTTGCCGATGACGGTAACGACAGGTTCGCCTTCATCGGCCAAGGTTTGCAGCCGCGCCAGATCGGTTGCGCGATTCGGCAGTACGGACACAACATCGCGCGCGGCCTGATCACCAATTTCGCTAGACAAGAACAGGCTCCTCAATCCATCGGGAAGTGGCACAACGTGGCATCGAGTGACGGCAGCGCGCCCACGCTGTCGTCACTTCAAACGCCTAGGCCGTTGCCGAGGCGCGGAGACGATTGACGATCTGGTTGTCCTTGCCTTGGATCAGCGGAGTCAACGTGAAGTTGAATTCGATTTCCTTGTACGCGTCGGCCTTGAGGCCCAATGCAGTACCGCCGGTCTTTTCGATCACGTGCGGAATCAGTTCCTCACGGGTGGCGTAGGCGAAGTCATCCCAGATCAGCGGATCGCCTTCGATGTTGAACTGCGTGGTCAGCTTGCGGTACTTGTCGGAGATGACAAAGAAGTGCACATGCGCCGGGCGATTACCGTGGCGGCCAAGCACGTTCAGCAGCTTCTGGGTCGAGCCGTGCGGCGGGCAACCGTACCCCACAGGCATGAGCGTGCGGAACTCGTATTTGCCGTCGGCGCCGGTTTTGACTGCGCCACGCAAGTTGAAATCGCTCTGGGCGCCAGTGGGGTCGAAGTGCGAATAAAAGCCCTTCGAGTTGGCATGCCAACATTCGACCAGCGCGCCAGCGACCGGACTGCCGTCGAGTCCGACGACCGTGCCACGGATGACCAAGGGGCCCGCGTCAGGGTCCGGATTGATGTCCATCTTCGATACGCCATCGTGAACCGGCGTGCCGACGACATACAGCGGGCCCTCGATGGTGCGCGGCGTACCGCCGTTGAGGCCGGCTTCCTTGTCCGCTGCGTCCATGCGGATGTCGAGATACTTCTCCAGACCGACGCCGGCAGCGAGCAAGGCAGCTTCACCGTCCTGGCCGAGCTTGTTGAAATAGTTTATGCCGGCCCACACCTCATCGGGTGTGATGTCGAGATCGTCGATGGCTTTGAATAGGTCGCTCAGCAAGCGATGGACAATCTGCTTGAAGCGGGCGTCGCCATTCTTGTCTTCGAGGTTGGCCGCGGCTGTCAGCAGGGCCTGCACTTCTTTCGTGTCGATTACTTTAACGCTCATGATTCTGTCTCCAATCAGTTTTAAGTAAGAAGGCCCGGAACGCGCTCGCTTTCAAAACAAGGTCCATTGCTACGGGTCAGGAGTCGTCGCTACGAACCGACGAAGGATGACGGCACAGCGGTGTTACCGAAATCTTCAGAAACGGAAACAGCGGCAGGCCAGTCAGGATGGTGTGCAGCTCAGCGTTGCTCTCCACGTCGAAGATGCTGTAGTTGGCGTACTCGCCGACCAAACGCCAGATATGGGGCCACTTGCCGCTGCGTTGCAGGTCTTGCGAATAGGCTTTCTCGCGCGCCTTGATTTCGTCGGCGACATCGGGCGGCATGTCCGCTGGAAGACTCACGTCCATTCGTACATGAAAAAGCATCGTCAACGTCCTCTTTCTGGGTATGGGGTTACGCGGTGACCTTCACCAGTCCATCTCGGGTCCAACGTTTGAGCTTCGCTTCGTCGAGTTCGATGCCGAGGCCCGGGCCGTTGGGCACGGTTAGCTCAAAGTCACTGTAGTCCAGTGGCTTGGTCAAAATCTCTTCTGTGATCAGCAATGGCCCGAACAACTCGGTGCCCCATTGCAAGTTGGAGAAGCTGGAGAACAGGTGCGCCGATGCGATCGTGCTGAATGCGCCTTCGAGCATAGTGCCCCCATAGAGCTCGATGCCGGCTGCATCGGCAATCGCCGCTACGCGTTGTGCGGCGAACAGGCCGCCACTTTGTTCGATCTTGATCGCGAACACATCGGCGCCCGCGTGCTTCGCGATTTCGAATGCGGTTTCAGGACCCTGCAATATTTCGTCCGCCATCAGGGCGACCGGGAAACGGCCCATCAGACGAGACAGCGCCGCGGCCGAGGCCACCGGCTGTTCGATCAATTCGCAGCCGACGTCGGCTAAGGCCGGAATGGCCCACGCCGCCTGTGTTTCACTCCAGGCCATGTTGACGTCCACGCGCACAGCGGCACGGTCACCGAGTGCCTTCTTGATTTCGGCAACATGCTTGATATCGGTCTTGATTTCTTTCGCGCCGATCTTCAACTTAAAGACCTTGTGCCGACGTGCGTCGAGCATTGACTCGGCTTCCCCGATATCTTTCACGGTGTCACCCGAAGCCAGCGTCCACGCAACCGGCAGGCGTTCGCGCCGGCGACCGCCGAGCAATTCGCTCAACGGGACACCGAGGCGCTTGCCGTGCGCGTCCAGCAATGCGGTTTCGAGCGCGCTTTTTGAAAAGTGATTGACCCTGACCAGTTTGCCGAGGTGCGCCATGAGCGCCTGAATGCGAGTGGCATCCTTGCCGATCATGGCTGGAGCGAGGTAGGTGTCGATCGCCAGCTTCATCGATTCCGGGCTTTCGGGGCCGTAGGCCATGCCGGCAATCGTGGTGCCTTCACCGATGCCCACGACCCCATCGCTGCAATATACCTTTGCGAGCATCAGGGTTTGCCCGTGCATCGTGGCGACTGAAAGCTTGTGCGGGCGGATCGTCGGCAAATCGACGAGGCAGGTTTCGATGCGTTCGATCGTTGGTGCAGTCATTGCGGAAGCTGCGCAAGTGGGATTCACGGGATTGGTTTATACGCCCGCGTGGCTTGCAGGGTCCAACACCTTCTTTGCATACTTTGATACCTGTAGGGTATTCGGCGGCCCAACGCCACGTCTATCGGGAGAAATCGCGAGATGCAATCGTCGGTAAGCAAACGCCGCCGTAACAGAGGGCTTCGCAGATTCAGCGGCACGGCGAGCGGCTATAATCGCGCTCGAACATGGCCAGGGACGTTCCACTCGTGAAAAAGATTGCTGCCTTTGCGCTCGCTGTACTCGTACTCGCCGGTTGCTCGTCCTCCGAAAAGCAGGTGGACCCGGCTCAGGAATTCATCCGTGACGAATCGAGCCTCGCCCTCGCTCAACGCCATGCGACGGTCTATTGTCAGCAAGCCGATTGCGACGCCGAGTGGGCACTAACGAAGCGCTATATCGAGCAGTATTCCGACACGCCTGTGACGCAGGCGGACGCATTCGACATCAGCACCGAAGTGCCCCGTAGTACGGGTAGTCCCGCGTATTCGGCGACTCGTGTTCCGCGAGCTGCGGGTGCCACGCTAACCCTCTTTGCTCAGTGCCCGGGAATGTATGGCACCGACAACGCAAAGGGTTCGGACTATGATAGTTGCGCCACGAAAATCATCAAGACCCAGAACGGGTATGCGGCATATCTCAGGGCCCACGCGTCGGGTCAATAGCGCATCGCCCGGATCTTTCGTGTTTCCGATGGGAAGAACAGGATGGTTGATGGCCCGACGTTAATCCGGCGCGGCCAAACTCGGTTTACCGCACCGATGGGACCGGCTATCTATCCTGTCACGCCGTGAGCGACATGACTGTTATCAAGCAAATCCCTCTGGACGCCCTGTTGCGTGACATCCGGGCCTGCACGATATGCGCGCCCATGCTGCCGCATGCGCCCCGGCCGGTGCTCGCGGCGTCAGAACGCTCGCGGATTCTGATCATCGGTCAGGCGCCCGGCGCACGCGTGCATGCCTCTGGCATTCCGTGGAGCGATGCGAGCGGTGCCCGCCTGCGGAATTGGCTTGGCGTCGACGATGCGACGTTTTACGACGAAGAAAAATTTGCGCTTGTGCCGATGGGTTTTTGCTTCCCGGGCCGTGGTGCAAGTGGCGACTTGCCGCCACGACCCGAGTGCGCCGCACACTGGCACGGGGATTTGCTGGCGCAAATGCGCTCAGTCCGGCTCACGTTGCTGATCGGACAGTATGCGCAGCGATTTGAACTCGGCGCGGCATTCGGCAAGACATTGACCGATACCCTCCTGCGCTGGCGAGACTTCAGCCCGAAGATTATTCCGTTGCCCCATCCGTCACCGCGCAACATCGCGTGGTTCAAGCGCAATCCGTGGTTTGAAGCTGATGTGCTACCGACACTGCGTGAACGTGTCGCGCAGGAGTTGTCGGCTCCTGCGTAGCGTAGCGTACCGAAGCGTCGCGGTTAAAAACGTCCAACGTTATTTATCTTTCGACTGACTGACCATACCCGTGTATTTGGCCAGATTCGTTTCGACATCGGGGTTTTTCTGCAACCCGAGTTCCATCAGTTTCTTGATATCGCGCTGTGCCGCCGGTCGCTGAACCGAGGCAATGAACGAGGTCCACTCCGCACCGAGTTCCTGATCGGAAGGCAGGCTCGAGGCATTGACGATGTGCTTGATATCCGCAATGGATTGTTTATCGAAAGTGGCAATCCGGCGCGCCAACGTGTCCACGAACTTGTCGAGTTGAGCATCCGGCAGTGCCCGATTGACATAGCCATAGCGCTCGGCAATATCACCGTTTATGTCATTGCCGCTTAGCAGAATTTCCAGGGCTCTGCCTCGGCCCACTAAACGCGGAAGGCGTGACATCGGGCCGCCGCCCGGCGTGAAGCCGGCGCCGATTTCGAACTGCGAGAGCACCGCTTTTTCGCGGCTGGCGAAACGCATATCGCAGGCGAGAGAGAGTTCGCTGCCCACGCCGGTAGCCCGGCCGCGTATCTTGACAATCGTCACCACGGGAGACCGGCTCAGGCGGACCAACATGTCGGGCAGGGGGGGCAGGCCGGTAGGGCCGGGGGGCAAGCTCGTAGTGGCTTCGAGCGGAGGCACGAAGTCGTAGTGAGTCAGAAAAAATCCGGGTACAGCACTGTCGAATACGACGACCTTAAGCTGTGGATCGCTCTCTATCTGAGTGACGACGCTATTGAGCATCGGGATGGATTCCGGGCCGAATATATTGAACGGAGGATGGTCAATGGTGACGCGCCAATAAGCCGGACTAACGCGTGTGATCTTGAACTCTTGATTCGTACCGTTTTCCGATGGCGCCACTTGACCTGTTGCAGCGTCTGCCTGTTGAGCCACCGCGTTGGTAATGCCACAGACAAGTAACCCAAAAGCCGCCAGCACCGCTATCAATCGTGTTGATTTCACAATGCACGCTCCCACTCTCTTTTAAACGGAAGATTGTGTCCGGATAGGATTACCAGGCAGACGTAACCCTGTTCAGCGAGAGCGATATCCAGGCGTCCAACTCACGCTATGTAGGAAGACTACACAATGAAAGTTGGACCGTCGACGATGCATTGGTATTAGTTTTTAATCCGTTTGGTCCTGCGAGGCAATGCTTGGACAATCACTTTTGTGGCCGTGATCCGAGTAACAGAATATCCACTAACCGCTTCGCACTGTCCTGCCAGTCGGGGGACGACGCGACATTTGAAACGCCGACGAGCGCGCGAAAGAGATCCAATGGATCGAGGTCGGAGCGGATGTCGCCGTTGGCGATCGCGCGGGTAACCAGCGAGTGGATGGCGTCCTTGATCTGGGCGCCGGACGATTCAAACAATTTCGTCGATCCGCCGATGATCGAATTCAACGCCGGCGCGATGATCTTCTTCGTGGCAATGTAGTCCACGAACAGCAGCATCCAGGACCGTAACGCATGGATCGCCGACAGCGAGTCGGACAGCCTTCGCTCTTCCTCGGCAAGCTTCGCCACCTCGGCACGGTAGACACTCTCGAGTAGCGCGTCGCGCGTAGGAAAATGCCGGTAGAGCGTGCCGGGACCGACGCCCGCCTGGCGCGCGACATCCTCGAGGCTGATGTCGCTCCCCGCCCGCGTGAACGCCCGTTTTGCTTCCTCGAGGATGCGCTCGCGATTACGGAGCGCGTCGGCTCTGGGTTTCCGTTCTTTTGGCGTTGAATCGTTCATTCGCACCTTGAAAGCTTGCAAGTGGAGGTCGGCTCCGTTTAGTATCTGGTAAAGCGGAGGGAAACTCCGTTTTATCCCGGACCGGGAATGGCGTCAATTTTATTGTGATGGAGTCGCAAACATGACTGAGAAATTTGGTGCAACTTCGACAACAGACGACGTACTCTCAGGCGTCGATCTTCATGGCAAACGAATTCTTGTAACCGGTGTGTCGGCCGGGCTGGGCGTAGAGACGGCGCGGGCACTCGCAGCACGCGGGGCGAATGTTATCGGAGCGGCCAGAAATCTGGAAAAAGCAGGGGAGGCGGTGGCCGAAGCACGGCGAGAAGCGGCCACTGCGGGAGGCAGCATCGACCTCGTTTCACTGGATCTCGCCAACCTCGCGAGTGTCCGGGCTTGTGCCGACAAGTTGCAAGAGGAAGGCAAACCGATTGACATCATCATCGGGAATGCAGGCGTGATGGCGACGCCCCTGGGCAAAACGGCAGACGGATTCGAAACGCAGTTCGGTACCAATCACCTGGGCCATTTTGTGCTCATGAATCGCCTGGCCTCGCTGATGCCGTCTGGCGGTCGAGTGGTCATACTGGCATCGTCGGGGCACCGTTTTGCAAACGTGGACCTCGAGGACCCCGGCTTTGAGCGTACGCCTTACGAGCCGTTCCTTGCCTATGGGCGCGCCAAGACAGCGAATATCCTTTTTGCGGTTGGGTTCGATCAGCGGCATCGGGGGCGCGGCGTTCGGGCAGCTGCAGTGCATCCAGGCGGAATTCGAACGGAGCTGGGCCGTCACATGGATGAAGGCCAACTGGCGGCGCTTGTCGAAAGGATCAACGGTCAGCTTGCATCAGAAGGAAAAGAGCCGTTCAAGTACAAGACTGTCCCTCAGGGTGCGGCGACTTCGGTATGGGCCGCCGTGGTGGCATCGGCCGAAGACGTTGGAGGTCGGTATTGCGAGAACTGCCATGTGAGCGAAGTCGTTGCCGACGATATGGTCATTACACCCGTGAGCGAAGGCGTTCGACGCTATGCGCTTGACCCCGCGGGCGCCGACGCGCTCTGGCGCAAGAGTGAAGAGATGGTGGGCGAATCGTTTTGACGCGGCATTGCGGGAGCTGACGAACCGTTTTTTCTGCGGAATCGTTGCCGATATTGTTTAGGCGTGACCTTCAGCCGTCTGGAGAAAGTTGTGCGCATATGGGTGGCACTGTGGAAGCCGCACTTGAACGCGACGGTCTTTAGCGGCGAGTCCGTGTCTTCGAGCAGCTTTCTCGCCGTGTCGACGCGAACCTGCTCGACAAACGCTGACGGGGTCACCTTTGCATACTTCGCAAACAATCGGGAGAAGGTCCGACGACTCACCGAGACTGTGCTCGCCAGCTCCTCGATTGAGAGCGCATCGGTGATGTGCTCAGTAACATATCGACGTACTTTACCGATGATCGGATCGTCTTCTTTCCCTGCTCCGGTGTACGGACTGTACTGAGGCTGACCGCCTCCTTGGTGGATATAGACAAGACGTTCTGCGACGCGCGCTGCCAGCTCATGTCCCCAGTCTTCGGCGACGAGGGACAGGCACAGATCGATGCCCGTCGTCACGGCCGTCGAGGTAAAGAGGTGGCTGTCACGAGTGGAGATCTGTTCGGGCCGTACATAGGCCTGCGGAATTCCGTTGGCGAGCCGGTGCGCGTCCGCCCAGTGAGTCGTCACCTCCTTGCGGTCAAGCAACCCTGTTTGTTCAAGCACGCACGGTCCATTGCAGACGGAGCCGAACCGCGTCGCGTCGCGTGCCCGTTTTTTCAGCCACGTCAGGCAGTCACCCGACGGTTGAGTACCGCGCGATTGCGTTCCCCCTGCGACCAATAGCAGGTCAAAGCGCATCGTGTGATCCGCAAAGCCGAACGGTACGAAGAGTTGCATCCCGTTCGAGCAGGTCACGGTGCCGGCCCGCGGGGCCACCAGGGAAACCTCATATTTCTGGTGTTCGCAAAGGAGCGTATTCGCTTCCACAAACACGTCGAGGGGCCCAGCAACATCGAGTGCCTGCACACCATCGAATATAACAATGGCGACTTTCATGCCGTGACCTTCGTGGATAGTGAGCTGTATTGACGGGCGACGATCCAGCTTACCGCAAAGGGCCAAAAGCAAAGACCCCCCATCCGGAAATTGTCTCTTGCGTCTATGGAATAAGACCGGACTCAAGGAGCGCCCGATGGAATCGGCATTCCGGACGCGACGAGGCCTGAAACCTTAACGCAGCGGGGGTGCTGGCCCAAAACGCACATCAATTGGCCGAGCATGGCGTCATCCACATGTTCCCGCTGCGGTGTCGGCTAACTAGACTTGAAATCACGAATGCGGCTGGCCTCAAGTGTCATGTAGGCAGGTCGTCTTGCTTGACTATCTACTGGAGAAACGACAAGTGAAATTCTCGGTGAAACGCGAAATCCGCTCTGACGATATTTCGACGATCGAACATGCGATGAAGACTGTCGATGCCGACGCAAAGGTCAACGTTGACGTTGACGCAAACATGGTGAACGTTGACTCGTGGTTGATGCCTGAAGAGTTTCTCGTGGCTTTTATAGACGAAGACTATGACGTGATTATCGTTGAAGCGTAGATGGGCGTTTGACGGGGTACGGGGAGGGCGGCCAGGCCCGCTTTGTCTTCGTGTACCCATGGACGCATTGGGTTGACCAGGGCGGCGTGTGCTGCCTTGGGTAAGGTCGTGGCAGATACCGGGCATGAGCCCGTCTGAGGACAGAGTCATCATGATGATGCGGAATTTAAGTAGCTCCTTCCTTTTTGGAGGCAATGCTCCTTATGTCGAGGAGCAATACGAGGCATACCTTGCCGACCCGAATACGGTGTCGGAAGAGTGGCGCGGGTATTTCGACGCGTTGCAGGGCGTGCCGGCGGTAGATGGATCAGACGCGGGGGATGTCGCGCATGCGGCAGTCGTGTCCCGGTTCGTCGAGTTGGCGAAGCAGCCGCGAACGGGAGGTCGCTCGGAGAGCGACGTGCTGCGGTTCGCGCGAAAACAAGTCGCTGTGCAGGCCTTGATTTCGGCCTATCGCATGGTCGGCACACGTACCGCGCATCTAGATCCGTTGAGCTGGACCGCTCCGGTACCAGTGCCTGAATTAAACCCGAGCTACTACGATCTGTCTCAAGCGGACATGAACACGAAGTTCAGTATGTCGGGCACTTATTTTTCGGACGAAGACGCAACACTCGGTGGTTTGGTGCAGGCATTGACAGAGACCTATTGCGGCACGTTGGGCGCTGAGTTCATGCATTTGGCGGATCCGGATCAGCGCAGCTGGTGGCAGATGCGTCTCGAATCGTCGCGTTCAAAAGCGACCTTGGATACCGGTGACAAGCTGCACATCCTCGAACGGCTGACGGCCGCCGAAGGCCTCGAGAAATACCTGCATGCTCGCTATGTCGGCCAGAAACGCTTTTCGCTTGAGGGGGGTGAGTCGCTCATCGTCCTCCTGGATGAGTTGGTGGCGTACGGTGCCACGAAGGGAATCAAGAGCTCTATTCTGGGCATGGCGCATCGAGGACGTTTGAATGTTCTCGTCAATATTGTCGGGAAGCCACCGGCTGCCTTGTTCGACGAATTCGACGGGAAAACCGCGAATCTTCTTCCTGCAGGTGACGTCAAATATCACAAAGGCTTCACCGGCTTGCTCCCGACGGCAACCGGGCCGGCAGAAGTGACACTTGCATTCAACCCCTCGCACCTTGAGATCGTCAATCCGGTTGTGCAAGGTATTGCCCGTGCGCGCGCTGAAGTATTGGGGCAAGGTGTGGGCGCAGTCTTGCCAGTGGAGATTCACGGCGACGCGGCGATTTCAGGGCAAGGTATTGTGATGGAGACAATGAGCCTTTCAAGCACCCGGGGCTACGGTACTGGCGGGACGGTGCATGTTGTCGTGAACAACCAGGTGGGCTTCACCACGTCTGACCCGAGAGATGTGCGGTCATCGTTCTATTGCACCGACATCGCGAAGATGATCGAGGCACCCATCCTGCATGTGAACGGTGACGACCCTGAGGCGGTGATTGCCGCTACGCGCCTGGCAATTGATTTTCGTTGGACGTTCAAGAAGAGCGTTGTTATCGAGCTGGTTTGCTTCCGCCGCCATGGTCATCAGGAACAGGACACGCCGAACATCACGCAACCGATGATGTATCGCTCCATTGCGGGCCACCCCGGTGTACGTACGCTGTATGCAAAGAAACTCGTGGACGAGCGGCTCGTCGTGGCGGAAGACGTGGAGAAATATGTCCGAGACTACCGTGAGCGACTTGACGCTGCGCAAACCGCCGAGGCGAAGAAACCAGTCGACCACGCGAGCGAGGAAGTGAGCTGGCCCGAACTGCTCGATGGAAACGTTGGCCGTATCCACTACACGCCGCCTCTGCCCGACCTCGTTCAAAAACTCGCACTCAAGATCGCGAGCGTTCCCGAGCAATACTCGCTGCATCCGCTCGTGGGAAAGGTCATGGCCGCGCGCCACGAGATGGCAGAGGGCAAGCGCCCCATTGACTGGGGGATGGGCGAGCACTTGGCCTTCGCTTCTCTTCTTTCTGCCGGTATCGACGTGCGCCTGAGCGGGCAAGATAGTGAGCGCGGTACATTCAGCCATCGTCACGCGGTGCTCCACGATCAGAATCGATCGATTCGGGGAGAGGGCACGTACATTCCACTCGAAAATGTGTCGGACAGCCAGGGGCGATTTTCAGTGACCAACTCGATTCTGTCCGAGTCCGCGGTTCTGGCCTTCGAGTATGGATACTCTGTGGTTCGACAAAACTCACTCGTTTTGTGGGAAGCGCAGTACGGCGACTTCGCGAACGGAGCGCAGGTGGTGATCGACAACTTTCTGTCCGCAGGCGCTGCAAAGTGGGGTCAACATAGTGGTGTCACGATGCTGCTTCCGCACGGTCAGGACGGGCAAGGTCCGGAGCATGCGTCTGCTCGCCTTGAGCGCTACCTGCAACTTTGTGCGCAGGAAAACATGCGGGTTTGTCAGCCTACGACACCGGCTCAGATTTTCCATCTCTTGCGCATGCAGGCAATGCTCCGCGATCGCGTGCCACTCATTGTGATGACGCCCAAGTCACTGCTGCGCCACCCGGAAGCGATCAGCAGCCTCGAGGATCTTACCCAAGGCCGATTCAACGAAATTCTTGCAGAATCGCCTATGCAGGACGAGGCGTCCAAGGTCGAGCGCGTCATCTTGTGTTCGGGTAAGATCTACTTCGAACTTCTGGAGCGTCGGCGCAAGGCCAAAAAGGACACGATCGCGTTGATTCGCGTTGAGCAGTTGTATCCGTTCCCTGCGTCGCAGATTCGTTCAGAGCTCGAGCGCTATCCGAATCTGAAACAGGTCGTCTGGTGTCAGGAAGAATCAAAAAACCAGGGTTCGTGGAATTTTGTATTCGAGCAGTTGATGGAAATTGTCGAGGCGCCTGCAACGCTTCGCTACGTCGGACCTGAGGCCGCCGCATCGACGGCGCCAGGCTATGCATCGATGCATGTCGCACGTCAGGAGCGTTTCCTGCATACGGCTATTGACGAGTAAGGAGGCAACGAGGGCGAGTCGGCGACGACGTTGCTGATTCGCCGCCTTCGGCGATCTTGATCCCAATGCGGGCACGAATCCAATGCCCGCGCCTGGGGTGCTAAGCCGCCTGCATCAGCTTGATCAGTTCCCGGGCTGCCGGGCCGGATGAGGCCGGGTTCTGGCCAGTGATGAGCTTGCCGTCGACGATGGTGAAGATGCCCCAGTCGGCCCCCTTCTCAAAACGACCGCCAAGTCGCTTCAGTTCATCTTCGACGAGGAAAGGCACGACCTTGGTTAGACCGACCGCTTCTTCCTCGGAATTGGTAAAGCCGGTAACGCGTTTTCCCTGGACGATGGGGTGCCCTTCGAAAGTCACTTTCTGAAAAACCGCGGGCGCATGACAGACGGCAGCGACTGGCTTGCCAGCGTTGTAGAAATCCTCGATCAATGCGATCGACTTTTTGTCATTGACCAGATCCCACATCGGGCCATGGCCGCCGGGATAGAAGACGGTGTCGTAGTGGCTTGCCTGGACGTCGGCGAGCTTGATGGTATTGGCCAAGACCTTTTGAGTCACCACATCATCCTTGAAACGCGCCATTGACTCCGTCTGGTTGCCAGGCTCGTCACTCTTCGGATCGATGGG
This sequence comes from Burkholderiales bacterium, assembly GCA_026225235.1. Lineage (GTDB taxonomy): Bacteria > Pseudomonadota > Gammaproteobacteria > Burkholderiales > Burkholderiaceae > Pararobbsia. The sequence continues at coordinate 36,463 of JAMFSK010000095.1, forward strand.
CGGTTGCCCGCCTTTAGGAGAAGCCACCGTGATCTCTGCCCCGGCATCCTTGAACACATAGTAGGGGGCGGTGAACTCCTCGAGCCAGAAACCCGTCGGCTTGCCGGTGTCACCAAGCAGGTTGTGCGAGGTTAAAACCATCAGGACTTTCATTGTCAATCTCCGTCCATCGAGGTGAATGCCTGACGCGTCATCGTTGGGGGATGTCTAAAGCAGCGACAGGAGAGATCTATAGGATAGGGAGCGTTTTCGCTCCTGCGGATTTTCTGTCGAAAAAACAGATATTCCAGAATGAGAGGCTTGAGATCTTTATATCGCCGATGCTCACGCCGTTCGCATTTGTCTGAGTAACCCACGAGGGGCAGCTCTGAGATCCCGTTGGCGCGAAAACGAGGTACAGCGTGATATCGGACGCTTTTGAGCGCTTGTCGCGAAGACATGACACAGGTGATGCCGTATTATTCTTACCGGCCCCTGCCACGTGCGGTGAGATGAGGCTGGCCGTTTGACAGTGCAAATCCGGGGCCGATCTGCAGGTCATATCAACGTATAGGGAGAGGATGATGGCTAAAGGCTATTGGGTTTCGGCGTACCGAAAGGTGCTCAAGCCGGACCAACTAGCGGAGTATTCCAAGCTTGCCACCGTGGCGATACGTGATGGCGGGGGGCATGTGCTGACTCGCGGGATGGCGGCCCTGGCCCACGGTGCCGGCATTGCGGAACGGACTGTTCTGGTCGAATTCGACAGTATCGATCAAGCAGTCGCGGCATTTGAAGGCGCCCAGTATCAGGCTGCGCTTGAAGTGCTGGGTGACGCCGTCGAGCGGGATTTTCGCATCGTTGAAGGTGTGAGTTAAGGAGAACCGCGTTCTCTCATGGCGCGACTGTCGTCATCCGGATGGTTATGGCGATGGGCCTCGGACTGCGCGGTTCTGGCGATGCTCGAGCGCCCTCTCATGTATCGGGAGAAAACACGTGTTGTTTCGCATAGGGTAGGGATGCCGGAATCTTTTTTGCGGTCACGAATCGGAATTTGCAAGAACCCACTTGAGAACGTCGCAGAACAGCGGCGTGACTGTCGGTGCACGACAGCGTTTGCCGCGCAATAGGTAGCGTTGACCGTTTGGTTTGACTAGTATGTAAAAGCGTCGCCGACGGACTTCCGCAACGGACTTTTCCTCAAGACCGGATGATGAGACAGGACAACATCGGAATGGATAGCCAATCGTTGTCGGATGCGCTTGTTTACGTGATTGACGACGATGAATCGATTCGAACTTCGCTGGTGACGTTGCTCAGGTCAGTGGGAATTCCAGCGCGAGCCTTTGAGTCGGCTGATGGGTTCCTTGGGTCCGAGATGCCGGACGTCCCGAGTTGTCTCATTCTGGACATTCGCCTGCGTGGGGCGAGCGGATTGACCTTGCAGCAGGATGCCTTCAAGGGCAGTGTTCATGTTCCGATCATTTTTCTGACGGCGCATGGCGACGTCGGGATGTCGGTGAAAGCCATGAAAGCCGGTGCTTTCGATTTCCTGACAAAGCCATTTAATGATCAGGACTTGCTTGATACCATCGCAGCGGCGCTGAAAAGCGATGCGCTTTTTCGGTATCAGAAGAGGCTGGTCGCCGGTGTTCGCTACGCCTACGAGTCATTGACGTCGCGAGAGCGCGAGGTCATATGCCTGGTAGCCGAGGGGTTGATGAACAAGCAGATCGCCGAGCGTCTCTGTTTGAGCGAAGTGACGGTGAAGATATATCGGTCGCAGGCGATGCACAAGCTAAGTGCGCACTCAGTACCCGACGTCGTCAGGAAGCTGCAACAGGTGGGCGTCAGCGAGGGCGGCGCCGCGCATTCCTGAGCGTCCGCAGGCCGACTCGCGCCACCGAGATGAGGGAGAACCCTCTGCCACTCTCATTCCCGCATACACAAACCGCTGCGATCTATCCCAAAGTATTAAACCACCATGCGGGTGGACGGTTTTTAGCACCACATCAGACGATGGCGCTGCGCAATGTTCGGGCCTAACCTTCAATCGTTGACCAAAAATGCTATTCAAGCTGCAAAGACTCTTGCGGCTGGATGCACGCATTCTAAATTAACCGGTGAGGTGCGAGATGGACCAGCTTTTTATGTTGCGTGCATTCGTTGCAGCTGCGCGATTTCAAAGTTTTAGCAAGGCAGCAGAATCCTTGAATGTGACTACCGGGTCGATATCGAAGGCTATAGCCAAGCTCGAAGGGTGCATTCAAGCGAGGGTTCTACTTAGGACAACGCGGTCTGTTTCCTTGACCGAAGCGGCGCAACCCTACTATCTGAGTTGCTGTCGTTTGCTCGAGGAACTCGATGAAGCCAATCGGCGCATCACGCAGGAGCGTGAAGTGGACAGCGGAAAGCTGCGGCTTATCGTGCATCCCATGTTGATGAGCGAAGTCTTCTCGCGCCTGGTACGGGATTATCACGCGATTGCCCCCAATGTGAGTCTGACGGTTTCGGTTCAGGAAGGCGCCGCGAATCTGTATGACGGTCGTTTCGACATTGCCATTCTGCCGCCTCATCTCGTCGAACAATCGGGGGTGATTCGCCGAACCCTCGCGAATTCACCACGCATTTTCGTTGCCGCCCCTGACTATCTGGAGCAATACGGTATGCCCCGGGCTGCCGTCGATCTGGCGAATCACTTTCTCCTGCTCGATCTCGACTCGCGGAAGAAGGGCGCGAATGTCATCGACGTTCTCGAGAGGGGAACGCGCGTCTGCGTGTCCTCCATGTCGTCGATGGACGGCAATGAAATACTACTCAGAGCCGCCGCGCTGACGGGGACCGGTATCGCGGCGTTGCCTGAAATCATGGTTCGCGAAGACATCGACACGGGGCGTCTCACGCATATCTTGCCGCAGTGCACGACAGCGGAGAGCAAGGTTGAAATCTGCCTCTTCTATTCACACCGGGAACTGCTTCCTGCGAGGCTGAGGACGTTCGTCAATTTCTGCATGGAGTTTTTCAGATCGTCGGCTCGACACGATGTCGAGGACATCGGCGTGGCTTTACAACGACAGGTCGATTGCCAGGAGCTCGAGTTGGCGGCCGACCCCAGCTCCGTGTGAATGACCTGTGTCCCTGGCAAGAGGGAGCGGAAACATAGGGGCTGTCCGCTCTCTTTATTGTCACGTATCCGGGTGATGCACACTTCCATCTTGTGTAGGCAAGGTGAACTGAAAGATGGCGCCGCTCGGCGATTTTGCGCTTGCCCACAATCTTCCGCCGTGACTTTCGATGATTGAGCGGCAGATCGGAAGGCCCATCCCCAGGCCGTTAGGTTTGGTGGTGTAGAAGGTCTCGAAGACACCGTCGAAATGTTCGGGGTCCAGTCCCGGTCCCGAGTCTTCCACCGTCACGCAGAGTTCATCCGCGTCGGCCTTGCTTGTCCGGATCGAGAGCGCTCGCTCGTTGACGTTGATCTCGCTCATCGCTTCAATCGCGTTGATCATCAGATTGAGCATCACTTGCTGCAGTTGCACCCGGTCGCCTTGAATTCGCGGCAATCCCTCAAGAAGCTCGACTTCGACATCGATGCCATGCTTGTGCGCATCGTTGCGCATGAAAGCAATCAACTCAAGAATCGTTTCGTTGATATCCAGGCCGTCCTTGCGTTGCGGCTCCTTCTTGAAGAAGGCACGAGTCCGATCGACGATCTGATTCGCGCGAAGGCTGTCACCGACAATATAAGTGAGTGTCTCGCGGGCCTCGTGCAGATTGGGCGGCTGTGCTCCCAGCCAGCGCAAGGCGGCACTCGCGTGGGCAGCGATCGCGGCGATCGGCTGCTTGACTTCATGGGCAATCGACGCTGAGAGGTGCCCCATGGTTGCTACCCGGTTTGAATGTGCCAACGCCATCTGAAGGTCGAGATTTCTCCGCTCTCCGTCGCGTACTTCCTGTTGCGCTCGCCTTTGCTCGGTGAGGTCGAGGACAAAGGCGACGCACTCGTCATCTTGTTCACCGAATGCCGCTACCCCAATCAGAACCGGCACCCGGCTGCCATCCTTGCGAAAGTATTCCTTCTCGAAGGGTTGGGCGGTCCGGGTGGCCTTCAATTCGGTCAATACGAGTTCGTCGCGGCTGCGCCACTCGGGTGGAGTCAGCTCGGTCCAGCGCACGAGTCCTGAGAGGAGATCCTCCCGGCTGTAGTCAACCAGACGCAGAAAGGCATCGTTGGCGTCAATGATACGGCCTTCGAAATCACTGATGTAGACCGCGATAATATTGGATTCGACCAGACGCCGAACCTTGATCTCCCGTTCCCGAAGGTCCGCATAAAGACGGGCATTCTCCAGCGAGATAGCCGCCTGCGACGCCAGCAGATCGAGCAGCGCGGAGCGGCGTGCCGTGAAAACATTGGTAGCGACTGTGTTCTCGAGATACAGCAGGCCGCCCAGTTTCCCCTGTCTGACGAGCGGCAAACAGAACACGGACCGGGTCGCGCCGCTAGAAAGGTACTCGTCGTCCGAGAAGAGCTGAAGCCTCAAGGCATCGTCGATGATGACGCTTTTTTGCGTGTGAATCACATAACGCAGCAGGGCGGCAGGGGCAGGCGATTCGGCAACTGCTTCGTGGTTCAATAAAATCTTGTCGCCCACGACACGAGCCTCCGCCTCGATACGATAGCCGTTATCCCGCGCGATGATCAACAAGCCTCGATCGGCGCCGGCCGCCTGTAGCGCAATCGTCATCAAACGCTCGATCAGGCCGGGAAGCTCGATCTCGCTCGAGAGTGCCTGGGACGCCTTGAGCAGCGTGGCGGCGTCGAACTGCCGAACCTCAGTGCCGGGTGTCGCCATCGGCCAGTTCTCTTGAGGTGCGACAAGGCGTGGATATCGCTCGTCGAGCTGCGCGACTTTGCCATCGGCGCCCCACAGCGCAAAGCAGTGACGTGCGTTGCGCAGACAGGCATGGGCGTTGGTCTTGAGCTCGCGATCCAGATAGAAACGTCCGGCAAGCTCGTTGACCATGCCTTCATTGTGTACAAACCCGTTTTCGTGAGCCGAGTGAACGGCGTGTTCGTAGAGGCGCATCGCATCGAGATCACGGCCATCCAGACGTGCAAGCTCTGCCAGAACCAGCATATGACGGTTGCGATAATTCTCCGGGCAGTGTTCGGCCCACAATTCGAACATCTTCAGTTTCGCGGCAAGCACGTTGCGGTGGGCATATTGCTCTTCAATCGAGGCGTCCGCATAGAGCGCCGTCAGCGTGAGCACATGGAAGAAGTGGAAAGTCGCTTCGATGGGCAGCGCCCTGGCAGCAATGAGCATGGCCTCTGCCTCGCGCGCTGCAGTCAATGCCTCGGCATACCGGCCGTCGAGAAAGGCCAGCATCAGCGTGACGACGTGATAGACGACAATGCCACAACCCCAGTTTGCTCGGGTAAGCGCCGCGAAACAGGCCGCGCCGTCGAACTCGTCGTCGTTCAGCTTCAGCGTTTCGGTGGTCTTGCCCCGAAGGCTCGCGACGAGTTGCTGTTCCGCCCGGATGGTCTCGTGAACGGCGTCGTTGTGACTTTCTCGCGCAAGCACAGCGTACTTTTCCGATAGCGCCTGCACGTCCTCAAGGGAAGTCCCCGTCTCGATCGCCTGCCATACCGCGTTGAATGCGAGATTGCCGGCAAAAACGAGGTCGCCGACTTCCATGCAGGCGACGGTTGCCTTTTCGAGAAGCGGCTGATTGGCCGCCATGTGACTACGCCAGAAATTAATATGACTCGCGTGCAGATGAAGCAGCTTCCCATAGAGACGTTGGTTACCGAACTTTTCGTTTAGGCGCAACGACATCTCTGAGAATTTCACCGCAGTGGGTATGTCTGCGGCGCCCGACGCGAGCATCAGAGAGTAGTTGCCGTAAGCAAAACTGGAATTGTCGGTGTTGCCATGCCGCAAGGAGAGGTTGACTGCCTTGAGCGTGATGAGCGGATAATAAACGGGCCGCGCGGCAAACGCGCAGGGCATCGCTTCGACCAGAAGATTGATGATGGCCCGCGTGGCGGGGGCAGCGGCGACCGGCGCATCGACAAGGTCCTCGATGGCTCTGCCCGCAAGATTGAGCGGAATCTCTTGCAGCGCGGCATCGATTGCGACCTGAAGGTCTTCATCGGATTCGGGAAGGACAATGCCGAAATCGCGGAGCGCATCACGGGCGACGCCGAAGCTTTCGTCGTATCGGCCGGCGAGCTGATACAACTGCATACGCAGGCTGAACACTTTTGCGCGGTCGAGATTGGAATGAGCCTGGCCGAGGATCATGTCGAACATGACGTCCGCCTTGAGAAAATCGCCCGCGAGATATTCACATTCCGAGAAGACGAGATAGAGGTCGAACGTCTCGTCATAACGCCGTACCCAGGCATCGGATGGCAGCATCGCTGCACCCTGTGCCAGATAGGTACGAGCCGATGCATAAGCCGTTGAACGCATGGCGCGCTTGCCCGCGATCAGGTTCAGCGCGATGGTCTGCTCGCGCTCCGCCTCGGACGTAATTAGCGTCGCGCCGCGATTCAGGTGGATGACGATGTCGAAGATGGCCTCGTCGGGCGCTTCCGGAGTTGCACGAGACGCGAGTGCACGGCCGATGCGTAGGTGCACACCGGGGCGCTCGCTGACCGGAATGAGCGCATAAGCGGCTTCCTGAACGCGATCGTGCGCGAACGCATAGGCGTCTTTCACGCGGAAGAGCAAACCTGCCTGCACGGCTTCCCAAAGCTTCCTGCGGATCGCTTCCTCAGATTCACCGTACACCCTGGTTATCACAGTGAGCTCGACGGCGTTGCCGAGACAGGCAAGCTTCGCCAACGCGTCGCGGGTAGCGTCAGGCAGTCTGCCGAGTGCGGCTGCCATCAGATCCACAATGTTCTCGGTGAAGCCCTGCGCGCGGATGTGGGACAGATCCCAACTCCACTGCACGGTGTCATGGTCGAACGTGAGCAACTTCTGGTCGGCCAATGCCCTCAGGAACTGGATCGTGAAGAACGGATTGCCGCCCGTCTTTCGATGCACCAGCTGTGCAAGCGGTTCGGCCCTCGCGCTTTTGCAGCTCAGCGATTCGGCCACCAGTTGAGTGACGTAGTCGGTTGTGAGCGGCGTGAGCGCAATCTCTTGCACTTTCCCGCCGGCATTGCGGATTGTTTTGAGCGTGCGCGTGAGGGGGTGCGACGGCTCTACCTCGTTGTCACGATAAGCGCCAACGAGCAGAACGTGCCGAACGTCCGAATACGTCGCGAGATGTTCGAGCAGGTCGAGCGTCGCTGCATCGAGCCATTGCAGATCGTCGATGAACAGCGCGAGCGGATGTTCTGGCTGGGCGAACACGCTGAGGAAGCGGCGGAAGACGAGCTGAAAGCGGTTTTGGGCGTCCTGCGGCGGCAAAGTCGGGACGGGCGGTTGCTCGCCGATAATGAGTGCAAGCTCAGGGACCAGGCTTACAATTAGCTGACCATTCGGGGCAAGTGCCTCCTCGAGCGCGTGCCTCCATCGGTCGATCTCCAAGTCACTCTTGCTCAGCAGATCGCGCACCAGAGACTGGAAGGCTTGCGCAAAGGGAACATAGGGAATGCCGCGCTTGTACTGATCGAACTTGCCGGCCGCGAAGAGGCCGCGCGGCTGCACGAGTACATGGTGTAGTTGATTGACGATCGACGATTTGCCGATGCCCGCGTAACCGGAGATCAAGACCAGTTCGGCGGGAGCGCCGGCCGCGATCCGGTCAAATGCAGCCACAATGGCCGCAGTCTGGGCCTCGCGGCCGTAAAGTTTCTCAGGAATCAGCAGCCGCTCGGACACGTCATGTGCGCCCAGCGTAAATGGATCGATCTCCTGGTGCGCATCCCATGCCACGCGACACGACTCGAGGTCGGCCTCGACACCTGCCGCGCTCTGGTAGCGATCCTCCGCCGCCTTGGCGAGGAGCTTCAGAATGATGTTTTCGACCGCCTCCGGTACGCCATCGATGCGTTCGCCGGGAGGCGTGGGCCGGCGCGCGATATGGCAATGAATCCATTCCGCTGCGTCCGTTGCGTTGAACGGCAGCGATCCGGTGAGCATCTCGTACAGCGTGATCCCAAACGAGTAGAGGTCGCTGCGCGCATCGATCGAGCGATTGATGCGGCCTGTCTGCTCGGGTGCCATGTAGGCGAAGCTACCCGTGACAATATCGGGCGGCGTGGGCGGATCGAGTTCGTGCGGCAGTTGTGTGGCCAGGCCGAAGCCGGTGAGTCTTACCTTGCCGTTGCTGTTCACCAGCACGTTCGCCGGCTTGATGTCCTTATGAACGAGGCCGCATCGATGAACGTGGCCGAGCGCTTTCGCACAGTAGACGGCGATCAGTAAAAAACGCTTGAGTTCGAGTGGTCCGAGTGAGCAATCGAGGGGCTCGCCGCCATCATCGTCGAGAAGCAGCATCGGACGAACCCTGCTTCGATCGAGCGTTAGCGGCTGGGCTGCCCAATGAGGGTCGAGCATCGACGCCAATGCGTACTCGTGCTCGAGGCGAGCGATGCTCTGGGAAGTCGTGCGTGTGGGAAGCCGTGCTAGGACAGGGACGGGATTATGGGGTTGCCGCGCGCGATACAAGGCGAAGTCGCCATCATCGTGCAGAAGCTCCAGCTCATATCCTCCGAGGTTCATGATGAAGCCCTGGCCCGATTGGAAGCAAGTCCGCTGGCAATTGTCCGCGATTCTCGCGTTTTTTGCTATGGCTGACACTCAATTCGCCAATAATCCCGCGAAAGAAAGCGAGGTAATTGTCTGAACAAAGGCCGATTTAAATCCAGATCCCGAATCGCGCGCGAGCCGAACTTTGTCGCAGAAGGCGACTCTGGGCAAGCTATTACGCGTCGATCGGACTCAATGCGAGTCCGCTTATGCCGGCGAAGCAAAGCCGGGAAAGATGGCTTCACTGCCACGAATCGATCTCGAGGCATTAAAGGCCTTTCCGGGTCATATGTATCGACGTGAGGGACTATTTAGAATCCCCATGCAACTATTCGACCAGGTCAAGAATGGTCATCAAAACGCGACATTGGCCACGTCGTCGCGCTGAGGAAACAATCCAAACTTATATGTTCCGTCGGCCTGCTTTCCAGACTGCCGGAACTGCTGCAGAGTAAGTGCTACGACATCAAGGATCTTGGACCTGCGGTGTCCGCGGACAGATCAATGCCATTTTCACAAGAAAATGCGAGCAGCGATGCTCAGGGACGCTCCTCGAAAGCGCCGTGCGTCTCGGCGCGGATCATCCAACTGATCTGAATAGATATGCGAATCAAGTTCCAGGCAGGAGAAATTGGACAATGATGACCTATATAAAAGGATCTACGCAGCGGCGCTTACTGGCCGCGTCGGGATTGATCAGGACGATGGTGATTTTCTCGGCCCTCTTTTCTCTGGCCGAAACTTCAACGTTCGTCGCGGCCTCACAAAGCGCAGCACAGGCATCTGCGGGGGAGTTGGTTGCTGGCGATACGTCGATACGTCCGTTCCAATTCCACGCGTCAGACAAAGCGCTCGCCGATCTGCACCGACGAATTATCGCGACGAGGTGGCCGAGCCCGGAGCTGGTGAACGATGCGACCCAGGGTGTGCAACTGGAAACCATGCGCAAGCTCGCCCACTACTGGGCGACGGACTACAACTGGCGACGCGTGGAGGCGAAGCTGAATGCCTTGCCGCAATATGTGACCAACATCGATGGGGTGGACATTCACTTTATCCATGTTCGTTCGAAGGAAAAAAATGCGCTGCCGATCATCATCACGCACGGATGGCCCGGTTCAATCATTGAGCAACTCAAGATCATCGATCCGCTGACCAACCCGACGGCGCATGGCGGTGCGGCATCGGACGCCTTCGATGTCGTCATCCCCTCGTTGCCGGGATACGGGTTCTCTGGAAAGCCCACGGCCGTCGGCTGGGATCCGGCACATATCGCGCGCGCCTGGACTGTTTTGATGACTCGGCTTGGATACAAGCGGTTTGTTGCCCAGGGCGGTGATTGGGGTGATGCCGTTACCGAACAGATGGCGGTGCAAGCTCCACCGGGACTCATCGCGATCCATACCAATATGCCAGGAGCGGTGCCTCCGGAAATCGAGAAGGCACTTCAGACCGGCGGACCGGCGCCCTCCGGCCTTTCGCCTGACGAGCAATACGCTTATGGCCAGTTGGACTTCTTCTATAAACATGGCCTCTCCTATGCTGAGGAGATGACGAACCGACCCCAGACGCTGTACGCCCTTGAGGATTCGCCCGTCGGTCTCGCAGCCTGGATGCTCGATCATGATGCGCGCAGCTATGCGCTTATCGCCCGCGTCTTTGACGGGCAGCAAGAAGGCCTTACACGAGACGATGTGCTGGATAACATCACGCTCTATTGGCTCACCGGCACCGCAGTGTCGTCCGCACGGCTGTACTGGGAAAACAAGTTTGCCTTCTTTGCACCGAAGGGAATCAAAATCCCGGTGGCAGTCAGTGCGTTTCCAGACGAGCTATATCAAGCTCCCAAGAGTTGGGTCGCACAAGCCTTCCCGAACCTTCTGTACTACAACCGGTTACAGAAAGGGGGACACTTTGCCGCGTGGGAGCAACCTGTTGTTCTCTCCGAAGAGCTTCGAGCCGCATTTAGACCACTGCGTTAAAGCGATATCGCGTGGGCGGTGTTGAAACGCGGTACCCATCTTTCCGTCTACAAGACGTGTGGAGGCGATATGTTTGCCGAACCGATCCCGTTTGGTCCTTTCAATGTGTTTGGCCCACAGGCTCGAGCAACCGCGGCAACCGAGGCGACTCGGGATGCCGTTGCGAGGTCACCCGGAATGGGCACACCCTGGGATGGGCAATGGCCGTGGAAGAATGTCGTGGTAATGGTGATCGACCGCCCAAGTCCGCTGACAGCTTTGGTGGCGTGGAGAGACTCGACCTCCTGTCGATATGGGGACCAGCTTTGGCGGGTCGGCATTGCGAGAACCAAAGGCGTATGTCCTCTAAGTGGTGTGGCAATCGCGCCTGGCGACCCCATCTATCGGCCGGTTCCCCGAGGCGTGCGTCCGTGCAATGCGGAAGCGATGATGAGCATGTCGGCAGTGCGCTCTGCGGTATGCCCGGTATAGAAGGAAGAAAGAAGCCGACCGGACCTGCGGCCCGGTCGGCTTCTCTCACGACGTAAAGGTGGATCTTGATTCGACCCGGGCTTGGCCTATCGGCAGGCGTTCAGGTACGCGAACAACAGGTCTGCCTCGACGGGCTTTTCGAGAAGCTCGATCGCGCCGTTCGCCAAAGCGCGCTCACGGATCGCGGGTGTCGGGTTCGCGCAGACAAAAACGATGGGCACGGACTCGCCTAGCTCTAGTAGGCGGCTCTGCATATCGAGGCCGTCGATTTCCGGCATCTGTATGTCTGACACCAGACACGCGACGTCCGTCAGGTCCAGCGTTTGGAGAAATGCTTTTGCGGAGTCGAACAGCCTCACCGACCACCCCATCGACCGTATCAGGCTGGCCAAGGCGATGAGCGTGGATCGATCGTCATCGATGATACATACTGTCGATTTGCTGTCCACCACAAGCCCCCATTGGCGGTCTCACGCTATACCTTAAGGGTAAATCGTAGTCGTCGTCCAGACGGAATGTCTATCTCCCGCGTTCGCCTGCCGCGACTCCGAGAAGAAGTCTGCAGCCGGGCACGCCCGGGCGGCTTAAGGCCGTGGCGGTTCGATGTCGAACCCCATCCGTCCTGCAGGTAGAAAGGTGAGCGAGATACAGCACTGCGCTTGATTTTCGGTAAGTGGGCACTTCCCGGCGCCGGCGCCGCCCAGCCACGATAACACTGGCCGGTCGGACCCTGCGAGCGCAGCGCGCTTATTGAGCGGTACCACCAGATTGCGTTCGCCATAGGGGCACGAGTGATGATTGCCACGGAAGCTGCCTTCGGAGTTGTTCAGGGAGTTTCCGTACTGCCCATCGGCGCAGCTCTGACGCTGGAGAAGAGCGTCTCTGGCGTGGGGGCCACGAGTCATGCTTCAACTGGCCCAATGCCTCCACAGCCACAATCACAGTTTATGTGCCGTGGTTTTTTAAAGAAGCCCTAGCTGTGACGGTTTCGGGACATTTCCAACTCATTTCCGGCCATCATGTCTAGATCCTTAGGATTTTCTTTTGATTAAAAGCGTGAACCACACCTTCTACCGGTTCGTTAGCCGGCCCGTATCAAAAGGGTCAAAGATGCAACCTGATCTTTTCTGCAAAGGCACGTATGACCGGTTCATTGCGCGTAAGGAACATCCACTGACCCACGCGCGTCGGAACGACCAGGCCCGCCTCGACCAGTGCCGCAACGTGTGCCGATATGGTCGATTGAGAAAGGCCGCTTCGTGCAAGGATGGCACTTGACGGCACGCCGTGACCCAAATCGGCGTGGGTCCGCCCGAATATTTTCTCGGGCGTCTTCAGCCACGTCAGGATCTGGCGGCGGAAGGGGTTAGCGAGAGCCTTATGAATCAAATTCTCGTCGATCATAAATTTTGAGAGCCCCGTGGTGAAGGCCACGCAGGCGAGAGGGAAGGGTGACGACGAAGCGCCCGGTTTGCAAAGCTTCGCGCTGCCGATCGCTTGGCTCCTCGCAACGCCGAAGCGCTTTGTTGCTAGAACATGTCTGCAGCCTGCTTGCGCCCGACAATTTCGGCCTCCGTTTCTTGCCCTAATCGAGAGGGGATGAAGGGGCCCGTATTCATATTCGCGTAGCTTTGGCCCGGACCCACAATGGGAAACACATCGGCGTTGTCGTCGATCATGACCTCGAGAAGCGCCGGCCCATCGAATTCGACGAAAGCCTTCAGCAAGGGTTCGAGTTCACCCGCCGTTTCGACGCGATGCGCGAATTCAAACCCGTCTGCCTGCGCCGCCATCACGAAGTTTTTGCGGTGAAGAGACTTGTCGCTGACAAACATTCTCCCCTCGTAAAAGAGGCGCTGCCACTGGCGAATCATTCCATCGCCACGATTGTTGAGCAACAGCACCTTGACGGGGATACCGTACGTACTTGCCGTTTCCAGCTCGCCGACATTCATGCGGATGCTGCCGTCACCGTCGATGTCGATCACCAGAGCATCCGGCCGGGCCAGTTGCGCACCAATGGCCGCAGGCAATCCGAAGCCCATGGTTCCCATACTGCCCGACGTCAGAAAGCTCCGCGGCTCCGCGAACTCAAAGAACTGAGCCACCCACATCTGATGCTGCCCCACACCCGTACTGATGATTGCCCGGCCGCCGGTGATGTCGTTGAGCTTTTCAATCACAAATTGCGGCTGAATCGCGGGGTTGTTTCGATCGTAGTTCATCCCGTACGTTCGCTTGAGCTCCATGACACGCCCAATCCACTCTGAAGGCGCGTGCTGGACAAACGTATGCGCCATCAAACTCAGCAACGTGTCTCTGGCATCGCCCACGTGACTCCAGTGGGCGCGTTTGATCTTGTTGATCTCGACCTCGTCGATATCGATGTGCGCGACAAATCTGGCGTTGGGCGCGAATAAATCGGGTCGCCCCCCCGCGACTCGATCGTCGAATCGGGCGCCCACCGCGATAAGAAAATCGCAGTCTTCGACCGCATAGTTCGCGCAGGCGGTTCCGTGCATGCCCAACATGCCCAGATTGAGTTCGTGTTTCGTCGGGATGGCGCCAAGCCCCATGAGCGTTGTGACGATGGGAATCCTGTAGCGCTCGGAAAAAGCCCGCAGCTCGGGTGCGGCATGGGCCGTGATCACGCCGCCGCCCACATAGAGCAGCGGCCGCTTGCTCTGCCGCAGAAGGTCAAAGAATTCCGTGCGTTTTGCCTTTTCGAGGCGTGCGCCTTTCGCCACCATGCGAAGGCGATCCGAATAGCCGCGAAAATTCAGCGTACCTTGCCCGTGATACGTGCCCGTCCAGTTCTGAATGTCTTTCGGCACGTCCACCACAACCGGCCCCGGTCGGCCTGTGCGCGCGATCTCGAAGGCGGTGCGCAGGGTCTGCTCGAGCTTCGTCGGGTCAGTCACGAGAAACACCTGCTTTGCGCACGCCGACATGATGTTGAACACGGGCGCTTCCTGAAACGCGTCGCTGCCGATCGCGGCACGCGGTACTTGTCCGCAGATGAGAACCACGGGGATCGAGTCGCCGTTGCAGTCCGCAATGGGGGTAACCGCATTCGTTGCGCCCGGTCCCGACGTCACCATGAACACGCCGACTTTCCCGCTGGCCCGCGCATACCCGGCAGCCATAAAGCCCGCCGCCTGTTCATTGGCCGGCACGACGAATTTGATTTGGCGCTCCGGGTGGGCCTCGTGCATTTCGTTGAAACGAAACACGGCATCGTAGGTCGGCAAAATCGCACCGCCGCTGTATCCGAACAGGGTGTCGACGCCTTGTTCGGCAAGTACGCGCAAGATGATGTCGGCGCCAGAGAGTACTTCGCTCGTCGTCGAGGGTGTGAAGTCGAGTTGCGATGCAACGTTCGGGTTTTGGGTCATGGCTGGCTCGCGAGGAAACCGGCGCTGACAGCGTCAGCGTCCAAAATAAGGGAGGCGATTTCCCTTCCAACTCGAGAACAGCTTATGTTCGACACCAGCTATGGGCGATTGCTACGGCGGGTTCTCCGTCCGCGGCGCGGTCCACCTAGCACGTCGTTGATGTGCTTCTGGAAGAATTGTGAAGGTGCTCGTCATCATTCTGCCAAGGAATGCGTTAGCGCGACCCCCAAGGTAGGTCATCCGCGGGCCAAAACCGGCAGCATCTGGGCCAAGCCGATCACGGCCCGATTTCAGCTGTGTCACAACGAGGCGAGACCGCGTGCGGCCGGCCGGGCCGCGTTGCTTTGGCGCTAGTTGCGGGGTCTCAACAAGGTGTTGCGAATGTTTTCGGCAAGACCTTCACCAAGATCCTCCCTCACCAGGCCCAAGGCCAGACGGATGGCGTCACTCACGCCGCCCGACGAATAGAGATTGCCGTCCTTGAGGTAACTGAGATTGCTCATGACCTGTACCAACGGATACTCAGTCGCGAGACGATGGGCATCGTTACGGTGGGTCGTCAGGCAGCGGTGGTCGGCAAGACCGCTACGCGCGAGAAAAAAGGCGCCGTTGGACACGGACACGAGCCTTCGCCCTTTGCGCCCCATCGCGCTGAGCCAATCCACGAGTTCGCGCTGCTCGAGCCCCGTGGCAATGACGGGGGAGCCCGGCACCACGACGATATCGAAAGCCGTGTGCATGTCCAGCAGGCAGTCTGTCGTCCCCACCGACGTGCCGTTCGAGCATACGACTGCCCCGGGGCACGGCCCGACCAGATGTTGTTCGTAGAAGGTTCGGCCGTACAGACGGTTCGCTTCGTGAAAGACATCCATCGGACCGGCCACTTCGAGCAGTCGAAATCCCGCGTATAGCATCATCGCAACATGCATGCGTCATTATTCCTCTGAGTCCGAATTTCCCAGGTGTGGCTGGCATCGTCCCCACCACATTCACGAGACAAAGTTTAGTTAACCGGTATGGCGGCGCAAACCCGTGGATGGCTCCGTAGCCGGCCAATCAACGTAGGATTTGGGCCACCAGACGAGTCCGGCACTGCCGCGCTGCTTCGCATTTGAAAATCGGATTCAAATGGGCACCGTTCCGGACTCGCCCTTCTTGCAGAAGCGCAAAAGACATTTGCCGGATATGGCGTCCTTGTTTTCAGGCGATTGCGGTAACCTAGGCGGCCGCCTGCAGACAGAGCTTTGCGGGACAGGTCCACTTGCTTGGCTTAAAGCGCCGATCGCCGGTATGAATGGAAATGGGCTCATTTTTTAAAGAGGTCATGGCATGAAAGTCGCCATTGTTGTCTTCGATGGTGTGCAGGCGCTCGACGTTGCGGGCCCGCTCGACGTGTTCGCTGAAGCCAACACCTTTCTCCGCGAAGACCAGGCCTATGAAGTTGTCCTCGTGGGGCCCCGATCGGGTGCCGTGACCTGTTCGAACGGGATGCAACTCTCGGTGCCTTTCGGTTACGCGGATCTTGCCGCTCGGTGGGACCTGCTCCTGGTCGCCGGTGGTCCGCAGTTGCCCGATGCCCGCCCTTCAGGGGAATTCCTGGCGTGGTTGCAAAATCAAGCGCGTGACGCGGTGCGCTTTGGTTCTGTTTGCAATGGCGCGTTCGTGCTTGCGCACGCTGGGTTGCTCGATGGCAAGGAAGTGACGACTCACTGGGCCGACGCGAGCCGTCTTGCCGACGAATTTCCGCAGGTGTCTGTCCAGCCCGACAAGATCTTCGTGCGCGACGGGAGGCTCTTCACCTCCGCAGGTGTAACAGCGGGCATCGATCTTTGCTTGTCGCTGGTTGCTGACGACTGGGGACATGAACTGGCGGTGCGCGTCGCCAAGCGTCTCGTCGTCTATATTCAACGGGAAGGCGGCCAGTCTCAGTACAGCCCGTATATCGGAACGGGGAAGGACGAGGATCCGATCATCGGGAAAGTACACCGATATGTGACTGAGCACATCTCGGATCCGCTGTCGATTGAACAGCTCGCGAGCGCAGTGTCAGTGAGCCGTCGGACGTTCTCGAGACTCTTTTCGAAGTATGCAAAGGTGACGCCTTCTGCTTTTGTCGAGCAGGTCCGCGTCGATACGGCGAGGAAGTTGCTCGAAGACACGGACTCGCCGCTCAAGACCGTGGCATTCAAATGTGGCTTTCACAGTGCGACGCAGATGCGCACCACCTTCTCTCGCCGTCTCAACGTGACACCGAAGCAATATCGGCAACGATTCCGCGGCGACGCGGACGTGCAGCCGGGAATGCCCCGCGGCGACGACGAACGAATCGTTTATCAAGGAGTGGGCCAGTCGTGACCGACATGGGTGCCGTTCCATCTCTTCCGGACATCCTTGAACCCGGTCTGTCCTTGGTATTTTGCGGGATCAATCCGGGTATCCGTGCGGCATCGACGGGGTGCCATTTTGCGGGCAGGAACAACCGGTTTTGGAGTGTGGTTCATCTTGCGGGTTTCACGCCCGAACCTCTCCGTCCTGAAGACGACTATTCGCTTCTTCAGTATGGCTACGGCCTCACAGCAGTCGTGCCGCGGCCGACAGCGCGCGCCGATCAGTTGCCCCGGTCGGAGATTGAAGCGGTCGGGGCTGACTTCGAGAAGAAGATTGAGCGGTACGCGCCGCGCTATGTCGCCTTCCTCGGGAAAATGGCGCTTGCCGCCATGTCGGGCACTCGCAATATCGAGTGGGGTCTACAGCCAAAGCCTTTCGGTGGGGCGCGCGTATGGGTGTTGCCCAATCCAAGTGGATTGAACCGGGGATTCAGCCTGGCTTCATTGGTGACGGCCTATCGGGAAGCTCGACTGGCCGTGGGATCGACGCCCTGAAGATGTGCGTTTTCCCGAAGCGTCCCGGTGACAAACTCCACGAAAGCGCGAATCTTGCCGCTGGCACCGCGCCGCTCGACATGGAGCAAGCTCACCGGTGTTGACTCCGGCTCGAATGACGTGAGGATGGGCTGAAGTTTGGCTTCGAGTACCTCAGGCGCCGCCTGATAGGACAACAATTGCGTTATCCCCACCCCGTCGACGGCCGCGAGAACCGCAGCGGGAGTCAGATCAACCACCATCCGGGGCCGAAGTCTGACGGGGAGCCTCGCCCCATTGTCGTTGAACACCCACTCAACTGGGAGCGAGACTCCGGTGAGCGACACGCAATGGTGATGGGTCAGCTCCCGGGGGTGAACAGGTTCCCCATGCAGGGCAAGATAAGCCGGCGAAGCGAAGGTCTGACGCCGCACAAAACCCAATGGAACCGCGAACGTTGACGAGTCGCCGAGGTGCCCGATGCGAATCGCGATATCCACGCCATCTTCAAGCAGTCGTGTAGTGCGATCACCATAGACGGCATGGATGCAGACATCCGGATAGCGGAGGACAAACGCGTTGACCAGTGGAGCGACAAATCGCTGGCCGAACAAGACCGGCGCGGAGATAGTCAACGTGCCCACCGGGTTCATCTGGTCCGCCGCGATGTTCGCTTCCGCGTCGGTGATTGCGTCCAATACCTTGCGGCAGGCCTCGAGATAGGTCAAACCCGCATCCGTCGCCCGAACCGTACGCGTCGTTCGCACAAGCAACTGTGCGCCGATGCGCGCCTCAAGTGAATTGACGGCCCGCGAGACCCCGGCGGTTGACAGTCCGATCTTGCCCGACGCGGCCGTGAAGCTGCCTTGATCGACGACAGCGACAAAAACCTCCATCTCGCGCAACTTATCCATTCTGATTCCCAATATGAGCAGCCACATTGCCACATTGCGATTCTAAGCGGGACATCACAGACCGCAACGGTTCGCAATGGAGGCGGGCAATCCGTTTCACTACGACGCATGGCTGCGGCTTTGACAGGGCTTGATTTTCGCAGCACTAGCTGAAAACGAAAAACACTTTTTCCAGTTATGTCGGTTATTCAAGAGCCTGACGGCGACTTGGCAAATTTCGTTCACTCATTGGCCCAATACCTACTGACTCTCGACTTTATAAGTACCGTCTATCGCAGAGAATTAATGCATCCGCGGCGTACCTGCGACGGTGCAACGGTTCGGCTTTCTCGCTGGCCGATTGGGCAGGACTACGAGCCGGGCACTTCCGGAAGTGCCAGAAATTTTCGGGCGCGATGCGTCCTTGAACATCATTAGGTACCGAACTGCTATGACTACCGGCAGCGCATCAAGAACCGGAACGCAAGCGCCGCCGATCGAACAGTCTTCGGCTTCGGCTTCAGCTTCGGCGCCAGCACCGAAACCAGCACCGAAACCGACTTCCGTTCAGGAAGGAGGTGCTCTCGTGCAACCCAAGCCCGCACAGGCTCCACTCACGCTTCGTCTTACCGTCGGTTTGCTTGGAATGCTGCTTGCGTCATTGTTGGCCATTCTCAACGAACAGGTCACAGCCTTGGCGTTGCCCGACATTCAGGGTGCCCTCTCGATTGGGCATGACGACGGGACCTGGCTGACTACGCTGTTCGAGGCCGCCAATGTCGCGACGATGGTGTTTGCACCGTGGTTTGGGATTACCTTCACGCTCAAGCGCTTTACGATCGGCGCCGTGATCGCAACGATGTTCTTCGGGTTCCTGTGCCCGCTTGCCCCAAGCCTGCATGCGCTCTATCTGGTGCGTGTGCTGCAGGGAGTCGCCGGTGGTTGTCTTCCTCCGATGTTGATCATCGTAGCGCTGCGCTATCTGCCGCCGAGAGTGAAGCTATACGGGCTCGCCGGCTACGCGCTCACCGCAACATTTGGCCCGTCGCTTGGGACGCCGCTCGCCGCATTGTGGACCGAGTACGTCAGCTGGCGCATGGCCTTTTGGCAGATCGTGCCCCTTGGCCTGCTGAGTTGCGTTGCGATCCAGCAAGGGCTGCCGTCGGATCCGCTCAAACTCGAACGGTTCGGTTCGTTCAACTGGACCGGATTTCTCACGGGTTTTCCGGCTGTCGCCATGCTGGTCATCGGCCTTCTACAAGGCGACCGTCTCGACTGGCTGAGTTCGGATTTCATCCGCGTGATGTTGGGTGGGGGGATGCTATTGATCGTCGTCTTTCTCTGCAACGAGTGGTTTCATCCGCTGCCCTTTTTCAAGCTCCAGCTGCTTGAGCGCAGGAACTTCGCACACGGTCTTTCGACACTCGTAGGCGCGGTGATCCTGCTCGTCGGTGTCGCCGCAATACCGGGCCAATACCTTGCCAGGATTCATGGTTACAGGCCGCTGCAAACGGCGCCCCTCTCGTTGCTGGTTGCACTCCCGCTTCTGATCGTGCTCCCTCTGACGGCTGCCATCATGAATCTGCGGCGGGTCGATCATCGATGGGTCATGACCGTGGGCCTGTCTCTCATGGTCGCGACCTGCCTGATGGGTAGCTTCATGACGTCCGAGTGGATTCGCGACAATTTCTACTGGCTGCAGTCCTTGCAAATCCTCGCGCAACCCATGGTGATCCTGGCCATCCTGATGGGCGTCACCACAGGGCTTCCGCCGACAGAAGGTCCCTTTGCTTCGGCGATGTTCAACTCGGTCAAGTCGTTTTCCGCGGCGATCGCCACGGCGCTCATCGAGGGCCTAGGGACAGACCGCGAACGTCTTCATTCGAACATGCTGGTGGACCACCTGGGTAACCACGCGCTTGTGGCCAGCCAGAGTATCGATGCCACTCACAGTCTCGGTGAACTTGCCCACCGGATCCACGAGCAGGCAGTGGTGCTGACCTCGGCCGATCTCTATCGCGTGATGGCGTGCATTGCCATCGCCTTTCTCTTCCTAGTGCCGGTGTTACCCGTCCGTATTTACCCACCCTGGTGCACTACGCCGCCCGCTCCCACTAAGGGACGATAAAAATGTCATCCGATACTCAAACTCCTCTCAAAATAATTCGCATTGTCGCAGTGGTCGTCGTGGTCGGCATCGGCGTATGGGCTTGCTCGACCATGGTGGGCAGTTCGAATAGCGAATCCACGAACGACGCCTATGTCGAGGCGGATTTCACACTTGTGGCGCCTCGCATCGCTGGCCAGATCTCAGACGTCTTTGTCGACGACAACCAGTTGGTGAAAGCGGGGCAATTGCTGGTGCGTATCGACGACCGCGATTTCCGGGCCGCGTTGATGAGCGCGCAAGCCGATGTCGGCGCAGCCAAGGCATCGGTCGCGAACTTCGACGCCGAAATTGCGCGGCAGCCGTCGCTGGTCGAACAGGCGCAGGCGACGCTTCGATCCGACGACGCCGCGCTCGAGTTTGCGCGGGCCAACGCTTCGCGATACCAGAATCTTTCAGACGCGGGCGCGGGAACGACGCAGGAGCAACAGCACGCCGCGAGTTCGCTCGCCGAGCAACTGGCGCAGCAGGCCCACGACCGGGCCGCGTTGACGACAACGCAACAGAACCTGGACGTCCTTCGTACCCAGCGCGACAAGACGGCCAGCGCGCTGGCTCGTGCGGAGGCGGCACTCGAGCAGGCAAAACTCAATCTGTCCTATACCGAGATTCACGCGCCAGTCGATGGCAAGGTCGGGCGGCGCTCGGCCCGGGTTGGCGCATTCGTGACGCCCGGCGCACCGGTGCTGGCGATCGTGCCGCTTTCCGAAGCTTATGTCGTCGCGAACTTCCAGGAAAACCAGATCACCAACATGCGGCCCGGCGAAAGCGTACGCATCAAAGTCGACAGCTTTCCCGGCGTCGTGATTCAGGGCCATGTGAACAGTCTTGCTCCTGCCACGGGCCTGAGTTTCGCTCCCATCGCTCCCGACAACGCGACGGGCAACTTCACCAAGGTCGTGCAGCGTGTGCCGGTCAAGATTAGCATCGATCATGGGCAACAGGCAACGTCTTCACTGAGTGTCGGCCTTTCAGTTGAAGCGGAAGTGGCCGTGAGTCAGCATGGCGACCCGTCTTCCGCGGGAGCAGATCGAAAATGAATCCCAGCGAGTTTCCCCTCCGCGCGCTGACACTGACGCTACTGGCGTGCGCTGCCATGACGGGCTGCACCGTCGGGCCGGACTTCGAACGTCCGACGTCATCCACACCTGATGTCTTTGATCGCACTCAGGCGGGACAGGCGCCGAGCAAGGCCGTCGAATCCGGTTTCACCCCGGATTGGTGGACGTTGTTCAACGACCCAATGCTGAACTCGCTCGAAAAGCAGCTTGCCGATGCGAATCTCGACGTTGCTGCAGCGTCAGCGCGCCTGTGGCAAAGCCGTGCTGAACAACGCGTGGCCGGTGCGGCCGAGTTGCCTACGCTCGACGGGGCGGCTTCGTATGACCGCGAGCGGGGAAGCGAAACCGGCATTCTGTCGCTTCTTGGCGTCACCCCGACGCAAACGCAATCGCAATCCGCGTCGGGTGCCGCCCCGTTCGGCGTAGCGGCATTGCCGGGCGCCCAAGGCTCGCCTGCCTACAACCTCTATCAAGCCGGCTTCGACGCGTCGTGGGAGGTCGATATCTGGGGCCGAGTCCGGCGCAGCGTTGAAGCCGCGGGCGCGCTGGAACAAGCTTCTTACGAAGACCGAAGCTCGGTGCTGTTGTCGGCCCGTGCCGAACTCGCGCGAGACTATATCGAGTTGCGTGATACGCAGTCGCTGCTCCGGATCGTGGGACAGAACCTCGAAATCGCCCGAAACACATTGAATCTCACGCAAGTTCGGGCGCACGAAGGGGTAACGACCGACCTGGATGTGGCCAACGCATCGGCACAAGTGGCGTCGATCGAAAGTCTGGTTCCGACGCTCGAATCCCAGCAGGAAACCTCGATCAATGCAATCGGCGTCCTGCTCGCGCAGGAACCCGGCGCATTGCGGGAAACGCTTGGCGATCCGCATGACGTTCCCGAGCTTCCTCAACAGGTGCCCATCGGATTCCCGTCCGAGCTCGTACAGCGCAGACCCGATATCAGAAAGGCAGAGGCCGAGTTGCATGCAGCCACCGCGTCGATCGGCATGGCCAAGGCCGACTTCTATCCACGCATCTCGCTTAACGGGACCGCGGGGTTCCAGAGCCTTCAACTTTCGAACCTCGCAGACTGGGCGTCCGGGCAGTTTGTGGTGGGCCCCTCGGTTACGATGCCGATCTTCGAGGGCGGACGCCTCAAGGGCACGCTGCACCTGCGCGAGGCGCAGCAGCAGGAGGCCGCGATCGTCTATAAACGCACGGTGCTCGAGGCCTGGCGCGAGGTAGACGATGCACTGGTCGTCTACGATGCCGAGCAGCGGCGACGCGATCATCTGACGGCGGTGGTGAGTCTGAACCAGCGTGCGCTCGGCGTGGCGCAGCAACGCTACAAGGCCGGGGCAATCGACTACCTCGATGTGCTGAACGTGCAGAAGCAACTGCTCGAGGCCCAGAGCAATCTTGAGCAAAGCAAGGCGACCGCCGCTACGAATCTCATCACCCTGTGTAAGGTATTGGGCGGCGGGTGGGAATCGACGTATGCCGACCAATATGGTTCTCGTTGATAGGGTGGCCGGCGCCGAAGTGGATGGGCTTAGGTGTGCCACCCTCAATTCTTTCACTTGAGAGGAACGTGACATGAGCAATACACAGATGCGCGCAGACACCCTGACGACGAGCGGGGGAGAACAGGGCGTCGACATGAAGTTCGAGATCGTCGTTGTCCCCGTTTCGGATGTCGACCGGGCGAAGCAGTTCTACACGAGTCTGGGCTGGAAGCTCGACGTTGATATTGTGAAGGACGACGGATTTCGGGTGGTTCATTTCACGCCTGCAGGCTCTCAATGCTCGGTGCTCTTCGGCACGGGTGTCACGACGCAAGCGCCGGGTTCGATGCAAGGGCTGCATCTCATCGTGTCTGATGTAGAAAAGGCACGAGCTGTTCTCGTCGATCGGGGCATCGAGGTCAGCGAAGTCTTCCACGACGCTGGGGGACTGTTTCACCACGCCGGCACAGAGGGACGCGTGAACGGCGCACACCCTAAGCGCTCGAGCTATGGATCCTTTGCCTCATTCAGCGATCCGGATGGAAACGGCTGGGTCTTTCAGGAAGTCACGACACGGCTTCCGGGAAGGGTCCGCGAGCACGACACGACATTCACGTCGCCGATCGAACTCGCGGGTGCGCTTCGACGAGCTGCGGCCGCGCACGGCGACCACGAGAAACAGACCGGCCAGCGAGACCAAAACTGGGCCGACTGGTACGCGGACTATATCTGCCGTGAGCAGGCGGGAACCCCCGCGTCGACATAGTCAAACGGGAGGGTGCTCTGTGGCGGCGCAGGAGGGAGACTTCGTTGGAGAAGCGATCTGCATGGCAGACCCTTCTATCAATGAGACATCGCTGCTTTGACCAGCAGATGGAAAGGGAGCGCAAGCATGCCTGCGCCGAGCACTCCAGCGCACCAGAGAAGCACTCCCCACTTCAGACGGTAGAGGAAGAGCCGGTTGTTGCCTTCAGTAGATCGGGTCATGCCCACCTTCCGTGTCCGATCACTCATAGTGGGCACCGTGCCTGACCTTGCCTCGGAACACCCAGTAACCCGCTGTCGTGTAGACCAGAATGATCGGGATGATCACGGCCGCCCCAACCAGCGTAAAGATCTGGCTGGAGCGCGGTGCCGCCGCTTCCCAGATCGTCACTGTGTTCGGGATCGCATACGGCCAGATACTCACCAGCAGCCCGATATAGCCCAGCAAAATCAGCACTAGTGCCACCACGAAGGGCGCACTGTCGTGCCGCCGTTTGACCGCCCAATACATCATCAACGTCGCGAGCGCCACCAGGACCGGCACCGGATAGAGCCGGTAACGCAACGATGAGTCGAACCAGCGGGCGGCGACTCGCGCGTCTGTCAGTGGCGTCCAGATGCTGACCACGAGGATGAAGGCGAGGAGCACGAGCGTCAGTGGCCATACGATGCCGTACAGACGATTCTGCATATCGCCTTCGGTCTTCAACACGAGAAAACACGCACCCAGCAAGGCGTAAGTCGTCATCAGACCCATGCCGACGAAGAAGCAAAATGGCGACACCCAGAAGAAAGGGTCACCCGAGAACACACCCTGGGTGACGGGAATACCGTGCAGATACGCGCCGAGAATCACGCCCTGAAAGAAGCTGGCACCGGCTGAGCCACAGATGAACGAGAGGCTCCAGAGATTCTTGGTACGGCTCGCTTTCTCACGAAGTTCGAACGAGACGCCGCGAAAAATCAGGCACACCAGCATGAACACGATCGGCAAGTAGAGCGCCGAGAGCACGGCCGAATACACGAGTGGAAACACGGCGAGGAGTGCCGCACCGCCCAGCACCAGCCAGGTCTCGTTGCCGTCCCAGACCGGGGCAATCGTATGCATCATCAGATCGCGTTCGGCCGTGTCGGGAAAGAACGGAAAGATCATCCCGATGCCGAGGTCGAAGCCATCGAGCGCGATATACATAAAAATGCCGAGGGCGATGATGGCTGCCCAAATCACCGTGATGTCCATGGTGTCCTCCTGAAGATCCGCGGGTGTGGGTGAAGTCGATTCCCAGTGGGCTGGGGAGCAGGCGATGGTGCTGTCATTTCACTGCCGCCAGGGGGCGTCGACCTGTGGCGTCCGCGTCGTGTTCCAGGGAGCGGGTTTGCGCGAGCACGTTCTCGCCCGTCGGACCCATTCCGATCAGCTTGAGGATGTAGTAGATGCCCGTGCCGAATACCAGGCAGTAGACCATGATGAAGATCAGCAGCGAGACACCCACACTTTGCTGGGTGACGGGCGAAACCGCGTCGGCAGTCCGCATTACGCCGTACACGACCCAAGGCTGTCGCCCGGCCTCGGTCGTGATCCAGCCCGCCAGCAGCGAAATGAAACCCGCTGGGCCCATGGCCACCGTCAGACGCTGAAACCAGCGCGCTTCGAAAATCTGTCCGTGCCGCCGCAGCGCGAGGCCGATCAGCGCAGTCAGGATCATCAGAATGCCGAGACCGGCCATGATTCGGAAGGTCCAGAAGATCAGCGAAGAATTAGGCCGGTCTTCCTTCGGGAATTCTTTAAGTCCACGAATCTCTCCGTCCCAAGTGTGCGTGAGGATCAGGCTGCCGAGGTGTGGGACTTTGATCGCATAGCGGGTGACCTCGGCATTCATGTCCGGAAAGCCGATCAGGTTTAACGAGGTGCCCCCGTGTTCGGTTTCCCAGAGTCCTTCGATGGCCGCGATCTTGGCTGGCTGGTACTTGCGGGTGTTCAGGCCATGCTGGTCTCCGACGATCGCCTGGACCGGCGCGAGGATCAGCAGCAGCCAGAGTGCCATCGAGTACATGGTCTTGACCGCGGGGTCGCGCCGACCTTTGAGAAGATGCCATCCGCCAGTCGCAGCCACCACCAGCGCTGCGACCAGGAACGCCGCGATCGTCATATGGGCGAGCCGATAGGGGAACGATGGGTTGAAGATGATCTTGAACCAGTCGACGGGCACCACATGTCCATCCGCGATCGTGAAGCCCTGCGGCGTCTGCATCCAGCTATTTGAAGCAAGGATCCAGAACGTCGACATCAAGGTGCCGAGCGCGACCAGCAGCGTTGCGCCAAAATGGGCGGCGGCCCCGACCTTCTCCCACCCGAACAGCGCGATCCCAAGGAAACCGGCTTCCAGAAAGAAGGCCGTCATTACCTCGTAAGACAGTAAGGGACCCGTAATCGGACCCGCGAACTTCGAAAAGCCAGACCAGTTGGTCCCGAACTCATAGGCCATGACGACCCCCGAGACCACGCCCATGCCGAAGCCGATCGCGAAGATCTTGGCCCAGTATCGGCACAGATCGCGGTAGTGCGGTTTGCCTGTCTTGAGCCACGCAAACTCGAGCACCGCGAGAAAACTCGCGAGGCCGATGCTCAGCGCCGGAAAGATGATGTGGAACGAGACGGTGAATGCGAATTGCATCCGGGACAGGTCCAGTGCGCTTGGATCCATTTTTTTGTGCCTCTGCGAATATATTAGCCCGCAAAGTATCACGCACGGCTCCTCTCGTCAGACCGACATTGCTAAGCGAATCTGACACTGTCCCGACGGTTTAGAAGGAGGGCAACCTTGAGCGCGAAGTCCTGCAAGCGCAATGGCGATTCAAGGCAATTAAGCACGCTTCACCCAGGTTGATCTGCAGCCGAGATTGCGGTGTGGCAAGCTTATCGATCCCCATTTCCCGGCGACCCAGTCGCCAAGGAGCCTGTCGATGAGCAAGATCACCGTTCGGCCGTCTGTCGAGAGCAACGTCATTACCGCGCTGTCTGGGTACCAATTGCTGGAGAACTCGCTCCTCAACAAGGGCACCTCGTTTTCCGAAGAGGAGCGCGATGTGTTTGGCCTCCATGGCCTGCTTCCTCCCACGATTGGGACGCTCGAGGAACAGGTATCTCGCCGCTTGCAAGTGCTGCGCGACTTCTCGACGGATATTGAGCGATATGCCTTCCTGAGAGATTTGCAGGACACCAATGAGACGCTGTTTTTCTCGCTGCTGGTTCAAAACTTAGAGGAGTTGCTGCCCATCGTCTATACGCCGACAGTGGGCGCAGGATGCGAGCAGTTCAGTCGGCTCTATCGCAAACCCCGCGGCCTCTTTTTAAGTCCTCCGCATGCTCATCGGATTGAATCGATTCTGGCTCATCCCCGCTTTGACGGAGTAGAAGTCATCGTTGTCACGGACGGCGAGCGAATCCTGGGGCTAGGCGACCAGGGTGCGGGTGGGATGGGCATTCCGATCGGGAAGTTGGCCCTCTACGTGGGGTGCGGCGGTCTTCATCCGGCGACGACACTGCCTATCATGCTGGATGTTGGCACCGACAACCCGGTTTGTCTGGACGACCCACTTTATGTGGGTTGGCGTCATGAGCGGCTGCGCGGACAGGAATACGACGACTTCGTTGAACAGTTCGTTTCGGCCGTTATCAAGCGCTGGCCGCACGTGTTGTTGCAGTGGGAAGACTTTGCCAAGAGCAATGCCACCCGCATGCTGGAGCGCTATCGCGATCGTCTGTGTACTTTCAATGACGACGTGCAAGGAACCGCTGCAGTGGCCACCGGTGCGCTCCTGAGCGCGGTCGAGGTCACCGGCGTGCCGCTTACCGAGCAACGCGTTGCCGTGATGGGTGCGGGTTCGGCCGGTTGTGGCATTGCAGAGCTGATTCGGCAAGCGATGGTCGATGCCGGTCTGTCCGAGCATGAGGCATCGAGCCGATTTTTCATGGTCGATCGCGAAGGCCTGCTAGTGGAGGGCATGGGCGATATCGCTTCGTTCCAGAAGCCGTTTCTCCAACCCAAGGCGGCGACCCGCGACTGGACACTCGACCACCCCGATCGAATCGCGTTGCTCGATGTGGTTCGCAACGCCAAACCGACCACCCTGATCGGTGTATCGGGGCAAACGGGCGCCTTTTCAGAACCGGTCGTCCGTTTGATGTCCGAGCTGAATGCACGACCCGTGATTTTCCCGCTGTCCAACCCCACGTCGAGAGCCGAAGCCACACCCGCTGACCTCGATGCATGGAGCGAAGGACGCGCCGTGATTGGAACAGGCAGCCCCTTCCCGCCGCTGCTACGAGACGGTGTGGCCTTCAAGGTCGACCAGACCAACAACTCCTACATCTTTCCTGGAGTCGGACTCGGTGCGACAGCCGTAAAGGCCATGCGAATCAGCGACACCATGCTGATGGCCGCCGCAAAGGCCTTGGCGGAGGCATCCCCGGCACGAAAGGACCCAAAGGCGAGCCTGCTCCCCCCCGTCACGGCCTTGCGCGATGTGTCCGTCACGGTAGCACTGGCGGTGGCTCGACAAGCCCATCTCGAGGGCCTCACTGAAGGTATCGAGGCAGATGAAATCGAGGGCTTGATCCTTCAGAAGGTCTGGGTGCCCCAGTATCTTCCTTACAAACTTGCCTAAGTCCGAGCTGGACGATATTCCGATAGAACTCGTTAGAAGAAGGATGCCCTGTGGTTACGACCATTTTGAACGGATTGCTTCCGGTCGCGTTTGTTATTGCACTGGGCTGGTTAGCGGCACACATCAAGTGGCTCAAGCATGATGATGCGGGCGTCCTCGCGACGCTGGTCATCCGCTTCGCCTTGCCTTTGGCGCTCTTTGAGGGGGCCGTGAACACATCACCCGACAAGCTGGGAAGCCCGGGTCTCGCGCTGTGTCTGACACTCGGCCTGATGGGAACCTACCTCATCGCGCTGCTGATCGGACGCAAAGTGTTCAAGCACGATCTTCGTACGGCGACCATCCAGGCACTGGTGTGCTCGTTTCCGGATATGGCCTACTTTGGCGCGCCGATCCTCGCTGCGATGTTCGGACCGGAGGGGTTTCTCGCCGTACTAGTCGGCAATCTGGTGACGAGTCTGTTCATGTTGCCGCTGACGATCGTATTGACTCATGTCAACGATAAGGCAGACGAGGCAGGAAGTGGCTTTGTCCGCGTTGCGCGCGTATTTGGAAGCAGCCTTCTGGCGGCGATCATCAATCCCATCGTCTGGATCCCGCTGCTGGGTGTGGCGATTAGTTTCGCCCGCATCAAGTTACCCGGACCTGTCGAAAATTCGGTGGCCTTGATGGCAAAGGCCGCAGGCGGGACATCCTTGTTTGCGCTGGGCCTGATGCTTTACGGCGAGAAATTCCGTATTAATGCCAACGTGCTCGTCAATATTGGCTTGAAGAATTTTATTCAGCCGGCCTTGATGCTGATCGGGGCCGCGCTGTTCGGGCTCGTAGGGAACACGGCGCATCAGGCGATCATTACCGGCGCTGTGCCTACGGCTACCGCAGCGGCCATGTTTGCCCTGAAGAATAAGACCTATACGGCTGATGCGACGGCGACGATCCTGATCAGTACGATTCTGGGGATCGTGACTGAAGGGATATTGATCGCGGTTCTCTCGATGTAGATGCGGACTTGACCAGGATGCGCTTACTCAACACTAGCTCGTCCACTTTATCCGAGATCGATGTCCTGGGTTCGCCCGCCCAGTTCATCGACAAACACTCGCGTGTTTTCGCTGTAGTCGATGAGAACGGTCACAAGATGAACGCCGCCGGCCGCGAATGCCGCATCCAGTACGGGAGCAAGTTCGTCGGCGGCATAGATGCGATGTCCACTTGCACCATACGACTCAGCATAGGCCACGAAATCGGGATTTCCGAAGGTCATGCCAAAGTCAGGGAAGCGATCCACCGCTTGTTTCCAGCGGATCATCCCATACGCGGAATCTTCGATGATCAGCACGACAAGATCGAGCTTCAGACGGATGGCGGTCTCGAGCTCCTGGCTGTTCATCATGAAGCCCCCATCGCCGCAAATGGCCATGACCTTGCGATGGGGATTCAGAAGCTTCGCCGCGATGGCTGAAGGAAGTCCCGCACCCATCGTGGCCAGCGCATTGTCGAGCAGAAGCGTATTCGCGACGTGAGTTCGATAATTGCGCGCAAACCAGATCTTGTACATGCCGTTGTCGAGGCAGACGATGCCGTCCTCCGGCATGACAGCACGCACATCGCGCACGATGCGTTGTGGTATCACCGGAAAGCTGGAATCGTCGGCACGTTCGTTAACGTGCTCGAGAATCTCGCTGCGCAGATGTAGCAGTTCGTCCGCGCGATTGAGATTTCCCTCGAGTCGGTCGGCCAGTGTGGTCATCGTGGTGCCGATGTCGCCGATTAACTCGGCATCGGGATAAAACACCTGCTCGACATTGGCGGAAACATAGCCGATGTGAATGACCTTGGGTCCGCCCGCCATTTCCCCCATCAGGAAAGGGGGTTTCTCGACGGTGTCGTGTCCGATCGCGATGATGAGGTCGGCGCGTTCGATTGCGCCATGAATATAGTCGCGCTCTGATAGCGCGGCCGTACCCAGGTACAGGTCCGAGCCGCCCGTGACAGCGCCCTTGCCCATCTGAGTATTGAAGAAGGGGATCTGGGTACGATGGACAAAATCGGACAGGGCTTCGACTAAGCGGGGTCGGTTGCCGGCGGCCCCAATCATGACGAGCGGGCGCTGTGCTGCGCGAATCATCTCGATCGTTCGTTCAATTGCTGCCGCTGACGCCACGGGGCGGTCGATGACGTGCGAAGGAACGAGTGGAGCATCGGCCTCTTCGGCCGCGATATCTTCCGGGAGCTCGAGGTGGACGGGACCTGGCCTCTCTTCCGTAGCGACGCGGAACGCGTCGCGTACGATTGTGGGAATCGACGCCGCGGAAACAATTTGCCGGGTCATCTTTGTCAAAGGGCGCATGGCCGCCACGATGTCGACAATCTGGAAGCGGGCTTGGCGGGCGCTCCTGATCGACTTCTGCCCCGTAATCATCAACATGGGCATCGCGCCCAAGTGAGCGTAGGCCGCTCCGGTCGTGAAGTTCAGGGCGCCGGGCCCCAAGGTCGAGAGGCAGACACCCGGTCGACCGGTTAGCCGTCCCTGAGTGGCGGCCATAAAGGCCGCTGCTTGCTCATGGCGTGTCAGCACTAGTCGGATCTTTGAACCCCGCAATGACTCGACGAAATCCAGATTCTCTTCGCCGGGAATGCCAAAAATACAACTGACACCTTCGTTTTCGAGGGCCGCGACGAGAAGATCCGAACCTTTGGTCATGGTGTCCTATCACTCTTGTGGTTTATACGCCCAGTCGCCTAGTATGCCTGCCCGTGCGTCTGTCGTCAGAGTAGCGTGATTGTGCCCGGGTGTCTTTCGTGCCATATAAGTCCCTGCTGAATCGTGGACTGCCGTTCGATGCGCTTGTTGCCGCGTATCCTGACGGGCGATCAAACCCCGACTCCCGTCCCGCACTGAAGCGGAGGCTGGCTCACTTATGGAGTTTTCATGTCTTTTTTCCCGGATGGCTTTCTTTGGGGCGCGACGACGGCGGCCTATCAAGTGGAGGGCGCAGTGGTTGAGGATGGCCGCGGGCCTTCGATCTGGGACTTTTTCAGCCATACGTCAGGCAAAACATTCAATGGTGACACCGGTGACATTGCATGTGACCAGTATCACCGGCTCGATATCGATCTTGACCTGATGGCCGAGTTGGAAATGTCGCTCCATCGTTTTTCGGTCTCCTGGTCGCGCGTGTTGCCGGCGGGCAAGGGCACGGTTAACCAGAAGGGCATCGACTACTACGAGCGAATGATCGATGGTCTGTTGTCGCGTGGCATTCAACCGATGCTCACCCTTTACCACTGGGATCTGCCACAGGCGCTGCAAGAAAAAGGCGGGTGGGCCAATCGGGATTCCGCCTCGTATTTTGCCGACTACGCTGGCCTGATCAATCGGCGACTGGGCGATCGGGTGGCCTTCTGGAATACGCTGAACGAACCGTGGTGCGTCGCATTCCTCGGCTACCGTGACGGGATTCTCGCGCCGGGCATCAAGGACGAAGCGCTGGCTTATAAAGTGGTCCATCACCAGCTTCTGGCTCACGCTCGCGCAACCGAACACATGCGAGCAGACGGAACGAAGGGGAGGATCGGACTGGCGCTCAATCTCGTCTCGGAGATTCCTGGATCCACCGCGTCACAGGACGTTGCTGCAGCCCATCGGATGGATGGCATCGAGAACCGGATTTTTCTCGATCCCTTGTTCAAGGGCCATTATCCCGAGGACATCGTGCGCTTCGTTGCACCGGTCACTGACTTCGGGTTCGTTCACGAAGGTGACCTCGACGCCATTCAACAATCTCTCGATTTTCTCGGTGTCAATTTTTACCAGCAGCACATTACGAGCGCGGACCCGACCGATCCCGAGAGAAAGGTGCGTGTCGCTGTCCCCGGAAAGCGGGGCAGCGCGATGGACATGGATGTGGCGCCGGAAGGGCTTGTTGACGTCCTTCTGCGGGTGAAACGCGACTATGGCGACCTGCCCATCTATATCACCGAGAACGGTATGGCGGCCCAGGACAAAGTGGATCCTGACGGACGCGTGCGCGATGCGCAGCGCATCGAGTTCTGGGATGAGCGTCTCCTGGCTGTCTCGGAAGCGATCGAGGGCGGCGTGGATATTCGCGGCTATGTGGCCTCGTCGCTTCTAGACAACTTCGAATGGCAGATGGGTTACTCAAGTCGCTGTGGGATGGTTTACGTCGACTTTGGAACGCAGAAGCGAATATGGAAAGACAGCGCGCGCTGGTATCAGCGAGTCATAGTTAGCCATGGGGCAATCGTTGGAGCGTTACGCTGGGAGTGAGGGCGAGTGCGAAGATCGCGCGAGACGGACTCGATCCCCTGCGCCCACGTCGCAGACTACTCCATCGCAAGGCGGCGTCGATAACCTCGCGGGAAACGAAGGGGCCACACTTACCATCGCATGATTTTCTAATACACACGGGTAATTCACAGCCGCGATACGGTAGTGCATGCTTTGTGCAATGACCTCTGCTTCATGGGCGAACTCGGGGCTGCATGACTTGAGCGGGCGAGGGTGAAGGGTTGTACTCGCCGGGGATTGCCCAGGGAGCACCCGGAAGACTTTGACACAGATGCTTTCCAGCCACACTCAAAACCAAGGAGTGCCCATGAAAAATCTCGATCTGCTTCGACTCCTGACCGCCGCCGTCATTGCCATGTCAATAGGGGGCGCACATGCACAAACCACGGCCGCTTCCTCGGTGCCGGCGACAACCAGCGCGTCAGGAATCACGAGCAAAAAGGCGGGCCGCCAGCAAGATCACCTTCTTGAAAAGCGAGTGCGTCATAGCCTCTATAAGACGAAGGGTCTGGACGCTAGCGACATCACGGTCTTCGCAAAGAATGGCGCGGTGACATTGGTCGGCACGGCCGCCGACCAGGGACAAATCGACTTGGCCGGGCGAGCGGCCACCGCAGTAAGTGGCGTGGTGTCGGTTAAGAACCAGGTGGTTCGCCATGTCAACGGCTAGCGCCTCGTGCGCGAGCAGGAACAAGTTCGCGCGTATGGATCACTCGGGTTGAGCAATGTCTGCATCCAGCAGGCTCCATCCATGCGCGAGCGCCTCGATCACCGTTTCTGCGTCATCAAACGTTTCGTTCTTTCTCACCGGGGACTCGTCGGTTTCAAGGCGAGGAACGCGGTTTGCTCGGCTCTTGCCATACGGTATCTCCACGAGGGGGTATCCGCGACCAGGAGCTTACAAATGGGCAAGATCGAGAATCAGTTCGCCATGCAAGACCCGACCACGCAGTACCCCCAGCCTGAATTCGAAAAGCAGCCGCAATCTGCTCCAGGGCTTGCCAGAGAGATGCGGCCGAAGCCGGATCATGGCGAAACGAGCTACAAAGGTTTCGGTCGTCTCGCGGGCCGTCGAGCGCTCATCAC
The DNA here is from genome assembly GCA_026225235.1 of Burkholderiales bacterium. Classification (GTDB taxonomy): domain Bacteria; phylum Pseudomonadota; class Gammaproteobacteria; order Burkholderiales; family Burkholderiaceae; genus Pararobbsia. Next base: position 70,316 of record JAMFSK010000095.1, read on the forward strand.
CGGCGCAGATAGCGGAATCGGTCGTGCTGTCGCGATAGCGTTTGCACGGGAAGGCGCCGATGTCGCGCTCAGCTATCTGCCTAGTGAAGGAGCGGACGCGTCCGAGGTCGTCAGCCTGATCGAAAAAGAGGGAAGAAAGGCTATTCCATTGCCGGGTAATATCAGCGACGAAGCGTTTTGCGTCAACCTGATCAATGATGCCGCGATGCAGCTTGGTGGACTCGACATCCTCGTGAATGTCGCCGGCAAACAAACGGCCGTCGAAGACATTGCGGATCTCAGCACCGAACAATTCGAGGCCACGTTTCGCACGAATGTCTTCGCTCTCTTCTGGCTTTGCAAAGCGGCATTGCCGCATATGCCGGCGGGCGGCACGATCATCAACACGACGTCGATTCAGAGTTATCAGCCGAGCCCGATGTTGCTCGACTATGCGTCGACAAAGGCGGCGATCACCGCTTTTACCCACTCGCTTGCGAAGCAAGTCGTGGGTAAGGGCATCCGTGTCAACGCGGTCGCGCCGGGGCCGATCTGGACGCCGCTGCAGCCAAGCGGGGGGCAGCCGCAGGACAAGATTCCGCCGTTTGGTTCGGAAGTCCCCATGAAGCGGCCCGGTCAGCCTGCCGAGCTCGCGCCCATTTATGTCGTGCTGGCATCGCAGGAGTCGAGTTTCGTGACGGGTGAAGTCTATGGCGTCACGGGCGGCAACCATCTCTCGTGAGGGAGTAACGCTTTCCCCAGCGGTGGCCTTTGGTTAGGGCCGCCGCATTGAGCGGGGTGGGAGTCTGTTCGCCGAGCGTTGCCCAGTGGAACCCATTGCTGGCCGGCGTGAACCTTCAATGTCGTCGAGGAGGCAATATGTTCGAATTGCAAGAGGAACGTATCCGCGTGCGCGCGTATGAACTGTGGTTGCAGGGCGGATGCCAAGAGGGGCTGCATGATCAAAACTGGGCTCGGGCCGAAGCCCAGTTGCACGATGAGGACCGCAGGCGTGGTGACGGCGACCTCTCCGTTCCGCTGGTTCAGCGGAGTTCATGACGGACGTGGCCGCGGAGCAGGCCGAAACTGTATGGTGGCTGGGTTGCACGAACTCGCAGAACGCCTGAATGTCCGAGACGAACTCAGGCGTGTCACCGGATGGCTGAGAGTCGTGCCGGGCCTCTAGCGACCCGCCGGGCGAATACGACCGATTGCTACCGCTAAAGTCGCAAGAGAAACCGGCTTGCCCAGATGCGAATCGAATCCGGCGAGTATTCGCCGGGCGTGCAACTGGCTCTTTGCGCGGGGCCTTACTTCATCGGGTTTGCACCACCGCCCAGGCATTTGAGCAAAGCGTTGAGCGTGACGGGTTTGACCATGTGATCATCAAACCCCGCGGCCAGGGATCGTCGCCGATCCTCTGGCTGACCGAATCCCGTCATAGCGATAATGCGCAGCGGTTTTTTACATGGCAACTGACCCAGCTCGGTGGTCAGTTTGTGCCCGCTCTTCCCCGGCAAGCCGATGTCGACTAAAAAAACATCAGGCATCTCGAGCCTGGCATCCCGGAGAGCCTGGTCTGCGTTGCTCGCCAATGTCACTGCATGGCTATGAAGTTGCAGCAACGTCTTCATGGCCTCGGCGGCATACAGATTGTCGTCAACGACGACGATCTTTCGGGGGGCTCGTCGAATATGGGCTCGACCTGGGCAAGGAAACCGATGTTCGACGTCACGATCGGTGACTGCAAGGAAAACACACTTCCGCATCCTTCTCCGTCACTTGCGGCCGATATCGGACCACCATGCATCTCGGCTATTGCCCTGAAAACAGACAAGCCGATTCCCAGTCCGCCGCTCTGTTGAGCGACGCCGTGCGTGTCCCGGGTGAACAGATCGAAGATTCTATCGAGCATCGCCTTGTCGATCCCAATGCCGGTGTCTCGAACCGTGACGACAAGGTTCTCACCCTCCACTGGCACGCACAGAAAGATGGTTCCGTCGGCCCGTTGCACTTGGCCGCGTTGTTGAGGACTCGACGGCTACAACTTCCTCCCTCTTTTCAAGGGCGAAGTCCCGCAGGGGCCACGGCATGAAATCTTCTACTTTAGTGACAGTTCAGACCTGCTGGCTGTGCGCTATGACGACTGGAAGATCTGCTTCAAGACCATCAAAGGCAATCTATTTACCGGCACGCAGGAATCGACCAATGTGCCATTGGTGACGAACCTGCGTCAGGATCCGTTCGAACACTATCCGGACGAGTCGATGCTGTACGGTAAATGGTGGGGTGAGCATCTGTGGGTCATGATTCCCAGCGTAGCCATCGTGGGGCAGTTTCTCCAGTCCTTCAGAGAATTCCCGCCGAGCCAGGTGTCTGGATCGCTGAGCATTGAAAAGGCCCTCAAACAGCTGGAGGCCGGTACTCAAGGGGCGGGAAAATAGGGGAGTGCTTCAGTGAGTGCCCGGTGCACCGTCATAGTTCACTGGAATCCAGTCGTAAGTGTTTCCGTTGGCACGCACATGTCCCAGGCCTGGGAAGGAGATGTGCGCTGCGCCGACCCAATAGTGTTTGCTTGCCGCAAGTTGCAACATGGCCCGTCGCGAACGCTGAGCTGCAGTTGCATCAGTGTCGTATTCGACTGACACGGCCGGGTTCTGAAGCTGAATAGACGCAACGTGAATGATGTCGCCCCAGACGAGCAGGGTATCTGAACCACTTTGAATCAGGTAGCTTGAATGACCTGCCGTGTGCCCTGGTGTGGCTAGCGTGTAGATGCCCGGCTCAAGCTGTTCATTACCCGCGAACGTCTTGTAGCGGCCGGCAGCGACATACGGGGCAACCGACGCGATGGCGGCATCGAAGAAGGTGCTGAGGAAGGCCGGGGCAGTCGCTTTGTTGGCGGGGTTCAGCCAATAGTCGGCCTCGACCTGCGAGGTGCGAAGCACGGCATTGGGAAACGCCATCTTGCCGTCGAGGATGACGCCGCCGACGTGATCCTTGTGCAGATGCGTCAACAGGATCTCATCGACTTGTTCGGGTTGATAGCCGGCAGCGCGCAGATTGGCCATCAGGTGGTTGCAACATGTGCCATAGAGCAGGCCGGCTCCGGTGTCGATGAGGATCAGCTTCGAACCGGTGTTGATCAGAAACGCATTGATCGAACCTTGCACGGGAAGCGTCAGATCGTCGCGCGCGATGTCTCGTTCGATCTCTTCTTTTGAGATGCCGGTCATGACCGTTTGAATCGGAAAATCGTGGGTGCCATCCGACAGCGCAGTGATTTCGAAGTCGCCCAGCATCATCCTGTAGAAGCCGGGGCCTTGCGTGCGGACTTGAGGGGCCGCCGCCTGCGCGCATGGAGTCGCAGCGATGGCGCTCGCGAGTCCGATCGACAGTCCGGTGACCGCGTTCCGTAGCCAGCGCTTGATGTCCATCCTCGATTCCTTTGATAAGGGTCAGGCGGATTTGCCCTTCCGCATGCCGGCGGTGCGCCGTATATCCTCAGGTTACGCGCCAGTGATGGCTGCGCACGCCTAAAAAAACCTGAAACCTTCTAAACGATTTGGCAGGTCGACTCGGCGTGGCGGCAGCACAATCGCCTTAGCTCAAAGGGTGGGCCACGTGTTCGACAAATCCTGGCCGTGTCGAAATCAGGTCGTACCAGCGAGAGAGATGGTCCAGGCGCGGTCGTTCGATACCTTCGAGACCGAACCATCGCCGCGCGAATGCGCCGAGCACGATATCGGTGAGCGTAAAGTCGGAGGTCTCCACATAGGTCCGATTGGCAAGATGCTCATCGAGCATATGCCAGAGCTTTCCAACAGCAAGCACATCGGTCTCGAGCTTGGCGTAGTTGCGTTCATTGGGTGGTGTCCGGACGCTCGCCCAGAACACCGGCCGTTCTGCGGGTTGAAGCGTCGACAGAGACCAGTCGAGCCACCGGTCAACCAGAGCGCGCTCGCGAGCGGCGGCCGGATAAATCGTGCTGTCGGCGCCATATTGCATGGCGAGGTAACGAAGAATCGAATTGGATTCCCAGAGCACGAAATGGTTGTCGACGAGAGTAGGTACGCGGCCGTTGGGATTCATCTCGAGGTAGCGCGGTTCAGCGGTGCGGCCGAACTCCATGCCGGCATCGAACCTTTCATACTCGAGATTGAGCTCTGCGCAGCACCATAAGAGCTTTTGCACGTTGACGGAATTGCGTCGTCCCCAGATTTGCAGCATGAGATTTTTGATCCTTCGAAAAAATGTATCGTGAGCGATCTGAGAGATTCGTCTTATCCCTTCCAGTCCTTAATCATTCCAATCCACGCGGGTGGCATCGGTAAGGGGCGCTGGACTAACCCACCAACAACGCCAATTCCTCGGCAGCTTCCTTCAGCACCGGCAAGATGAGCCGCTTCATATCGGAGATTGTGGCACGAGCGGTATTAAGGCCGACGCTAGTAGCGGCGATTGCGTGGCCGGCCGAGTTGATGATGGGGACGGCAATGGTGCGAAGTCCCATCTCGAGCTCCTGATCAATGATGGCATAACCCTGGTCGTGGACCTTCTTCAATTCCGCACGCAACGCCGTCGACGTAGTGATGGTCTTTGCCGTGTACTGGCCGAATCGAGTGGATCGGAGGCGAGCGCTGAGTTCAGCATCGTCCAGATAGCCGAGCAATACGCGACCAATCGAGGTGCAGTTTGCCGGCAGTCGGCAGTCGACAGCCGACGTTCAAGTCAATGGTCATGAGTCTCGAACTGGATTCATTGAGCGTGCGGGTGGTCCTTTATGAAGTCGGTTCACGTCACACCGCTCGCATTCCATCCATCGACCATTGCAAGGGATTGATGCGGCTTATCAGCTAGAGTCGCAGGCGAGCCTTTAGTCGAAAGCCTGACTCGTAGGACAGCGTTGCATCGGATCGGGGTGATCCATGGCAAATGCGAAGGAACTATTGCTCTCGTTCATATCGTCGGGACCTGAGCAAGCCGGCGCGCAGTTCGCGGATGACGGTGTCCTTGAAGTCCCGTACCTTGCGTCCATTGGTGTCCGCGTTTGGTACTACGGTCAGAGGATGTCATTGGTTTTCTTCGTTTCCTCCACCGCAAGGTCTATCCGGGCGCCGTGTTTGAGAACGTTTCGATCCACATCGAGACACCGAACCAGGCGTTGGATGAATATCACCTGACGGCGAAGTCCGAAATTTCCGGCAACACCGTCCATCAGCAGTTTCTCGGCCACCTCATGGTCGAGAACGGGAAGATCAACCTGTTGCGGGAATTGATCGACGTGGTGGCAGCGGCTGAGGCGATGTTTCCGGGTGGACTCGGCGATGTGTTGCGGGGTGAGTCTGCCTAGCCGCCGCCGTGACGTCATCGTCGCCTAAGCAGAAGAAACGCCGGTGGCCAAGTCGTTCCTCATGATTCGAATGGGCCCGTACAGCCTGCTCACAGCGCCTCGTGACAAAGCACCATCATCCGCTGGACCATGGTGCTCGAGCCATTGAGTTCCAGCTCATTGGTAAAGAGCGCGTTGACGCTGGATAGCCGAACCGCGACACCGGCGTCCAGTAAGTCTTCCCTCGCAATCTTCAGCGCGAGCTGGCAGAAGCGCACGCGCTCGAGCCAGTGCATCTTCAGGCGATTCCTCACCAGCCAGTGGCGGCAACAGGCCACGACATGGTCGACTCGCCAGTCGTAAGTGAGTGCGTACGAGGCGGCCGCGATCGCAACGAGGTAACACAAGAAGTCGGGGCGCGCGCTGTCAAGCTCGGTAAATTCGGGTTCGATCATGCTATCAGTCAACCTACTGTCGTTACTCAACGCAAGCACGTGGGGGCACGGCCACGAAAATCAACACGGGCGAAAATTTGATTCGCCAGTATATCGAGTCTGGGGCGTCGGAGGCATCCTCTTGCCGAGCGTAGGCAGGATTGCGTGCGAGCTTTGGCCCCGCTCGTCCTGCGGCCGTCGGACGTGGCGCAGACCTCGCCGGGTGGTCAGACGGTCGGATGCACGAGGTCAGCCCTCCTGAGCGCAGGAAAGGCGGCCATCCACACCGCGGCAACGACCAGCGTGCCGATGCCGCCCAGCACTACCGCCGGAACCGTTCCCAGCATCGACGCCACAACGCCCGACTCGAAGGCGCCCAGTTCGCTCGAAGCACCGATGAACAGCATATTGACCGCTGAGACACGCCCACGCACGGCGTCGGGTGTGGTGAGCTGGACCAGGGTTGAACGAACATTGACGCTGACCATATCACTGGCACCGATCACGACAAGCGCGGCCAGGGATCCGACAAGCGCCTTGGAGAGCGCAAAAGCGACGGTAGCGATACCAAAAACGACGACTGCGGAAAATAGCTTGAACCCCACGCGCTTTTGCGGCGGGTAGCGGGCTTGAAAGAGCGCGACGAGGCAGGCCCCAACGGCGGGTGCGCTGCGTAGCATCCCCAGGCCAATCGGCCCCACTTTGAGGATGTCGCGCGCGTAGATCGGCAGCAAGGCTGTCGCGCCGCCGAGCAGAACTGCGAAAAGGTCGAGAGAGATGGCACCGAGGACGACAGGCTGGGAGCGCACGAATTCGATGCCCTCGGCTACACGCGCGATGCGTTCTGTGAGCGTAGCGCTTTTAATAGGCGCCAACTTTCGTTCGCCCAACGTAGCGAGACCCAGCAGTGCTAGCAGGAATGCGATGCAGCAGACCGCATAGGCGACGTTCGCACCCAATGCGTAGGCCAGTCCCCCCAGCGCCGGGCCAGCGATCACCGCCATTTGCCACGCGGACGAGGCTGCGGCAATGGCGCGGGGTAGTCGCTCCGCCGGCACCAGGAATGGCAGCAAGGCTTGCTCGGCAGGCTCGGCAAGCGCACGCGCCACACCGACTATCAGCAATACGCCGTAGAGCGGCCATAGTGCAGACGATTGACCAAGCGACAGGATCAGGAAAGCAACGGCACACAGGCTTTGGAGTGCAAGGCCTGCAATCGCCAGCCGGCGCGGCGAGAGTCGGTCGCACAGTTCACCGGCGGGAAGCGTCAGCAGCACCATCGGGACGAAACTGCATCACACCAACGAGGCCGAGCGACAGGGGCGTGCCCGACAACTTATAGACGGTCCACCCAATAGCGACGGATTGCGCCAGCGCAGCCGCTTCTGAAAGAAACCGGGCGCTGATATAAATCAGCAAATCCCGGCGTCGATAAATCTCGCCATACGCGTTCGCGACCATCGTCCCCCCTGGAATACGCACTTCCCGGAGGACATCTGGACCTGTACCGGAAATGCGAGCATATTGCTCATATTCCCATTGAGGAGGCGCGCATGGCTACTCGCATTCCCCTCCCATCCGGCGCGATGCGTAAAGAACCGCGGCAGGCGCGTTCGCGGGCCACGACCGACGCTATTCTCGATGCCGCGGCTCATATTCTGGGCGAGCGCGGCTGGGCGGGTCTCACCACCAATGCGGTCGCGGAGGCCGCTGGTGCGAGCATTGGTTCGCTGTATCAGTATTTCCCGAATAAGCTTGCGTTGATCGACGCCGTGCGTCGGCGGCACTTTGACGATGTGCTCGCGGTGCTTCACGCCGCTGCGAATCTGGAGACTCCGCGAGCGAGCCGCATTGCGGCACTCGTTGACGGGATGATCGCGGTGCATAGCCGACATCCGGCCGCTCACCGGGTTTTGCTGGAAGAGAGCCCCCGCGGGGATGACTCCCGCGGTGTGCACGATCTTTTTGGCGCGGAGTGCAAGAGGGGCTACGAAGCGTTGTTCATGGCGAACACGTCCGGCATGAGCGACCACGTCGGCATCGGCGCGCGGGTGCTCGCGGGTGCCCTTGCCGGTGCCGTCCACGAAGCGGCTCGGCAAGGAGCGCTTTCGTCGCCAGCCCTGAGACAGGAACTGATTACCCTGGTGGATACGTACTTGTCTGCGCCTCGGACCGAGGCGAAGTCACGCCCTTTCGGCGAGAAGTCGCTTCGCCGCTGATCTCACCAATCTCGACGCAAGCAGGCAAGCGGAGCGCTCAAGCGCGATGTCTTTCGAACCCCGGCAACGCGACTTCCCTCAGAACGGCTTGTCGCCTTCAATGGTCGTGCGGTAGAGCTTGCGGCGCAAATGATCGGGGCAGCCGGTCGCAAGATGCTGGACCGAGCGGTTGTCCCAGAACACGAGGTCGTGCTCGGACCACACGTGGCGGTAGATGTTTTCGGCTCGCTCGATATAGCCGAACAGTTCGGCAAGGAGCTGGGCGCTTTCGTCTTCGGGGATATCGACGATCCGCGTCGTGAAATGTTCACTCACGAACAAGGCCTGGCGCCCGGTTTCAGGATGGGTGCGCACGACCGGTTGGACCACGGGTTTGACTTCGGCGACTTGCTCTGCGCTCAGGTTCGGTCGCCACGGGTTGCGCTTTTGCAGTTCTTCGTACTTCGCGAGATAGGTGTGCTCGGCACGCAGGTCCCGAATCGTCCGGCGCAGTTCGGCGGGCAGGGTGTCCCAGACACGATGCATGTTCGAGAACAGCGTATCACCGCCCTCGCTCGGCAGCTCCTGGGCATGCAACAGCGACCCCAGGCTTGGCGTTTCCTTGTACGACAGGTCGGAATGCCAGAAATGGCCCGCATCGCCCAGACCGATCGGCTGGCCGTTTTCCTTGATGTTCGAGACGACCAGGATTTCCGGATGACCGGCGAGCTGAAACTGGCGCAACACGTGGATCTGGAGCGACCCGAAGAGACGGCTGAAAGCGATTTGCTGTTCCGGCGTGATGCGCTGATCGCGGAACGCCAGCACGTGATAGTCGAGGTGAGCGCGGTGAATCCGCGCGAAATCGAGGTCGCTGAGCGGTGTGCGGAGGTCGAGGCCAAAGACTTCGGCGCCGAGCGGCGCATCGAAGGGGCGGATTTCCAGTTCAGTCGTAACAGCCATACGTGTGTCGCCAGCAAAAATGGAGGGCGTGAACGCACGCCGGAATGCCGAATCTAGTGATTTGTGCGGCCAAGAGCAACAAACCAATCCGGATATCGTTATGACAAACAGGTAGATCGGTGTGGAGACGGTCTGGATATGCTTATATGGAAATCGCATAAGCAGACGGGGTGCGGGTCCTGCTGACGTGACGCCGCCTCAGACCGCCTCAGGCCGGGCCGGCCATCGTGACGCTGGTGTCGCGCGCGAGCTGTTGCTGGCGCTTTTCGGCGCGCAGATGGTGCGACAGGAGGCGGGTCGCGAGCCAGTCGAGCGACGTACACAGCACCACGTAGATGGCCGCGACCACCAGGAAGATCTGCACCGGATAGACCATTAGCCGGCTGTTGACCTGATTGGCGAGGAACGAGAGCTCCGGTACGCCGACGATATAGGCAAGCGAAGTGTCCTTGACGAGCGTCACCCATTGGTTGACGAACGATGGCGTCATGATCCGGATTGCCTGCGGGAGCACGATGTAACGCAAGGCCTGGGTGCGCGTCAGTCCGAGTGCGAGTGCGGCCTGGTGCTGGGCGTTCCCGACCGCGATGACGCCCGCATGGACCGAGTGCGACAGATAGGCCCCACCGATTAACGAGAGCGCGCAGACGACGCTCGCGAGCCCTGGCACATTGATGTGCAGGAAGATCGGCAGCAGGAAGAAGGTCCAGAAGATCAGCATCAGCACCGGTATCGCGCGGAAGAAACCGATCACGGCGAGCAGCGCGATATGGAGCGGTCCGCGCGCCATGGCGAGCGCAACCCCGCCGGCAAGGCCGAGCGCCGCTGAGAGCAGGGCGGAGCTGATGGCGAGCACGAGCGTCAAGGCGACCCCGCCAAGCGGCCCATGCGGAAACGCGCCGAGCAGCAAATACGGAAGATTGGCGAACAATACGGCAGGAAATCCGGCGGCGTCCATGCTCAGCCTCGGCTCAAGGTCTGCGCGCTACGGCGCTGGTAGACGACGAGCGTGACTTCGATGACCGCGATGGTCAGGATGTAGAGCAACGTCGCGGCGCCGAAAGCCTGGAACGTCTTGAACGTCTCAGAATCGACCTGTCTCGACGCATACGACAATTCGGCGACACCGATCGCCATCGCGAGGGACGAGTTCTTGACGATATTCATGTACTGCCCAAAGAGTGGCGGAATCGAGATGCGCACAGCCTGGGGAAGGATCACATGGCGGAAGGCCGCGAACGGCGTCAGGCCGAGTGCGGCTGCGGCGAGATGTTGGCCCTCCCGCACACCGCGCAGACCGGCGCGAAATTCCTCGGCGATAAAGGTCGTCGAATAACAGGTCAGGCCAACCCATCCCGCGACGAACTCGAACGAGGGCCAACTCAGCTTCAGTGGTCCGAGTGCGACGACATGCGACGCATTGAGCCACGCCATGGTGGCGTCGGGCAGCAGGGTCGCCGCGCCGAAGTACCAGAACAGCAATTGCACCATCAGCGGGGAGTTGCGGAACACCAGCACATAGACGGCTGCCAGGCGGCGCGGCCATGCCGTTCGCGCGCTGCGCGCGAGCGCCAGTGCGAAACCGAACAGGGTCGCAGCGATCGCCGCGCACGCAGCGAGTTCGAGTGTCACGGCAAAGCCATGCCACAGCCAGTCTACATATTTCGGCTCGAGCCAGCCGTTCATTCGATTTCTCGCGTTGCAGGGGCTGAAGCGCCGGGTGAAACGGGTGCAGACCCGCGTGCGGGCAGGCCGCGGAGAAGGGCGCTCCGCGGCTTCAGTAACCCCGGCGAGCCCTCCCTGACTTGACCCGGCACGTCGGCGTCAGCTCTTCTGCGGATCGCCGATCTTGAACAGTCGCGGCAGCGGCGCCTTGCTGTGCGGGCCGAACCAGGTGTCATAGATCTTCGCTGCGCTACCGTTCGCCTCGAGCGACTTGAGTGTGTCGTCGACCACGGCCAGCAGGCGCGGTTCGCCCTTGGGCACGCCGACACCTTCATAGTCGTTCGAAATCGTGAACGGCGAGATTTCGTACTTTTCCTTGTCGGGCACGTTGGAGAGCAGGACCACGAGTTTCGGTCCGTCCTGGGTGATCGCCTGGACATTGCCCGCGCGTAGTGCCGCGAATGCGAATGGCGTGTCGTCGTAGGCGACGATGGTCGCACCCGGGAACTGTGCGCGAACCTGTTGCTCGTTGGTGGTCCCCTTGGCTGCGCCGATCCGCAGGCTGTTCAATTGGTCGGGCGTCTTCAGGACGCCCTTCTTCGAGAGAAACTGCGTCCCCGAAGCGAAATATGGCGTGCTGAAATCGACTTCTTTCTTACGTTCGTCGGTAATGGTGAAGTTCGCGAACACGAGGTCGACTTTTTTCGACGTCAGCAAGGCGATGCGGTTTGCCGGATTGGTCGGTTCGACTTCGAGCTTCACGCCGAGCTTGTCGGCTAGGGCCTTCGCATAGTCCACATCGAGACCGACGATCTGGTTGGTCTTCGGATCGACGAAGCCGAACGGCGGATTACTGTCAAAGGCGGCCACGCGCAGTACGCCCGCCTTCTTGATATCGTCGAGCCGGTCCGCATGGGCGACACCGGACACCGCCATCAGCAGGCCGATCAGCGCGGTCGCGAGGGTCTTTGCTTTCATTGCTTGTAATCTTCCAGAAGTGGAGGGCGCCGGCGCGCACCGCGCCAGTGCATCGAGGTCGCGACTCTAGCAGTACTGCGCACGCAGGGTAAACGAAGCAAAATTCCAGTGCTAAGTGCTGGGAAGAATAAGCCGGCGTCTTTTCAGGTCGCTGTCACGACGCTGTCACGGCGACTGGCAGTCGAAGTCAGGGTTCGGGAACGAATTGTGCTCTGCGGAACATCAATTTTCCCTCCGATCGGGAGCAATTTTGACATCACCCTCACCGGGTCACCACGCTCGCATTCTGCGCCATGCCGTGCTTCGATTCCTGAGCGCGGGCTTCGTCCTGATCGTCCTGATTGCGGCCAACGCATCCGCAGTGCGCGCCCAGACGCCTTCGCCGCTCGCCGAATGGCAATACTCGGCCGGGATTCCGCTCGAGAAGCTTTATCGGGCTAGCGAATCGGATTGGGCGGTCCGCCTCGGCACCGGTGCGACTTTCGAACCTCGCTACCCCGGCTCCGAGCAGTACCACACCCTCGTCGGTCCAAGTTTCGATGTCCGGTACAAGGATCTGGCTTTCTTTTCAACGGGCGAAGGTCTCGGCGTCAACGTCTTGCAGGGCACTAACTGGCGCGCGAGCATTTCCGCGGTGTACGATCTGGGCCGTCGAGGACACGACGATCCGTCGCGTCTCAACGGACTGGGAAACATCAATGCGTCGCCGGAAATGAAACTCGCGGCGGAATACGTGGTGTCGAAGGACTTCCCGCTCGTGGTCCGGATGTCCCTCACGCGCAGCTTCGGTGGTTCGAACGGCTGGATCGCCGACCTTGGCGGTTATATGCCTTTGCCAGCCAGCTCCGAACGCTTTTACTGGTTTGCGGGTCCATCGATGAGCTTCGCAGACTCGGACTATATGAACAGCTGGTTCGGGGTCAACGGACAGCAGGCGGCTGCGTCGCAGTATCGGCGCTTCGATGCCCACGCGGGTCTGACGTCCGCGGGTTTCGGCATCACGATGATCTGGTTCGTCTCCAAGCACTGGTTCGTTACCGCGGATGGCGCGCTCAAGCGCATGTTGGGTAGCGCGGCGGAGAGCCCGATTACTCAATCCAAGACGACGGGCGTGACCGACGTGTCGATCAATTATCAGTTCTGAAGCGGGCAGCGGCGCCGCGACTGGCGATGCATCTCTACACCGGCTCGCACGCCTCAGACGCGCAGCAAGGGCAGTGGCTCAAAGCGCTGCTGAAGGATGGCGGACGCGTCAAGCCCCCACCACGGACCGAGCACGGTCGAATATAACTGCCGAAAATCGACGCCCACCGGCAAATTGCCATTCCCGTCGAGCTGCGCCAGCACGGGGGGCATGCCATACAGACCGCCGCGTACCCGGCCGCCCATCACGAAGTGGGGGGCAACGGTGCCGTGGTCGGTGCCATTGCTCTGGTTCTCTCGCGGTCGCCGGCCGAATTCTGCGTACGTCATCACCAAGGTGTTATCCCAGCGTCCCAGTTCGACCAGTGCCGCTTTCATCGACGCGAATCCTTCGGCGAGTTGCTTGAGCAAGGAGGCCTGCTGACCGGGCTGATTCTGATGTGTGTCGAACCCATTGAGCGTCAGCCGGATCACTGCGACACCTTGTCCCGCAAGCGGCCGGCCCTGTGGCGTGTCACCGGCGGCAAGCACCTGCATCGCAGCTTTGATCGATGTGCCGAAGGCGCCGTCCGCAAACGGCGTCTTCAGCGCAAACTGACCTTCGCGCGGGCGCAGTTGGCCAGCGGCCTTCACGATGTCGTTCTCGACATCGAGGATGTGCTCCAGTTCCGGATTGCTTTCGTGCCAAGACACCGGAGTGGCAAGCCTCGACGTTTTGACGAACTGCGTCGGATTGGTCAGCGCGATCGCTCGCGCACCGTTGGCGAGCGGTCCCATCTCGGCGCTGCCGATCACCACGCCGTCGGCAACAAAACCGGCCGGCACGGCGTGTTGCGCGAACGCGCGCGTCAGCCATCCCTCGCCTAGAAACTGGTCGGATCGCGACGCCGTGTCCCATATCTCGATCGAGCGAAAGTGTGACAGGCTCGGTTGCGTATAGCTGACGCCCTGCACAATGGCGAGCTCTTTGCCGTTCCAGAGCGGCATCAGTGCCTGCAGCGCGGGATGCAGGGCAGTGCGCTCGTCGATCTGAATCGCTTGCTCTCGCTTGACCCCAATGTTTTTGCGCAACTGGTAATAGGCGGGGTCATCGAAGGGAATGACGGTATTCAAGCCATCGTTACCGCCCTTCAATTCCACGAGGATCAGCAAGTTGCCGTAACCGCGCCCATGTGCTGCCGGGGCGGGGCTCTGTGTCCCATAGGCTCGTGGCAACAGAAGCGTCGCGCTTGCCGCGGCGGTCATCGAGAGAAACTCGCGTCGTTTCATTCTGTACCTCGTTACATACATTTGCGCAGGTCGCGCGCTTCAGACCGTTCACTTCAATTGGTAGGCCGGGTCCATCAGCAGCGATTCCAGATAGGCGCTTCCGGTGGAATCGGTTTCGATCGCGTCGACCGGCGTGAGCGATAGCACCGCATGCTGCAACTGGAGTTCGATCGACAGTCCCGGCTTCGCTTCTGCTGCTGTGTTGTAGTGCGCGAGCCAGCGATCGATGTCGAAGCGCATTCCGCCCGGGGCCGCACGCGTCGTCGCCTGAGGTGCTGGCAGGGCACTCCGGGCGCTGCGGCTCATACCGTTCTGGTCGCGCCGCGGAGGGGCCGTCTCGGTGGCGCGGAACAATTGTTCGACAAACTGCATGCGGGCGAGCAGGGTAGAACTGTTGATCCAAGTGGTGCCCCCGGGCCAGCCCTTTACGTTCGGGGGATAGAACAGGTTCTCGCCCAGCGTGCGCATCTCGCTGGCAAACGGTGCGGTGCTGTCGTAATTGATATCGAATGTCCGTACCGTGTCAATCACGAATTCAGCCGGCGACTTGACGAGTATTCCGCGACGACTTTCATCCCAGAACGCGTCGCTTAGAAACAGGTCGTGAAGCGCGACTTTGACATCGTAGTGACTCGCGCGAAACCGCGCTGCAATCGGTTCAATACTTGCCGGGTCAGGCGTGTCCGAGACAAACTCGCGCCACAGTTTTGTCGTGATGAAGGTGGCGGTCTCCGGCTGTTCAAGCAGAATATCCAGTACTTGTTCGCCGTCGAACGGGCCGCTCTGTCCGAGCACGGTCTTGACCCCGTCGTCATGCAGATCGGCGCGCCACATATACGCTTGTGTGTCGGGATTGAGACACCAGCCGGTATAGGCGCGTGCCGCCTGCGACACATCCTGTTGCGAATAGTGTCCCTCGCCGAGCGTGAACAACTCCATCACTTCGCGGGCAAAGTTCTCGTTGGGTTTGCCCTTGCGGCTGCCGGCGCCATCGAGGTATTGCAGCATCGCCGGGTCTTTCGCGACATCGTGCAACAACTCGCGGAAGTTACCGAGCGCATCGCGCCGCAGCAGCATGTTCTGCTGCGCCATGACTTGCGGATAGGCGACTTTGTCCTGGCCGGACGTGAAATGGTTGTGCCAGAAGAGCGTCATGCGCTCGGTCAGTGGAGAGGGCGTGGTCGCCATCTCGCGCACCCACCAGGCTCGTAATTCTTCGTAGCGCTCGCCGCGTGCGTGTTGTTCCGCCTGACGCTGGTCGACCGTCTGCGCCTTGAGTTCTTCACGGGTGGGGATCGGCTCCTGCACCCATGATGGCAGCGGTGTGACGGCCACCGTGCGAGTGGCGGCCAACACTTTATGAACCGCTTGCTCACGTGTGAGCCCCACATAGTGTGCGAGCTCGACGCTATCCGGAGCAAACCCCACGCGGGTCAGAAAAAAGCGTGCATCGTCGGCGTTCAGGAGGGTTTGCGCTTGTTCGTCGCCTTCGGCTGCCTGGTATCGGGAGAGCGGAGCATGGGTTGTTTTGTCCTGAGCGGCCACCGCCGGCAAGGCGCATGCGATCGATACCAGGAACACTGCCAGAGACAGTCGGAAAAACGTACCGCGGGTGAGCACCGATTTCATGGTCAATCGATCGTGCCGTATGAACTTCGATGAAAGGAACGCGTATGGAATGCGCTTGACCACTGAAATCTACTTTGGCGGCTTAACGGCAGAAGAGACCGGAAAGTTGACGGGGAAGATGCAACGGAATTTTTCACCCGAGGAGTAGCGAGCGATGGTTCGTCGCGGGCTATGTTGAGCTGCGGCTCGCGCCGGTGCTTAGGGGAGCAGGCACCATATAGTTTCTGTGTTGAAGTGCGGATCAATTGGGCCAGTCTCTACACCCTTGGCTCGCCTTTAAATGGTTAAATATATTGTTGACAATATTGTTAAAGATAAGCAAAGTGCGTCGTCAGTAAGCCGGGGTAATGGTTTGGCGCGGTCTCCGCATAGGCGTTCGCTGGCTTGGAGATCTGGCTGGCAAGATTCACGGTTCAACCGCCGCGCACAGGCTCCGCGGCTTTCGCTAACCACGCTCCACATACACCATGGCAGACGAACCCTCTTCAGGCCTTCGCAAGGGTCTTACCCACTACGGTGACAACGGCTTCTCGCTCTTCCTGCGCAAAGCGTTCATCAAGGGCGCGGGTTATACGGACGGCGCACTCGAGCGTCCGGTGGTCGGCATCGTCAACACGGGTAGTGCGTACAACCCGTGTCACGGCAACGCGCCGCAGTTGATCGAGGCGGTCAAGCGCGGCGTGATGCTCGCAGGCGGCTTGCCGATGGACTTCCCGACCATCAGTATTCACGAGAGTTTTTCGTCGCCGACCAGCATGTATCTGCGCAATCTCATGTCGATGGACACGGAGGAGATGTTGCGCGCGCAGCCGATGGACGCCGTCGTCCTGATCGGTGGTTGCGACAAGACGGTGCCCGCGCAGTTGATGGGTGCGGCCTCAGCGGGACTGCCCGCGATTCAACTGATCACCGGCTCGATGCTCACGGGCTCGCACCGTTCGGAACGTGTCGGTGCCTGCACCGATTGCCGCCGCTACTGGGGCAAGTTTCGCGCAGACGAGATCGGTGAGCAGGAGGTCGCCGAAGTCAACGATCAGCTGGTGGCAAGCGTCGGCACATGTTCGGTGATGGGCACGGCCAGCACGATGGCCTGCATCGCCGAGGCATTGGGGATGACTGTTCCCGGTGGCGCGTCGCCGCCTGCGGTGACGGCCGAAAGAATGCGCGTGGCCGAACGTACCGGCACACAGGCCGTGCAGATGGCGCGCGACTACCTGACGATCGACAAGATCCTCACGCCGGATGCGTTCTACAACGCAATGCGCGTGCTGCTCGCGATCGGCGGTTCGACCAACGGCATCATTCACCTGACCGCGATTGCCGGCCGGTGCGGGCTCGAGGTTGACCTCAAGGCGCTCGATCGAATGGGCCGCGATACGCCCGTGCTGGTCGATCTCAAGCCGTCGGGCCAGCATTACATGGAAGACTTCCATCACGCAGGCGGCATGGCCACGCTCTTGCGCGAGCTCAAGCCGCTGCTCAAGCTCGACGCGATGACGGTCACGGGACGCACGCTCGGCGAGGAGATCGAACTGAGCGGTGCAGGCTTCGCGCAGGATGTGATCAAGCCGTTCGATCGTCCGATCTACCCGCAGGGGGGCATCGCCGTGCTTGAGGGCAATCTTGCGCCCGGTGGCGCGATCATCAAGCAATCGGCGGCCAACCCCGAGCTGATGGAACATGAGGGCCGTGCGGTGGTGTTCGAGAACGCCGAGGACCTGGCGAACCGGATCGACGCCGACGACCTCGACGTGACGGCCGACGATATTCTCGTGCTCAAGAATATCGGCCCGAAAGGCGCACCGGGGATGCCCGAGGCGGGTTATATACCGATCCCGAAGAAGCTGGCACGCGTAGGCGTCAAGGATATCGTGCGGATCTCCGACGGCCGGATGAGCGGCACCGCGTTCGGTACCATTGTGCTGCACGTGACACCGGAAGCCGCGATTGGCGGGCCGCTCGCGCATGTGCGCAATGGCGATAGGATCCGGTTGAGCGTGGAAGCGCGAGAAGTCTCTTTGCTTGTCCCGGACGAAGAACTTGCGCAACGCGCGCGGGACAATCCGGTCGTCGAGCCCAAGGCGGGACGAGGCTATCGCAAGCTGTTCCTCGAGACAGTCACGCAGGCCGACAAAGGCGTGGACTTCGACTTTCTGCGCGCCGAGACTTTCACGGGTTCCACACCGAAGATGGACTGAGTTATGAGGTTTGGTGCCGGGGCTGCATGTCATGCCGATGGTCGACATGGCTGGGCGGCCCACTGACGTGACGCGCGGTGACGTCAGTGGATCTTGAACAACGTCAAACAGGTCGCGCGTCGGGATCTCCCAGATCCTCCATTCGAACGCGTGACGTTTCTCGAGCGCTCAGTGCGGCAATCGCAGCAATCACGGTCACGCCAAAAGTGATTGCGCCGACTGTGAGCGGTACGTGACTCGAACCCGGCGGCGCGACCGTGGCGAATAACGCAGGCAATAGCGCTGTAATGGTCGTTCCGATGTTTTGCCCGATCGCCATCGCCGAGACGCGAGTTCGTGTCGGAAACTGCTCGGGCATAAAGCTCGGAAAGACCGCATTGAACCCTTGATAGACGAAGCCCCACATCAGCATCGACATGACGATGGCCAGCGGCACGTTGTGAATACTGATCGCATACAGATAGGCAAACGAGAGCAGACCGGCGCCGAGCGAACCCACGGCGATCGGCAACCTTCGGCCGATCTTGTCGGACAGACTTCCGACAAACGGGATGACCAGTACCGCGAGAATGTTCCCGACTACCGGAATGATGAGAAAGACGCTCGCGTGAAAGCCCACTCCGTAGCTCGGTTGCACCGCATAGGCAGCGCCGAAGATGGTGGCCACGACTGCCACCACATTGGCTAATGCGACGCACGCACATCGAACAATGCCGCGCCAGCTGGACCTGAAGGCTTCAACGATGGGAGAACGCGGGAGCTCGCCCAACTGCGTTTCAAGCGTAAAAACAGGGGATTCGGACACCTCGCGCCGGATGATGTAGCCCGCGATCAGAACGACCACACTCAACAGAAAGGGGATGCGCCAACCCCAGGCAACGAAGGTGTCGTGCGGCATGTAGTACTCGAGCGGCAGGAAGACCGCCGCCGCGAGAATCTGTCCCGTCTGGACACCTTGCAAGGCAAAGCTCGCAAAGTAGCCGCGTCGTCCGAACGGCGCATGCTCGAGAATCATCGAGCTCGCGCCAGTGATCTCACCGGCTACAGCAAACCCTTGAACCAGTCGCAACGTAACCAGCAGTATCGGAGCCAGGATGCCGACGTGTTGGTAAGTGGGAAGAAAGCCCACTGCTGTCGTCGAGAGACCCATCAGAAGCATGCAGAGCAGCAAGACTGGTTTGCGTCCATGAGTGTCGCCGAGATGGCCGAGCACGAATGCGCCGATCGGTCGTGCCACATAGCCTACGCCATAGGTTGCCAAGGAGGCGATGATCGCAAGCCTCGTGTTCCCGGCGGGGAAGAATATCTGCGGAAAAATCAGCGCGGCCGCCTGCGCATACACGAAGAAATCGTAGTACTCGAGCGTCGAGCCAATCCAGCCGCTCGCGGTGGCCCATTTTGCGCGATGGGCGTTATCGGATTTTTGTCTCATCATCGTTATCATTTTTTTGCTTGGGAAATTGGGCGAACGGTGGTGGCGGATTGCTCTCTTTCCCTCACCGTTCCTCTCGTGAATCTTCAACTTATGAGTCAGCGCGTTGTCTCCGGCAACGCGCGATGGATCACAGATGCTCCGGGGTCACCCCCATGAAGTGGCCGAGCATTCCCAATTGGCCAAGTGCCATCTCCGGCCCGGTCTGTACCTCGCACTTCATTTGAATCGCGACCTGCAGAAAAGGCGTAAGCGGTGGCGTGGTCACGACGTCGGCGACCAGACAGCCGGGGCGAAGTGTGTTCGACATTTCACGGGATATGGGCAGTGCAAGGTCATCGCCCATGCCGACCGGGGACGCATTGACCACCAGGTCGAACGCCGCAAGCGTGTCGAAGCCTGTCGTGAAGCCCACGGCCGGGAAGCGACTTTGCAAAATGGTGACGAGAGTGTGGGCGCGCTCGGCGGCGATATCGGCGATGGCGACATGAGAAGCGCCCGCTTCGCATAGGGAAAGAGCGATCGCGGATCCCGCCCCTCCAGCGCCGATCACGCACACGTGCTTGTCTTTCGGAACGAAGGCGTGATCGCGCGCGGCATTGAGAAAACCATCGCCGTCGACGATATCGCCGACCAGGCGTCCTGAAGGTTCGCGACGAATGACGTTCACGCAACCCAATGCTTCGGCCCGGGGCGTCAGCGCGTCGAGCAAGGGTGCCGCCGCGCGCTTGTGCGGCACGGTGACAACACAGCCGCGCAGGTTCCGCCACCCGCGCATTGCGCCGATGAACAGTTCGAGCGTCGAGGCCTGGATATCGATCGCGATCATCGCCGTGTCCTGACCCGTTTCACGAAACCAGTGGTTGAAGTTGTCCGGTGATTTGACCTGGGCAATCGGCGTACCGATGATGGCGACGAGTTCGGTGGTGGACTGAATCATGGTGATAAGAAATTCGATCGAAATGCGGCGGGGAAGGGGTATTTGCGGCCCGGCGGTCGGCAGTCATCAAGCGGGGATGCGATCTTCCGACGGCTCAATTTGAGCGCAAAAGCGGCGCGATCTTGGTAATGTGGTGCAAAAAGATGGCATTCTTCCGTACATACTGTCCGGAAAATAGACAGAATCCGGGTATCCACTTAACCGCTTAGTCCTCGCTCTGAGAGTCCGACCTCATGACCTCTTCTCCGCCGAACCCATCGGAGTCCCCAAGCGAGCTTGCGGGTGATTCAGTCAGCGGCATTCAGAAAGCGCTAAAGCTATTGGAGAGTTTTCACGTAGGCATGGCTAACCTGACGGTGAGTCAGGCGTCCCGCGTGAGCGGGACCAGTCGCACTTCCGCGCGGCGCATGCTGGTGGCACTGACTGCCGCGGGATACCTCGTCAGTGACGGCAAACGCTATGCCCTGACGGCGCGCGCACTACGCATCGGCGACGCTTACCTTGACTCGTCGAAGCTGCCAAAAATCGCCCGGCCGATCATCGAGCGACTGGGATATATTGCACAGGAATCTGCCACGATGGGCGTGCTCGACGGTACCGATGTGATCTATATCGTCAGAAGCAGCGTGACCGGGATCACCTCGCCGACAATGCGGCCGGGATCGCGCGTGCCACTGTACTGCTCGGCGGGTGGCCGCATGCTCCTTGCGTCAATGCCGGCGGCAATGGCAGCTCAGTTGCTGAAGGCTTCGGTCATGCGCCCGCTGACGCCCTACACGCTGCTCCATGCCGCGGATATCCTCCCTCGTCTTCCCGCCATCGCCGAGCGTGGGTACTCAGTGATAGACCGGGAATTCGAAGTGAATATGCGCACGCTGTCGGTGCCTGTCGTCAACGCAGGGGATGAAGTCGTCGGGGTGGTCAGCATGAGTGTGCATGCAGAGAAATACTCCCTCGATGCGCTGATCTCGGAAAACCTGCCCCGCTTGTTTGAAGCGCAGGCGTTGTTGCGCGATCTGGTCTAGCAGGTTAGGGCGCAGCATCGAGAAAATGGGGCTGCGGGGCCTCGCAGGAAGTGAGGCTAGTGGAGGACGCACCGGCCTCGCGTTCTATCGCACGACCCCACAGGTCGACAGGCGGCTCTATGGCAAGCGCTTGCTTGGAGCGCTGTTCACCTTACTATGGAAATCCACCCCGTCCAGTTCCGACAACGCCTCGTACTCACGATACTTGGCGGCCACCTCGCGCTGTGCGGTATTGAACAGCACACGTGCTTCGGCCGGGTCGGATTGCGCTAGGCCACTGTAGCGGATTTCGTTGTATGCATAGTCCTCCAAGGGAATAGCCGGGCGGGGAGAATCAAGGCGGAATGGATTCTGGCCGGTGGCTCGCAGTACCGGGTTGAAGCGCAACAGTGGCCAGAAACCGCTGGCCACGGCGAGATCCTGCTGTTTCATACCCGGGCGCATATCGATGCCATGCGCAATGCAATGGCTGTAGGCCAGGATCAACGAGGGGCCGTCATAGGCCTCCGCCTCGCGAAAGGCCAGCAGGTTTGCTGAGGATTGGCAGCCATGGCCACCTGCGCGACGTAGATGTTGCCGTAAGCGATCGCCTGCAGCGCGAGGTCCTTGCGCGCGACGCGCTTGCCGGCGGCAGCGAACTTGGCAACCGCTCCCAGCGGGGTGGCCTTGGATGCTTGCCCCCGGTGTTTGAATAGACCTCGGCGTCGAGGACCAGCACGTTGACATTGCGCACTGTCGCGAGCACGTGATCGAGACCCCCGTAGTCAATATCGTAGGCCCAGCCGTCGCCGCCGACGATCCAGATACTGCGGCGGACAAGGTGATCGATCAAAGACAATAGATCGCGCGCCGCGTCGCTTTCCAGGGTAAGCAACTTCGACTTGAGTTCGGCCACGCGGCACCGCTGTGCGCGGATCTGCGATTCCTCTGTCTGCGGCGCATCGATGATCGATTGTGCGAGCGCTGCGCCCACTTGCGGCGCAAGCGCGTGAAGAAGGGTTTGCGCCATGTTGAGATGTTTGTCGGCGGCGAGCCGGAAGCCCAGGCCGAACTCGGCGTTGTCTTCGAACAATGAGTTCGACCATGCCGGCCCCCTGCCTTCATGGTTCACCGTCCATGGCGTCACGGGCAGATTGCCACCATAGATCGACGAGCATCCAGCTGCATTCGCGATCTGTGCGCGGTCCCCGAACAATTGCGACATCAGCATGAGATAAGGTGTTTCGTCGCATCCGGCGCATGCGCCGGGAAACTCGAATAGCGGCTGCAGAAACTGGATGCCGCGCACGTTTTCAAAATCGACACGTGAACGGTCGTTCACCGCGAGCGTCTCAAAAAAAGCGATGTTGGCGCGCGAAGCGTCGAGCAGGGGCGCCTTCTCGACGAGGTTGATTGCTTTGCCATCGGCTTGTCCGGGGAGTTGAACGGGGCACGCTTCGACACACAGGCCGCAACCGTTACAGTCTTCTGCATACACGCGAGCTTGAAATGCAGGGCCGCACGATCGTGCAGGCTGCGATCGAAGCGAGCCGCCTGCGTCTGCGTCCGATCCTGATGACGTCGATCGCTTTCATCATGGGCGTCGTGCCGCTCGTCCTTTCGTCTGGGGCGGGCGCCGAAATGCGTCATGCCATGGGTGTTGCCGTGTTCTTCGGGATGCTGGGTGTGACGATCTTCGGTCTCATGTTGATACCGGTTCTATGTGCTGCTTCGCAAGTTGTCGGGTGACGAACATCTGGTCGATAAGCACGGTACGAACCCACATATGCGCGGGGTGAATGCTTCGCTCGAAGTGTGAGAGGTGGTCAAATGATTAAGAATTCGTATGGACGATGGCTCGGTCTGTCGACCTTGCTTACGTCGTCGCTCACGGTGGCGGGTTGCTCGCTCGCTGCGACCTATGAGAAGCCCGATGTCAATGCGCCTGCTGCATTTAAGGAAGACTCGGCCAAGGGAGATCCGGCCAGGACAGACCCGACGGCTGCACTGACGCCGGCGGAGGTGGGCACCTGGAAGACGGCGCAGCCTGCAGAGGCGGTACCGCGCGGCGAGTGGTGGACAGTGTTCGGCGATACGACGCTCAACGACCTTGAACATCGGGCCGCCGATGCGAACCAGAACCTCAAGGCCGCTGCAGCGCGCATGAAAGAAGCACGTGCGATCAACGAGATGACGCGGTCTTCGCTATTCCCGACCCTCGATGCCGGTTTCGGTCCGACGCGGGAGAAGGACTCTCCCGCATCGCAATTCGAGGGGCCGAACGTGAGCGTCCCGTCGCAAACGCTCTGGCGCGCGCAGGCGAGTGCCTCGTACGAAGTCGATCTCTTCGGTCGCGTATCGGATTCGGTCAAGGCATCGAACGCCGACGCGCAACAAAGCGAGGCATTGTTCCGTTCCGTGCAGCTGACCTTGCAGGCCGACGTGGCGCAGAACTACTTCAATCTGCGCGAGCTTGACGCTGAGATCGATGTCTATGCGCATACGGTGACCTTACGTCAGCAGGCCCTGGAACTCATGCAGCACAAGTTCGATGAGGGCGATACGAGCGAACTCGATGTGGCGCGTGCCAAAGCCGAGCTTGCCACGTCACAGTCTGATCAGATGACCGCCCAGCGAACACGCGCGGCATCCGAACATGCGCTTGCGGTCTTGATGCGTAAAGTGCCTGCGGATTTCTCGATGGCGGCCAATCCGCTCAAGCCAGTCGATATCGACATTCCGGCCGGATTGCCCTCATCGCTGCTCGAGCGGCGGCCGGATATCGCGGCGGCTGAACGTGCGATGGCGGCGGCAAATTCACGGATCGGCGTGGCGAAGTCGGCCTACTTCCCTTCGCTGTCGCTGACAGGAACCGTGGGTTTTAAGTCGGCTACGCTGGGCGACTTGTTCAAGTGGTCGAGCCGCGCGTTTCTGCTTGGGCCGCTTGCAGGCACGGCCCTCGCCGTCCCGGTGTTCGACGGTGGCCGGCGCAAGGGCAATCTTGCGAACGCACGTGCGGTGTACGACGAAGATGCGGCGAACTACCGGCAGCGGGTTCTGGTCGCCTTTCAGGAGGTCGAGGACAATCTGTCGGATTTGAGAATTCTGCGCGACCAGACACGGACGCAGGATGAGGCGGTCAGGGCATCGACGCGCGCCGCTCAGCTCTCGCGTACGCAGTACACGGAAGGGGCGGTCAACTATCTCGATGTGATCGACTCGGAGCGCACAGTGCTGCAATCGCAGCTCGCGGCCGTGCAACTGTCGGGCACGCAGGCTGTTTCAACGGTGCACCTGATTCGCGCGCTCGGTGGCGGCTGGGATGGGCAGTCCGCTGCAGCAAGTGCACCCGTCGAGATCGCGGTTCAGGACAGACCCTAGCCAGCGTGGATTACGGACGAGAACGTCCGAAGTCTCAGGAGGGCCGGGCTGTTTTTCTTTGTGTCTGCAAAGGATAGATTACCGGCCTGGGACAAACCAAAAGTCGCGCAGTCGCGCCGTGTATGTCGATGACGAAGTCGACGATTGTGGTGCTCGGTTGGAATCCACGCTTTCGGACTGAGGGATTTGACCCCTGGGTTAAAACGCACGCACTTCCGCGTGCCTATGTAGAAGGATCGACCATGGACCGCCTGCAAGCGATGAAGGTTTTCACCCGAGTAGTGGAGGCGGGCAGCTTTGCGCGTGCCGCCGATGCGCTCGACCTGCCCCGCCCGTCGGTCACGGTCATCATTCAACAGCTTGAAGCCCATCTCAAGGTCCGGCTGCTTCAACGCTCCACGCGACGCTTGAACCTGACCCCCGACGGCGCGGCCTACTACGAAGGTTGCGTGCGCATTCTCTCCGATGTCGAGGCCACGGAAGGGGCGTTGACGGACAGCATGCGTGGGCCTCAAGGCAAGCTGCGCGTGGACGTGCCTGGCGGGTTGGGGCGCTCTGTCCTGATGCCGAAGCTATTTGAGTTTCACGAGCGGTTTCCTCAAATCGATCTGATGGTCGGGTTCAGCGACAGGCCCGTCGACTTGATCCAGGATGGCGTGGACTGCGTCATTCGGGTCGGCGAACTACAAGACTCGAGCCTGATTGCCCGGCGCGTGGGCGTCTATCGCAGCGTGACGGTAGCCAGCCCCGATTATCTGGAGCGCAACGGCATGCCGCGCACCATCGAAGATCTGAACCAGCATAAAGCCATCAACTATTTTTGGGCGCGCAACGGCCGGGCGATGGATTTTTCCTTCGTCGTCGACGCAGAGCCGCTTGAAGTCAAGATGCCGGGCAATATCGCGGTCAACGATATTGAGGCGTCGCTTGCGGGCGCACTGAGCGGCGCGGGCATCATTCAGGCGCCCCGCGTGATGGTCGAACCTCACCTGCGTTCCGGTGAGCTCGTCGAGTTGCTTCCCCAATGGAAGCCCGTCTCGATGCCGATTTCGGCCGTCTATACCTCTACCCGCCACCTCTCGCCCCAAGTCCGGGCGTTTGTGGACTGGGTCGCCGAACTGTTTGAAAGCTTCCCATATCTGTCGGGACGGAAAGACTGGGACCTGAACGGCGCGCAGGCTGAAGTCTCGCGGATCGTCCGCAAGGCCAAGCGGCAGTCGGACGTGGTTGGCGAGACGATTGCGAGCGCCTGATCGAGCTGGCATTGCGCCAAAGTGAAGATCGGGCCGCTGTCTTCCATGGCTGCCGCGCTTTTGTCTCGATCTGCACCGCGGGTAGCGCGGTAGATCGTCGCCGACGCACTTGCGCACAGTTTGGTACTCTCGCATCCAGACGCTTATTCCCCGGATGCAAGGAGCATTGAGTATGAGTAATTCGCCCGAGTACGTGCCACCCACGGTTTGGCACTGGAACAAGGAAAACGGCGGCCGCTTCGCGAACATCAATCGGCCGATCGCAGGGGCGACCCATGACAAAGACCTGCCAGTCGGCCGACATCCTCTCCAGCTCTACTCGTTGGCGACCCCGAACGGCGTGAAGGTCACGGTGATGCTCGAAGAGTTGCTGGCGTTGGGCCGCAGCGGCGCCGAGTACGACGCGTGGCTGATCAAGATCGGCGATGGCGACCAGTTTGGCAGCGGCTTTGTCGCCGTGAATCCGAACTCCAAGATCCCGGCGCTGATGGATCGCAGCGGGCCGAAGCCCATCCGGGTCTTTGAATCCGGCTCGATTCTGCAGTATCTCGCCGAAAAATTCGGCAGCTTCCTGCCGACCGAGCCCAGTGCACGCGCGGAATGCCTGTCATGGCTGTTCTGGCAGATGGGAAGCGCGCCGTATCTGGGTGGGGGTTTCGGCCACTTCTATGCCTACGCGCCGACGAAGATCGAATATGCGATTGACCGCTTCACCATGGAAGTGAAACGTCAGCTCGATGTGCTCGACAAGCAACTCGCGAACAACGAATACATAGCGGGTAGCGAGTACACGATCGCCGATATGGCCATCTGGCCCTGGTACGGCGGCCTGGTAAAGGGTTGGCTCTACGGCGGGGCCGAGTTTCTGGCGGTGCAGGACTATACGCACGTTCAGCGCTGGGCCGATGCGATCGGCGAGCGCCCGGCCGTGAAGCGTGGGCGAATGGTCAATCGTGTCTTCGGCGACCTGTCGAGCCAATTGCATGAGCGTCACGACGCTGCCGACTTCGACACCCAGACGCAAGACAAGCTGACGCCTCAGAGCTAGCAGCCTTTCGCTTTCCTGCGATGGCATCACACGATTTCAATCGGGCCAGCCCAGACTAAGATCGCGGCCGGCGCCTGATTGGCGATCGGTTTATCTTCGTTGTTTGCCATTAGCCTATCGCGCTCCTCATCGCCTCGTGGCGCTGCATAAGTTGGCCCAGTGGTGGCCATGCGCCGCTGCTTCTCGATCGCTCGACCTCCCCAGTCGACCCCTTCGGCCGATCTCCCGACCCCCTCGGACATCATCGACACGCCGGCTGCCAGGCGTGCGCGGGGCGGCCGGAGGCCTTTCACGCGTCTATTGGTTTCGTTTCATTGCACGGGTTTCCATCATTTCCGTGATTACCCTTGTTGTTACCTAAATTGTTGACAATATAGTCAACGAACATCTACATTGATCCCGGGCTGCGACGCTCAGTAGCAGAGCCAGCCGAAAGGCGCGTCGCAACAGAGGGCTGGCAGACAGCTAGACAGCCCGACAACTTCCATCGGAAAGGGATCATGTTGAGCAAGCTATTTGTAGCGGCGTGTCTTGCCTGCGGGCTGGCCGTCTGTGCGACCGCGTCGCATGCGCAACCCCGCGTCAGCGTGATCTCGCAATGGAGCGCCGGGGCCGAAGGCGACGCAATGAATCAGTTTGGGGTCATGGTGACTCAGGCGGGAGCGACGTGGGAGCACCATCCGGTCTCGGGCTTCACGACGGACATGATGAACAAGCTGCGCGCCGACATCATCGCCGGTCGGCCGCCTTCGGCGTCGCAGCTCAAGGGGCCGGAAATCCAGGCCTGGTCGGCGATCGCCCCGACGGTCGATCTCGATCAATGGGTCGCGGCGGCAGACTACGAAAAAACGGTTCCACCCGAACTGGTCAAACTGCATAAGGTCAAGGGCCATTGGGTCGCGTTGCCCTTGCAGATCTATCGGGTCAACACGTTGTTTGCTTCGAAAGTCGCGATGGACAAGATCGGCGCGAAGGCCTTGCCGAAGACTTGGGAAGAGTTCAACGCGATGGCCGAGAAAATGGTGCAGGCCGGCATTACGCCGATCGCACAGGGCGGCCTTGCGTGGGCCGACGAGATGGATCTGGAAGTCGTCTTGCTCGGTATGTCTCCCGATGCGTACAAGCGTGCCTTCATGGACCTCGACGAGAACACGCTGGCAGGACCTCAAGTGCTGGCTGCATTCACGCAGTTGCGCAAGATGACGGGCTGGATGAGCCCGTCGAATGCCGGTCAGCATTGGAGCGTATTCATCCCGCAACTGATGAAGGGTGAATATGGGTTTCTGATGATGGGTGGCTGGGCGTCGGGCGTGCTCAAGCGCGGGAATTTCGTCGAGGGGAAAGACTATCTCTGCGGCTCGACGCCGAATAGCTCGGGCAAGCCCATTTTCGACATGAATGCCGATGGGCTGATCTTCTGGAAGACCAGCGACCCGGACTACCAGGCGGGTCAGAAGATTACCGCCCAGGTGGCGATGAGCAAGGAGTTCAATCTCAAGTTCTCCCAGATCAACGGCTCGATTCCGGTGAGAACCGATGTGGACCTCGCGGGGGCTGGGTATCAGGACTGCCAGCGCGATGCCGAGGCGGGGCTGCACGGCGCCATTGCTGCGAAACAACTGGTGATGAGCTTGGCGCACAACATGGCGCAGCCCAACTCCATCACGGCGGCCATGCGCGACGTGGTGACCGAGTTCGTTCACAACAAGACCATCACGCCTGAAGAAGGTCAGAAGCGCCTCGTCGAGGCTGTCGACAGCGCGCGGTGACCGACGTTGACTAACTTACCCTCGACGACGGCCGGTACGAACGAACCGTCCGCCACAAAGGCTGGCCGACGGCGCGCACGGTTCCTGGTTCGTGCCGCCGTCGTCGATCACCTCGCGCGAGCCATAGCGGCCTTCGCCTTGATCGCGGCGATGGGCTATGTGGTCGGCTTCACGCTGTGGACCATCTGGATCTCGTTCACCAACTCGACGCTGCTCCCGGACTACACATTCGTCGGGTTCAAACACTATCGCAACCTGCTGCACGCGCACATCTGGCGGGTGTCATACGAGAACCTGCTGATCTATGGCGTGGGCTTCATGGTCGTTGCCACGAGCGTCGGCATGCTGCTGGCGATATTGATCGACCAGAAGATTCGCGCCGAAAACCTGCTGCGCACGATCTATCTCTATCCGATGGCGCTGTCGTTCGTGGTCACGGGTACGGTCTGGTCCTGGCTTCTGAACCCGAGCATCGGGGTGCAAAGTTTCGTACGCGGCTTCGGCTGGACGAGCTTTCGTTTCGACTGGCTCGTCGACCGGAATATGGCGATCTACTGCGTGATCATTGCCGCCGTCTGGCAAGCCTCGGGGTTTGCCATGGCACTCCTGCTGGCCGGTTTGCGCTCGCTCGATCCGGATCTCTACAAGGCCGCGCAGATCGACGGTGCCAGTCCCGCGACGATGTATCGGAGGATCGCAATCCCTGCGATCTGGCCCATCGTGATCGCGGTGCTCGTGATTCTCTTGCAGTTCGCCGTCAAGACCTACGAGCTGGTGCAAGCGCTGACGGCGGGGGGGCCCGGGATCTCGACCACGTTGCCCACGACCGTGGTCTACGACTATATGTTTCAACGCGGCCTGATGGGCGAGGGTGCGGCGACGGCGGTCATGCTGCTGCTTTCGCTTCTGGTCATTCTCGTGCCCTACGCTGTTTATCGCCGGATCCGCGACCGAAAGATGACTCGTCATGGCTAACGACAATACGATGTCCCGCACCGGCCGGTATATGTTCGTCTATCCGGTACTGATCGCCTTCGCTGCGTTTTTCCTGATCCCGCTGATCGTGGTGGCGCTCAATTCATTCCGCACGTTCGAAGAGATTTCGCAAACCTCGGTACTCGGCTGGCCGCGCGCCTTGCATTGGCAAAACTGGAGCGAAGCCTGGAGCGGTTATTGTTTCGGCGGGGTCTGCGCCGGGATTCACCCGTATATGTGGAATTCGCTGCTGATCGCAGTGCCCGCGACGATCCTCTCGACGGTGCTCGGTGCGATCAATGGTTACATGCTCGCGCTCTGGCGATTTCGCGGTGCGGCGCTGGTGTTCGCGGTCATCACGTTCGGCGTGTTCCTGCCCGCGCAGATGAAGCTCGTGCCGTGGGCCATCACGCTGCGAGCACTCGATTTGTCGAACACGCTGCCGGGCCTGGTGTTGATCCACGTGATCGGTGGCATCAGTTTCACCACGCTGTTCTGCCGGAACTACTACGCCAACATCCCGCAGGACTTGATCAAAGCCGCGCGAGTCGATGGTGCGGGTGTGTTCGTCACGTTCTGGCGCATTGTGTTGCCGCTCTCGGCACCGATCCTGATCGTGACAGTGATCTGGCAATTCACCAACATCTGGAACGAGTTCCTGTTCGGCATTACGTTCTCGGAAGGTGCGAACCGTCCCGTGACTGCGGCGCTCATGGCGCTCGACGCCAATATCGCGCAGGCCCGCGAGTACGGCGTTGAAAGCGCAGCGGTGCTCCTCGCCGCTATCCCCACCCTCCTCGTGTACATCCTCGGCGGAAGATATTTCGTGCGTGGGTTGACCGCCGGCTCCGTCAAATAAGCCCTAATCATGTCCGCACTTTCCATCAAAGCGCTCAAAGTCCAGTTTGGCCAGGTCGAGATTCTCAAAGGCCTGGACCTCAAGATCGACAGCGGCGAGTTCATCGTGCTGGTCGGTCCGTCGGGCTGTGGCAAATCCACCTTGCTGAACATCATCGCCGGACTCGAGAAACCCTCGGCGGGGCGCATCGAGATCGGTGGCCGCGATGTGACGCGTGTGGCGCCGAAGGACCGCGACATCGCCATGGTGTTCCAGAGTTATGCGCTCTATCCCGCCATGACCGTGCGCAAGAACGTGACGTTCGGGATGGAATGTCGCGGCATTCCGAAGACGACCCGAGACGGTGCGTTTGAGCGGGTGGAGAAGATCCTGCAGATCGGTCATCTCTCGGCCCGCAAGCCGGGACAGCTCTCGGGCGGCCAGCGCCAGCGCGTCGCGATGGGGCGCGCGCTGGTGCGCGATCCTCTGCTGTTCCTGTTCGATGAACCCCTTTCCAACCTCGACGCCAAGCTGCGAGTCGAGATGCGCATGGAGATCAAACGTCTTCATCAGCGCCTGGGCACGACGATGGTGTACGTCACCCACGACCAGATCGAGGCGATGACGCTCGCAACGCGCATCGCTGTGATGCACGGCGGAGAGATCCAGCAGTTCGCCGACCCCCAGACCATCTACGACCAACCGTCGAATCTGTTCGTCGCGCGTTTCATGGGATCGCCGCCGATGAACGCCTTGCCGGTCAGGCTCGATGCGGATGCGGGTGTCGTCTACGCGAGCGTGACGGAGCAAGACCGTGTGCTCGCGCGCTTTGAGATGCCCCAGCGAATCGACGATGTGCGTGATTATCTCGGCAAAACCGTCCTGCTCGGCGTGCGCGCCGAGTGCATTGCACTGGGCGCGGAGCGGCCAGCGCGGTTGACGGCACAGGTCGAGATGCTCGAACCCACGGGTGCCGAGACGATGGCGTTTCTCCAGGTCGCCGGCACCAAAATCGTCGCACGCATGGAAGCCGCGGCCAGACCGCCGATCGGGGAGTTCGCCGAGTTCTCGATCGACCTGCGCAAAGCCTGTCTTTTCAATCCCGCCACCGAACGGAGAATTGCCTGATGTCGCATGCTCACTACCCCGATCTCGCTGGCCGTGTCGTCCTCGTGACGGGTGGCGCGAGCGGCATCGGAGCCGCCCATGTACGCGCGTTTGCGGAAAACGGTGCGAACGTGGCCTTCCTCGATATCCAGGACGAAGCAGGCGCCGCACTGGAGTCCGAACTTAGACTCGAAGGACGCGCGGTGTCTTTCCTGCACTGCGATCTGCTTGACCTCGACGCGCTCGCGCGGGCGATCGAACAGATACGTCAGACGCTCGGGCCCGTTTTTGCGCTGCTCAACAATGCGGCGGTCGACAAGCGCCAGCCTTTCGACGAGATCTCAGGAGAGGACTTCGACTGGATGATGGGCGTCAATCTGCGTCACGTCGTCTTCGCCGCGCAGAAAGTGATTCCGCACATGCGGGAAATCGGCAGTGGTTCGATCGTGAACACCAGTTCCATCGCATGGCAGCGGGGCATCGTGAGCCTGGAGCTCTACAGTGCCGCGAAGGCCGCGATCATCGGGTTCACGAATTCACTTGCTCGAGAGGTCGGGCCGCATCGTATCCGCGCCAATGCGATTGCGCCCGGACTGGTGCTCACGCCACGGCAGCGCCAGCTCTGGTTCACGGAGAAGGGGAGCGAGCAGCGCCTGCTCGATGCGCAGTGCCTGCCCGACGCCGTTGAGCCGGCGGACATTGCCGAGACCGCGCTGTTTCTTTGCTCGCATGCGGGGCGCGCCATTACCAAGCAATGCATCACGGTTAACGCGGGCTCTTACTGAACCATGCGAAAGCGTGAGCGCTTACGCCATCGGTGCCCGGTGCCTTGCGAGTTTCAGATAGGCGTTCTTGGCGGGCTGAAGATGTTGGCCGACCAGTTCAATGAGACGTTGCTGATTGCCGTCCTGCAGCAGCTCGATCATCTCGGCGTGTTCCCGGCAAACCGCCGCGAGGATGACCGGATCGCCAATGCTGAACGAGCGGATCGCGTGGGTTTTCATCGCAAGCATTTCGATCACTTCGACCAGTGGGACATTGCCGCATGCGGCGAAGAAGGTCTTGTGGAACAGCAGGTTCTCGCGGAACACACGACGAAGGTCGCCTCGCTCGACGGCGGTGCTGTGCCGTTCGTGAATCGCCCGGAGCGCTTCAATCAGGCTCGGGGCGGCGGGCAATTCGATCAGGCCCGCGGCATAGCACTCCACCAACTGACGCGCTGCATAGAGTTGTTCGATTTCCGCCACGCCGTAGTCGCGAACCGTGGCGCCGCGGCGGGGCAGCCGCACGACGAGGCCCATGGTTTCGAGGTCGGCGAGTGCCTGACGGGCCACATGACGTTTGACGTCGAAGCGCTGTGCCAATTCTTCTTCAACCAGCCGTTCGCGAGGTCCCATCTTGCCCAGTGCGATTTCTTCTTCGAGCGTGGCCACGATCTCGCTGATGCCCGTTAACGCTTCCGATTTTTCGGTGTCTTCCGTCACGTCAGTTACCCCTGTTTTCTTGGTCGAACGACAGCACAATGTTGTTGAATTTTATGTCAACAACCTATCTACCAATATTGTTGACAAGATTGGCGGTAACGTTATTATACCCGGAGCAGCGGCGCTGCGCGGCGCGACGTGGTCCATCACGTTTCAGTAAAGGAACCTCAGAATGACCCGTATTTCAGCCATTCGCGCCCGCGCGATCAACATTCCGCTCGACACGGTGACTTCGCTCTCGAGCCGGGTGGTCAGGGAGCGTCACTACGGCGTCGTGGAAGTCGAGGGCGACGACGGCCATGTCGGGATCGGCTTCTGTTACGTGGGGAGCACGGGTGGACGTCTGTTCGTCGAGGCGGTTGCCGGTGTGCTGGCCCCCGTGTTGATCGGACAGGACCCGTATCGTGTCGAGGGACTCTGGCAGGAGATGTATCAGGAGGCGTTGCTACAAGGTCGCGCGGGAACCGTGATGCGCGCGATCAGCGCGCTCGATACCGCGATCTGGGACCGCAACGCGCGCGATGTCGCCCTGCCGCTTTACAAGTTTCTCGGTGCGGTGCATGGCGAGAGCGTGCCGGCCTACGCAAGCGGCGGCTATTACGTCGACGGCAAGGGCCCGGACCACCTTGCAGCGGAAATGGCGGGCTATGTCGAAGCGGGCTTCTCGGCCGTCAAGATGAAGATCGGGCGTAGCAGCCTGAGGGAAGAGGAGGCGCGCATCGCCGCGGTACGCGAACGCATTGGCAACGACGTGGTGCTGATGCTCGACGCAAACAACGCGTGGAGCGACCTTCAGACGGCCTTGCGTTTCGTGCGCATGTACGAGAAGTACGACCCCTACTTTGTCGAGGAGCCGTTCAGCCCCGACGACATCGAGAACCACGCGCGTCTGGCGCAAGCCACCCCTGTGCCGATTGCCACCGGCGAGATTGAGGCGGGGCGTTGGCGGTTCAGAGAACTCCTGGAACGCGGCGGCGCAATCATCCTGCAAACCGACGCCTGCGTATGTGGCGGCATATCCGAGTTTCGCCGGATTGCCGCGGCTGCCGCCAGCATGGGCATTACGGTCTCGCCGCACTGGTTCCACGACCTTCATGCCCATCTGGTTGCCGCCACACCCAACGCACGCTACGTCGAGTTCTTTCCCGACGACCAGGTGCTCAATTTCCGTCGGCTGGTCGATACGCAACTCGAGGTTCGAGGGGGGCGCGTGTTACTGCCTCAACGCCCGGGGCTGGGCTTCAATTTCATCTCCGCCGAACTCGACCGTTATGCCTTGACGCCATGGATCGACTGCGAACACGCCACCGAACTCGCAGCTTAGGAACCCACCGATGATGCCGCTACAAAAGTTGACGACGAATCGTTTCAAGCAGGGATTCAAAGAGGGCAGAAACCAACCCGGTTTATGGCTGACGCTCGAAAGCCCGACATCAACCGAGATCGTCTCGGGCTCGGGCTACGACTGGATGTTGCTGGACATGGAGCACACGACGGTGGACGCGTCGCAGGTCGCCGAACATCTTCGTGCGGCCAAAGGCGGCACGGCAGAGCTCGCGGTGCGCCTTCCATGGAATGAACCCGTCCTGGTCAAGCGTCTCCTCGATGCGGGCATCAGGACGCTGATGTTCCCCTTTGTGCAGTCGGCCGATGAGGCAAGAGCGGCCGTTGCGGCTACCCGCTACCCACCGCAGGGTATCCGGGGCGTCAGCGGGAATATGCGCGCCAATGGTTTTTCGCGCATTCAGGACTACGGCGAGACCTATCAGGACGAGCAGTGCGTGATCGTCCAGCTGGAGTCCCCCCAGGCACTCGCGGCCATCGAAGAGATTGGCGCAATCGACGGCATCGATGCGATGTTCATCGGCCCGAACGACCTCGCGGCGAACATGGGCCTGTTCGGGAAACCCGGTGCGCCTGAGGTCAAGGCGGCGATCGTCGATGCGATCGCGCGGATCAAAAAGACGGGCAAGGCCGCAGGCATGCTGAACTTCAATATCGCGGAGGCCCGTGCCTTGTTCAAGGCCGGCTGCGATTTCGTTGCAGTGGGTTCCGACACTTCGATCCTGGCCCGGCGCAGCGAAGCGATTCTCGCCGAAATCAAGGCCGAGTAGACATCACCTGGGAACTACGACATGTACGTAGCGAATCTGTTTATCAACGGCCAGCCAGTCGAGCGGACGCAGTCGGATCGTTTCGAGGTGGTCAATCCCGCGACGGGCGCGGCCCTGGGCGATGCGCCCAACGCGGGGCTTTCCGAGGTGCAAGCTGCATTGGCTGCCGCGCAGGCGGGCTTCGACGTATGGCGCCGCAAGAGCCCGTGGGAACGCTCGACTGTTTTGCGCAGGATCGCCGTGTTGTTGCGCGAGCGCATGACGCCGATCGCCCGTTTGCTCACGCTCGAAGTGGGCAAGCCGCTGACGGAATCGGTCGCGGAGGTTTCGGCGGCGGCTGAATATTTCGACTGGTATGCGGACGAAGCGCGTCGCGTGTTTGGAAGCGTGATCGGAGGACGTGTCGTCGGTGCGCGCATGGAAGTGTCGCACGAGCCGGTGGGCGTGGTCCTTGCCCTGACGGCCTGGAATTTTCCGATCATCCTGGCCTCGCGCAAATTGTCGATGGCCCTGGCCGCCGGATGCTCGGTGATCCTCCGGCCGGCTGAAGAAGCGCCTGCGTGTATCGCGGCGCTGGTTCAGTGCTGCGACGATGCCGGCTTGCCGCCCGGGACGATCAACCTGCTTTTCGGCTCACCCGAAGCCGTGGTCGAACCGTTGATGGCCTCTTCCATCGTGCGCAAGGTGAGCTTCACCGGTTCGACGCGTGTGGGCCAGCTCCTGATCGGCCAGAGCGCGGCGACCGTCAAACGGCTGACGATGGAACTCGGGGGGCATGCACCGTTTATCGTGCTCGACGACGCGAATCTCGACCAGGCCGCTGGGTTCGCAGTGGCCGCGAAGCTGCGCAATGCAGGCCAGGTCTGTACCGCGCCGAGCCGGTTCTTCGTCCATGAAGCGGTCGCCAAGCCATTTATCGAAAAGATGGTCGCGGTGATGCGCGCCATCAAAGTGGGCGATGGCTTGCATGAAGGGGTGCAAATGGGCCCGCTTGCGACGACCCGCCAGCGCGATCGAACCGAGCGACTGGTCGAGGACGCGCGCTCCAAAGGCGCGACGGTATCGTGGGGTGGCGGCCGTCCTGACCAGGCGAACGGTGGCTTCTTCTTCGATCCGACTGTGCTCAGCGATCTGCCGTCGAATGCAGCGATCCTGACCGAAGAACCTTTCGCACCGATTGCGGCCATCGTATCGGTCGCGAGTACCGAAGAGGCGATCGAGCGCGCCAACGCGCTGGAGTTTGGCCTCGCAGCCTATCTCTTCACGCGTTCGATCGACTCCATCGACCTGGTTACCGCAGAGTTGCAAGCGGGCGCGATCGGTGTTAACACCACGGCCGTCGCGGTGCCTGAAGCGCCCTTCGGCGGGGTCAAGCAGAGCGGTTACGGCAGAGAGGGCGGCGAGGGTGGTTTAGGCGAATACCTCAACCCTAAATTCGTTCACAGGATGCGGGCATAGCGGAACGGGAGACACACGTGCCGGACAGAAAAAAAACACTCGACGAGCTTCGCAGTCAACGCTGGTTCTCGGCCCCAGGAACCATCGGTGCTCACAAGCATCGCCGTATCAAGCAGGCGGGCTTCACGACCCGCGATTTCAAGGACAAGCCCGTCATCGGTATCCTGTCGACATGGTCGGACTTCCAGACTTGCCATTCGCATTTTCCTCAGCGCATTGAAGAGATCAAGCGCGGCATCTGGCAGGCGGGCGGCTTTCCTGCCGTTATCCCTGTGCAGAGCGTCAGCGAGAGCTTTCTGCGGCCCACCAGCATGCTTTATCGCAACTTGCTGGCGATCGAGGCCGAGGAGGCGATCCGCGCGCATCCGATCGATGGCGCTGTTCTGCTGGGCGGTTGCGACAAGACCGGCCCCGGACTCGTCATGGGCGCTGCGTCCGCGAACGTGCCGGCGATCTTCGTGCCGGCTGGCGCCATGCTCAAAGGGCGCTGGCGCGAGCACACGCTGGGCACTGGCTCGAGTACCTGGGCGGCCGAGGCAGATTACCGGGCCGGCAAGATCAACCAGCGTGAGTGGACCGCGATGTCAGAAGCGACGGTTCGTTCGCCCGGCACATGCAATACGATGGGTACGGCCTCGACCATGACCTTGCTGATCGATGTGCTCGGTTTGTCCCTGCCTGGCGCAAGCACGATCCCCGCAGTCGATTCCGAACATATGCGCATGGCCTCCGACGCGGGGCGACGGATCGTCGACATGGTCTGGGAAGATCTCAAACCTTCCGACATCGTCACGCTGGCAGCATTGAAGAATGCGGTCATCGCCGATATGGCGATCTCCGGGTCGACCAACTCCCTGATCCATCTGATCGCGATGGCGCGCCGGCTCGGTCATGATCTGTCGCTCGATTCGTTTGCGAGCGCGAGTGAAATCGTACCGGTGATCTGCAACCTGATGCCGGCAGGCAAGTACCTGATGGAAGACCTGCACTTTGCGGGTGGGCTGATGGCGGTACTCGATGTGATCCGCAACGAACTCGATCTGTCGTGCCGTTCGGTCAACGGCCATACCCTCGGCGAGAACCTGCAAGGCGCAATCGTCTTCGATGCCGACGTGATCCGCTCGCTCGACAATCCGGTTTTCCCAAGCGGTGCACTGGTCGTGCTCAAAGGCACGCTGGCGCCGCGTGGCGCTATCCTCAAGCGGTCGGCCGCGGATCCCGCGCTCCTCGATCATGTCGGACCGGCGGTCGTTTTCCGGAACAATGAAGACATGATGGCGCGCATCGACGATCCGGATCTCGATATCACGCCCGATAGCGTGATTGTGCTTCAGGATGCCGGACCGGTCGGTGCACCGGGCATGCCCGAATGGGGCATGTTGCCGATTCCGAAGAAGCTTCTCGCGCAAGGCGTGCGCGATATGGTCCGGATCTCCGATGGCCGTATGAGCGGGACCAGCTACGGCACCTGTGTGCTCCACGTGTGTCCTGAAAGCCGCGTCGGCGGTCCGTTGGGGTTGGTGCGCGACGGGGATCTGATTCGTCTGGATGCGGCGGCGCGCAAACTCGACCTGCTGGTGGGCGAAACAGAGCTGGCTGCGAGACGCGAAGTGTGGGTATCGCCGCCGCCGCACTATGAGCGCGGGTATGGCGCCATGTTTACAGATCACGTACTGCAGGCGGACGAAGGGTGTGACTTCGACTATCTTGCGCGCCCCGGGGTCAACCCGGAGCCGGAGGTTCACTAGCGTGCCTTCGGGCGGGGCCAGACCCTCACTTGTCATAGATTTCGCTTTCCGACGGTCCCGGCCTATAGTTGATCATTTATCGACTGGAGGAAGGAACGATGACGACGTATCACGAGCTGCTGGCTCAACGTAGCGAACTCGAGAAGCAAATTGAACAGGCGCGCGAAGAAGAATTCACGGCGGTCGTGGCTGATATCAAGCAAAAGATGGCGGACTACAACATTACCTTGGCCGAGCTAGGGATCGGTGGCGACCGCGCAAAGCCGGGCAAGCCCCGGTCGGTCGTCCCGGCGAAATACCGGGATCCGGTGACCGGCGCGACCTGGTCAGGGCGCGGCAAGCCGCCGCGATGGATTGCCGGCAAAGATCGCGATAGCTTCGCGCTTAGCTGACCCTAGTCCCCCTGCCGGATTGGCGAACCTGCCGGGCTATCGAAAGATAGGCCCGGCAGGTGGCGATATGCGCGGTAGCGCACGGAGTTGTGAGATCCGTCGTCCTATCCTCACGTCGATCGCCGAACACGCGTTCGATTTCCAAGCGCAAGGTTCGAAAAAGTTGTCTGGCACGACTTTGTCGCATGCGTAACGGCGATTAATCGCATATAACCGCGATAGGCTCCGCGAGCCGCGTGGCTCCGCGAACAACACCGTTAACCCGGTATCCCAGTGGCCGCCTATGCGTAGCGAAGGCATCAAATACGCGTTAATTTTCGTCTGCGGGTGCTTACCTGTGGTCGACGCATGCGCTGTCGACGCCTCGGGTGTCGTCAAGACCGTTAAGGGTGCGGTGCATATCGAGCGGGCCGGGCAAAGTCTGGACGCTGCCATCGGCACCGAAATCTATAACAGCGACCGCATCGTCACGGGTCCTGAATCCTCCGTTGGCATCACTCTGCGCGACAACACACTGCTTTCCGAGGGGGCCAATTCCATCCTCGAGCTCAATAAATTCGCGTTCAATTCGACCACGTACGATGGAGCGCTCGATGCCACGATCAAGCGGGGTTCCCTCGCGGTGGTCGATGGCAAGCTGGCCAAGGCCAATCCTGATTCG
Organism: Burkholderiales bacterium; assembly: GCA_026225235.1. Classification (GTDB taxonomy): domain Bacteria; phylum Pseudomonadota; class Gammaproteobacteria; order Burkholderiales; family Burkholderiaceae; genus Pararobbsia. The sequence goes on from JAMFSK010000095.1 coordinate 109,708, forward strand.
GTGCGCTACAGCACGCCGACCACGACGCTGGGCGTGCGCGGCACTGAATTCATCATTGAGGTAGGCGGCGACGGGGAGAGTGCGCATTGAGCACCTGGATCCGAGGACCGCGATGGCTATCGGGTGCAGTGCTTGCCGCACTGGTGGTCCTGTCCGGATGTAGTTCGACCCCGGACAAAATCACCCTATTACCGGATCCGGACGGCAGCGTCGGTACGGTCATTGTCCGCAGCGGCAGCGAGACGCAAGTAATCGACAAGCCTTACACACGCGTGGATGTCGTCAAGGGCGGCGCCATCGAACAAACGGCCGACAGCCAATCCGGGGTGCAGGCTCGCTATGGCGCGTTACTCGCTGCGCAGCCTCCGCGCCCCACGACCTTTACCATCAATTTTTTGTTCGACTCCGCGACTCAATTGGCGCCGGATTCATCGGCCACCGTGGCCAAGTTGAAGGCGACGCTGGCGACCTGGCCCGCCCCTCATCTCACGGTTGTCGGGCACACCGATCTGGCCGGCGCTCAAGACTTCAATGACAAGTTATCGATGCAGCGGGCGCAAACCGTCGCAGGCTTCCTGATCAAGGCGGGCATTCCTGCGCAGCAGATTGAGACGGTTGGCCGGGGCAAGCGCGAGCCGGTCGTGCATACGGCAGACGGCGTTCCCAATCAGACGAACCGACGCGTTGTCATCACAGTTCAATGATCCGAGCAGTTTGCTCTCGCGCCTGTGATCGTATGATTTCCGAATGCTGACATGAAACGCCTGCACGAGTCATGGCTCCCCTTGATCAGGATGATGCTGACAGCGGGCAGGGGGCGTCCGGTGGCGCTCGTGGTCCTGTTCGGCCTGAGCTTGCTCAACCTATGCAGTGAATTGCCCCGCAATGCCGACCGTCCGGCGCTTGTGGGTTCGCTCGACGAGATAGTCCGCGACTCGTTTGGCGCGCCCCGGCAGCTGCTGTTCGACCACTATCAGCGTCGATTTCCGCGCATTCCGACCTCACAACCCGTGACCATTGTCGAAATCGACGACAAGACCCTGGCCGATGTCGGTCAATGGCCCTGGCCGCGCAATCGACTGGCGACCCTGATCGATGCCATCGCCGCACAGAAACCGGTGGCGATCGGTCTCGACATTTATATGCCCGAGCCCGATCAGACGTCTCCCGACAAGGTGGCGGACAACCTGCCTCCGACCGCCGCCGGTCTCGCAGCCCAGTTGCGGTTACTCCCGAGTCACGAGGCCATTCTTGCGCGCTCGCTGAGTGCGTCGCCCTCCGTACTGGGTGCCGCGGCGTTCGATCATTCAGCGTTCGCCACCAGCACCGATATGCGAAGCGCGCCCATCCGCGTGCATGGCACCGACCCGCTGAGCAAAGTACAACGGTTCAGTTACGTGCTTGCCAGCCTGCCGGAGTTGCAGGCCGCGGCGCATGGGCAGGCGATGCTCAATGTGGCGCTTGAACAGGGCACGGTTCGGCGCATTCCTCTCATCATGGGTTTGGGCGACAAGCTGGTCCCCGGCTTGCCGATAGAAATGCTGCGCGTCGCCACGGGTTCACCGGTGGTCGACGTCTATGCCGAGCGCTCGGGTGTGCAGGCCGTGGGCGTCGCGGATGTGCTGGTACCCACGCAGTCCGACGGAGACTTCCTGCTGCATTTCGCGTCCATTCGGTCGACGTTGAACCGTTATGTGTCCGCGAGTGACGTTCTGCATGGGAAGGTCGATCCCGACCGACTCCGTAACAAGCTGGTGCTTGTCGGCCTTACAGGCTCCGGCCTGACCGATATGCGCACCACGGTGCTGGGCGAGCTGGTGCCAGGGATTGAAATCCAGGCCCAGATGATCGAGGCCATTTTTGAAGGACGTTACCTGCGACGGCCGGCCTGGCTGAAGTCGGCTGAATGCGCCTTCATCATGATGTTCGGCTTGCTGATCATCTGGTACTTGCCGCGTACCGACTCCCGGCTGACGAAGTTCATTCGAGCGGTTCCGAAGGCTTCCGCCATTCTCGGTCTGTCCGTGAATTTATTGTCTCTGTATAGCTGTCTGCTGATTTTCAAGTATTTTGGATTGCTGGTCGACGCGGCCTCGATTTCCATTATTTTGTCTGCGGTGATGGGCTGCTTCTTTTCAACCGCGTTGCTCGGCAACGAGGCCCATCGCAGCGCCGATGTCGCGCGCACGGAGGCGAGTGAGGGGAAGGCCCAGCATCCGGTTCAACCCGAGATCCCAGAGCGAACCCGGGATAACATGGAAGCCTGATCAGGGCGGCGGAGTGAGGGGAGGCAGCAGTTCCGTCACGCCGTCTTGTCATCGTCATTTTTACCAATGAGGCCTTGAGGTTCTCGTGCAACTACGCATCGCGGTACCTGACGACGCTGAGGCGATCTCCGCGATTTACGCGCCCATTGTCAGCGACACGACTATTTCGTTTGAACTCGAACCACCGACTGCGGACGCCATGCGGGAGCGGTTGATCGAGACACTGCAACGTTTCCCGTGGCTGGTCAGTCTCGACGAGGCGGGTGAAGTGAGCGGCTATGCCTACGCGAGTGCGCATCGCGCGAGAGCTGCCTATCAATGGTCCGCGGATACCACGGTCTATGTACGCGCCGATAGTCGAGGGCAACGGGTCGGACGCGGGCTTTACGCCGCTTTGTTTGAAGAGTTGACCGGACTTGGTTACGCGCAGGCATTCGCTGGAATTGCACTCCCTAACTTAGCGAGTGTTGCCCTGCACGAAGCCGTCGGATTCACCGCGGTGGGCGTGTATCGAAATGTCGGCTTCAAGCTTGGGGCATGGCGCGATGTAGGCTGGTGGCAAAAGACACTGCGTTCATACAGTACTGAACCGGCCGCACCGATCGCCTTTGCCGCCGCTTCGGGTCGCTGAGGCGTCGCAGCGCCGATTTTGCTGCGCTATACTCCAGCCGGTGAAGCTTCTCCGACTCTTCTTCGTCCTGTTGCTGTGCGCGATGCTGCCCCTAAGCGGGCTGGCAGCCAGTGGCTTGACGGGGCAGTGTCCGATGCAGGCGGCGATGGGTGAGCACAACGGTGCCATGTCGACGAATATGGCTGACTGCGATTCGATGAAGCCTGCATCGGGTGATGACGGGAAGGCGAAGGCGTCGCTATGCAAGGTGGCCGCCGGCTGTCAGATGGGTAGTCTCTATCACCCGGTTTCCGCGCTTGCTGTGGTTCGACTTGCTGGATCGTTTTCCCCCCTCCGTTTCCAATACGCAGAGTCGCTCTCGGTCCGTGCGCCCGATGGGCTCTGGCGCCCTCCTCAGAATCTCTAACTCCGCTTATCCGGTTCACTGTCTTTGCGCGGTGATGTCGTCCTGATTCAGGACGTGAGTCCGTGTGGGTGTCTGCACGTTCGTCGCTACGGTTGCTCTTATACCCGTATGCCCGTTCGTCTGCCCCTACGTCTCGACCATTCGGGGTTAGACCATGTTTTCTACCATCGCCACGCCGCTTTGCCGGCGCGGCTGGGCACGTCCAAGTGCCGTCTTCGTTGCATTCGTCTTCGTTCATGGCATGTCTCAGGCACAGGAAGTCGCCCTCACGCTGGATGCTGCCTTGCAGTCATCGTCAGACCGAAACACCGCAATCCAGGCGGCACAGTCTTCCGTCAGCGCGAGTTCGAACGCGGCCATCATAGCCGGGCAATTGCCCAACCCGACACTCAATGCGGGTGTCGACAATTTGCCGATCAATGGGTCGCAAGGCTTTACGATCGGCCAGAATATTCTGACGATGCGTCGGATTGGCATTCAACAGGAATGGGTGTCTTCGGACAAACGCCAACTTCGTTCTGATCTGGCCAATCAAATGGTCGATCGAGAGCGTTCAGGCTATCTCGGCCAAGTCGCCAATGTGCGGCAACAGACTGCCATGGCGTGGTTGAGCGCGGCCTATGCCAAGCAGGCGCTGGCATTGCAGGAGGCGCTGGTCGACCACATGACGCATGAGCTGGCAGCGACGCAGGCATCGTATCGAGGTGCAAAGTCGACTGCTGCGGATGTCGTCCAGGCGCAACTGATGCTGGCGCAAACGCAGGATGATCGGCTCAAAGCCCGTCAAGTCTTCACGACCGCACTCATCGGCCTGTCTCGCTGGACCACTACGTCGGTGACCGATGTTATCGGCGATCCGCCCGCACCCGAGTCGGTTGTTGCCTCTCTGCCACTCGAACAACTTCGTGCAGTCCAGCCCGTGCTCGCTGCCGCTTCGGCGGACGTCCGTGTCGCAGATGCGGATACTGCCGTCGCCAACAGCAACCGCAGTGCTAATTGGACTTGGAACCTTTCGTATTTGCAGGGCGGGGGCCACGCGAGCTTCGTCTCGGTGGGCGTCAGCATTCCGTTGCCGATCAACCGGAAAAACGTCGAAGACCGGGATGTCTCGGAGAAGGCCGATCTCGCCAACAAGGCACGCTTGCTATACGAGGACATGCAACGCCAGGTCGAGTCCGATATCGAGACTTTGTCGGCAACGCTCGCCAACGGACGGGAGCGTATCGCCAACCTGAAGCAGGGCTTGCTTCCCGCAGCGAACCAGCGCGTAAGCCTTGCCACGGCGGCCTACCAAACGGGAACCGGTTCTCTCGCCGACGCCTTTTTGGCCAAGCGCGCGCAACTTGACGCCCAACTCAAAGTGCTCGATCTCCAACGGGAGGTCTCCCTGACCTGGGCACAGCTCGAATACCAGGTTGTGCCGCCCACCCTGTCGGCCAGCCAGTAAGGAAAGAACATGAACCAGAAACTGATTGTGCGCGCCGTTGCGGCCGCGCTCGCTGCCGTCGTGCTGCTCGGTGCCGGCTATGTGGCGGGCGCTCGTCGCTCCTCGACTGACACTTCCATGGCGGATATGCCCAAGGCGCCCGCCATGAGCGCATCCGGAGACAATGTCGATCCGAAGAGCGGCCGCAAAGTGCTCTATTGGCACGACCCGATGGTGCCGAACCAGCATTTCGACAAGCCGGGCAAGTCTCCATTCATGGACATGCAACTCGAGCCCGTCTTCGCAGATGAAGGGGGATCGAGCGGGATCAAGGTCGACTCCGGACTTCAGCAGAACCTCGGCATTCGATATGCCACGGTGCGTCGGCAAGATTCCGCCGAGGGCTTCGATGCCGTCGGCACCACGCAGTTCGACGAGTCGATGGCCGATGTCATCCAGTCAAGGGTGACGGGGTATATCGACCATCTGTACGCAAGCGCTCCTTTGCAACGCGTGACGAAGGGCGCACCTATCGCCTCGCTCTTTGTTCCCGATTGGCTAGCGCCGCAAGAGGAGTATCTGGCGTTGAAACGCGGCGGCATGGATGACGGTTTGCTGGCTGCGTCACGAGCCCGGATGCAAGCCCTGTCGATTCCTGATGGGCTGATTGCCAGCCTGGATCGAACCGGCAAGGTACAGACACACGTGACGCTGTTTGCCCAGGATGCGGGCGTGCTGACCGAGCTCAATGTTCACAACGGCGCGATGGTGTCGCCCGGACAAACGCTTGCCAAAGTCGCGGGTCTGTCGACGTTGTGGCTGATCGTTGAGATACCCGAATCGCTCGCCTTTCAGGCACAGCCAGGCATGACAGTCGACGCGACGTTTGCCGGCGATCCCACGCGACACTTTAGCGGCCACATCCGCGAGATCCTGCCGGGCATCAGCGCGGATAGCCGCACGCTCCAGGCTCGGCTTGAGATCGACAACACCGGTTTGAAGTTGACTCCGGGAATGCTGATGCGCGCCCATGTCAGCGGGGCAAAACCGGTCTCGCGTCTACTGGTGCCATCCGAGGCCGTCATCACGACGGGCAAGCGGTCGATTGTCATCGTCAAGAACGACGATGGCCGGTTGCAGCCAGTCGAGATCACCGTGGGTAACGATGGCGCAGACAACACGGAAGTGAAGAGCGGACTCACCGAAGGCCAGCAGGTCGTGGCGTCGGGCCAGTTCCTGATCGACTCGGAAGCGAGCTTGAAATCGGTGCTTCCGAAACTCGACGGAATGACGCAACCGGATCCGGCCGGAGGTGCGAAATGATCGCGCGCCTTATTCGCTGGTCCATCTATAACCGGTTCCTCGTATTGCTGGCGACCGTGCTCACCACCGCCTGGGGTTTTTACTCGCTGACCCAGACGCCGCTCGATGCACTTCCGGATCTTTCCGACACGCAGGTCATTATCAAGGCCTCGTATCCGGGCAACGCGCCGCAGGTCGTCGAGGATCAGGTGACGTATCCGCTCACGACGACGCTGCTCGGTGTGCCGGGGGCCACGACCATTCGCGCCTACTCGTCATTCGGCGACGCTTTCGTCTACGTGCTGTTCGACGACAAGACCGACCCGTACTGGGCCCGGTCCCGTGTGCTTGAGTATCTGAATCAGGTACAGAGTCGGTTACCACCGGGCGCCACCGTGTCCCTCGGACCGGATGCGACCGGGGTGGGCTGGGTCTATGAATATGCACTTGTCGACCGAACCGGCAAGCACGATCTCGGACAACTGCGTGCGCTGAACGACTGGTTCCTGAAGTTCGAACTAAAGGCGGTGCCCAATGTTTCCGAAGTCGCGAGCATCGGCGGCATGGTGCAGCAATACCAGGTCGTGCTCGACCCGGACAAACTGCGCGCCTACGGCATCACGCAGGCTACCGTTGCGGACGCCATCGGCAAGGCAAACCAGGAGTCCGGAGGCTCCGTGTTGGAGCTTGCAGAGTCCGAGTATATGGTGAGGTCTTCCGGGTATCTCCGTTCACTTGACGACTTTCGCCACATCCCGCTTCGGACCAACGCTTCGGGCACGCCGGTAGTGCTCGGCGATGTAGCGCGAATCCAGATCGGTCCGGAAACGCGACGTGGCATTGCCGAGCTGAACGGTGAGGGCGAAGTCGCGGGTGGCGTCGTCGTGATGCGTTCGGGGAAAAACGCGCTGACCACGATCGACGCGGTCAAGGCAAAGTTCGCCGATCTGAAACGATCGCTTCCGCCGGGCGTCGAGGTCGTGACGACTTATGACCGCTCCCAGCTCATCGAACGAGCCGTCGACAATCTCACGGACAAGCTCATCGAAGAGTTCATCATCGTCGGGTTGGTATGTGCGGTGTTCCTGTTCCACTTGCGCAGCGCCTTCGTCGCGATCTTGTCGCTGCCCTTGGGCGTGCTCGCTGCGTTCATCGTGATGCGTTATCAAGGCGTCAACGCCAACCTGATGTCGCTCGGCGGCATCGCGATTGCCATCGGGGCAATGATCGACGCTGCGATTGTGATGATCGAGAACGCTCACAAACATCTGGAGGCCGACGATCACAAGCATCCTGACACGCCGATCACAAACGCCCGGCGGTGGGAGCTGATTGCGGAGTCCGCTGCCGAGGTCGGGCCGGCCTTGTTCTTCTCCTTGCTCATCATCACGCTGTCGTTCATCCCGGTGTTCTCCCTCGAAGGACAGGAGGGCAAGCTGTTCGCGCCGCTGGCGTTTACGAAGACTTATACGATTGCGGCCGCGGCCGGATTATCGGTCACGCTCGTGCCGGTGTTGATGGGCTATTTGATTCGCGGGCGGATTCCGCATGAGAACGCGAATCCGATCAATCGTGTGTTGATCCGGCTCTACCGTCCCTTGCTCGAAGCCACCCTGCGTCGCCCGTGGGCAGCGATCGGGTTGGCAGTCATCGCGCTCGCGATCACACTGGTCCCGATCTCGCGGCTGGGTGGCGAATTCATGCCGCCGCTCGATGAAGGCGATCTGCTTTACATGCCGACCGCCTTACCCGGCATTTCAGCGGACAAGGCTGCTGAGTTGCTGCAACAGACCGATCGTCTGATCAAGACCGTGCCTGAGGTGAAGACCGTCTTTGGGAAATCGGGCCGAGCCGACACCGCGACCGACCCCGCGCCGTTCGAGATGTTTGAGACGACGATTCAATTCAAGCCGCGCAGCGAATGGCGTCCGGGGATGACGCCGGAGAAACTCGTCGATGAACTCGATGCGCGAGTCAAGATCCCCGGCTTGTCGAATGTCTGGGTGCCTCCCATTCGGAATCGCCTGGATATGCTCTCGACCGGCATCAAGACGCCGGTCGGGGTGAAGATTTCCGGGCCGGACCTTGGACAGATCGACAAGATCGCCACGCAGGTGGAGTCCGTTCTGAAGAACGTTCCAGGCGTCACGTCGGCGTTGGCGGAACGGCTCAATGGTGGCCACTACATCGACGTCGATATCGACCGATTGACTGCAGCCCGCTATGGGCTGTCGGTGGCAGACATTCAGTCCATCGTGTCATCGGCGGTCGGTGGCGACAACGTAGGCGAGGTGATCGCGGGACGCGAGCGTTTCCCGATCAATATCCGGTACCCGAGAGAGATTCGGGATTCCGTCGACAAGCTGCGCCAGTTGCCTGTCGTTACGGATCGCGGCGCGCAGATCATGCTGGGGGATGTAGCGGCCATTGAGATCTCCGATGGGCCACCGATGATCCGGAGTGAGAACGCGCGTCTGGCGGGTTATGTCTATGTCGATATTCGCGATACGGATCTGCAATCGGCTGTGAAAGCGATGCAACGTGCGGTGACGCAAAACGTCGCCCTGCCGCCGGGCTATTCGATTGCTTGGTCGGGTCAGTTCGAGTATCTGGAACGCGCCTCGGCAAAGTTGCGGACGGTGATTCCGGTGACGCTGGTCGTGATTTTCGTTTTGCTCTTTTTGACGTTCAACTCGGCAGCCGATGCTTTGCTGTTGATGTCGACCGTGCCTTTTGCGTTGGTGGGGGGATTCTGGCTGATCTGGCTCCTGGGGCACGCGGTGTCGGTCGCGACTGCCGTGGGATTCATCGCCTTGTCGGGCGTGGCGGCAGAATTTGGCGTCGTCATGCTGCTCTATCTGAAGAGCGCGCTCAACCAGCGAATCAAGGACGGGCTGCCCTTTACCGAGGCGACGCTCATCGATGCCATTCGCGAGGGCGCGGTCCTCCGTGTGCGGCCTAAGGCGATGACCGTGGCCGTCGTGTTGGCAGGGCTCGTGCCGATCATGCTTGGTCATGGTGTCGGTTCCGAGGTCATGCAACGCATTGCAGCGCCGATGGTCGGCGGCATGGTGACCGCACCGCTTCTGTCGATGTTCATTATCCCGGCGGCCTGGTTGTTGCTGCAACGCCGACGCATTGCACGTGCAAGGACTGGGGCTCACGACGGGTAGCGCAGTCACATCGATCCACCCGCGGCGAAGCGCGAAGCCTCAAGCGCTGCGCCGGGGCGACAAAGGGAGGGGGGCGCCGCTCAGCGTGTAGACTGCTGCCTTTTGCAATTCTTGTGGCATGGTGCAAGTTCCGCAGCGCGCAGCGTTCAGCGGCCCGACGCTCGTCCGCTTACTGGCGGGTCTGTCGGGCGTTGTTACCGAAGCTCCCCAATCGCTTTCGGACCGGTTGAGCCAATGGCTGGGCTGGACCGACGCGATCGCCCTGTCCACGGCGCTGAACGGCAATCCGCCTGCCGGCGCCGACGACATGCGAGTAATCGACAGCGATGAAAATACGCTGTGCACGCGTGCGCGCACGTCGCTGACGAATACCATCGCCGGCGCTTGTCAGTCCGCTCCCGCGAAGCGCGGCAGGTCCGCGCCAGTGCCTGTTCAGCTTGCTGCCTTTGAAGTCGCCGCGCGGGACGCCGCGGCCCACTATGCGGAATGTCGTCAGCGTTACCTCTCCGCGCAGCAGTTGATGGAGATGGATATCGGCAATTTGCGTGGCCGCCTGCGAACCCTGCTGGCTGAGAAAACACCCGCCATGGCCCGGCTCGCGGAAGTGGACGCTGTCATGGAGCAAGCACTGGGTTCACGCGAACGGAGTCTGCTGGCCGGTGTACCCGCCTTGCTCAAAGTCCACTTCGAGCGTTTGCATGAGGCCGAACATCGGGCGCTGAGCGAGGCCCAGACCTCGGGGGAGCCGGCAACCGTCACCCCCGGCGCGTGGCTGAATCTGTTCCGCAAGGATATGCAGAGCGTGTTGCTCGCCGAACTGGAGGTTCGGTTCCAACCGGTCGAAGGGTTGCTCGCCGCTCTTCGGACCCGCTAACTAAGACGCTATGTCCAAATTTCGTATTGAGTTCGTCGTTTTTCTGGTGGGCCTGGTGGTGGTGTGCTGGATCGGCGCTGGCTATCTTGGCACCAACCCGCTGGCCTCCGCTGTCACGCTGCTGATTGGCGCTTGTTACCTCTCGGGCGCGTTCGAGTTGCGCGCCTATCAGCGCGCCACTGCCGCTCTCGCACGTGATGTCTCAGGACTATCGGAACCCCCCTCCGATCTGAGTGCCTGGCTGGGCCAACTACATCCCAGTCTACGCAGCGCCGTGCGCTCGCGGATCGAGGATCAGCGCGTGGCCTTGCCGGGGCCGGCGCTGACCCCGTATCTGGTCGGTCTGCTCGTACTGCTCGGCATGCTGGGTACCCTCCTCGGCATGGTGGTGACCCTGAGGGGGACCGGCGCGGCGCTCGAAAGCGCGACGGACCTCCAGGCCATCCACGGTTCGCTGGCGGCGCCGCTCAAAGGTCTCGGATTCGCATTCGGCACCTCGATTGCAGGCGTGGCCACATCCGCCATGCTGGGGCTGCTTTCGGCGTTGTGCCGGCGCGAGCGGATCCAGGCGGGGCAGTTGCTCGATACGAAAATCGCAACGACGTTGCGCGTCTACTCGAACGCGCACCAGCGCGACGAAACGCTCAGGCTTTTGCAACGGCAGGCGGAGATCATGCCGACCTTGGTCGATCGCCTGCAGACAATGATGTCGACGATCGAGCAACAGAGCCTCGTCTCGAACGAACGTCAAATCGCGAGTCAACAAGCCTTTCTCGATGGATCGCAGGCCGCCTACGCTCGCCTCACCGCGTCTATGGGGCAATCGTTGCAGGCAAGCGCCGCCGAAAGCGCCCGTGCCGCGGGTGCGGCGCTCCAGCCCCTGTTGGAGACGACCATGGCTGGGCTCGCGCGTGAAACGGCGGCCTTGCACGATACCGTCACGCACGCTGTGCAACGTCAACTGGATGGGCTGTCGACCGGCTTCGAGGCATCGACCGCGACCGTCGCTGACATCTGGAAGCGGGCACTGACAGAACACACGCGATCGAGTGAAGCGCTCACCGGCCAACTCCACAGTTCGCTGGATCGATTTTCCGAAACCTTCGAACAACGCTCGGCCGGACTGCTGGAAGGCGTCTCCGCACGCCTCGAAGCTACCGTCGGCAAGGTGTCGCAAGCATGGAATCAGGCGCTCTCACGGCAGGAGCAGACCGGCGAGAAGCTGGCGGCCGACAACCAGCACGCCCTTACCGAGATCGTGGCGGCATTCGGGCAGCAATCGGATGCGCAACTACGCGCGATGAGCGAGTCGCATGCGGGTTTGCAGACCGAGCTGGCATCGGGCGATCAGGCGCGGCTCGCGAGCTGGACCGGTACGCTCGCTTCGATGGCCGCCACGTTGAGCGAGGAATGGGCCGAAACGGGCGCGCAGACGGCGAGACGGCAGCACGAGATAGGCGACACGCTGGAGCGCACCGTACGCGAGCTGTCTGCGCAAACTGAGGCCCATGCGAAAAGCACGATCGCCGAGATCGGCCAGCTCGTGCAAGCCGCCTCTGAAGCACCCAAGGCAGCCGCCGAGATCGTCGCCGAGCTGCGTCAGAAGCTCTCCGAGAGCCTGGCTTCCGACACCGCAATGCTGGCGGAGCGCGCGCGTCTGATGGAAACATTGGAGACCCTGCTCGATGCCGTGACGGACGCCTCGACCCGGCAGCGCTCGTCTGTCGACGCGCTGATCGCGACGTCGGCAGAGTTGCTGGAGCGGGTGGGCAGCCGGTTCGGCGAGAAGATCGAGGCCGAAACACTGAAGCTGGACGCCGTGTCGGCTCAAGTCACCGGAAGCGCCGTTGAGGTCGCCAGCCTCGGGGAGGCCTTCGGCCTCGCCAGTGAGTCGTTCGGTCAGTCGAACGACAAGCTGGTGGCTCATCTGCAGCGCATCGAGGCCGCGCTCGACAAATCGGCCACACGCAGCGATGAACAGCTTGCCTATTATGTGGCGCAGGCGAGAGAAGTCATCGATCTGAGCATGCTGTCGCAGAAGCAGATCATTGAAGAACTCCGACAATTCGCTGGTGCGCCGGCGTCCACGGTGGCCGCGGCATCATGATCGAGGAGACCGACGGCGGAGCAGAGCCGACGACACCGATCTGGGCAGCTTTTGGCGATCTGATGTCGGTGCTATTGGGCGCCTTTGTGTTGATACTGGTGGGTGTGATCGGCCTGCAACTGGAGCTGTCTTCGAAACTCGACAGCGAGGTCAAGCAGCGGCAAATGGAAATGCAGCGTCGCAAGACGCTCGAACAGGCTTTGGCAGGACCGCTCGCGGCAGGGCGCGTGACGCTTGTGAACGGACGCATCGGTATCAGCGGCAACGTGTTGTTCGCGCTCAACTCTGATCAACTACAGCCTGAAGGGCGAGCGCTGTTGAAGAGCCTGGCCGGGCCGTTGTCTGCCTATCTCAACGCCAACGATCAGATCCTGATGGTCAGCGGCTTCGCTGACGACCAGCAGGTACGAACAGGCAATCGTCGCTTTGCGGACAACTGGGAGCTATCGGCGCAGCGCGCATTGACGGTGACCCGCGCGTTGATCGACGAAGGCATCCCCGCGTCGTCGGTCTTTGTGGCTGCGTTTGGGTCTGAACAACCCTTGAGCCCGAATGCGGACGATGAGGGTCGAGCCAGAAACCGAAGGGTGGAAATAGCGGCGGTCCCTAAACCGTCAGCTCCCAACGGTGGTGGGCATCGTGACTAGCGCCGAGACGCCGGCGCGCGCACGACTCGATGCATGGCGGGAGCGCGGTGCTGATCGGCTCAACCCAGTCCGATTTCACTTCATCGAGGCGATGGAGCGACGGGCGCTCGCTTGCAGCGGCGAAGCACGACGCATCTTGAACGAAAGGCTTTCGAAGCTTGTGGATGCCTATGCCGAAGATCTTGAGCGCATCGCATTCACCCCGGACGACGCAAGCAAGCCTGCCTCGCCGCCGCCTCGTGGCGCGCTCGCCGGACTGATCGACCACTTCTCCCTTCACGGGAAGGTGCATAACCAGAGTGTGACGGACATTGCGACATCTGTACCCTTATCTCCTTCAGAACCGGAGATGCTCGACTACTTCCGCAAGATCTGGTCCGAAGTCAGCACCGAGCGACAGTTGCGGCAAGCGCGGGACCAGGTGCCCAGAAATGCCGGCCCGCTCAATACGAATAGCCTGGTACATCAGTCACTCGGGCTGATGAGCGAGCTTTCGCCCGGCTATCTCCGGCAGTTCCTGTCGTATGTGGATGCGTTGTCATGGATGGAAAAGATGAGCGGCAATGGTGCGCTCGGCGGCAAGGACACGCCTCACGCCGAGAGCGCCGGCAAGAATGAGCGCGGTAGGTCGAAATAGCCTCGTCCTGTCGTCGTGCTCCATCCCTTTCGCATCGATACAACTCGAGCACGCAACTGCAGCACGCATTCGAGCGCAGTGTCAGGTTGAGTGCCTCATGGAGCAACCATCGCGGTGGCGCGCCGATTCGTGGCGGGTTTCAAAAGCCGCCGAATGGCACCACGCCGACTCGCGACAAGAACGACCGGAACGATGCATAGCATCATCACTGCCTGGTAGAGATAGAGTTGCCGATAGACATGGTGTCCCGCACTGATCGAAACGGCGACATAGACCATGAGGCCGACGAAGGCATTCATCGCATTGAAACTCGCGCTGACTCGGCCCTGGTAAGCCAGATCCGTCGCTCGCTGGGCCGCGCTGAGCGCGATGACGCTGGTCTGAAAGCTCAGACCCAAACCGATATAAATCACGATCGCCGGAATCAGTCCCTTGCATTCGGCGAACACGAGCAGGCTGCCTGCCGCAAGGCCCAAGCCGAGCAGTAGCACAACGAGTTGGCCAAGATGGCGCGCGAGCCGGACGATGAAAAATCCGCCGACGATCGCGCCCAATGCATAAGCCGCATCGATTTTCCCGAACGCTTCGGCACCCAGGTGAAGTTCCTCGCGGACGAATGGGGCAAGCATCGCGTTGATGCCAAAGATGACCGTCATGTTGGCCAGAATGAGCCCATAGAAGAAGGCGATTTCCGGGCGTTCCGCAATGTGTGCCACCCCCGCGCGCAGATCGACGAGATACTGGCTTGGGCCGCGTGCCCCCACCTCAACGTGCTTCTCGATAGAACCCAATTGCCGAGCGACGACTAAACCGAACAGCGCGGAGACGAAATAGGCAGCGCTCGTGAGATAGACCGTCGAGGCCGCGCCGATCGCTGCAAGCACGAAGCCTGACGCAGCGGTCCCCAGGATCTGGCCGCTTTGCCCGGTGACTACCGTGAGTGCATTGAGCCGGAACATTTCTTCGGACGATGCCGCTCGCGTCAGCGCTGATCGCCACGCCAGAACCTGAACTTCAGTCCCCAACGCAATAAAAAAGCTGACGCTATAACCCACGCTGGCTGTAGCGTGTCCCTCTGTATAGAGAAAGCCATACACGACCAGCACGAGCGATTGGAACAAAGCCGCGAGATAGGCCAGCCTTGCCGGTTCATGGCGATCAACCGCTACACCGATGATCGGTGACAACAGCAGCCCGGGCAGAATCGATATCAGAAGGGTGATCGCCGCACTCGAGGGCCGACCCGTAATGTCGATGATCAACCACGTGTTGATAAGAAAGAAAAAGCCCGTGCCGATTCGGGTGGCGGCCGTGGTCGCGCCATAGAAGCGCAGTGTCTGTGGGGTCACGCGAAGCATCCTGAAGATTTTCGACTCGAGGACAGTAAGCGCTTTAGAATAATAAGAAAATTCAATAATTATCATTGAATAAATCGGAAAAACTGAACCATGAACGGCATCAATCTCGACATGGATGTCTTGCGCACACTCGTCACGGCGCAACAATTGGGGAGTTTCAACCGGGCTGCCGAACGACTGGGCCGCTCGCAGTCCGCGATCAGCCAGCGGCTTCGGAAGATCGAGGAGCAGATCGGCGAGCCTTTGTTTCAGAAGCAAGGACGAGGTCTGGCGCTGACGCCGGCGGGGGATGTCGTGCTCGCCTATGCGCGGAGAATTTTGGATCTGAACGACGAAGCGGTGGCCGCCGTGCGCGGGTTTGCGATCGACGGGAGGGTGCGTGTCGGCCTGCCAGCGGATTTCGCGGAGACGTGGTTACCCGCCGTGCTCGGTCGGTTCAAGCGCACGCATCCCTCGGTCCGGATCGCGGCTGTGGTCGATCGCAACCGGCGCCTGCTTGAAAGCCTCGACAAGGGCGAACTCGATCTGGTCTTGTCGCTCGGGAACGAGGCGCGCGCCGACGCTCAGCCTGTCGGCGCGTTGCCCTTCGAATGGATCGGGCCGGTATCCACCGAAAGAATATGGACGGCGGAGGAGCCGATTCCGCTCGCCATGTTCGAGGCGCCGTGTTTCTTTCGTCAGCGCGCGCTGGAGACGCTGGACAATGCGGGGTTGCCTTGGCGAATTGCGTTCACCAGTCCGAGTCTGCACGGCCTGTGGGCCGCGGTCGAAGCCGGCTTGGGGGTGACGCTCCGCACGACCGTCGGCTTGCCCTCGCGACTCCAGGTCGTCGTCGATGCCACGTTGCTCCCCCCCGCGCGCATGCCCGCCCTGAAGGTCTCGTTGCACGACGGCGCCCGGTCTCTGGAGCCGGCCGTCGAGCGACTCAGGGACATCATCGTCGAGACACTGGCGGCCAGCCCGCAGGGATTTGCCTTGCCTTAAGGCGCTTTCTAGCAAAGTCCACAGGTACCGCTAGTCGCGGGAGACCGTTCCGCCTGTCGCCGGTATCGAAGAGCTCGGACCGACGGCTCAATGCCCCGAGGCCCTTCGATCGGCAAATGATCAGAACGTGTAGGCGATCTTGCCGAATGCCGTGCGGCCCACCGTGTTGTAACCGTACGCGGTGAAATACGCCCGATCGAAGAGATTCGACAGGGAGGCGGACACGATGAGATGTGAATTGACCTTGTACGCCGCACGCAAGCCCACGGTGGTGTACGACGGCAGATACGTCATGTTGAATGTATCGTCGTAGGTCGATCCCCCGTACAGCACGGAAAACCCGGTGCTGAGCGCGGCGAGATGGAACGCGTCCCAGGTGTGATCCACGCTCAGGCTGACGGTCTGGCGCGGACGGCGGTTCAGCCACGTTTGGTCGGCGACGTCCTGCGGGTTCAGGATGCCGACCGCCAGACTGACCGGTGTCGACTCGCCCAGCGAGCCCTTGTACGAAAGGTCAATGCCTTGAATGTGGGCCCGTCCGACATTGACGGGAAGAAAGGTGACCGAGTCGTACGTGATGAGGCTATGGACCCGTGTGTCGTAGAGCGCGACCACGAAGGTACCCAAGGACGTGGCGGCATCAAGCGCCACTTCGGCCGTGTCGCTGCGCTCAGGCAAAAGGTTTGGATTGCCGAAACCCGGATAGTAGAGATCGTTGAACGTCGGCAGCCGGAATGCATTGCCATATGAGACCCGTGCCGTATAAACCGGAGTAATCGCATAAGCCAGCGCGATATTGCCGGTATTGACCGACTGGCCCTGAATGACCTCGTGGCGTCCCGCGAGGAACATCGTCAATGCACCGAGTGTGACCGATTGATGGAGTGACACGGCCGAATCGTTGCGTGTCGGCACGCCCGAAGGGATGTCGACCGGGAGGAAGGCCTGTTCGCGCGTGAAGTCGTAGGCAAGCTTGGTCTCTCCCGAGAGGGGGAGGCTGAAGAGCGTGAGTCCTTGCTCCTGCTGCGTCAGTGACGTCGATGTACTGAGGCGCGTCGAGTCGATCTCGTCGGTCGGGATGCCCGGGTCAGCCGCATAGATGAACTGGCGGTCCGTGGCATAGCCGATCGACTGATCGAACCGGGTGGACGGTCTCAGATCCAGATGGAACGCGATACCGGTCGTCAGTTGATGATCAAGCTGACGGTCGTCCCCACCCGCGTTGTCGTAGGACAGGTCGGACTTGTGATACAGGGCGAACGTCGAGATCGACCAGTTATCGCGCGCATAGCCGAGGCGCGCATCGAGGTCTTGTGCGTGATACGGGTTGCGGCCGTCTTCGTGACCAAACGCGCCCGGCTGCGTTGCATCGATCCCTGCCGTGTTGTAGTCGTGCAGGCCCAGCGAATAGTTGAGTCCGGTCAAGGCAGCGAGGGGACCGGTAGACGGCACACTCCCCGACGTGCGGATTTGCGTGTCGAAGGTCTTGTTCGAGCCGCCCCCAGTGGAAATCGTGGTCTGGTTCGGTTGACCCGACGCATGACGTGTGAAGAGTTGCACGACGCCACCCATCGCATCCGCACCGAATGAAG
Organism: Burkholderiales bacterium; assembly: GCA_026225235.1. Taxonomy (GTDB): domain Bacteria; phylum Pseudomonadota; class Gammaproteobacteria; order Burkholderiales; family Burkholderiaceae; genus Pararobbsia. The sequence continues at coordinate 127,112 of JAMFSK010000095.1, forward strand.
CAGCAGCCGGACCCGATATGACTTCGATGCGGTCGAACGCGGAGGTCGAGAGGTCTGCCCACTCGGCTTGGCCAGTGGTCGCAGAACCGATCCGGATACCGTCGATAAAGACCGCGACTTGACTGGCGGATGAGCCCCGGATACTGACAGCGGCAGAGGAGCCTGGGCCGCCGTTCTGGGAAATCGTCACGCCGGGAAGGGTGGCGAGCGCTTGCGTAATACTCGGATCGATCGGAGAGATGCGATCGAGATCGACACGGGTAAGAACCTGAGTCGAGGCGTATCGCTGATCGAATGATTGTGGCAAGTGTTGCGTGTCGCCAGTGACGACAACGCTCGGCAGCGTGACAGCGGGCGGCAGCGGCTCGGGTTGCGGCAGCGAGGAGTCGTCGGCCGCGTGTGCCATCTGCCAGACCGAGAAGGTCATGGCAGAGGTGATGATGAAATGACGCAACTTCATAGAGGGGAGTACTTTGTTTTTGCAGGAGAGAGACACGCGTAGGGTGCCCGCACGGTCATTACGCGGCGCTCGATGGCGCAGCGGCGCAATGCTCCCCGGGGGGTAGCGCTTCGCAGAACAGGATGGTCATGACAGATCTTGAGGTTCGGGCTGTCTTTGCAACAGGCGACCGCATACGCGGTGCCTTGCGCCTGGGACACCCCGCCCAATGCGCCTGCGCAGACCTCGGTCGATGGCAGGTCTCCTGGCTCGCGGGTCAACGTCTGTTGCCGACCTTCCCGGTATCCCAGTGGTCATGCGTGGCACAGACTCGCCGCTTACAGTTGCGGGGGCAGCTGCAGACTCGAGCGTTTCCGCTCTCACTGCGTTCCCATTTAGTCCCGGTCAGGGGAACCATCAAGGCGGGAGGGTACAGATACAGGCCGGCGCGCGTCAATTCTTCCAGCACCCGCGTGCTCTGTGAGCAACGGGCTTGGAGAAGGGGGCGCCGTTGGGCACCGGCGGATGCCGGGTACCCCTTCCAATCAGAAGCCTTGCAACACTGAAAGGTCTATCGAGGCTGGACGATCCGCTCAACCATGCTGGCCGGCAAGCTCCGCACCCTGGCGCAAGGCCTCAAGCAGGCTTCGCTCGTCGGCGATGCCCTTGCCCGCGATATCGAAGGCAGTGCCATGGTCTACTGACGTGCGAATGACGTCGAGGCCCACGGTGACGTTCACCCCGGCTTCGAGACCCAGCACTTTGACCGGACCGTGTCCCTGGTCGTGATACATCGCCACCACGAGGTCGAAGTCGCCGCGGCCTGCACGGAAGAACAGCGTATCGGCGGGCAGCGGCCCGGTCACGTCCAGTTCTTCTGCCTGCAGCGCCGCGATGGCCGGAACGATTTTTTCTTCTTCCTCGCCATAGCCGAACAGGCCGTTTTCACCGGCATGCGGGTTGATCCCGCAGACGCCGATTCGCGGCCGCGCAATGCCGGCCTTCACGAGCGTCGCGTTGCCACGCTCAATGGTGCGCCGGACCAGACCCGGCTCGATCTTGCGGATCGCATCGATGATGCCGATATGCGTGGTCACGTGGATCACGCGCAATTGCGGTGCGACCAGCATCATCGACACTTCGTCGACACCCGTCAGGTACGCGAGGATCTCGGTGTGCCCGGGAAATTTATGGCCGGCCGCATGGAGCGCTTCCTTGTTCAGCGGGGCAGTACAGATCGCATCGATTTCGCGCGCCTGCGCGAGTTTGACGGCCGTCGCGATGTACTGGAAAGCCGCATTGCCGGCGATCGACGAGAGCTTGCCGAACGGCAGGCCGGCGGGGATCAGGTCGAGGTCGATGCAGTCGATCGTGCCGGGCTCGGCCCGGAGCTCGGACAGATCGGCGATGCGCCGGATCTTGATGTCGGTGCCCGTGATCGCCCTGGCCTCCTCGAGACGGCGAGCGTCGCCGATCACAAGCGGGCGGCACTGCTCGTAGAGGATCGCGTGCGTGAGGCTCTTGACGACAATCTCCGGACCGACGCCGGCTGCGTCGCCCATCGTGATGCCGATAATGGGTAAGGGGTTGCTCATGATGTAGTGCCTCGGTTCCTTTGCGTGTTTCCTGTTGCCGGTGCGCTTCGGGAAAGCGCGTGCAAACCGGCTCGAATAGAGTAAATCTGTGCGGACGGTGCGCTAGGCGGGAATCGCATCGCGCAGATGTCGCCACGCTGCATAGAGCGATTGTCCGTCGCCAAAAGCACCGGCCTTTGTCACGACACCGGGACGATGCGCGCGCCCTTCGCGCTGATGTGCGTCGAGCGGCTGGCCGATCGCGACGCCGGGCTCGATCTCCGTGACCAACTGCAGGAAATCGATCCCGGTCTCGCGGAGCATCGCGCGCGCGGTCTCGCCGCCCGTCGCGATCAGGCCGCCGATCTTACCGAAATGAGGGGCGACAAGCCGGCCAAGCGCCGCGCTCAGTTGCGCACCCTCAGCCGGATCGAACGCGTCGTCGCGACCGATGCGCAGCAATAGGTCGCCTTGCGTCGCGAGATGCGCGCCAATGCGTGCCTGCATCGTGTGCCATTGGGCATGCCCGGCGCCGGCGCGCAGCATGTCGGGCGAAGCGATGAGCTCTGCGACGGCACCGCGTTCACGCAGCGTCGCGCATTGCTCGTCGGACACCGCCGACAAGGTTCCCACGAGTGCCAGGATCGGGCCGCCGTGCGACAAGATCGTTAGCGCTTCGGACCGATCTGGCACCTCCTGCGCCACGCTGAAGAGACGCGACAGCGACGCCATCTCTCGTGCCAACCCGCCCGAGCCGACCCAGAACAGCGCTTCGTCGACCGACACAGTCGCTCGCGCGAGTGCGGCGAGATCTTCGCCCGTCTGCGCGTCGACGATCAGCGCTTGGATGCCGCTCGTCGCATACGCGGTGACCATGCCGGCGAGTTCCGCGGGGGCAGCGCGCAGCGCGGCGCCTTCGAGCGCGGCCGTCGACAGCCCCACACCCTCCAGCTGCCCTGCGATATCCGCATGTTTCCCGGCGTTCTCAAGTTGCCAGGTGTCGGTGGTCTCGAGCGGCTGGCCGTGAACGAAGACGCGTCCGCCGCGAACGGTACGCCCCATTGCGGGAAAAGCAGGGGCGACAATCGCAAGGCCCGCAAGCGGCTGCAGTGCCGCGATTTCAGCGGCCCAATTCCCACGCAAGGTCGAATCGATCTTCTTATAGAGGCGCCGGTCGGGGCCGCCCAGCGCGCGCCAGGTATCCACCGTCAGCCTGGCGGCGGCATCCGGGCTCGCGCGCCGTGTGTCGGTATCGGCCGCGATAACGTCGAACGCGCTCGCGCCCGCGGGCGCCCGGGTGCTGTCGAGCGTCACCACCGTGCGGCGCCCGGCACAGGCAAAGCCGATCGCGCAATCGGCGGCTCCCGACAAGTCGTCGGCAATGATCAACAGGCTCATCTAGTGGTTTTTCCGTCGCTGGCTTACTTGATGATCCCGATTTTCTTGCGATCGATCGTCACGAATACGGCGACGATCAGGACGACGCCCTTGACGATGTTCTGCAGGTAGGGGTCGACGCCGGCCATGTTCATGCCGTTCGACAAGATCGTGATGATCAGTACGCCCAGGATCGTACCTTGGATACTGCCGAGGCCGCCGGTAAGGGGTGTTCCACCTACCACGACCGCCGCGATCACGTCGAGCTCGAGCCCCTCGCCCAGCTGCGACGTCGCGGCCATCGCACGCGCGCTTTGCAGCAAGCCCGCGATGCCGCAGAGCAGGCCGAGCAGCGCAAACATTGCGATCTTGACCTTGTCGATCCTTATCCCGGTCAGGCGTGCGACGCGTTCGCCGCCGCCGGTCGCCTTGAGTTCGCGCGCAAACACGGTGAAGCTCAGCGCAATCCATCCGAGGATCACCACGGCGAGCGCGATCCATATTGCGTTCGGGACGCCGGCAAACCGCCCTGCGTAGAAGTCGAGAAAGCTCTCGCTTTCGATCGATACCGGCGCGCCGCGCGTGAAATACAGCACGATGCCCCGATAGACGACCATGGTGCCCAGTGTGACGATAAACGAGGGCACCAGGCCTTTGGCGACGACGATGCCGTTCACGAGCCCGCAGACCAGCCCGACCAGCGCAGCCGGCACGATCGCGAAGATACCGAGGCTACCCGAGGTGGCCGCGGCGGCAAGCGCCGAAAGCGCGACGATCGAGCCGACCGAGAGGTCGATCGACCCGGCGATCACGACAAAGGTCATGCCAAGCGCAGCCACGGCGAGTACCACGGCCTGCTGCAACACGATGACGCCGTTGCCCATCGTCAGGAAACGCGGCGAGCTGATCGAAAACGCAACGCAGAGCACCGCCAGCAGCAGAACCGGAAAGGTTCGGCGCAGCGATTCAGGTCGCACGGAGGCAAACAGATGGTTCATGTCGGTTCCGGTCTTCCTGAAACGATCGATAAAAGCAGGGGCGGGCAGGCGGCTCATGGTCGTCTCCAGGTCAGGTCATGAACCGGACGATGGACTTTTCGTCCGGCGTGTCGGTGTCGGCGAATTCGTGCTCGATGCGGCCGCCACGCATCACGGCGAGCCGGTCCGACAGGCCGATCAATTCGGGCAGGTCATCGCTGACCAGCAGCACGGCCACACCCTCGTCGGCCATCGCACGAATCGTCCGGTAGATCTCGATGCGCGCGCCGATATCGACCCCGCGCGTCGGATTGTTCAATAGCAACAGGCGCGGGCGCACATAGAGGCATTTGGCGAGTACGACTTTCTGTAAATTGCCGCCGCTGAGCGTGCGGCAGGCGACGGCCGGGCTTGCGGCCTTGATCTTGAGCGTAGCAGTGAGATCGGCTGCGCCGCGACGCGCGACATGTGCGTCAAAGAACGCGAAGCGGCGCGGCGGCTGCGCCATGACGAGGTTGTCGAGCACGCTGAAATCGCTGATCAGGCCTTCGCCTGTACGATCGCCTGGCAGATACGCGACGCCCGCGCGCCAGGCCGCGCCCGGATACTTTGGCGCATAAGCCTCGCCGCCGAGCGTGAGGGTGCCGCGGTCCGGCGCGAGCACGCCCATCGCGGTCTCAAGCAGCGCTTCGCCCCCGCTTCCCTTGAGCCCCGCCATGCCGACGATCTCACCACCGCGCACGTCGAGGGAAACGTCGTCGAGTTTCGCTGTCGAGCTCACGCTGCGTACGGACAGGATGACCTCCACGGGTGGCTTATGTGCCTTCGGCGGAAACACATGACCGGAGATGTCGCGCCCGACCATGCGCGCATGGATATCGGCCGGCGTCGTCTCGGCCACACTCGAGTGTCCGGCGTTGCCGCCGTCCTTGAGAATCGTCAGCCGGTCGGCGACCTCGGTGACCTCGCTCAGATGATGCGACACGAAGGCGACCGACAGCCCCCGCGCCTTGAGCGCCTGGATCGCTTTCAACAGCGCACCGACTTCCTTGCGCCCGAGAAAGGCGGTCGCCTCATCGAGGAACAGGATCTGTGGATCGAGCGAGAGGGCGCGCGCGATTTCGATGCATTTCCATTGACCGAGGTCGAGCTGATCGAGCGAGGCCGAGACAAGAATGTCTGCGCCAAAGCTGTCGAGCACGTCCTGCGCGGCTCGATTGAGCGCCTTGCGTTGCAGGAAGCCGAAGCGTGCAAAGCGACTTAACCGGTCGATAAAGACGTTTTCCGCGACCGTCAGCGACGGATTGATCGTCAATTCCTGGTGAACCAGCGCGATGCCACGGCGTTCCGCCGCACGCGTGTCGAGCGGTGCGTAGTCGGCGTGAGCCAGCCGCATCGTGCCATCGTCGGGCCGTTCGGCCCCCGCGAGAATTTTGAGCAGCGTGGATTTGCCCGCGCCGTTTTCACCGACGAGCGCATGCACTTCCCCGGGAACCAATGAGATCGAGACGTCGCGCAGCGCCACCGTGCTGCCAAAACGCTTGTTGATATGCTCTGCTACGAGTGTCATCTGGAGTACCGTTCGCTGCGGGGGGCTAGCTGCTGTATTTCATCTCGAACGTCGCGGCCGGCGCATCGGGCGTATAGAAGCGCGAGTGTTTCTTGAAGTCGTACGGCGGGATGCCATTCGGGAAATCCTTTTCGAACTGCGGCACGAGTTCGCGCGTGAGCGGCAGCAGGTGCAGTTTGACGGTGTCCGACTGCTTGGCGACCGGCTTGCCTTTGAGTTGATCGAACAGCATCACGAGTGCAAATCCGCCTTGCAGCCAGTGGCCGCCGATATCGAACAGAAGGTCGCCGCGCTTGACCGCCTGCACGTTTTCGGGGTTCAGGTCCATTGCGACCACGAATACGTCTTTCCCTGGCTGCTTGTTTGCATTCTTGAGCGCGGCAAGCACACCCGTCGCGGTGCCGCCGTTCGCGGCCCACACGCCCTTGATGTCCGGATGACCCTGGTAAAGCGATTCGAACGCAGTCTGCGAGGTATCACGCACGAAGTTGCCATCGACCTCGCCCGCCACCTCGACTTCGGGATGTTCCTTGAGCGCGCGGCCGAGGCCCTTGCGGCGGTCGATCGCCACCGACGTTCCGGCGGTGCCGTTGACCACACCGATCACCTTCTTGCCGTTTGCGCCAGCTGGGATCGCGGAGAACAGCTTGATCGCCATGGCGTAGCCCGCGTCTTCATCACTCGGACCGATAAAGGCGATGTAGTTCGGGAAACGCGCGGTCTGGGGGCTGAAGTCGGGGTAGGAGTCCGTGAGGATCACCGGAATGCCGGCGTTCTTTGCGAGCGTCAAACCCGGCACGGCAGTCGCCCAATAGGGCGTGAAGATAATGCCGTCGACGTGTTGACCGACCAAGTCTTCGAGGCTACGCACCATGCCGTCGGGCTTGTTATCGGCGTTAAGCACGACGAGGTCGACGCCGAGCTGCGTTGCGCCTTGCTTCATGAAGTCCACATAGCTGTTCCAGAACTGCGCATCGAGCGTGGGAACGACCACGCCGATCTTCAGTTTCTGCTGTGCGCGCACATTCATCGTGAGCGACAGCATGGACAGACTCAGCAGGTATTTGAGGGATTGCCGTTTGCTTGCGAGCATCGTTGTCTCCTTCCAGATTCTTGTAGGTGTGCGGCGTGTGCTTCGAGCCGCTGTCGTCCTGCTTCCATCCTGCTTGCGTCCCGCATCCGTGCACACGCACCACGCACACATTCGCGATGTCGATGCTCCGCCGCCTCGCGGGTCGAGGTGCGCACCCGCGCGAGCGGGCGGCGGCATCCAGGGTTCTCAGCGCGCGGGGACCACCGGTACGGTGGCCGCGCCCGAGTAGTTCAGGTAGACGGTCTTCTTGCGCAGATAGACATCGAGGCCGTGCGAGCCATCGTCGCCACCGATGCCGCTATCGCCATAGCCGCCGTGGAAGCCCTGAATGCTTTCGGGGCCGACGCGGTTGACGTAGACCTCGCCGAAGGAGATCTCGTTCACGGCCCGCATGATCGTGCGCATGTCGTTCGTGAAAAGGTATGCCGACAGGCCGTAGCGGCTTTCGTTGGCGATCGAGAGCGCTTCGTCGAGCGTGTCGAAGGGCACGATGGGCAGCACCGGTCCGAAGATCTCCTTGTGCATGATCGGCGCTTCGAGGTCGAGGCCGGTCAGGATCGTCGGGTTGTACCAGTAGCCGCCGCTGCTCGGCGGGTTCGTCGGGCGGCCGCCCCCGAAGGCAACCGTCGCGCCAAGCTGGATCGCATCGCTGACAAAGGCATCGACCTTGTCAAGTTCCTGTCGGCTGACCTTCGGGCCGATGTCGGTGCTTTCATCGAGCGGCATGCCGACCTTCAACTGCTTGGTCACGGCGATAAAGCGCTCGACGAACGCGTCGTAGACATTGCGTTGCACGAGTGTGCGTTCGTTGCAGATACAGACCTGGCCGCAGTTCATGTAGCGCGACGTCGCCGCCGAGCGCACGGCGAGGTCGATATCGCTGTCGGCCATCACGATGAAGGGTGCCTTGCCGCCGAGTTCCAGCGACACGGGTGTCAGGTTCGCGGCGGCGGCGGCCATGATGCGCTTGCCGGTCGGCACGCTGCCTGTCATCGTCAGTAGGTCGAGATCGGGCGAGTTGGTGATGGCTTCGCCGACCGTTTTGCCGGTGCCGTTCACGATGTTGATCACCCCGGCAGGCACGCCGGCCTCGTGGAAGATCCGCGCCATTTCCTGTGCCGACAGAGGCGTCATTTCATGCGGCTTGAGCACGATCGTGTCGCCGGCGATCAGGCTCGGCGCGACCTTGCGCGCGACCAGCACGCTCGGATAGTTCCAGGGGATGATCGCGCCGACTACGCCGAGTGCGACGCGCTGGATCCAGATCTGTTCGCCCGGAAAATCGGAGGGCAGGATCTCGCCCTGGATACGGCGCGCGAATTCTGCGAAGTAGTCGAAGAATTCAGCGGTGCCGCCGACCTCTCCTCGTGCCTCGCGGATCGTCTTGCCTTGCTCGAGCACGACCACTCGCGCGAGCCGTTCAGCGTCGCGGCGCACCAGCGCGGCGATGCGTTTCATATATTGCGCACGTTCGAGCGGCGCGCGGCGGGACCACTGGGGGAAGGCGCGGCGTGCCGCGGCGATCGCTTGCTGGACCTGAGCTGCGGAGACCTGGTTGACTTGCTGGATGACCTCGCCGGTCGCGGGGTTCAGCACCTCGAATGAGCCGTCGTCGCCCGTCACCCATTGCCCGTCGATGTACGAGCGGCTTTCGATATCTCGAATCGCTTCCATTTGCTTCGTATTCCCTTTGCAGAAAAATGTGCGGTTCTCAGCGAGATCGCGCTTTTGTAAAGAACAGGGTCAAACATGAACAGCGGCTGTATTCGCCGGACGAGTGCGTCAATCGAAGTCAGGGTTGGAGTCTAGGACATTTTGATCGAAACGCGCATTAAGTGTTTGCACTAATGCTTAGATCAATCAAAACGGGCATGGACGATACCGACAGGTCGGTCAGCCAGCCAGCAGCTAGTCAGGCAGGGACCCGATGAACAGACGAGAACGCGGAAGACGGAAGACGAGCAGGGCGGATGGCAGAGGGGATCGCGCGGAAGGCGCGAAGTAGGGAGGGCGAAAGAAGGCGGGAACGGGAGGCGCAGCGACCAGGGGCAGCAGGTAGCGCCCCGTGCCTGAGCCTAGGCGATGGGTGAAGCCGTCTCGATGGCGATCTCGTCGCGCAAGGCGAATGCGACCAGTTCGGCGGCGTGCGGGGCAGCATCGGTGATGAGCGTCCAGTTGCGCTCAAGCGGGGTCCAGTGCTGCTGGCTCGCGTGGTTGAGCTTGTGCGAGGTGACAAGCACAAATACGTTGGCCGCCTGGCGGATCACACATTCCTTGAGCCAGGCCTGCTCGGCGCTCGCTTCGCACAGGCCCCGACCCGCGACGACACCGTCCGCGCCCAGAAAGGCCTTGTCGAACGACATACGGCTCAGCGTGACCTGCGCAAGAGGCCCAAGCGTGCTCATGCTTGACGGCCGCACGTCGCCTCCGACCACGGTCACCCGGACCTCGCCCGGGGCAAGGATCCCGACGGCGAGCAGATTGTTGGTCACGACGTGCACATCGCGCCGCGCGACCAGACAGCGCGCAAGCGCGGCCGTCGTAGTGCCGCCGTCGAGGAAAATGGTGTCGCCGTCCTGCACGTGCTCGACAGCGGCGCGCGCGATGGCATCCTTCTGCGCGCGAAAGCTTTCACGCCGGGTATCGAGGGACTCTTCTGGTTCGTGCATGCCGATCGACGGCGCCGCGCCCCCATAGGTGCGCAGGATGCGCCGTTCGTCGGCGAGCGCGCGCAGGTCACGGCGCACCGTGGCCTCGGACATGCCGAAATGCTCGCAGAGCGCACTGACGTCGTTGGTGCCCGAGAGCACAGCCTTGAGCATTGCCTCTCGGCGCTTGGCTACTTTCATGTTGGTCGGCGGGTAAGGGTGCCGGCTAGCCGCGGGATCGGACCAGACTCGGGCGGAACATATCTGCCCACAGTGTAGCCGCTCGGACCGCTCGGTTGGCCATTTTGCGCGATTCGATCATTATGTAGTGATCGCGTTCCGGCCGGGCCCGTGAACACTAGGCTTTGCGAGCCTTTGCCTCTCGCGTCGCGCCGAGGACACGGTCGACAATGGCAAGGGTGGTGGGACTCGCATTGGTTCTCGCCATCTCCGACGGACTCACCCACTCGCATCGCACGATTTCTCTTGATGCCTGCACGACCGCGTCGTCATCGACTAGCGCTTCGAAGACGTGATGCTCTGTTGTTCTCCCCGTGAACCGGAATAGGAAATTCATGCGAACGGCGCCCAGCGCCGTTTCTTCCGTCAACTCGCGCGCCGCGGTGAGCGACAGGGGCTCTCCCGACCCGGGCTTTCCGCCTGGCAGCGCCCAATTTGCGCGACGGTTGACGACGAGCAGCAAGCGCCCCTTCTGCATGCATACCACCGTTGCGCGCTGTTTCATCTTGAAATCCAGGAATAGGAGGGGTTCCGCGTAAGTTTTAAAGCCAAATAAAGCGGCTTTCAGGGCTCAACATGTTCGCTATGCGACTGCGTCGTGTCTGCAAGTTCCAGATTTTCTATGACACACACAATGTTACCCACAAAAACGATATATACAGTATATCGCATTATGACCTCCGAGCCCCTCGGTGACTGAGTTCGTCGTGCTCCGGAGAGCTGGGCGCGCTGGGGTTCTGTCTGGTTTCGAAAGCAAACGTAGCAGTTCGGCCCTAGCCGTACTAAGCTGTTCCAGCTATTCAACACTGTTTATCCGTCATGGAACCGTCCACGCTTCATCTCGTATCGGGCGAAAGCCCCCGCGGAGCGCTGCCGATGGCGTTTGTGCTCACGCAGCAACCAGGTACGACTAGCCATGAATATTGAAAACGGCCGAGTCTCGACCGATGCGACCGTCGAACAGCGCTTTGAACTGCTGGTCACGAGCGTGAGCGACTATGCGATCTACATGCTCACTCTGGACGGCTTCGTCAATAGCTGGAACGCGGGCGCGCAACGGTTCAAGGGATATGTGGCGTCCGAGATCATCGGCCAGCACTTCTCTGTGTTTTACACGAACGAAGACCGGGCAGCCGGCAAGCCCGCTCGTGCGCTGCGTATCGCTCTGGAAGAAGGCAAGTTTGAAGATGAAGGCTGGCGGGTGCGAAAAGACGGCACGCACTTTTGGGCCAGCGTCGTGGTCGATTCGATCCGTCGCGCGGACGGAGAGCTGGTCGGCTTCGCCAAGATCACCCGGGATATCACGGAGCGCAAAGTGGCCGAAGAGGCCCTTCGCCAGAGTGAGGACCGGTTCAGACGCCTTGTTCAGGGTGTGACCGATTACGCCATTTACATGCTGTCGCCAACGGGCGAGATTACGAACTGGAACGCCGGCGCCGAGCGGATTAAAGGCTATAAGCTAGACGAGGTTATCGGTACCCATTTTTCGCGGTTCTACACGCAAGCCGATCGCGAGAAAGATCTTCCCGCCCGAGCGCTGGCGATTGCCGCGAGTGAGGGCAAGTTCGAGCAAGAAGGCCTGCGTGTGCGCAAGGACGGCAGCACCTTTGTGGCACATGTTGTCGTCGATCCGATTTATGGGGACGACGGTACCCTAATCGGGTTTGCCAAGATCACACGAGACGTGACTGAGCGAGTGCAGGCGGCCGAAGCGCTTGCGCGCGTCAACGCAGCGCTTGCGCAATCCCAGAAGATGGAAGCAATCGGCAAGCTGACGGGCGGTGTCGCACACGATTTCAACAATCTCCTGCAGGTAATTGGCGGCAATCTTCAATTGCTCGGGCAAGACGTGGTCGGGATGGCGCATGCTGAGCAGCATGTGCGCAATGCACAGGCGGGCGTGGCGCGCGGCGCCAAGCTCGCTTCGCAGTTGCTCGCCTTCGGCCGCCGGCAACCCCTCGCGCCTAAGGTGGTCAATCTGGGTCGCCTGGTCCGAGGCCTCGACGATATGTTTCGGCGTGCCCTGGGAGAGAGCATCGAAATTGAGACCATCGTCTCCGGCGGCCTGTGGAACACCCTTGTCGATCCGTTTCAGGTGGAGCATGCGCTCCTGAATCTGGCGATCAACGCCAGGGATGCGATGGAGGGACAGGGACATCTCACCGTCGAAGCGGGCAACGCATCGCTTGACGATAACTATGCCGCCCGGAATCCTGACGTGAAAGCCGGCCAATATGTCATGGTGGCGGTTACCGATACAGGGTCCGGTATTCCGCACGAGATCCTTGATCATGTTCTCGAGCCGTTTTTCACCACGAAGGCTGAAGGTCAGGGCACGGGTCTCGGATTAAGCATGGCCTACGGCTTCGTCAAACAGTCGGACGGTCATCTGAAGATCTACAGCGAGGCGAACCACGGCACCACGGTGCGCCTGTATCTCCCGCGCGCGAAGCAGGAGGAAGACCGCGTCGTCGAAGTCGATACCGGGCCGGTCGTCGGGGGGACGGAAACCGTGCTGGTCGCCGAAGACGACGAAGCGGTGCGTACCACGGTGGTCGAGTTATTGTCAGATCTCGGTTATCACGTGCTCAGGGCTAAAGACGCGGAAGGCGCGCTCGCCATTATCGAAAGTGGTGTCCCGATCGACCTGCTCTTTACCGACGTCGTCATGCCCGGGCCACTGCGAAGCCCGGAGCTCGCGCGCAAAGCCCGCGAGCGATTGCCCGATATCGCCGTGTTGTTCACGTCAGGCTATACGGATAACGCCATCGTCCACGCGGGCAGGCTCGATGAAGGGGTCGAATTGCTTAGCAAGCCCTATTCGTTCGAAGCCATGGCCCGCAAAATACGGCAGGTGCTGCGTAATCAGCACAAGGCGCGGCACTGAACGACCTTCACGGCCGTCGGGCAACCAGATCGATTTCGACCAACGCGTCGCGTGCCAGACCGGTCACGCCCACGCAGGTCCGTGCCGGCAGAGGCCGTGCTCCAAAGAACGCGCGGTAGGTCTCGTTCATCGCGGCGTAGTCGCGTTTGAACTCGGTGAGGAAGATCCTCACATTGACCACATTGTCGAGCGTCAATCCCACTCCCTCGAGCACGATGACGAGGTTGTCGAGCACGCGGGTGGTCTGCGCCTGTACACCATCCGGCAGCGGTGCGTCGTCGTCGTCGGGATGCGTGGGCATCTGTCCGGTCACGAAGACCCAGCCGTCAACTTCGGCGGCGTGCGAAAACGGCGCGACGGGCGTCGGCGCACCGGCGACCATCAGCATGCTTGGCAAAGACATGAACTTTCCTTGTACGGGGTTTGAGATTCGTCAATGAGAAGAGAACGCTAGTCCTCGAACAACGCCTTGCGGATGATCGCGTGCACGCCCCAGTTGCCGTCGACAACCTGGGTCACGCCGAAATCGACGGCGACTGACATTAGCGAGATCGCTTCGTCTTCCGTGAGCCCACGGGCCGTCATCAGAAAGCGGCGAGTTTTGATAAAGGCGTCGCGCATGGCAAGGTCGAGCGTCGATTTTTCATACACTTTGCTTTGCGCTTGAGCGCCGAATTCAGCCAGGTAGTTGGCGTGACTGAAGCCGTGCAGCACCCATTCATCCGCGGTCTCGACGAGCGGGTAGGTGAGGTCGGCCCAGGCTTCGTTACCCAGGGTGGCTTTCTTGTGCAGCACGAGTTTGAAGTCACCGGTCAGCGAACATTCGATCGCGGTGCCGCACAGTTCGGAGTCACCCTGTGAGGCGTGCGGGTCGCCAATCGACAGCAATGCACCCGGCACGCCTACGGGCAGGTAGACGCTCGCGCCGCTGGCCACCCGCCAGTTATCGAGGTTGCCGCCAAACGCGGAAGGCGGAATCGAATCGATCAGGCCATCCTGCTGGGGCGCCACGGCGATCAGTCCAAAGTGCGGGCGCACCGGGATTTTCACGTTCTTCAAAATGCCGTGATTCTCGACCACGGTGGAATGATCGACCGGTACGCCTGGGTAGTCGATCGTGGGGTGCATGACACCGAAAGGATCGCGCTGTGGTGTCCAATGAAAGTTGTAGACCGCGCGTGCACAAGCCGATCCGTTGTCGGTGAGTTCCGCATCGAGTTCGTAGATCGTGATGACTTCGCGTGGCTTCGGTTCGGTCAGCAGTTCACGATAGTGAAACCCCCACCACGCCGCGGCATTGCTGCCAAAGGCCCGCCCCGCGAATGGCGGGTTTGCGCAACGGCGCGCATGGATGTCGAGAATCCTGACTTCGAGCACATCGCCGGGCTCGGCGCCGCGAACGGCGACTGGCCCGGTGCAGATATGCACGCCGAAGCCTTCGCCCGCGCCCCGGCCGTAGATCGAGGCGTCGATCGGACCCGCTCCGCGTCGGTTGACGTTTTTGCGTTCGGCCGTCCAGTGGAACACGCTTTCGGCGCCCGGGTCGCCTGCCACCATCCGTGCCCAGTCGTCGGAAGCATGCTGCGTGAGGGTCTCGATGGTCACGGTGTCGCCACTGTCGACTTCGAGCACGGGCTTCAGATCGTGGCTGAAATAGCCCCAATGCACGGTGTTCGCAGTCGCGCGCAGCAGATGATGGCGAGGTTTACCTGTCCGGCGCCTGACGGGTTTGACGTCGTCGGTCTGCGTGTTGACCTGGGGCTCTGCAACCAGGGTGTCGGTGTCGTGGAAGGCGGTTGGCGGCGCGCTCGCGGCGACGCTCTGTTGCGCATGCGTGAGCAGGCTTTCCGCATTGATGGGCAAGCCGCGCGAGATGCGCCGGACCAGATGCCGCGCAAGCTCGAGGCTCGCTTCATGACGGAAGCCGCTCGGCGAGGTCTGATACTGCTCGCGAAAGGCGCGGCTGAAATAGGCAGGGTCATTGAAGCCCCATCGAAAACAGATGTTTGAAATCGACATCTTCTCGTAGAGCGGATCGACCAGCTCCGCGCGGCAGCGTTCGAGACGCCGCTGACGCAGATAGATCGAAAAACTTTGTCCGACGGTCTCAAAGAGCTTTTGCAAATAGCGTGACGACACACGTTCTTCTTTTGCGATCAGCGCGAGACTTAGGTCAGAGTCGCCAAGCCGCATTTCGATGGTGCGGCACACGCGCGCGAAGAGGGCCGTCTGGGCCGATGTGAGGCCGCTGAAGCTGCCCTCGCGCTCGTGCCCGGCCAGGCTCACCACCAGGAATTCGGACAGCGCGAGTTCGAGCGGACGCAACTCGCTGGGCGACAGCGTATCGACGCTTTCGGCGATCGAATGCAGGAAGCCCGAGAACACATGGCCGATGCCGGTCGCGGCCGCAATCCGCGTCGCGCGCATCGACGAGGGCGCCAGCAGGCGTGCGCTGACCGCCTCGCGCGGTGTACGAACCACAAATGCACGGAAATCAGATGCGAAAGTCAGTGAAGCCGACTCGCGCGACGGCAGATAAACGATGTCGTTGGGGGCGACCCGTTCGCGCCTGCCATCCACCGTCAAGGCGGCTTCGCCGTCGATGTGCAGCACGACCATCAGGCTGTCCGACACCGCTCTCCCGGCTTCGAGGGTCTGCGCAACCGATGTGAGGAGGCTCAGATCGAAGCCGCCGCTCGAGGTTTGGGAGGTAAGCGTGCCGTGCAGGGTGCGGGCGGCCGGAGTGATACGGGTCAGATCGCTGCGCAAGCCCAGACCGTCGAGCGCCTGGTTCCATGCGCGCAGGCGTTCGACTTCGGGGTAGGACTCGGTGGTAAAGCGCAGCAGATCCAAGGTGGGCTCCGGGCCGTGGCGGGGGACGCGCAGGCGTCGAGCGGTAGTCCGTGACCGGTTGCTGTCCGATGCCGGACACGTTACGTGCGGGAACATGAAAGCAACCTCCGGGCCATGGTGAACTGAAGGAGCGGCGGTGAGCCGTGATCTGGGGTGAAGCCGTCAGGCTCGCGCAGAGCAGGTGTGCAAGCGGCCGTTGGCCCGGCGTAGCACGTACGACCCCAGAGGGCGGAGCGTAGCTCGAAACGGGGATCCGCTCGCTGCGCCAGCGCCGCGCACACATGCACCGCAGTGGCGCGCGGTGTCGTCGACTGGCTGTGTCGCCTAAGCGGCCGGCGCGAGCGCATCCGGCGTCAGTGTCCGACAAGGTGGAGCACAGCGCCGTCATCTGCGACCGGGGCCACCGGGGCGAGCACGGTTGAGGTTCTTCGCATCTGGGAGGCTGCGTCCCTCGAAGCCGCTTACCGGTCCGTGAAGACGTTTTTGCGGATCGAACCGTGTACGCCCCAGTTAGCATCGACGACCTGCGTGACGCCGAAGTCTGCCGCCACCGACATCAGCGCGATGGCCTCGTCTTCGCTCAGGTGATGCACCGTCATCAGAAAGCGTCGCAGCTTGCGGAAAGCGTCGCGCATCGCCTTGTCGAGGCTCGAGTGTTGCGCCACTTCGGTCTGCGCATTGACGCCCAGCTCGGCCAGATAGTTCGGGAACGTAAAGCCGTAGACCGACCACTGCTCGTCCGTTTCCAGCATCGGATGGGTCAAGCCTTCGAGAACGGTCCCGTCGAGGTCATCCTTCTTGTGCAGGATGAATTCGAAATCGCCCGTGAGCGAAGTTTCGATCGCGGTACCCCCGAGTTCGCTGTCCCCCTGCGCGGCATGAGGATCGCCGACGGAAAAAAAGGCCCCCTCCACGGCAACGGGGTAGTACATCTTGGCCCCTTTCGCGATGCGCCAGTCGTCCATATTGCCGCCGGTGTAGCCGGGCGGAATCGAACTCACATAGTCTGACTCCGAGGGCGCGAGCCCCATCGTGCCGAAATGTAGCCGCGCCGGCACCTTGACGTTCTGCAGGATGTTCTCGCGCTTGCGCACGAGTGAGTGGTCCACCTGCACGCCGGGGTAGTCGATCGTCGAATGGACGATGCCGTCCGGATCGGTCTGCGGTGTCCAGACGTAGTTGTAGACAGCGCGCGCGAATGGTTCGCCGGACGTATCGAGTTCGAAGATGGTGACCACTTCGCGCGGCTTGGGCTCCTCGATCAGGTCATGGTATTGAAACCCCCACGACGCGGCGACATTCGAACCGAAGCAACGGCCCACATGGCATGCATGGCAACTCGGGCGCGGGCGCACATCCAGAATGCGCACCTCCAAGACGTCGCCAGGTTTGGCGCCTTCGATCGCAACCGGTCCTGTCAGCAAATGGACGCCGATTCCCTCACCTGCGCCGACCTTGAACGGTCCCTCCGTGGGGCCGGCGCCGCGGCGAGAAATGGCCTTGTGTTCGCGCGTCCAGTGAAACACGCTTTCGGCGCCGGGGTCCCCGGAGATCATGCGCTCATGGTCATCGTTCGCATGGTGTGTGAGCGTCTCGATGGTGGCGCGGTCGCCTGACTTCAGGGTGAGGACGGGTGCGACTTGCTTGCTGAAATATCCCCAATGCACGGTGGCGGGCGAGACGGCAAGGGTATGGTGCTTCATGTTTCGGACCTCGTGAGGTGCCCTGGGGATTCTCGCAGGGCACTGCTGGATCGGGAGAGTGAAAGTGTCAGGGCGCAGCGCTCATGGCGCGACTTCAAGCCGGCTGTCGGCGGCCATGACACGGAGAAATCGGACCATCAAGGGATGGCGGGGGTGCGTGAGCACCTCGTGCGCGGGACCGTCCTCGATGACCGCGCCACCGCTCATGAAGACGACCCGATCGGCGACTTCGTCGGCGAAGCGCAACTGGTGAGTCGAGATCATCATCGTGAGGCCGTCCTCGACGGCGAGCCGCCGGACCACATCGAGCACTTCGCCGACCAGTTCCGGGTCGAGCGCCGATGTGGGTTCGTCGAGCAACAGCACACGCGGGTTGGGTGCGAGCGCCCGCGCGATGGCGACGCGCTGTTGCTGCCCCCCCGACAGATGCCGTGGCAACGCGTCTGCGCGATGACTCAGCCCGACGCGTTCAAGCAGTTCGTGCGCGCGCCGGTCAGCGTCCGCCGGTGCGATGCCGTGGACCCAGCGCAGCGGCCCCGCGATGTTCTCGCGTGCCGTGAGGTGACTGAACAGATTGAATTGCTGGAACACCATGCCGACACCGACATTCGCACGCTCGTTGGCAAGATCGTGCGGCGTGAGCGGCCGCCCGTCGACCCGAAAGCCGAGACGTCGTCCGCCGATGCGGATTTCGCCCGCGTCCCACCGCTCCAGATGGTTGATGCATCGAAGCAAGGTGCTCTTGCCCGAACCGCTCGGCCCGAGCAGCGCGATGACTTCTCCGGAGCGGATCGTGAGATCGAAGCCGTTGAGCACGACCTGCTCGCCATAGCGCTTCTGCAGGCCCTTGATCTCGACCGCTGCTCCGTTGCCGTCGAGGTGAGCGAGCCGATCGGCTCGATCCGATTTAGACGACCTCATGGGGATCACTGCCACATTGCCTGTCTCTGCGGCTGTATCGGGTTCCGCAGGCGGCGTGGCAAATGCCGCGTCCGCCGGCTTCGCGACGGCGCCTGTGCGACGCCAAAAAAGGAGACGAGAGAACCGTCTCGACTCAACCGGACGATCCAGATCGAGCGACCCTTCGACGAACAACTGAATCGCACCGATCGCGCCAGTCAGCAGCAGATACATCAAGCCCGATGCGAAGAAGATCGAGAAGAAATCGAACGTCGACGACGCGAGCTGCGTACTGCGCAAGGTCAGTTCATCGACGGCGATCACCGACGCGAGTGACGAGTTTTTCAAGGCGCTGACCGACTCGTTGCCAAACGCCGGCACCATCGTACGGATCGCCTGAGGGGCAATCACGCGGCGCATCAACACGGTGGGCGTCATACCCAGCGCCTGCCCCGCGAGCGTCTGCCCGCGATCGACACCGAGTACACCCGCGCGCAGGATCTCCGCGATGAAAGGCCCCTCGTTGGCCGCCAGCGCGAGGCCGGCTGCGCCGATCGCGCTCAGCTTGAGCCCGATGTGCGGCAGCGCGTCGTACGCGAACACGAGCTGAAGGATCAGCGGCGTGCCGCGGAAAATGACCGTGTAGGCGCGGGCGATGGCGGCGAGCGGGCCGATGCGGCTCAACTGCATGGCCGCCACTATCAAGCCCACGACAAGGCCGCCGGCGAGTCCGAGGCAGGTGACCGCGATCGTGAAGCCGATACCCTTCAGCAGGTACGGCAGGCTCAGATAGTGGAGAAAAAGATCCATCAGTTCCCCACGATCAGCTTGGGCTTTTCAAGGTTTTCCGCGCCGAGCGACCACTTGGTGAGCAGTTGCGTCTGGATGCCCGCCTTCTGGATCGCGACCAGCGCAGCCATGATGGCGTCGCGGAATTCAGGGTTGTTCTTCGGTACACCAATACCGACCGAATAGGGCAGCGTGACGGCCACGGCTTTTTCAAGCTTGTCGGGGAAGGCCTTGACCGCCTGGTCGACGGTGTTGACGTCGTTGACATAGGTGTCGGCGCGGCCTGCGAGGATGGCCTGGATGCAGTCTGCGTTGTTGTCGTAGAGTTGCACGGTCGCTTCCGACTTGCCGGCTGCCTTGCACTGCGGTCCGAGGTTCTGAATCAGCGGCACTTCTACATAGCCGGTGTTTTCCGCGGCAGCGGTATCGCACAACGTCGTGTTGATGCCGGTGATTTTCTTCGAGTTGCCCTTCACGACGAGCACGCCGTCGAACACCTTGGAATACGTGATGAAGTCAGCCGCTTTCGCGCGATCTTCGGTCGCATAGATGTCGGAAATCACGATATCGGCTTGGCCGCTTTGCAGCGTCGTCAGCAGGGCTGCGAACGTGACGGGCTTGTAGGTCATCGTGAAGCCGAGGCAGTTGCCGATCGTCTCGCCCAGATCGATGTCGAAACCGATGTATTTGCTCGGGTCGTTAGGGTCGAGTGCTTCGTAGCCGGGGGTGTGCGGATTGATCGCGTTGACCAGTGTCTTGCCCTTGAATTGCGGGTATTTCGCCTGAAGTGCCTTGCACTCGGCCGGTACGGCCGAAGCGGCGGCGCGGGCGTGGCCCGAGACCACTAGCGCGAGCAGGCAAACGGCGCTGAAGAGTGCCTGACGCCAGCGGGCGGCAAGCGGGTTTCCGGCGCGAAAGTTTCGTCCATCAATGAGGAAATGATTAGGCATCACACAACTCCCTGAGCGGCGGGTGAAATTGGCCCGCGCCATGCAGGCCATGGCGCATCGCGTGAGGACGAGGGTAGGTGGCGGAAATTGCCGGGGCTTGTCCTCACGCGCACAATTGCTTGCACGGACGTGAAGGGCAGGGGCCCGAGGGGCGGGGAAAGGGCGAACTTGCCAGGGGCCTTTTCAGATCCTGGGCGCACCCATGACGGGTGCGCCTCAAGGTTGCCGCAGCAATCAGCCAGCCGCCTGGGCGACGGGCAAGGTAAAAAGGCGGACGGCCTCGTCAAGCACATCGGCCTGGTTCGCCAGACCCTGCGCAATCGCCGCACTTTCTTCCACGAGTGCGGCATTCTGCTGGGTGGCGTCGTCGAGTTCGGTCACGGCGTCGTTGATGCTGTCGATCCCTTTGGACTGTTGCTCGCCGGCGATCGAGACTTCTCCCATGATTTTCGATATGTCCTGCATGGCGGCGGTGATGTCGCTCATTTGCGCGGTCGCGCGAACGACACTTTCGCCGCCTCGCTTTGCCACGTTGACGTTTGAGCTGACGATCGTCCTGATTTCCTTGGCGGCGCTCGCACAGCGCTGAGCGAGACCGCGCACCTCGCCGGCGACGACCGCAAAGCCTCTACCTGACTCGCCTGCGCGAGCGGCCTCGACGGCCGCGTTCAAAGCGAGGATGTTGGTCTGAAAAGCAATGCTGTCGATCGTCGCCACGATGGCCGTGATCTGCCCAGACGTGCGCGATATGTCGTGCATCGTCTCCTGCGTCGAATGCACCGCATCACTGCCGCTGCGCGTGGCCGACCGAGCTTCTTCGATCATTGAGTTGGCCTGTCGGGCCGAGTGTGCGTTGCTTCGTACCGCCGCGGTGAGTTGTTCGAGAGACGCCGCCGTCTCCTGAAGCGATGCTGCCTGTCGTTCGGTACGACTCGAGAGATCCAGATTTCCACTGGCAATCTCGCGGGTGGCCAGTTTCATCTGGTCGATCTGCTTTCTGACGTCCGACACGATCGCGATCAGGCTGACTTTGAGTTGCGACAGACTTCGCGCCACCCCGCTGGTCGAGTCGATGCGGGCTGCTGGAAGGGTGACGGCCAGATCCCCGGCGGCTAGCCGGCCGGCGATATGGTCGAGTTCGTCGAGCGACGCCTGCGTACGGCGCGCAAGCAGGTAGACGGGCAACGTGCCGCCTGCCAGGGCCAGGGCAATCGCACTGACGAGGAGGCTCTGGGCTGACAAGATAGGCGTGACGGGCCAGAGTGCGGCCATGGCAAGCGGCCCTATCAGGGCGGTGATGAATGTCCTCGTGCCGAGCTTCGCGCTCCGAAACGCGTCATACGCGCCCCGTATGCCGGAACGTTTGGGCCGCCCCCGCACGAGCAGGGGTTGGTTCGATTTGCCGGACCCCATTCGCGCATAGAGCTGCTCCGCTTTCCTGATTTCAGTGAGTTCCGGTTTCGTGCGCACGCTCAGATATCCGACCGGGGTGCCGTTCTGCACGATAGGCGTCACATTCGCCCGTACCCAGTAGTAGTCGCCATTCTTGCGACGATTCTTGACAAGAGCCGTCCAGGCATGACCCTGTTTGAGCGTTGCCCACATATCTCCGAATGCCACCGCGGGCATATCGGGATGGCGAATGAGGTTGTGTGGCTGACCAATCAGCTCATCCCGTGTATAGCCGGATACTTCGATAAACGCCGGATTGCAGTATTGAATGACACTCGAGAGATCGGTGGCCGAAACCAGCATGTCTGTTTCAGGGAACGGGTATTCGACATTCGTTACCGGCTGGTTATTACGCATGGTGTTTCGCTAAAAAGGAAAGGGCAGAACGTGAGCCTTGCGAAATAGATGCAGGGCACAACGCCTAAGTCCAATTACGGTGGACAGTGGATTTCCTGAACGGCAATACAGGTGACTTCCGGCTGCCAAACGTCTGCAAATTGCGTTTTCTTGATCTATGTCAGTTTTTCAGATGTTTCGACTGACGTTCAACCGTCATAGCGTATCGACACGTAAGACAAGCGGCCTGATCCGGATTACCTTCCTTAAGCGCAGTCGATTTTTGCCGTTAATCCGGTAAACGGTCGCCGCGTGATACGCGCCGATAGCCGGTGACGAGTGCGCGCGAGACCGGAGAAAAGAGAGGTCAGCAATGAAATTAGAAGAGATCATGTCGAGAAATCTCGTCACCATCGAGCTAGACGACAAGTTGGCCGAAGTCAAAAGAATCTTCGATTCGGCGAAGTTTCATCATCTGCTGGTAGTGGATGAAGGTGAGTTGCTAGGAGTGGTGTCTGATCGCGATTTGCTACGTGCGATGAGCCCTTATATAGGTACGGATGTCGAGACGAACCGGGATGTGGCTACGCTCAACAAGCGCGTCCATCAGATCGCGACACGTCGACCGACCACGTTGGGCCCGGAAGCCGAAGTCGCCGACGCGATCAAGCTGTTTTTGAGCGCCAACATCTCGTGTATCCCCATCGTGGATCACGCCAACCGGCCGATCGGCATCGTGAGCTGGCGCGACGTGTTGAGGGCGCTTGCGCCCTGAGAACACCGTGGCCATGGCTTGCCGTCGGCTTGATCCACATCAAGGCGTGGCGCCCCTGATTCCGTAACCTGTGAAACATCCAAACCAACTCGCGGCCTTGCCGCCGAACCGGGATGAAACAGGAACCCGACGTGCTATCCGTTCGCACGTACTTGCTCGACCTGCAAAAACGAATCGTTGATGCCTTGAGTGAGTTTGACGGACACCCGTTCACGGTGGATGCGTGGACCCGCCCCTCGAATGATCGTCTGCGCGGCGATGGCCGCTCGTGTGTGATCGAGGAAGGACGATTCTTCGAACGCGGTGGTGTCAACTTCTCGCATGTCGGCGGCGATAGCCTGCCACCTTCTGCTGCGGCTTCACGCCCGCTACTGAGTGGTAGCCGGTTTGAAGCAATGGGGGTGTCACTCGTGTTGCATCCCCGCAATCCGTATTGCCCGACAGTCCATATGAACGTCAGGCTCTTTATGGCGTTTCCTGAGGGCGAAGCACCGGTTGCCTGGTTCGGCGGAGGAATGGACCTCACACCGTTTTACGGTTTTGAAGACGACGCCCGGCATTTTCATCAAGTCTGTCGTGACGCCCTCGCGCCCTTTGGACGCGATCTATATACCCACTTCAAGGCCTGGTGCGACGACTATTTCTTTCTTCCGCATCGCAATGAGCCGCGTGGCATCGGGGGCATTTTTTACGACGATCTGACGGATCTGGGCCTGGCCGATGGGTTTGCCCTGATGCGCAATGTGGGTGATGCTTTTCTCCACGCGTATCTGCCGATCATCTCGGCGCGTCGCGACCTGCGTTTCGGCAAGCGTGAGCGTGCGTTCCAGTCGTATCGGCGCGGCCGCTATGTCGAATTCAACCTGCTGCACGACCGCGGCACGGCATTTGGTCTTCAGAGTGGCGGCAGGATCGAGTCGATCCTCATGTCGATGCCGCCGAGCGCGGGCTGGCTCTATGACTGGCAACCCGCGGAAGACTCGCCCGAAGCACGGCTCACGCGCGAATTCCTGCGCGAACGCGACTGGCTCGCGGAGCCGGAAAGCGAACATCTCATGACGGTCTAGGCGCGGCCGGGTGATGCCGGTTCCGCATGGCGTATTGCATATAGGGGGAAAGTGATGGTGATGCGAAAGCCGTTGCCCGTCGCGCCGTTGATATCCAGTGTGCCGCCGAGCTGATGCACGCGTTCGCGCATGCCGAGTAACCCGAACGACTCCGGACGACGGGGGAGATCCGGTGCGGCACCTTTCCCGTTGTCGACGATGCTCATGGCGAGCGAATCGGCGGTGCGGTTCAGCTCGATAGTCACTTCTGTCGCATCTGAGTGCCGCGTGACGTTGTTCAGGGCTTCCTGCACGATCCGGAAAATAAAGGACGCGGCCTGCTCGCTGAAGACGAGGTCGCCGGTGTGCATACGGGCCGTCACCTCGATTCCGTATCGGTGGTGGAATTCATTCGCGAGCCATTCGATCGCGGCAAGCAAGCCCAGATCGTCGAGCAGCACAGGCCGAAGATCGCTTGCAATGCGCCGCACGGACGCGATCATTGTATCGATCTGGCGCTGAAGGCGGCGCGTCTTGTCGACCGCCGTCGGCGACAGGCTGCCGTCGAACTCCTTCTGCAGCACGCTGACGTCCATTTTCATCGCGACGAGTTGCTGGCCGAGGTCATCGTGCAGTTCGCGTGCGATGCGGCGCTGCTCGTCTTCGCGTGCGGTCTGCGCGTGGGCCGACAAAGCGCGCGAATGCTCGAGGCCCGCCATGCGCAGCCGTTCCGTCATATCGCGCGTGACTTTCGCGAAGCCGATCAGCACGCCCAGCGGGTTGTACACGGCTGTGATGATGACGTTGGCCCAGAATCGCGACCCGTCGCGGCGAATTCGCCATCCCTCGTCTTCGATGCGCCCATCCGCAGTGGCGGCAGCCAGCTCGCGTTGTGGCTTGCCTTCGGCGATGTCATCGGGAAGATAGAAGATCGAGAAATGCTGGCCGATGATCTCCTCTCGCCGATACCCCTTGATCTTCTGCGCGCCGGCATTCCAGCTCGCGACCTGGCCTGTCGGGTCGAGCATGAAGATCGCATAGTCCTCGACCGCTTCGATCAGCAGGCGCAGGGCTTCGTCGCTGGCAATGTCACCGTTGGGGGTCATTCGGTTCACGTTAGAAGGTGGCACGGATGAGGGCAATGGTACACAAAGGAAACGCCGGACCGGTCAGCGGGGGGGCAGCGAGCGTGAGCGCGGGCGCCCGGCGGCGCATGCGGATGCCCATGCGTCATTCGGGATGGACTCAGATTTGACTCGGGATTGACTCAGGTCAATGCACGCCGCGACAGAACGCCGACCATGCAATGGAGTCCGAATGCAGATACGGTCGTGCGGCGCGGTTTGTCGCGGCAACAGTTCGAAAAGCGAGGCGCGAAGATGAACAATCCAGTCAAAATGGCTGACGAAATGCAGTCGTCCAGCCGGATTCTCGTGGCGGCCGAAGGCGGCCTGGGGCTGCGCTCGGTGGCTTGCTATGCGATGCTGTTGGGTGCGCCGGGCGCCTCGCTCAAGCTCGTCGCGATCACCGGCAACCCACGCACGCTGTTCCCCTGGATCGCACTCAGTCAGACGGAGTGGAACGATGCGCATCAGTCCGTGGTCGCGTCGAGCTGCATGGCCATCAACAAAGCGGCTCAGCAGCTTCGCGGGCGTTCCGGCTTCGCCGAGCCGCAGGTGCTCGATCTGTCCGAACGTCATGTGACGGCGGCCGTTGCGGTGGGTGACCTCGCGCGTCAATGGCAGGCCAATCTGATCGCGATCACCGGTTTTTCTCGTGATTCGCACGGGGGCGGTGCCTGGCGCCTCGATCCCGAGGAGCTGGCAGCGGTCGTCTCGTGTCCGGTCCTTCACGTGCCGTTTGCCTGTCTCGAAGACGGTGGACTGAGTCTTTCGAAAGTTATGGTGGCCATCGATGGCAGCGAAAGCGCGATGGAAGCACTGCGACTGGCGATCGCGCGGTTGCCGCTGGAGGCACGCTTGCACGTTGTCTATGTGATCGACCACGCTCTGGGCTTGCGCTATGCGGACCGGATCCAGGCCTCGATGAAAGAAGGCGTGGACGTCCTCGCGCGTGCGAGCGAATTGCTCGAGCAACACGCACGCGAGGGAGAGACTTCGTTGATCGGCACCTCGGCGCAGGCGCCTTCCGTGTCGGAGGCCATTCTGCACGAGGCCGACCGATGGGGCGCGCACCTCGTGGTCATGGGCAGTCGGGGACGGGGCGCACTTACGCGCTGGCTGCTCGGCACCGTGGCTGAGCGAATCCTGCGCCATAGCACACGGCCGGTGCTCGTGTGCCCGCCGAGCCGGGCCGCAGTCAATGGAACGGAGGCGGGCGCCGGAATGCGTGAAACGCTGGCCGCTGAAATGAATGAGGCGATGGAGAGCGGCGCCATACTTCCGCCCATTTTTCTATAACCAGGGATGCGCGGTGCAATGGCCGCCGTCCTTCCCCAATCGATGACGGAGCTTGTGTCATGTACAAGAAAATCCTGGTTGCTGTCGACGGCAGCGAATCGTCCAAGCGGGCCTTGGCTGAGACGGTGCGGCTTGCCGCGCTCCTGCAGGGCGAGGCCCTGGCGGTGTATGTGATCGATGAGCCGGCGGTGTTCCTTGCGGCCGGCTACTACGATCCGGTCGCGTTGCGCGAGTCGATGGACGAAGAGGCCCGGCTGGTCCTCACGGAAGCCAAGGCCGCGATGGATTCGGCCAAGGTCGTGGGCGACACGAAGATCGTCGAATCGGTAGACTCTGGCAGTGATGTCGCGACCGCGTTGAAGCAGGCGGCGCGCGAGTATGGTGCTGAGTTGGTCGTGATGGGCACGCACGGCCGTCGTGGCGTGCGCCGGTTGATGATTGGCAGCGTCGCTGAACGCTATCTGCGTGTTTCGAGCGGTCCGGTATTGCTGATCCGTGCGGACGATGTCGACGGCTGAGAGCAGAGAGGCAGGAGACAAACGGCGTCGATGGAGGGCCGGTGCGTAGCCAGCGGAGTGCGCACCTTGGTAGTGTTACCGTCGCTGCCACCTGCCACCTGCCACCTGCCACCTGCCACCTGTTGCCGCCGCACTCCCGGTCGCCTGGCCGCTACCCTGCAGTGGTCTTTCTACGTTAACCGACCTGCCTCAGTGCGACATGAGGACCGGGACCGTCATCGAGCCGAGTAGAGTACGCGTGGCGCCGCCGAGCATGAGCTCACGCCATCGTGTATGCCCGTAGCCACCCATGACGACGAGATCGGCGGAGACATCGTCGATGCGTTCCAGCAGCATCTCGCCGACGGGAACATCTTTGACGCCTTCGATATCTTGCACCTCCACACTCGCGCCATGACGGGCCAGCGCAGTGGCGATATCCGCTCCGGGGATCGGCCCTCCGGCTGATTCGCCGCGCAGTCCATTGATCGTCACCACGACCACGCGCTTGGCCGCCTTGAGTAGCGGGAGCGCGTCGTGGACCGCACGCGCGGCCTCGCGGCTGCCATCCCACGCGACCATGATGCGCTGGCCGATCGTCGTGAAGGTGCCCGCATAGGGTATGACGAGTACCGGTCTGCCCGACGACAGAATGACGTTTTCGGGAAACTGGTCGGCCACAAACGACTCCGGGTCGCCCGGATCGTCCTGCCCGATCACCACAAGATCCGCGCATCGCGCCCACCGCGAGACGGTGTCGTTCGCGTCGCCGCTCGCGACGAGCCACTCCCCCTGAATTTTCGCGCGCTCCAGCTCCGCGTGGAACAAACGTTCTATGCCAGCGCGTTTCTGCTGACGAATCAGCTCATGTTGGGCGTAGTACTCGGCCGACCCGGCCATCACGTGGAACGCGCGAGGGTCGGGATTGAACGCGGCGAACAGGCCGATAAGGTGGGCGTTCGAGTGGGTGGCGAGTTTCAGGGCGATCTCGAGCTGCGTTTGCGCACGCAGGCTCGTATCGAGATGGACAACGATGCTTTTATAGCTCATTGCAGTGACTCCGTTCGAAGCGGTTGAGACGCGTCGTGCTGCCATCCGCACATTACGCCGCGAGTTCAAGCACGCCTTGACGTGTGTCAACGATCCGTAATCGGGCGGATTTCCAGCGTGAAGCGCAAGAGCTTGATACAAATCAACTCACCGCCGCGCATGCCACGCGATGATCGGCCTGTTCGCAAGCGGGTGCGCGACTGCGTGCGTGTGCCGGAAACAGACTTGCGAAACCCGATCCGCTATTCCGGAGCACCCATGATCAATGACACAGTGGTCGAATTGTCCCGATGGCAATTTGCGTCGACCGCGCTATATCACTTTCTGTTCGTTCCGCTCACGCTGGGTCTCAGCGTGCTTCTCGCTGTGATGGAGACGGTCTACGTCATCACACGCAAACCTATCTACAAGGAAATCACGCAATTCTGGTCGCGCCTGTTCCTGATCAACTTCGCCCTCGGCGTGGCCACGGGCCTCACGATGGAGTTCGAATTCGGGACCAACTGGTCGTTCTATTCGGGCTTCGTCGGCGATATCTTCGGTGCGCCACTGGCGATTGAAGGCCTGATGGCCTTCTTTATGGAAGCGACCTTTGTCGGCTTGATGACCTTCGGCTGGGAACGGCTGTCGCGCGGCAAGCACTTGTTCGTGACGTATCTCGTTGCGTTGGGCTCGAACCTGTCGGCCTTGTGGATCCTGATCGCCAACGGCTTTATGCAGAACCCGCAGGGCGCGGCGTTCAATCCGCTGACCATGCGCATGGAACTCACGAGTTTTGCCTCACTGATCTTCAGCGAGGACGCGCAAACCAAGTTCGTGCATACGAGCATCGCCGGCTATGTCACTGCGGCAATCTTCGTCACGGGTATCAGTGCGTACTACCTTGCACGAGGGCGCCATCTTGAACTCGCCAAGCGATCGTTTCGCATGGCGAGTCTGTTCGGCGTGCTGGCGACAGCGGGCGTGATCACGCTGGGCGACGCGCTCGGTTTCGTGGGCGGTCACGTCCAGCCTTCCAAGCTCGCTGCGATGGAAGCAATGTGGCAGACCGAGCAGGCGCCGGCGCCGTTCAACGTAGCGGTCTGGCCGCGTCAGGATGAGCAGCGCAATGCGTGGAGTATCCAGATCCCCTATGTGCTCACCCCCTTGCTCACGCATACGATGGACAAGGTCGTGCCGGGCATCGACCAGATCGAGGCCGACGCCAGAGTGCGCATCCGCAGCGGTATTCCGGCGGTCGAGGCGCTGCGGGCGCTCAGTGCGAACCCCGACGACAATGCTGCCCTCGCGCAGTTCGAAGCGCACAAGGACGATGTGGGCTACGGCTTTCTGGTCAAGCGCTATGCGCCCGACCAGGACGTGTCGAAGGCGAGTGAAGCGGACATCCTCAAGGCCTCGAAAGACACCATACCCAATGTGTTTGCGATGTTCTGGGTCTTCCGTGCGATGGTGGCCTGCGGCCTCGCCATGCTCGCGTACTTTGTGATCGCGGTCATCCTGTCGCTGCGGCGTGATGTGATGCGTCACCGCTGGTTCCTCAGGCTGGCGCCCTGGATGATTCCGGTGCCCTTCGTCGCCTGCGAGATGGGCTGGCTGACCGCCGAGCTCGGTCGTCAGCCATGGACGGTCTTCGGCATGTTGCCCACGTGGATGTCGGCATCGAGCCATAGCGTGGGCTATATGGTCTTCTCGCTCGTGGGCTTCGTGCTGCTTTATACGATCTTCATCGCGGTCGAGATGTTCCTGATGATCAAGTTCATTCGCAAGGGACCCGAGACCGACCCCCTACCTCACGCATTTCTGCC
The DNA here is from genome assembly GCA_026225235.1 of Burkholderiales bacterium. Classification (GTDB taxonomy): domain Bacteria; phylum Pseudomonadota; class Gammaproteobacteria; order Burkholderiales; family Burkholderiaceae; genus Pararobbsia. The sequence continues at coordinate 156,493 of JAMFSK010000095.1, forward strand.
TACGCGACTCGCACCCGCTGGCGGCGGCACGCTCGCGGCCGACACTCTGATAGCTCGCAAGGAATAACGACATGGAACTCTATGCATTCTTTCAAGTGCTCTGGTGGCTGCTGCTCGGGGTGCTGATGGTCGGGCTCGCCGTCATGGTCGGCATGGACATGGGGGTGGGCGCCCAACTGCGGTTCGTTGCACGGACCGATACCGAACGCCGGATCGCGCTCAATGTGGTCGGACCGCACTGGGATGGCAATCAAGTGTGGTTCGTGCTCGGCGGCGGGGCGATTTTTGCGGCATTTCCGCTGATTTACGCGACTGCGTTTTCGGGTCTGTATGTCGTCATGCTCGTGTTGCTGTGGACCATGATCATGCGTCCGCTGGGCTTCGAGTACCGCAGCAAGCTGCCCTCGACGCGATGGCGCGGCATCTGGGACTGGGTGCTGGTGGTCAGCGGCGTCGTGCCGATGATTGTGTTCGGCGCGGCGATTGGCAATATGCTCGAAGGCGTGCCGTTTCATTTCGGCTGGGACCTGACGTCTTACTACACCGGTAGCTTTCTGTCCCTGTTCAATCCCTTTGCCGTGATGTGCGGCGTACTGTCGCTTGCGCTGGCGATTTACGTCGGGGGGACGATGCTGATGGGGCGGGCTGAGCCGGGACCGCTCGCCGAGCGTGCAAGATTGGCTGCGACGAGCGCCGCCTTGCTGTCACTCGTCCTGTTCAGTGCAGGTGGCTTGTGGGTGGCGCGCCTCGACGGATACCGGCTCGTGAGCGCACCCCCTGCGGGCCAGGCGCAGACACCGCTGCACCAGGTGGTCGAACGCGTGGCAGGCAGCTGGCTTGACAATTTCCACGCGCATCCGATGCTCTGGGCCTTGCCATTGCTGGCCTACCTGGGCCTCGCGCTTGGTCTGTTCGCATTACGTTCGCGGCTTTCGACGCTTGCGTGGTGGGCGGGCGCACTCGCATGGGTGGGCGTAGTCGGCACGGCAGGGGCGGCGCTGTTTCCGTTCATGATGCCGTCGTCGACCGATCCCTCACAAAGCCTGACGCTGTGGAACGCCTCCTCGAGCCGGGGCACCCTGATGTGGATGACCGGCTGGGCCGCGGTCTTCGTCCCCTTGATCCTGACCTATACGGGCTGGGCATTTCGGGTCATGCGCGGCAAGGTCGTAGCGACTCATGTCGAGTCGGATCCCCATTCCTATTGAAGAGGAGCGAACCATGAAAACGTTCGGTTATTTCGTGTTGTTCATGGCCATCGCCGTGATCGCCATCGTGCTCGGGATCATTGTGGGGGACTACGGTGCGTGGTACTTCTCCTGGCTGATCGGCAGCGTCATGATGATCCTCGTCGCTGCAGCGGGCGGCGTGCTGTTCGATGCGCAGATCGAGGATCGGGTGCGCGACCCGCAGTGAACGTGATGCGGTGGGAGTCTCAGGTATCTCGCCTGCCTGCTGGCTCCCGGGCTACTTCCTATCTTTACTCCTGACGCCATGCATGCCCTGGGGCCCGCATCAAGCGGGGTCCGCGCGGTGGGGCTGCTTTATACCGGCATGGCGTGTTCTGTTTCCACTTCTTCGTAGTCCGCCACCATGTCTCGATACAGGCCGGCGGATTCGCGCAAGTCCCGCGCGGTGCCGCGTTGCACGATATGGCCCTCGCGCATCACCAGCACTTCGTCCACGAGTTCGGTCAAGGCCGAGAGACGATGCGTGATCAGCAGCACGCTGCGGCCCCGCATCAAGGTGTCGAGCGTACTGAGAAGCAAGCGCTCGGTGACGGTATCGAGGCCTTCGGTGGGTTCGTCGAGTACCAGGATCGGCGCATCGACCAGCAGGGCTCTGGCGACGCCGAGGCGGCGTGCCTGACCGCCTGAGAGCCGTGCGCCGCCCTCGCCGATCTCGGTGTCGTAGCCATCGGGCAGCCCGGCGATGAATTCGTGCAGCCGGGCGCCGCGGCATGCGGCCTCGAGCGCAGCCTGGTCCGCGTCGGGACGCGCCACGAGCAGGTTCGCGCGGAGCGTGGCGTTGAACAAATAAGGGTCCTGCGCGACCACGGCGATCTGGCGCCGCACATCCTGTGCCGCGCAGTCGCGCAACTCGACGCCACCCAGCCGGATGCTACCCGCCTCATAGTCCCAGAAACGCAGTAAGACGTTGGCGACGCTGCTTTTTCCCGCGCCGCTCTCACCGACGAGTGCGATGCGGCGGCCAGCGGGAAGATCGATCGACAGATCGTCGAGAACGCGTGGCCCCTTGCCGTACCGCATGCGGACATGCCGGATCGACAGGTCGTGGTGCGAGGACAAGGGCCTGGGAATGTCGGGATCGACGACCGCGGGCGTGGCATCGACGAGCTGGAAGATCCGGCGTGCCGCGCCCATCGATTCCCCCAGCAACTGCGCGGCAAGCGGCAAGGGCTGAACGGCCTCGAAACTCGCGAGCACGAGCAAGGCGAGCATCGACAGGTCGGCCGGCTGCATCGCCGCAGCGCAGATCTGCGGGATGGCGATCAGCAGCGTGGTCCACATCGCAAGCGAAGCGCCCAGGGCGGTCGCGCCTTGTGAGAAGCCGCTCAAGCGGCTCGTCGAACGTTGTGCGTCGACGAGTTGCGCTGAAATTTTGTCGATGCGCTCGGCATGGCGTGTGTCGGCGCCATAGACACGTAGCTCGCCGGCGCCCTGGAGCGTATCGACAAGCGCTTCGCGCAGATCGGCCCGCAGTGCGACTGCCTCGCGAGCCGGTGGGTTGCCAAGCCGGTAAACCGCGTACGGCAGCACGATGCCGGCAAGCACAAGAAAACCGAGCAAGACCGCGGCGATGGCCAGGTCGAACGCTGCGACGAACGCGATGACGACGATCGCCCCGAGTGCACCTGCACCGACGGGCACGATCACGCGAACGTAGAGGTGGCTCAGGCTGTCGATATCCGCCTGGATGCGTGTCAGCAGATCAGAGCCGCGCATCGTCTGCAGGCCCGCCGGGCAGAGCGGTTCAATGCGCTTGTAGAACCAGACGCGCAGCTCGGACAGCACGCGAAAGGCCGCCTCATGCGTGACGACACGTTCGCCATAGCGGCCCAGCGTACGCAGGATCGCGCAGGCGCGGATGACGGCTGCGGGGGTGAAATAGTCGATCATCCCGTGGGCGACTCCGGCGATCGCCATCGCCGCGATGAACCCCCCTGCGACAGCCATCAGGGCGACATTCGCGAGCAGCGTCACGAAGGCGAGCGCGATGCCCGCGGCCATCCACCGCCAGTAGGGTCGGTAGAGGATCAGCAGCCGTTTCAGGTCGGCTCGCGTGCTGGGGTGATCACAAGGCGCGGGTGGGTCGCGAAAATCGGGTGCAGTCATGAGTCGATCGTTTCCGAAAATGAGGAACGCGGCGCATCCGGACCCATGAGATCGGCATACAGGCCATCGCAGCTTGCCAACTGGGCATGCGTGCCGATTTGCACAGCCCGTCCGGCATCGAGCACGACGATGCGGTCGGCGAGTCTCGCGGTCGCGGGCCGGTGGGCGACCAGCAACACGGTGCGATCGCGCGCAAGCCGCCGGATCGCGGCGTGGACGTCTATCTGGGTGGCAGCGTCGAGATGCGCCGTGGGCTCGTCGAGCAAGACGATGGGTGCGTTCTTCAGAAACGCACGCGCAAGCGCAAGCCGCTGAATCTGGCCACCCGACAGGCCCACACCGCGTTCGCCCAGCGGGGTGTTGTAACCCAGAGGCAGCGCGTCAATGAAGTCGTGCGCACCTGCGTCGCGCGCAGCTTGGTGGACTTCGGCAAGACTCGCATTCGGCCGCGCGATCAGCAGGTTGTCGAGCAGGCTGCCGATGAAGATATGGGCGCGTTGGGGCACCCACGCGACTTCTGCAAGCCAGCTCTCGGGATCGAGGGTGGCGAGCGGCTGCTCATTGACGCGGATCGTGCCGCTGGTTGGCGAGATAAAGCCGAGCAAGAGATTCAGCACCGTGCTTTTCCCGGCACCGGTCGGACCGACCAGTGCCGTGACGTGCCCGGGTTCGGCCGCGAAGCTGAGGGTGTCGAGCATGGGATGCCCGGCTGCGTCGGTATGGCGGACGGCCTCGAACTGCAGGGTGTAGGCGGACGCAGGTCGCAGCGGCTCGAGGCTCGTGGTAGCGGGCCCGGGTGTTTCGAGAATGGCGGCCAGTCGCTCGGCTGCCGCGATGGCATCCATGCGCGCGTGATAGTGCGTGCCGAGGCTGCGCAGGGGCAGGTAGAACTCAGGGGCGAGGAGCAAGACGAACAGGCCGCGTTCGAACGGTATCTTGCCGTAGAGGAGATGGAACCCGATCAGCACAGCGACGATGGCGATGCTGATCGTCGCAAGGAATTCGAGGACGACCGCCGACAGGAAGGCGATACGCAGGACCTGCATGGTCGTGACACGATAAGCGTCAGACACACTTTGGACCATCTCGGCTTCACGGCGACTCGCATCGAACAGCTTGAGTGTCGTCAGGCCCTGGAGCGTATCGAGAAACCGGGCACTCAATTGGGCGAGGCGCGCCCACTGACGCTGGTTGAGTTCGGCCGCGGTCTTGCCGAGCACGATCATGAAGAACGGGATGAGCGGCGCGGTGGCGAGCAGCACCAGGCCCGAGGTCAGATCGGCCGGCAGCACCACGGCCAGCACGGCAAACGGCAGCAGCACCGACAGCGCCCGGTTAGGGAGCCAGCGCGCGTAATACCCTTCGAGCGCTTCGACACCCGACATGGCATCGCTGGTCAGCGCGCCGCTCGACTGCCATTGAATCCAAGCGGGTCCGAGTGCGAGCACCTTGCGCACGACCTGAGCGCGGATATCGAGTCGGAGGGCCGCCGCGGTCGCGAACGATGCCCGTTCGGCCGTGAGCATGAAGACGAAGCGCACCGCGAAAACCGCCGGGAGTGCGGCGAGCGCAGGCCATACCGTGGCGAGTCGCGCACCCTGCATCACGACAGCATTGACGATCCATGCAAGCAGGCAGGCCTGGACGATCACGGCAAAACCCGCTGCGAGGCCGAAACCGACTGCGAGACGCAAACCCGGCTTGAAGCGACCGAGGCGACCGGTGAGCCAGGCGTCGAGGGTCTTGCGCTGCGACGCTGTGAGTGTGGTCATGAGGGAGGCGCAGGGCGAAGTGGGCGATGGTGCCCAGCATTTCACATCGGCGTTGCGTCCAACCCGACACAGATCAAGGAAAAGTTATTTCTTTTCTCGTCGCTTCGGTGCGGAGCACCGAGCGGGTGTGCAAGTGCGCAGGTGTGCGTGCGGTACCGTGGCGCTCAGACCCGCGCGAGTCCGTCGACGTCAAGCAGGCGGATCTTCTTGCCGTGAGTCTCGAGCAGCCCCCCTTTCTGGAACTTGGAGAACATCCGGCTAACGGTTTCGAGCTTCATGCCGAGATAGCTGCCCATTTCCTCGCGGGTCATGCGCAGCGTGAATTCGAGCCGCGAATACCCACGTGCCGCAAGGCGTTCCGACAGGTTGAGCAGAAAAGACGCGACGCGCTGATCGGCGGACATGGTTCCGAGCAGCATGACCAGGCTCGACTCGCGAACGATGGCGCTGCTCATCATCCGGTAGAGATGGTGCTGCATCGGCTTGACTTCGCGGCACATGGCATCGAGCAGCGCGAACGGGATGACGCATACGGTACTGTCCTCGAGCGCGATCGCATCGCAGGCATGATGGCCATTGCAGACCCCGTCGAGGCCGAGCGGATCGCCGGGAAGGTGCAGGCCGGTTACCTGTTCGCCGCCATCCCGATGCATGACGGTGGTCTTGAACGATCCGACGCGCACCGCATACAGGCTTTGAAAAAAATCGTTGGCGCGGAACAGAGACTCACCGCGTTGCACGGTCCGGGTGGTGCCGATGATCGAATCGAGCTGCCCGAACTCGAGCGGAGTCAGGTCGGTCGGCATGCAGAGGCTGCGCATCGCGCAACTTGAGCACCGAACCGGGCTGCGCTTGGGCGAAGTGCGGGCGTCGGGTTCCGCGAGACATTCGCCGGCGACGTGCGAAACAGCGGCCATGACTGCATCGTGTTCGGTGGCGGTATTCATATGCACATTCTCCGGCGACTCATGTGACTGATGGCGCTTGCCGTGCATGATGAGAAGGTCGCGCCGAGGGGCCTTCGATGGAGGGCAAGCTGGCAGGCCGCGGGCACCTCGGGGGTTTGAAGTCCTGGAGAGATATCCGGATGCCGTGGAGCGGGTTTGCCCTGTCACTCGCCCAGAGTATCGCCGCCGGCTGTTGCAATGAACATCGGCACGGAATGAACTTGGGGTAGGGTTTTTCGACACCGTGTAGGGGTTTTCCTACAAACGGCTCGATGCTCCCGCGGAGGGCGGGGCCGGGTACGGTCACATCACGCGCTCACACCTCGTCGTTGTCGTCGAGCAGCTTGTAGCGCATCGCATAGCGGACAAGCGCGGCTTCGTGCGGCATCTGCATCTTTTCAAGCACGCGAGTTTTGTAAGTGCTGACGGTCTTGGTACTGACGAACAAAATCCGAGCAATCTCCGTGATCGTCTGACCCGCGGCAATCCGCCGGAAGACGTCGAACTCCCGGTCGGACAGCCGCTGGTGAGGCAGGATGTCGGCGGGTTCATTGAGGCTTTGGGCGAACCGCTCGGCCATCGACAGGCTCACATAGACGCCGCCCGCCGCCACCTTCGTCACGGCCGAGACCAGTTCGGCACTGGCACTTTCCTTGGTCATGTAGCCCGAGGCGCCGGCCTTGAACGCACGCACCGCATACTGTTGCTCGGCATGCATCGTCAGCACGAGAATGCGCAGGGCGGGCTTCTCGTCGTGAATCTGGTGGACCAGGTCGATGCCGCTGCGGCCCGGCATGGAGAGGTCGAGCACGAGCACCTGCGCGGGTGTATCGCGAACAAGCGTCAACGTGCTCGCACCGTCGCAGGCCTCGCCGGCCACTTCAAGGCCGGGTGCTGTTTGCAGAATATGTCGCAGTCCCTCACGCACCAGCGTGTGGTCGTCCGCGATCAGTACCTTCGTCATGGCTCGCCTGCTGGTGAAAAGACCGTTCGCGCGCAAAGCGTCGCAAGTCATTGTCGGGCATTTCAGTGCAGATCGCCAGTCAGGCGCCCTTCGCACGGGCTCGGCCGCCCGTCGAAACCCGTCCACGCGTGCGCGGCGAAGTCATAGAGCTTGCAATGGCGCACGGTGTCCCGATACCACCGCCAGGAAAAGGGCTGCACGATGATGCGGCCTGGCAGCAGGGTTTCGAGCCGGCGCTGGGCCTCGACGAGGCAGTACAAGGGTACGCTCATGTCGACGTGATGCGCGGTGTGTTCCATGATGTGATGCAGCAGTGCGCCGACCCGGTACGGGAAGGTCAGATGCACGGTCGTCGACACAAATGGCTGCGAGCGGGCCCACTCGGCCCGGTCGGTGTACCACGCGACTTCCTGATGCGTGTGGTGGACATAGACGACAAAGCCCATCATCGTTCCCCACACGAGAAAGGGGACGGCGAAGCCCGTGACCAACAGCAGCCCGATCACCTGTCCTGTGATATGCGAGGTGGCGACGAGCGCACCGATCCACGCCAGGCCGAAGACCGATACCAGCGCGCAGTCGAGCATGAAAATCCGGCGCCGTGTCGGCATCGCCTTGCGGCTCGGAAACATCATGCGCCGCCACCAGATCTCGACGAGGTAGTAGAGCCCGGGTCCCCAGCCGCTTCGACAGATGCGCTCGAGCAGGCGGCGGCCCGGCGACAGTGCCCTGAACTCCTCGAGACTCAGCGGCGACCAAACGAAGTCCACGCCCTTGAGGTTGGTGTATCCGTGGTGGACCACGTTATGGCCGACGTCCCACAGGCTATAGGGTGTCAGCGATGGCAGGAAAGCGATGCGGCCCAGCCATTTGTTGAGCGTGCGCCGGCGCGTCAGACTCTGATGGCATGCATCGTGGCCGATGATGAAGAGGCGCCCGATCACGAACCCTGCGGCCAGCCCGCAGGCGGTCTTGACGACGGCCCCGTGCAGTGCGATGACACCGGCGAATGCCGCGGCCAGCAGCAGGTAGTCGAACACCAGCAGCGTGATCGCGTAGGGGGTAGAGCGCTTGTTGATCGGGACCAGCCAGGATCGGATCACCTTGCGGTGCGGGAGCGGCTCGCCTGAGGACAACGGGATTTGATGCATACGAATGGCAGGACGGTAGAGAAAGAGCGGGCACATGCCCGCAGGGGAGGGGAGCGTGGGAGCTCACATCGCGCGTGTGAGCGCTGTTCAGTGCAGTTGGTTCATTGTGGGGCGCCGCGACGCGCGATACCTTGCCCCAGGTCAACGAAATGCAGGCTCACAGTGTATGGAGCGCCTGATAGAGCACGCGCGGGTTGTATTGCCCTTTGTAGACGCTCGGCGGTTCGAGCGGCAGCCCGAGTAAGGTGTAGACCGCAGTCTGCGCAGAGCGGATGGAATACTCGACGGTAAACACCACGTCGTCGGGGAGTTCGCAAAACTGGCCGACGAAGGCCAGGTTCGCCGTGCCTTCGGGCACCACCTCAGGCCGGTCGCCTTTCTCGCGCGGCATGAACTGGCTGGTGATGTATGGCATCAGGCAGGGGATGCAGATGGCGTCCTTGAGGATTGACCGGGCCGCGATCGGCATGCCCAGGTGGCCCAGCAGCTCGGTCATGATCTCGCGCCCCGTGCACGCGTGCATGGGCTTCTTGATGAAGTCACCCGGCTCGTCGATCGACAGCCCATAGCCCCAGAACACATTGACGTCGTCGGGCTGGCCAATGAAATGCGGCTGGTGCGGCAAGACGATCGAAATCAGCCAGCTCGACTGCACGAAGGTCATGAGCCCGCCTTCGCCCGGCACGTTGCCCGTGAAATCGCGCACGGCGCGAAAGAACTCGGCCGAATACAGTGTGGTGGTGAAGGAGAGCCAGCGGGACTGTTCGACATGACCGGCGAAGGCATGCGGGTTGCCGAACTCGGGACGACCGGTTGCAATCGTCTCCCAGAGATTCCATGCGCCGGCGGACGGCTTGCCGTTGAATTGCGCGGCCCGATCCATCGCGCCCTGTGTGGTGCCCTCGGTCATCGAGCCCAATGTCACGATTACACAATCGTCCTTGCCGAGCATCAGGGTTTCCGCATGACCGTCCCGTTCAAGCTGGAGGGCCTGGGCACGCGACAGGCCGTTCTCATCGACAAACGTCAGGTCGATCACCCGCGTATTGATTTCGAATTGCACGCCGCGTTCGCTGAGCCACTTCTGAAGCGGACGCACCATCGAGTCGTACTGGTTGTACGTGGTCCGCATGATGCCGCGTAGCTGGTTGAAGCCTGGGACCATATGGGCGAACCGCAACAGATAGCGCTTGAACTCGACCGCGCTGTGCCATGGCTGGAACGCGAACGTGGTACACCACATGAGCCAGAAGTTCGAACGGAAGAACTCGGCGTCGAAATGATCGGCGATGCGGCTGCGGCCCAGTTGATGCTCGGTTTCAAGCGCGAGTTGCGCGAGTCCGAGCACATGACTCCGGGTCAGCGCGAAGCCTGGCGCATCGACACGGTGACCGTCGCGCACGAAGCGCGATTTTGAAGCCGTCTGGAGTGTTTCGTTCCAGTCGAAGATCTCGCGGGTCACGGTCTTGTTGCCATCGAGTGTCGGGATGGAAGAAAACAGGTCGTATGTACAGACATACCGGCTTTCAAACATCCGGCCACCGCGCATGATGTAGCCGCGCTGGGCGGAACCGTCGGCGTCGAGGCTCCCTCCGAGCGTATCCAGCGCCTCGATGATGGTGATATTGACGCCGGGCACGTCCGCGTCCCGGCACAGGAACGCCGCGGTGGCGAGTGAGGCGATGCCGCCTCCGATCAAATAGAAGCGTCGTTGTGCAGAATCGATTCGCGCCGTGTTAGGCCGGTCCTGCGAGGCGAGAGGATCTGCACTGGTCATGGGGACGATTCCGTTCCGTGTCTATCGCGAATGCGCGTCGGGTCGAAGATAGCGCGGTTGGCACTGCCAAACCTTGCGCTAAGTCAAGGAAGTGGCAGAGCGCCTCCGTTAAGCTGCGCGGACAACCGCGCCATCTCGAAATCAGTTCAAAATCGCCGGCCGACCCCGACCCCGATGATCCAGGGGTTGATCTTGAGCGTGCCGATGTCCGAGCCGGCCAACGTGGCGTCTGTCTTGATCCAAAGTTTCTTCACGTCGAAGTTCACAAACCAGTTTTGCGAAAAGGCGACGTCGACCCCCGCCTGGAGCGCAGGCCCAAAACTATGGTTGGTGATGCTCACACCTTCATCGCCGACGGCGAGGGTGTTGTGATAGAAAAGGGTGTAGTTGACACCGGCGCCCACGTAAGGCCGGATGCGCCCGGCATCGTTGAAATGCCACTGAAGCGTGAGCGTCGGTGGCAACAGGCTGACCTTGCCGATGCCGCCCAGATCAGTCGTGAGCGAATGACGGGTTGTGCCGAGGATCAGCTCCGCGCCGAGCGAGTTCGTGAGCATATAGGTGAAGTCGACTTCCGGGACGACCGTGGTGTTGACGGTCGTGCCGAGGCTCGAGAGCGTCCCGGTGGTCGACGCATCGGGGGCGACCACGATGCCCCGCACCCGGGCGATGATGTCGCCTTGTGCAGCCAGGACGGTTTGCGACGCGAGCAATGCCGCCGCCAGGAAGAGTTGCTTTGCATACCTCATGATGATCCCCGTACTTTTGAAGTTCTCCGTTCGGATGGCTTCGTTTTTGAGTGGACGATGGGGGCAAGCCTAAGGCGCAGCTGATTTTGCCTTTTTGATTTGGGTCATGACGGCGTCACTCTGCATCTGGGTTCTTCATTGCACGCGGGCACGCTGCCGCATCTTCCCGACGGGTCACTGTCATTCGACGCATTTCAGGCGCTTCGCTTGATCCATGTCAATCGCTCGATTGAGTGAAGTCCTACAGTAAAGCCAGTTTCAACCGCAACGATGCGGGCAGCGGTAGGAGCCCACCCGCTTTGGAAGGCCATATCTCGATATCGCGCGGAACGCAAAGACCTGTGTCGCGCTGTGTGTCTTTGCGCCCGAAGTTCGAATCTCTGTAATCAGATCACTTGCGCTTACTACTAGCGCTTAATGCCGGAGCTCATATGAATTTGCCGCTGAAGGGGATCAAGATAATTGACTTTACTGGGGTGCAGGCCGGACCGGCATGCACACAGTTATTGGCATGGTTTGGCGCCGAAGTTCTCAAAGTTGAACGACCGGGTGTCGGTGACGTCACGCGCCGCCAGTTGCGCGATATTCCCGATCTCGATGCGCTGTATTTCACGATGCTCAATAGCAATAAGAAATCGCTTGAGCTGAATACCAAAAGCCCCGAAGGCAAGGCGATTATGGAGCAGTTGATTCGTGAAGCCGATGTGCTGGTCGAGAACTTCGGCCCCGGGGCGATGGACCGGATGGGCTTCACCTGGGAGCATATCCAGGAGCTCAACCCGCGCATCATCTTTGGCTCGGTCAAGGGGTTTAGCGAGAACTCGCCTTACGCGGACATCAAGGTCTATGAGAACGTCGCGCAATGCGCAGGCGGCGCGGCGTCAACCACGGGTTTTTGGGATGGCCCGCCGACCATCAGCGCCGCGGCGCTCGGCGATAGCAACACGGGCATGCATCTGGCCATCGGGATTCTCACGGCGCTGATTGGCCGCGAGAAGTCGGGCAAGGGCCAGAAGGTATCGGTCTCCATGCAGGACGCGGTGTTGAATCTGTGCCGCGTGAAGTTGCGCGATCAGCAACGGCTCGAACGCGTCGGGTATCTCGAAGAGTATCCCCAGTATCCGCACGGCACGTTCAGCGATGTCGTGCCGCGCGGCGGCAACGCGGGTGGTGGGGGGCAGCCGGGCTGGGTGCTCAAGTGCAAGGACTGGGAGACGGACCCGAACTCCTATATCTACTTCACGGTTCAGGAGCAGGACTGGGGCCCGACCTGCGAGGCCCTTGGCAAGCCCGAATGGAAAGACGATCCGGCCTACGCCACCGCGCAGGCACGCCAGCCGCATATCTTCGAGATCTTCGCGGATATCGAGAAGTGGCTCGCCGACAAGACCAAGTTCGAGGCCGTCGAAATCCTGCGTACGTTCGGCGTGCCCTGCGCACCCGTCCTGACGATGAAGGAGATTGCCAACGACACGGCGCTGCGGGCAAGCGGCACGGTCGTCGAAGTGCAGCAGAAGAAACGCGGCACCTACCTGACGGTCGGCAGCCCGATCAAGTTCTCCGATTTCACGCCGGAGATCACGGGCTCGCCACTGCTCGGCGAACATACGGACGAAGTGCTCGCAGGCCTCGGCTATGGAGCGGATGCGATCTGCAAGCTGCGCGAAGCGAAGGTTGTTTGACGGCGGAGGAGCGGCCGATGGGCGGCTGACGGCGGCTCAATGAAGCGTCGATCGATTGGCTCATCTCGTCGCTCACCCCGAATCCCCTGATCGAATTCTCCTGAGGTGCCTGTATGACTATCGAACTGGAGCCGTCTGCGCAGACGGATGGGTTTCACCTTGTGGTCGACGCCCTGAAGCTCAACGGAATCGACACGATTTACGGCGTGGTCGGCATTCCGATTACCGACCTCGCTCGCCTCGCGCAAGCGGAGGGCATCCGGTACATCGGGTTCCGGCACGAGCAGTCTGCAGGCAATGCCGCTGCGATCGCCGGCTATCTGACGCAGAAGCCGGGTATCTGCCTGACCGTGTCGGCACCGGGTTTTCTGAACGGCATGGTGGCGCTCGCGAATGCGACGACAAACTGTTTTCCGATGATCCTGATCAGCGGCTCGAGCGACCGGGCCATCGTTGACCTTCAGCAAGGGGACTATGAGGAGCTCGACCAGTTAAACGCGGCCCGGCCGTATGCGAAGGCGGCGTTCCGCGTCAACCGGCCTGAAGATATCGGTGTTGGCATTGCGCGCGCGATACGTGCCGCAGTGTCAGGCAGGCCTGGTGGGGTGTACCTCGATCTGCCGGCGGACGTGCTCCGCAGCGCCATCGACGCGAAGACCGGCGCGCTGTCGCTGGTCCGTGCGGTCGATCCGGCGCCGCGGCAACTCCCTTCACCCGAATCGGTCGGCCGTGCACTCGATCTGCTTGCCAGTGCCAAGCGGCCGCTCGTGATCCTCGGCAAGGGCGCTGCCTATGCCCAGGCGGACGAGGCAGTGCGGGCTTTCGTCGAAGCCAGTGGTGCGCCGTTCGTGCCGATGTCGATGGCCAAGGGTCTGCTGAGCGATAACCATCCGCAATCGGCCGCGGCCGCGCGATCCTTTGTGCTCGGCCAGGCAGATGTCGTCGTGCTGATCGGGGCGCGGCTCAACTGGCTGCTGGGCCATGGCAAGGCTCCCCAGTGGTCGCCGACGGCGCGCTTTATTCAGCTCGATATCAGCCCCACAGAGATCGACAGTAACCGGGCGATCGCCGCCCCGGTCGTCGGCGATATCAGCTCGTCGCTTGCTGCCTTGTTGGCTGGCGTAGAGCACGCGCAAATTTCGCCGCGTGCAGAGTGGCTCGACGCGATCGAAGCCCACAAGCGCCATAACGCCGAACGGATGGCCGAACATCTCGATGCGAAGCCCGACCCGATGGATTTCTATAGCGCCCTGCGCGCGGTTCGGGATGTGCTGGCCGACAACCCCGATGTCTACGTCGTCAACGAGGGGGCGAACACGCTCGACTTTGGTCGCAACATCATTGATATGCACACACCGCGCAAGCGGCTCGATTCGGGAACCTGGGGCGTGATGGGTATCGGCATGGGGTATGCGATCGGTGCGGCCGTCACGAGTGGCGGCCGCGTGGTGGCCATCGAGGGCGACAGCGCATTTGGCTTCAGTGGCATGGAGATCGAGACGATCTGCCGCTATAAGTTGCCGGTCGTGATCATCGTCTTCAACAACGGAGGCGTCTACCGTGGCGACGACGTGAATCGCGGTCAAGGCACCGACACCGCGCCGACGGTACTGATGAAAAGCGCCCACTACGAGAAGCTCATCGAGGCCTTCGGTGGAACGGGACACTATGTGACCGACGCGGTTGGACTGACGGGCGCGCTGGCGGAGGCACTTGCGTCGGGCAAGCCGGCGCTGATCAACTGCGTGATCGATCCGGCGACCGGAACGGAAAGCGGTCACCTGAAAAAGCTGAATCCCCAGAGTGCCCTGGCTCACGCGACCTGAGCATCCCGGTCCCTGAGCGAACCAATCCGCGCTAAGACGCTACCCTTAAAAAGCAGACAGCCATGCCAGCCACCTCCGTTAAAAACCCCGCCGGCCCCTTCACCGGTCTTCTCGTCATCGATCTGACGCATGTGCTGAACGGCCCGTTCGGCACGACGATTCTCAGTGATCTCGGCGCACGCGTGGTCAAGATCGAGCCGCCTGGCCATGGTGACGACACGCGCACCTATGGGCCGTTCGTCGGGGACCAGTCTCTCTACTTCAGCTTTGTTAACCGGGGTAAGGAAAGTGTCGTGCTGAACCTCAAGGATCCGGCTGATCGCGATATCTTCCTGAACATGGTGCGACAAGCCGACGTCCTCGCCGAAAACTTCCGGCCCGGCACGATGCAGCATCTGGGGTTTTCATACGAGGAACTCGCCGAGATCAATCCGCGCCTGATCTACGCATCCTCGTCTGGCTTCGGACAGACGGGTCCGCTGGCCCATTTTGCGGCCTACGACACGATCATCCAGGCCATGAGCGGGATCATGGATGAGACCGGATTCGCTGACGGACCGCCGACGCGCGTTGGTACCTCACTGGCCGACTTGTGCGGCGGCACGTTCATGTTCTGCGGCATCGCGAGCGCGCTTTACGCACGGGAAAAAACGGGCAAAGGCGCACACGTCGACGTCGCGATGTTCGATGCCACGCTCGCCTTTCTCGAACACGGTTTCATGTCGTATGTCGCGACCGGCGCCGCACCCACTCGCATCGGCAACCGTCATCCGTTCATGGCGCCGTTCGACGTTTTCGAAACCGGGGACAAGCACATTGTCATCTGTTGCGGCAACGACCACTTGTTCGCGCAACTGTGCAATGCGCTGGGTCTGCCGGGGCTCGCGACCGATGCGCGTTTCCTGACGAACAGCGACCGGATCGCCCATCAGGCGGCGTTGAAAGACGCCCTTCAATCGGCGTTGAAAGCGCACCTGTCTGAATACTGGCAGAGCGTGCTGCACGAGGCGGGTGTTCCGGTGGCGCCCTTGCTTAACGTCGCTGAAGCCGCGCAATTGCCACAGACCCTCGCTCGTAACATGCTGATCGAAGCGGGAGGCGTCCAGATGCCGGGCAACCCGGTGAAGATCAGCGGCTATGACGATCCGAAGGTCCGCGTCGGCGCCCCGTCGCTCAATCAGCACGGCGACGCCCTGCGCCGGGAATTCGCCGCGCACGCGCAGGCTGCAAATGTAAGCGCCTGAGACACGGACGGAACCGATCCGCCCGCACGACACACGACGCACGAAGCGGCTTGCCGCCTCTCACGGCAAAGGATACCCATGACTGCCCTTGTTTCTTCCTCCCACCCGGGACTTTCGCTTGCTGTTTCGCTTCGACGTATTGCCGCATTGTCTATTGTCGCGGGCTACGTCGAGGTGATTGGTTTTATGGATGTCGGCGGGATTTATCCCGGGATCATGACGGGCAATACCGTCCAACTCGGCCTGACCCTCGCGAAAGGCCAGTGGGCACGATTCAGTATCGTGGGTCTGGCCGTTGCGCTGTTCTTTTTGGGCGGCATTATCTCAAGTCTTGTCAAACGACATCTGCGCTGGCCGCCGGCCGAACTCTTGTTGATGGCGGTGATTTTGCTCGTCGCGAGCTTCGTCAGGCTGACGCCAGCGGAGCGGATCGTGGTTGAGTTGCCCTTGTTGGCGCTTGCCATGGCCATGCAGGGCGAGACGATCGCCAAGTTCGGCGGGGTGTCGCTCCAGACCATTGTCGTCACCAACAACATGGTGAAGTTCTCCGACGCTCTGGTTGGACGCTACCTGTCGCGGCCGAATGCGTCGGCACCGTCCCGCGCGCTCCCCGAACTCAAGGAAGTCCTGATGCCCGGACTCGCGTGGCTCGGCTATAGCATCGGTGCCGGCTCCGGTGCGATCGCGGCGGCGATGTTCCGACTACCGCTTCTCGTGCCAGCCATCGTACTGGCGTTGCTGGTCGGCGATCTGTCGAGCTCTCGGCAAGACGTGGCTGAGGGCGTGGTCGATTAACGGTGGACTCGCATGCAGGCAACCGCTCCTTGAGCGCGGTGGCAGGCCGAGCGACGTATGCGGGATCCACCGGGGCGCGCCGTGATTCTTTGGAGTTGTGCTTTGCAGCGTTGGCCGGTTAAAATCCGGCCAACGGAGATGGCATTCCTCCATTAACCGCCGGTGCAAACCGGCTGATGATGCCTACGTATCCCTGGACGGGGAGCCGTAGGTATGTCTCTGCGGCGTTCTGCTGCCCAGGTTTGTACTCTACAAACCTTTGATTCCATGAAGCGTCTTGCAACTATCGAACAGATCGCGCTGCTGCCGCACTTTCTGCGTTGGCTTGCTCTGTCTGCTCTTCTCGGCGGTCTATCCGGCACGGCCTCTGCCTTCTTTCTGGTCGCGCTGGATTGGGCGACCAACACACGCGTTTCGCATTCCTGGCTGGTGTGGCTGCTTCCGGCGGCGGGCTTCGCGACCGGGTGGGTCTACTACCGGGTGGGTCAAAGCGTGGAGGGCGGCAACAACCTGCTCATCGACGAGATTCATGACCCGAGAAAGGTCGTGCCCAGGCGCATGGGCCCGCTCGTGCTCGGGGCCACGATCATCACCCATCTCTTCGGCGGTTCCGCCGGGCGCGAAGGCACCGCGGTGCAGATGGGCGGAGCGCTTGCCGACCGCATTACGCATGCATTCAAGCTCGACCGCGAAGACCGTCGCACGCTACTGATGGCAGGCATGGCGGCCGGATTCTCCTCGGTATTTGGCACCCCGCTCGCCGGCGCGATTTTTGGACTTGAAGTGCTCGCGATCGGGCGGCTTCGGTATGACGCGTTGCTTGCCTGTTTCATGTCCGCAGTCGTGGCGGACCAGATCACCCGCCTCTGGGGCGTTCATCACACGGTCTACACCATCCCGTTCATCCCTCAGATTTCGGCCATGGGTTTGCTGTCGGCGACGCTCGCTGGCATTGCGTTCGGCGTAGTGGGCATGCTGTTCGCCGATACGACTCACTTTTTGTCGCGTTTCATCAAGAAGAAGGTCATGTATCCGCCGCTTCGTCCCGTGGTCGGCGGTCTCGTGGTCGTCGTCTTTGCCGAAGTGCTGAAGACGCCTCAGTTCCTGGGTCTGGGTATCCCGACGATCGTGAGTTCGTTTCAGCAACCGCTGCCCGTCTACGATTTTCTGGGCAAGTTCGGCTTTACAGTCGTGACCTTGGCATCGGGCTTCAAGGGAGGCGAGGTCACGCCGTTATTTTACATTGGCGCCACGCTCGGTAACGCACTCGGCTATGTGCTTTCACTGCCGTTCCCCGTTCTGGCCGGACTGGGATTTGTCGCGGTATTTGCCGGCGCTGCCAATACTCCGATTGCGTCGACCATCATGGCCATCGAGCTGTTCGGCGGCCCCATCGGCGTGTACGCTGGCACCGCCTGCATCGTGGCATATCTTTTCTCGGGCCATACCGGGATCTATCGCGCGCAGCGGCTCGGCCAGCCGAAACACTTCGCTTTCCCGGTCGGGATTCGCCTCGCCGATATCCCTGCGAGGCGCCGGGCCCGGCGCGAGAGGGTCAAGTCCGACTCTGTGTCGAACGAATAGATTTTCGGTATTTCCTGATGCAGCACCCAGCCCCCGTGTTGGGAAACTGAATTCATTGGACTAGCGCGCAGTTAGCTAGACTCGAAGCACGAAAATCGACTGGACTGCCAGGAAAACGCGGAAATCGAAGGACCGCCGGGCGGCGCTGTTCGCGCCCCGGCAACGTGCTGACGAGGCTTTGCTGAAGGAGGGTGAGAGGCGCTTGACAACCCGAAGCGGAAATAGGTTTTTCCGAAAAGCGGTCGTTCAGACTGTGAATCTGAGCCGAGCCAGCGGTCGCTGCCGATCAGAACTTGATGCAAGTGAGTCCAGTTTGCTTCGGACGCAATTCTGTCGGTTTAATCGGCTCCGAAGCGTCCTCGCCAGCACTAACATCATTCAGAGCCACGACGCATTGACGCATGTTTAACTGGGTCAGTGTTTTCCACAGTGACGCATCCGGACTTCCGGGTGCCGCTCCCTCTGCGGTCACAATGCGATAGCGTGCATTTTGGCGGGGGACAAAAGCGAAGGTAATCAAACATGTTCCTTCGTAGGACAGCACCAGGCGAGTATCGGGCTTTACTTTGACGGGCGACACGCCCGGCCTACTGTCGATCAGTGTCTTTCCCGTGTAGCACCCTTTTTCATTCGTCGTTACCAAATAGACGGGGCCCCCAATCACCTTGAGGTCCGCCGACGGCTCTCCCTCTTTTGGATATGGATATCCTGTACCCACGGTCGAACAACCACTAAGAAGAGTAAGCAGTAGCGCAATGGGAAGTTTTCTGCAATGCATCTTGATTTATTATCGGTTAGTTTCAGCTTTGCAACGAAAGATGAAGATGCGCTAAACGGCGCCCTACCTCGATGCAACTTGACGATCCAGGTGCAGACTTCGTTAAGTGCTTTAGTCCACTGGCCACCCCTTGACGGTTCTTGAAGGGAGGCTAAATCCCACCTCGGCTTTTGCAAATCTCAGGTTCGGACTTGCTCGTCTTTCTTCTCATTCCCATCCCCTTAGGTGCGTCGATCACAGGCCTTTCCATATAGAAATTGTTGTCAACGTTCCAGATCTTGGCACCAACGGCCCGCCGCTTGGCCGCATGACATCGTCAGCAGCTTAATCGACCCCGAAGTCGTCTTTACATGTCGTACGGAGCCATCGGCCCGGGCGCGGATTTCAACCGTTGCGTGCTGAGTCAAAGTAGTGTCAGTGGTTTGCTGGTCACCGGTGAGTCCGGTACGCGTATGGGTAGAGATAACGTGATCGCATCCATGCAATAAGCCTGCCCAAAATACACCCTGCGACTCCGCAGGCGAGAACGACCCGATGCTTGTCCACGTGCCAGTCCTCTAGCGCCGAATTCAATAGCAGGAATGCCCCCGCCACTCCGATGATTGAGCCTATGCCAGCGTACATCCTTGAATCTAGGCGTCGCGCTCCTCGAACGTATGCCGACGAATGCGCCTTCGCCTCAGGAATGAGCGTCGTCCCGCATTGAAAGCATGTCACACTCATCGCCGAGTTCTGTGTGTGACATGCAGGGCAATCCATACAAGTCCTTTTAAGTTGCTGTGGCTCAGCCGCTATGCTGCCCAGATGCGCGACGCAAGCCGTTCAGAGCACTGAAAATCAAGGGATGCTTGCATTATCGACATAAAGTTGAAGAACTTGAGGTCAACTTCGGGGGCATTTGAATACGCTGCGTGAGCGGTCGCGCCGAAAGAGATGGCAATTGAACACCGTTCGAACGTCTTACCTATGGGCACGAGGGGACGTTCGCGTCGAAGCCATGAATGGTTCCTGTTAGCCGGCTACTGCCCGACGCGGCGGCCGAAGCCGACCCAACGCAGACAGTCGATGCGCTTTGCGGATTGTCGGATCAGAGCACAGAAGCCGTCGTTTGGATGGCCAGAATATAAGGCTGTTTGCAGCCAGCCGGAGCGTGGCGGCTGATAGTGATTTAC
>JAMFSK010000096.1 GCA_026225235.1 Burkholderiales bacterium
AGGGCCAAGCGGAATAAACGCGCTGCATCTAGACAATGCACCGACGGCCAACGATTAAGACCATCGCCCACATATCCCGATTCCTTCTTCTTACGTGCGATCTTGATAAGCATTGGAGTCAAGCCTTGATCGCCTGCACCGTGCACGATGGGCGGAAGACGGACGGCCGAGGTGCGAACGCCGCTCGAAGCCAATTCCTGCAACAAATTCTCCGTTTCGGCGCGAGGTGCCGCGAAGAAAGTGGGATCGTACGATTCGTCCTCGGTGGCGAGTTGACCTTGTCTCATCGCCATGGTCGCGAAGGGCGCCACCAAGGGGCGGTCTGATCCTGCCAGCGATTGACCGATCGTCTTCAGCGCGCGCCGATCCGTTTCGACCGCCGCGATCATGAACCTTTGAACGATGCCCCGCGGCGCGCCTCCCAAAAATAAACCCAGACGTTTGCCGAGAGGTATGTGCGATACCTTGTGATAGAAGGCCATATGGACGGCCCCGTCGGCAACGGCAGCGGCGCGGCGAAGACATTCGAGGTCATCGACGGAACCCAACTGCACGCGTGCTCCAGCATCGATCAACTTCTTTCCAGAGGCCGCGGAGCGTGCAAGCCCCGTGACTTGGTGGCCCGCCGCGATGAGCTCCTTGACGACGGCAAACCCAATAAAGCCCGCAGCACCCGTAACGAAAATACGCATTTTGACGATCTCCTTGGGCAAACGTTAAGGGATCGAGAGCGTACAATCTATGCTATGGAGTCGCTATTTATATCGAGATCGTCCAGAATCGCCACCGATCCTCTCTCCGATGTGCTCTCGCTGCTGAATCCTCGCGGATACATGTCGGGCGGGATCGATGCGGGTGGAGACTGGTCAATCCAATTCGAGCAGGATCGGCACTTCCGGTGCTTTGCCATTGCTTCCGGCTTTTGCTGGCTTGCCGTGGAGGGCATCGATGACGCCGTTCGCCTTCAGACGGGGGACTTCCTTGTGCTGCCGCACGGACGAGCTTTCCGTCTGGCAAGTGATCTCGAGGTGGCTCCGGTCGACATCATGACCGTCATAAAGGCCCCCCTGAACGGCAGTGTTTTCTGCTGGAAGGGCGGGGGCGCCTGCCTCGCTTTTAGCGCATTGTTTACCTTTGCGGGCGACGACGTCAACATTCTGCTAAGTGTGCTTCCGCCTCTCGTACATATCCGCAAGGAGGCGGACCGTTCAACGATGCGCTGGTATCTGGAGCGCATGATGAAGGTGATTCGCGAGCCACAGCCAGGGGGAGTGCTACTGGGAGAGCACCTCGCGCAGATGATGCTGATCGAGGTGTTGGGACTGTACATGGGAGAGGCGACGACGGGCGGCGTCGGATGGCTGTCTGCGCTAGCCGACAAACAGATCGGTGGCGCCATTACGGCGATGCACGGGAATCCCAGCTTTCGGTGGACGTTGAAGGAGCTGGCCAAGCGCGTCGGCATGTCGCGATCCTCCTTCGCTGTGCGATTCAAGGAGAAAGTGGGATGTTCCGCTATGGAATATCTGACGCGTTGGCGAATGCGCCGTGCTGCGGACAAGCTGGTGAACTCGAGCGACCCTGTTTCGTCAATAGCCACTTCCCTCGGCTATGAGTCTGAGAGTGCATTTAGCTTTGCCTTCAAGAGGGAGATGGGATGTTCGCCCCGGCAGTACGGCTATGCACGGAAATCTCACTCAGCCACGCTCGTTGACAACCTGTCGAGCGACTGACATCCGTCCTGAGACGACCTTGTGATTCGCGGCACTAGCGCAAGCAACACGAAATGTTTCCTATGGCAACATCGCTTGGAAAGCCTTCACCACGTCGGCGTTGAATTGCTCATGAAACGCTGGCCGGTCGAAACCCGGCCCGCTGTTGCAGATTTCCGGCCGCATCCGCGAAAGACGCGCATCACAAGGCGGAAGGAAGTCGTAGTGGCCTGCGTTGGCAACCACACGATAGTCGGGCGCACCGGGCAAGTCGGCGCGTACCGGCTCGTCATAGTAGGGATGCGGCTGATGACGATCTTCGGCAGCACTCCAGAGCTGGACCGGAGCACGAACGCCGCTTAGCGCCGCGCGCCCGAAAGTAAATCCAAACGATGGCGCAGCGATGACGACTGCGCCGATCCGCGGATCGTGAACCCAGACGTCGGCCGGAACCTTCGCACTGGAATGGAGATCGACGCCGGCATGCTGCAGCGCCTCACACAAATCATGGTCCGGATGGGCCTCGCAAAACGGGGCGATTTTCGAGAGGTCCGGATTCCCGCCTGCTGCCACAAGCACCGTGAAGCCACCGTTGGAAAACCCAAACGCGCCAACACGGGCCGCATCCACCCGCCCATGCCAACGCCACTCATTAAGCATGTAGTCAATCAGATGGTGAAGCTGGGCAGGACGGCGCCAGAGTTCCAACACCCGGCTCTGGTCATCAAAGGTGTCCCCTGCGTGACTGACCGCTACCGCGATGAAGCCCGCGTGTGCCAAGGCGAGAGCCGTGTCGTAATGGGCGCCGTACCAACTGGCGCCGCCGTGCGACATCACCACCAGAGGCAAGTGATCGCCGGCGATCGGAGCATCCGGCGCGACAGTCTGCGTGAAATTGCCCAGGGCCTGCGGCGTCGCCGGAGCATCAGTTGGATACCAGATGCCGGCAATGAGCGGCGGCTCCGCGCCATTCGGTATCTTGACCTCCTCAAAGCCGACATCAGCGGCGAAGACAGGCGCGGCAATCAGGCACAAAAGAGCGGTGATAATGGCCATCAATCGCATGGACGGTCTCCATGGTTGTCGTCGCGCAGGTCGAAAAGCACTGAGGCATGCTCAACCTATTCGCGTTGATCTACAAGATGAGCTTGTAGCCCTCATGGCTCGCAACAAAGCCAAGTTTTTCATAGAAACGGTGCGCGTCAGAACGGCCTTTGTCCGTTGTCAGTTGCACTAGTTGGCAACCGCGTGATTTGCACTCCGAGATCGCCCATTCGAATAGCTGCCGACCTATCCCCGTGCTGCGGAACGGCGCGGCGATTCGAACCGCTTCGATCTGCCCCCGCCACCCGCCCCTTCGAGCGATCCCTGGTATGAACGAAATTTGCAATGTGCCAATCACCGCCTCTCCATCGACGGCGACTACCAGACGCTGATTCGGATCATTCTCTATTGCTTTGAAAGCGGCAACGTACCTTTCGTCCAAGGGTGAGCTAACGGTCTCTCGTTGGCTACCAAGCTCATCGTCCGCCAGTAGCCCAACAATTGCAGGTACGTCCGCCAGTAGCGCTGTTCGGAAAATGATGTGGTTCACGTCTTAACGGTGAGTAGTGGAGTTCGATGGTGGGAGAAGCAAATCGTGTCTGCCGGTCTTGCAGGCGCACGGACAAGATGTTCTTCGCGAGTCCCAGCCCGGCTTCAACATCTTGAGCACATTGTGACGAGCTAGTTTAACCGGATGCGCTGTGGCTACGCCCTATCAAAGGTGCGTCGGCATTCCTCGATGCTGGGCCAGTTCTCTCTGATCCATGAAGTGAAGCCCTCGAGGGCCGGCAACATGCTGGCCCCCATCGGGGTCAGTTCATATTCGACGCGCGGAGGCACTTCAGGGAAATAGTGGCGAACCAACAGGCCGTCGCGCTCCAGATTGCGCAAGGTAAGGGTCAGCATCCGCTGCGTGATGCCCTCAATGCCATTCTTTAATCCCGAGAAGCGAAGACGATGGCCGTGCGCAACCGCAAGGTGTGACATGACCAGGATGGTCCATTTGTCGCCGAGGCGCGCGAGGACACCATGTGGAGCGCAAGGCTTGAACTGGGGACCCTGCTCCGTCTCCTCGTAGGGACGCCCATGAATCGATCGTTTCAACAGTATCACCCTTGTGCCTGAGGCAGAAAAATGTGCCTTCTTCCGCAAGACACAACCTTGGTATAGATTCGTAACTATAGTGAAAACACGAGGATTTTTCCATGTCGCAGGGCAAGCTCCCAGTTTTGGTTTTTGGTGCAACGGGGCAGCAGGGAGGCTCTGTTGCTTCAGCGCTCAGCAACGCTGGCTGGCCGGTCAGGGCGTTGGTCAGAGACTGCAGTTCGGTGAAATCAGCCGAACTGCGTAAAGCTGGCGTCGAACTGGTTCAGGGCGATATGGCCGATGCTCAGTCGATGCGGGCGGCGATGACGGGCGTATACGGTGTGTTCAGCGTGCAGCCGAGTTCAGGCCAGGGAGCGATGTATGGCGTGAGCGACGAAGACGAGGCACGCTACGGCATGGAGATCGCGAACATTGCGGTCGAGAGCGGTGTCCAGCACCTCGTCTATTCGTCGACTGGCGCCGTTGGTGATGAGCCGACCGGCATGGGGCATTTCGACACGAAGGCCCGCATTGAAGCGCATATCCGCACGCTGGCAATAACCGCAACGGTCGTCCGACCGGCAACTTTCATGGAGATGCTGCTGATGCCGGGTTTCGGTCTGGATCAAAGCCGCTTCGACTTCTTCATCATGCCGGACCAGGCGATGCAGCTTTTGGCGGTCAAGGACATCGGCAAAATTGTTGCGGCCATCTTCGCCGATCCTGAGCGCTTCGGTGGCGCGACCCTTGAGATCGCCAGCGACATCATCACAGGTCGAGACCTGGGATCTGTATTCACGGAAGCGGCAGGACGTCCTATCATCTATGCGCGATTCTCGAACGAAGTGCTAGCGGCTAGCCCGTTCCTCGCGAGGTTGACCGAGCTCGTCGACGCGGGACGCCTCACCGGGAAAGCCGACCTCGAAGCGTTGCGTGCGATCAACCCCGATTTGGAATCCTTTCGATCCTGGCTGGCAGGAAGCGGCCACAAGGGGTTCCTGGAAGCGCTAGGAACATCAGGTGAGTGGAGCTATGGCCACGAATAAACATCCGATTATTGCTGCTCGCGCAGTACCTTTGGCTCTCTGAAGGCAGACGAGCGAGACAGCATAGCGATCGCTCGTGAACGCAGACTGCCGCGACAAATTATCGAACAGATGGTGTCGCTACAGCAGCGTAAGCTACGAGGCCGTGCTTAAAAGCGTGCTGCGGATCTGTTCGGTCGAGGCGGCGCCTCGCCCATCAAAGCGCTTGACTCCCCCTGATGTAAGCAGGTAACCTTCGTAGGTTACCTTCTCATCTACCGAGTCATGGCCGCGAACAAGCAGACGGTTGATCCCAATACAGCATTAGCGCTGTCGGTTGCTGGCGAGCTTCGCGAGCTAACCGGCAAGCTCAAGCGCAGGCTACGTGAAGAGTCGCGCATCGGAACCTTCACCTGGCCTCAGGTGCAAGTGCTAGTCCGTCTGGAGCGCGAAGGCCCCGCCACGGTGACGACGCTCGCGCGAGCGGAGGGTGTGCGGCCGCAATCGATGGGAGAAACGCTCTCGATTCTCAAGGCCGCAGGGCTCGTGAGCGGTGCCCCGGATCCGGCCGACGGACGGCAAACGGTCTTGTCCATCACCGAGCGCTGCCGGGAACTGATACGCGTGAACCGCGCGGCACGCGAGGACTGGTTGTTCCGTGCCATCCAGACTCAGCTCGCGCCCGACGAGCTGACACAGCTTGCGAACGCCGTCGAATTACTCAAGCGCATCGCCAACGCATGAGCAGCGCCTCGCGCTCCCCCACATCCGAAGGAACCCCCAATGCCCCTATCCACACTCGACGCTAAAACAGCGCTCGTCATTATCGATCTGCAGAAAGGCATCGTTGCGATTCCCGCCGCCCCTCCTGGCGACGACGTGGTCAAACAAGCCAGCTCGATGGCCAACGCTTTCCGCAAACACAGGCTGCCCGTTGTGCTCGTCAATGTCGATGGGGGTGCGCCAGGCCGGACTGAACAGCCGCGCAACCTGAGGGACCTTCCTGCTGGATGGTTCGATCTGGTCCCTGAGTTGAATCAACAGCCAGCCGACCATGTCGTGACCAAGCGGACTTGGGGCGCCTTTACAAACACGGATCTTGAGCAGCATCTGAAGCAACAAGGCGTCACACAAGTGGTGATCGCAGGCGTCGCGACCAGCGCCGGAGTGGAGTCCACTGCTCGGCAGGCCCACGAGCTCGGTTTCAACGTCACGCTTGCCATCGACGCGATGACGGACCGGAGCCTCGACGCGCACATCAACAGCATCACCCGCATCTTCCCGAAGCTGGGTGAAACCGGCACGACTCAGGAGATCGTCGATCTCCTCGACACAAGGAGCGTTTGAGAATGGAACCGATGCATTACGTTGCGTATTTCTTTGGCGGGGCCTTGCTCACGAATGCGGTCCCGCATTGGGTGAGCGGCCTGATGGGTCGTGCGTTCCAAAGTCCCTTTGCCAAGCCACACGGCGTGGGGCTTTCGTCATCGATCGTCAATGTGCTGTGGGGATTTCTGAACCTAGCAGTCGCCTACATCTTGCTTTGCCGTGTCGGACACCTTGATTTGCAGGCACCCGATCAGGTCATCGCACTCGGTCTGGGCGTGCTGCTTACCAGCGTGATGACGGCACGAATGTTCGGCCGGTTCCACGGCGGCAATACGGCGGAACGCGCGTAAGCAGTATGGCGACTGGCACGTTTCGTTCGCTTAGCAACTTCAATTACCGGATCTGGTGCGGCGGCGCGATCGTATCCAACATCGGTACCTGGATGCAGCGCACCGCTCAAGACTGGCTCGTGCTGACGCAGTTGACCCACAGGAATGCGACGGCCGTAGGCGTGGTCATGGCACTCCAGTTCGGCCCTCAGCTTCTCCTGCTACCCCTGACAGGTTTCGCAGCCGACCATCTCGACCGACGCAAGCTGCTGTTTGCTACGCAGGGTGCCATGGGAGCGCTTGGACTCGGTCTCGGCCTCCTCACGATCACTGGCCTCGTCCAGTTGTGGCACGTGTACGTGTTCGCATTTCTGCAGGGCTGCGTCGCGGCCTTCGATGCCCCTGCCCGTCAGACCTTCGTCGGCGAACTGGTCGGCGAAACGGACCTGGCCAACGCCGTCGCACTGAACTCGACATCGTTCAACGCTGCGCGGATGGTGGGGCCCGCCGTCGCGGGTATTCTCATTGCCTCGGTGGGCACCGGCTGGATTTTCCTGATCAACGGAGCGTCGTTCTGCGCCGTGCTCTTCGCGCTGAGTCTTCTCCGAGTCAGCGAGCTTCGGGTTCGCGATCGGGCAGTGCGCACCCGCGGGAGCTTTGCGGAAGGCTTCAGCTATGTCTGGAAGCGGCCGGACCTAAAAGCCGCCCTGCTCATGCTGTTTCTGATCGGTACTTTCGGGCTGAATTTCCCGATCTTCATCTCGACGATGGCTGTCACCGCCTTTCATGCGGGTGCGAGTCAGTATGGGCTGCTGACATCGATCATGGCGATCGGCTCGGTCACCGGGGCACTGCTCGCGGCGAAGCGCGCGAAGCCGCATTTCGTGCTTCTGCTGGGGAGCGCCACGATCTTTGGCGTTGGCTGCACGCTCGCGGCGCTTATGCCGACCTATGGTCTCTTTGGCATGGCACTGATCGTGATCGGGGTCTCGACTCAGACCTTTACCACGTCGACCAACGGGCTCGTGCAAATGTCGACCGAGCCCTCCATGCGCGGACGGGTAGTCGCCATTCTGCTTGCCATCGCACTTGGGGGTACCCCTTTGGGTGCACCCATTGTCGGCTGGGTTGCCGATCATTTTGGTCCGCGTTGGGCGCTCGGCGTGGGCGCCGCTGCCGGTTTTGGCGCAGCGATCGTCGGGATCTGTTACCTCGCGAAGTACCGAAACCTGCGCGTCAGCATGGCCGCATGGCGTCTGCAGGTTCGCCTCGACCCTACGCCGCAGCGCTGATCAGTGTCGCGACGAAATCGATGAACGCGTTCACGCGCATGAGAAAAACGAGAAAGGCGGAGACGATGTCGTTACTGCGGATGCGCGGCAACCCGTTGTTCTGAGCACACGCTAGGTCGCCGCAAGCCATTGGGTTTTAACAGCCTCGATCAACGCACGGACTTTTCCAGTCGGAAAACGCGTGGGCGGAAACACGGCCTGAATGCTGGCGGCCGCACTGGCCCAGCCCGGGAGCAAGCGCACCAGCCGCCCCGCAGCTACGTCGTCGCGTACCGCAAAATCCGTCATCAGGCTAAAGCCGCCGCCAGCCAGCGTCGCTGCCCGGCACGCCGGCGCGGTGTTGGTCTGAAACGACCGCGCGCAACGCACGCTGTATTTTTCCTCTCCGTTCTCGAGCGCAAGCGTCCAGGGTCGCGGCAAGTTCGACAGCGCGACGAAAGGTAGCGACGCCAGTGATGCCGGTTCGTCCGGCATGCCCCATGTCTCGATAAACGAAGGGCTCGCGATCGCCCAACGCTCGAAATCACCGATTTTCACGGCACGATAATTCGAATCGGCGAGACGCCCGAGCCGAATCGCGACATCGACCCCCTCGGCGACCAGGTCGACGTAGTGATCGCTCGACAACAACTCGACCTCGAGCGCCGGATGCTGCTGGCGCAGCACCACCAAGGCCGGCGCGACGACAAGCGCGCCGTAGTCGACTGGCGCGCTCACGCGCAATGTCCCGCGCAAGTCGCCCAGGTCCCCGGCCACAGCCCCCAGCGCATCTTCCGCCGCGCGCAATACCAGACAACTTCCCTCGTAAAAGGCCCGTCCTGCCTCAGTAACGTTGAGCCGGCGCGTCGTGCGCGCCAGCAAGCTGATGCCCAGCTCCGCCTCGAGTCGCTGCATATGCGTGCTGACCATGGTCTTGGCCAGGCCGAGCCGCTCAGCGGCAG
Organism: Burkholderiales bacterium; assembly: GCA_026225235.1. Taxonomy (GTDB): domain Bacteria; phylum Pseudomonadota; class Gammaproteobacteria; order Burkholderiales; family Burkholderiaceae; genus Pararobbsia. The sequence continues at coordinate 8,759 of JAMFSK010000096.1, forward strand.
CAGTCAGGGACCCCGCTTCCACAACAGCGACGAACACCGCCAGCCTGTTCAGATTGACATCGCGCAGATCGGCCATCAGGGATTGTCCATCCATCGAGGTTTATGTTTGCTGGATTATCCATCTTTCGAGACTTATCCGGAGCGACTACTCTTCGCTCATCGATTCAATTTCTTATCCCGATTCCTCCTATCAAGCGGAGTGTTTGTATGCCAGCAGCCCAGCCGAAACAGCCCATTCGCCTCTACACGACGACTTTGTCGGGACACGGCCATCGCGTGAAGCAATTCCTGACGATGCTCGACCTGCCCTTCGAGGTGATCGAGATCGACATGAAAAGCCGGGCCAACCGGAAGCCTGAGTTCCTGGCCATCAGCCCGTTCGGGCAAGTGCCTGCAATTAAAGACGGCGACGTGGTGCTGTTCGATTCGAACGCGATTCTTGTCTATCTCGCGAAGCGGTATGGCGACGAGTCGTGGTTGCCGGAAGATCCGCTTGGCGCAGCAGCGGTCCAGCGCTGGTTTTCGCTTGCAGCCGGGCAAATCGCGTTCGGTCCCTGCCGGGCCCGGCTCGTAACGGTGTTCGGCGCGCCGTTCGACCACGAAACGGCGAAGCGCACGGCGGTAGCACTCTTCGATGTCATCGAAGCGGAATTCGCGCACAATCAGTTTGCCGCTGGTGATCATCCGACCGTTGCCGATCTGGCCGCGCACGCGTATATCGCGCACGCCCCTGAAGGCGGTGTTTCGCTCGAACCCTATCCGAATTTGCGCGCGTGGATCAAGCGCGTCGAAGCCCTGCCGCGTTTTGTCGCGATGCCGCAGAGCAAGGCCGGTTTGCTCGCGGAATAAACGCCTGCTCGCTGCTCTACCCCGACTGATCGGAGGTTCTCATGACCGAGATCTTCACCCCCTGGCCTGGCCCGTCGGCTACGGACTCCCCGTTTCACGCGGGCGAACTGGCGATACAGGAGCGCGCGGATGTCCTCGCGGCCGCCTGGTCGTCGGGGCAGCGCAGCATTCGTCCATTCATGCCGGACCAACACCAGGCTTTTTTTGCCGAACAGCCCTTCATGGTGCTCGGCGGAATCGACGCGCAGGGGCAACCCTGGGCGACCTTGCGTGTGGGCGCGCCGGGTTTCACCTCGGCACTCGATGCGAAGACCTTGCGAATCGCCGGCGCTGCGCTGCCTGGCGATCCGCTCGGTGACGCATGGAAAATCGGCAGCATGATCGGCGGATTGGGCCTGCAACCGAAAACACGGCGACGCAATCGGGTAAATGGCGTCATCAAGTCCCTCGACGACAATGCGCTGACGCTGACGGTCAGTCAGAGCTTCGGCAATTGCGCCAAGTACATCCAAAGCCGCACGCCGACCTTCGTTGCGCGAAGCGAATCTGAACCTGTTCAGCCGGCAAGCCACGCCGCGGCGCTGGATGACGCCGACCGGATGCTTCTTGAACGTGCGGACACTTTCTTCATTGCCAGCGCGAATATTGCAGAAGATGCGGGTCGCGCACGAGGCGTCGATGTCTCCCATCGTGGCGGAACGCCGGGTTTTGTGCGGATAGACGATGCGCACACACTGACCACGCCCGACTTCAGTGGAAACCGCTTCTTCAACACTTTGGGCAATCTTACACACGATCCGCGTGCCGGTTTGCTCTTTGTCGACTTCGAGCGGGGCGACCTGATCTATATGGCGGCGGACGCAGAAATCATCTGGGATGCCGAGCAAATCAAAGCGTTTCCCGGCGCGGAACGACTGGTTCGCTTTCATATTCGAGAAGTGCGACGCAGCCCGGGCGTTCTGCCGTTCCGGTGGTCGCCGGTTGAGTTTGCCCCGCAGTTTACAGCGTTGCTGGCCGCACGCAAATCGGAAGTGTCCAAGTCGTGGAGGCCGTTCAAGGTCGTCGAAATTCGCCAGGAAACCTCGGCGATCCGCTCGTTTTATCTGGAAGCCGTGGATGGCAAGCCGATAGCGGCCTTTGAGCCCGGCCAGTACCTCCCGATCCAGATTCCCGTCGCGGGGCGAGAAGAACCGCTTGTGCGTACCTATACCTTGTCGGATGCGCACGATGGCTTACGCTATCGAATCTCGGTCAAACGTGAAGGTATTGCGTCCACTTGGCTGCATGATCATGTCGAAGTGGGCACGCAGATCAACGCAAAAACGCCACGTGGTTCGTTTTTTTTCGATGCGTCAAGCCCGCGGCCTGCCGTGCTGCTGTCAGCGGGCATCGGCATTACACCGATGATGGCGATCCTGAATCGCGCCAAAGCGGAAGGTACCGCCGCTGCGCCCCCGCGCGCAATGCACTTCATCCACGGCGCGCGCAACCATCACGAGCGTCCGTTCGCTGATGACTTGAAGCGTTCTGCGTCGACAGGCACCAACGTGTCGGTTCATCTGCTGGACAGCAAGCCTGAGCCAGATGACGATGCGTCTCACGGACGGCTGCGTGGACGTGTGGACATCGCTCAGGTCAAGCGCTTGCTTCCGTTCGACGACTACGACTTCTATCTGTGTGGGCCGACCGCTTTCATGAGCGATATGTACGACGGCCTGCGCGCGTTGAACGTGCCCGACGAACGTATTCGCTTCGAGGCGTTTGGGCCGGCCAGCGTCAAACGTAACCCGACGAATGCTACTTCTGTAACAGCGGAGGGTTCAGTTTCGTCTGCCGCGGCATCGCAGGACACCCGGACCGCCGAGGTGGTGTTTGCCCGCTCCGAACGCACGATCCGCTGGGCGCCGAAAGACGGCACCCTGCTCGAACTCGCGGAGGCAAATGGCATCCCGACGGAATCGAATTGCCGCGTCGGCGAGTGCGGAACGTGCTCGACGCGTCTGCGGGAAGGACGGGTCGCTTACAGCGGTCAGGTCGATGCGGAGATCAAACCGGGATGCGCGTTGTTGTGCGTCGGTCGACCGGATGTTTCGGACGTAGCAGGCGGCGCGCGCATCGTGCTTGATCTGTAGTCAGCGAACATGCCCCGCGCTCGGTCATCAGGGAGCACGTCCGACACAGCGGTTGAGGCCAGAGCACGTGGCCGAAGCGGCCCTGAACCAGCCGGACTTGAATGATTTTTATGCAATAGTTGATCTAACGAGTCAACAATTACATATTTTTCAACGCACATTCTTGAAAATGATTGTAAAAAATGCAATAGTTGATTTATGGGATCAACTTACGCATTATTTTCATTCAAGAAGGTGCTAGCGGTCCTCCCGCGCGGGGCGCCGCTGGATGTGTCTTTCCTGAACAACCACGGCCTGAGCGCCTTCCACGCCTCCCACCTCGCCAAAAGCGGGTGGTTGACTCATCTCGGCCGTGGCGTCTACATGCTTCCCGGCGACACGTTGACGCGCGACGGATGCCTTGCCTATCTCATGCGCCGCAGAGCAGGGCTGCATGTCGGTGGCAAGACGGCCCTCGCCTGGCGCGGCGTCCGCCACAACGTTACTTTCCGGGAGGTCATCACACTCTGGGGCGAACAACAGGTACGCCTCCCGACGTGGTTTCTCGAGCGCTTTGAATGCACGTACCAGACGACGCAGCTGTTTGATCCCTCCCTGCCGAAAGACTTCGCCCTGCAGCCACTGCCCGGCGGAAACCCCGCGGTTCTTGTGTCTGCTCAGGAACGCGCGCTGCTCGAACACTTAAGCGATGTCGGCAAGACGGAGTCGCTACAAGACACGCGGGACCTCATCGAGAACACCCGCAACCTCCGACTTCCTGTTCTTGAAACCTTGCTTGCCCATACAACACGTATCAAGGTCGTCCGTCTGGCGCGCGCTCTTTCGGAAGAGCTTGACCTGCCGTGGGCCGCGACGGCCAAAACGTACAGCGAGAAAAAGGGCGGCGGAGCGCGATGGGTGGCAGTCTCCAAGGGCGGCGAGCGATTGGACCTCAAGGCATGAAGCAGGAATACATCGACACGGTCCGGCTGCTGATCGACATCGCGCCAACCATCTTTACGTCCCCGCACTTCGCGATGAAAGGCGGCACGGCGCTGAACCTGTTCGTGCAGGGTACGCCCCGCTTGTCGGTCGATATTGATGTGACGTTCACCGATCACACTCTGCCGCGCGAGGCGGCTCTCAGCGCCATCGAAGCCGACCTCAAGGCAGCGGCGGTGACGCTGGGAGCACGAGGTCTGTCTGTCGTCATTCCGAGAAAGCCCAGCGGCGAAGACGTGAAGCTCTTCATCCAGAATGAGGGTGTCGAAGTCAAAGTTGAAGTCAATCACGTCTTTCGCGGGACGTTGCTGCCGGTCAAAACCGTACCACTTGCACCTGCAGCGCAGGAAATGTTCACCTCGGGACTGTCCGTGCCGATGCTGGACCACGCCGAACTCTACGGCAGCAAGCTTGTGGCCGCCATGGATCGCCAGCATCCGCGTGACATCTTCGACGTCCTCAAAATGTATGAAAAGTTCGGCCTCGACGCCGGCTTTGTCGATTGCTTTGTCGCCTATCTTGCCGGGCACAACCGGCCTGTCCATGAAGTGCTGTTCAGTGCCGATGCACCTTTCGATGTCATCTACGAGAGCCACTTCAGAGGCATGACCACGGACGAAGTCTCTCTGGACACGCTATTGAAGACAAGAGCCAAGCTGAAGGCCAAGCTCCCCCGGGCACTCACGCAGCAACACAAAGACTTTCTCCTGTCGCCGGTCAAAGCAGAACCCGTGTGGGACCTCATGCCATTCCCATCCCTGAAAGATCTGCCCGCCCTCAAGTGGAAGCTCATCAATCTTGAAAAGCTCAAGAAGGCTAAAGCCTCGGTGTTCGCTCAGCAATACACCGCATTGGCAGAACGTTTGAGCAACTCAAGCAATTGAAAAACTGTCTCAAAACACCGATGTGGTGAATCTATCCGAGATGTTCAGCAGCGGTGATGACCCTCAGATCTTCGTCAAGCGCTATCTCAAAGCTACGCGCGACTGAAGCACATTCACGCACGAACGACGGTCAGGCCGAGCTTCGCCAGCGGATCGATGAGCACCTTCTTCGCTGACCGCTCGACGATGATCGTCTGGGCGAGCGTTACCTCACCGATCGAATAGGCCGACGCTGCATTGAGCTTGTCCGATGAAGCCAGTACAACGGTCTCCGCTGCCCGTGCTGCCAGGGCGCGTTTTACATACGCCTCCTCCAGATCGCCGGTGCTCAACCCCGCGGTTGGATGCACGCCGGTAACCCCCATGAAATAGAGGTCAGCACGGATATGCGACATCGCCTCGATCGCCGCAGCGCCGACCGTCACGATTGAATGCTTGTAGAGCCGGCCACCGATCACGATCACTTCGATCGAGGGATGATCGACTAGCCCGACCGCCACGCTAGGACTGTGCGTAACTATGGTTGCGGCCAAATCGCGCGGAATGTGCCGTATCAGTTCGGCGGACGTAGTGCCGCCATCGACGATGACGATCTGGCCTTTGCCGATCATGCGCGCCGCCGCGATGGCGATCGCGCGCTTGCCTGAAGACTCCAGCTCGCGTCGCTCCACGAACGGAGCCACGGCAGACGAAGCGGGCAACGCGCCACCATGCACACGTTGCAGCAGACCCTCCCCCGCCAGTTCACGCAAGTCGCGACGAACAGTATCTTCCGACACGCCAAAGGTCTCGGCCAGTTCTCCCGCCAGCACCTGACCGTCCCGCTCCAGGGTCTCCAGGATCACTTTCTTGCGTTGAGTCGTCAGCATCATCTTTGCACGAATTATCTTGATATTGCACGAAACCGCACGATACCATGATGACTCATATTGCGCGAGGGGAAGCACCATGCTGGCGACAAAAGACCGGGTCCGCATCATCGACACGACCGTGTTATCCGACGACTGGTATGTGCTGAAGAAAACGACCTTCGACTTCCTGCGCAGCGACGGCGTCTGGCAGCGGCAGAGCCGCGAGACTTACGACCGGGGGAATGGAGCCACGCTCTTGCTGTTCAACCGCGTCAACCAAACCGTCGTCCTCACGCGCCAGTTCCGCTTGCCAGCCTTTGTCAACGGCCATGACGGCATGCTGGTCGAGGCCGCAGCCGGCCTGCTCGACAATGCCTCGCCCGAAGAGCGAATACGCGCGGAGGCGGAAGAAGAAACCGGCTATCGCGTGCAAGACGTGCACAAAGTCTTCGAGGCCTACATGAGCCCGGGGTCGGTCACGGAGAAATTGCACTTCTTTATCGCCGACTATGACGCATCGACACGCGTTGGGCGTGGCGGAGGCATTGAAGCGGAGGGAGAAGATCTCGAGGTGATCGAGCTGCCGCTCAGCGAGGCGCTGGCGGCCGTGCAACGTGGCGAAATCGTCGATGCGAAGACGATCATGCTGCTGCAGTATGTTGCGTTGAACGATCAGATGGGCACGCTGGCGCCATGCCAGGCACCCAGCGTGACATCGGTCAACGATGCGCGCCGGAAGCGTTCCCTCGTCGGCGGCGAGCAAGCTGCTGGACGTGATCCGCGAGGTGGTACGTGACCAAACCAGGCGAAACCATGGGTAGCGCATGCGTCCGTTCGATCGGCCCACCCTCATGCGCAACGGCTGCCCTGCCAGGCGCAACTGGCAGGGCGCACCGCCTTACTTACGCCAGTTGCTTGACTCAGATCGACGCAAGGTGGCGCAAGTCACGAGCTAGGCTCGCTTGCCTTCCGCCGCAGCACGCAACATCTCGTCCAGCCGTGCATCGGAGAAGTGCCCATGCGAGAACGCGGGCACCTTGTTGACCGGCATTTCATCGACGAATGCAAATGTCGACATCCGTGCCTTGCGGATCGCCGTGATCTGCTCGTGCGTCAGATTGGCCGCGTCGGCCTCTTTACCCGAATCCAGCAATGCACCAAAGCCCAGCGCACGCACGAGTTCTTCATAGAAGGCCTCGCCGTTTGCGGCTCCCTTGAAGTCGCCCACCAGGGAGCGAGGCGTCAGGTGCTTGCCAGCGACCGCCTTTGCAGACACCTCGATCGAAACCTGTAGCGGCAGGTCGCGCGACGAGCCACCGACACGGATGTCGAATGTGCCCGGCGTGACCGCCCAGCCCCCCGTATCCGCGTCGTAATAAGCGAAGTCGCGTCGGTTGAGCGTGAAGCGAACGATCTTCTCTTCGCCCGCGGCCAGCGCGACTTTGTCGAAGGCTCGCAGCTCGACGATGGGACGCGGGAGCGCCGGTGCCCGTTCGTGAACATAAAGCTGCACGACCTCCTGTCCAGCCACGGCACCAATGTTCTTAACTGTGACTTCAATCGTTACATATCCGTTGTGATCGACATCGAACACCGCCCCGCTGCTGCGAATGCCGGTATAGGCGAACTCGGTATAGCTGAGCCCGAACCCAAACGGGAACAGCGGCTCAAGCCGCTTGACATCGTAGTAGCGATATCCGACGAACACGCCTTCGCCATAGTGCGCGTGACCCGAACGACCCGGGAAGTTCGGGAACGTCGGTGTTTGTTCGAGCGTGGCCGGAAACGTCTCGGCGAGCTTGCCCGACGGATTTGCACGCCCGGTCAACACGTCTGCAATCGCGCCTCCGCCAGCCTGCCCACCGAGCCATGCCTCAACAATGCCTTTCACCCGTTCGGCCCAGGGCATCTCGATCGCCGAGCCATTGAGCAATACGACCACCACGTTTGCGTGCCTCTGCGCCACGGCTTCGATCAATCTCACATGCCCCGGCGGTATCGCAATCGAATGGCGGTCGAAACCTTCCGACTCATAGCTGTCAGGCAACCCGGCAAAGACCACTGCGATGTCGGCCGACGACGCGGCCTTCACGGCTTCATCGATCAATGCACCGGTTGTCTCGCCCTCAGTGTCGTAGCCCTCTGCACGAACCAGGCTTTCCGCAGCGAGCAGCACGGCGAGTTCGTCGGCCGCATTGCTCGTACGCGTCGGATTGACCATCGAGCTTCCCGCGCCCTGATAGCGCGGTGAACTCGCAAAGGCGCCGATTAGGGCGACCTTCTTGCCGGACGCCAGCGGGAGTACCTTGCCTTCGTTCTTGAGCAGCACGATGGCTTCGGCACCCGCGCGCCGCGCGAGTGCATGGTGAGCGTCTGCATCGAAGCTCGCATCCGTCTTGCGGGCCGCGACGGCGCGCAGGATCAGCGCGGCGACTTCGGTGGCCGCCTTGGCGAGCGAGTCTTTAGACAGACGGCCTTCCTGCACGGCCGCGACAATCTTCTTTTGATTGTGATCGCCGCTGCCCGGCATCTCGAGGTCATTGCCCGCTTCAACGCCCGCCACGCGGTCGTTGATGCCGCCCCAGTCCGAGACGATGAGGCCTTCGAAGCCCCAGTCGCGACGGAGGATATCGGTCAGCAACTCGCGGTTCTCGGAGGCGTACGTGCCGTTCACGAGGTTGTACGAACTCATCACCGTCCAGGGTTGCGCCTCGGACACCGCGATTTCGAACGCACTCAGGTAGATCTCATGGAGCGTGCGCGCATCGAGATCCGAGCTCGTGGCCATGCGCTCGCTTTCCTGGCTATTCACCGCGAAGTGCTTGAGCGAGGTGCCCACCCCCTCGCTTTGGACGCCTTCGATGTATGCAGCAGCGAGGCGACCTGACAAGAGCGGATCTTCCGAGAAGTACTCAAAATTGCGGCCGCCGAGTGGCGAGCGCTTGATGTTGATGCCTGGCCCCAGCAAGACCTGGACGTCAACCGCCTGCGCCTCGCGGCCCAGAGCGGTGCCGACCTCACGCAGCAGGCTGGTGTTCCACGTTGCCGAGAGCGCCGACGCCGTCGGAAAACAGGTTGCCGGCACACTGCCTCCGGCGCCCCAACTGTCGTTGCGGCGAATCCTGCGCAAGCCATGCGGCCCATCGGACAGCGCAATCGGCGGCAGGCCGAGCCGTTCGATTCCATGCGTGGCCCACCAACCGTCGCCGGAAAGCAGCAACGCCTGCTCCTCGACGGTCATCTGGGCAACGAGTTCCGCAGCCCGGCGTTTGTCATTCGCTCGCGCGATATCCATATCTGTCTCCTGATTGTTGGAACTACTGTGCGCCGTCGCTCCCCCTGACAGCGCATTTAACCGGTCCGATCGGGACGCTACACCATGTCGGGACCACAATACTCACGAAAGCCCGGCTGCGCGGCCAGACGATTGACATAAGCGAGGATCGCCGCGAAATGGGGGCGCGGAATCGGGATTGGCGTATGGAGCCATCGATTGACCGACAGACAGATCGGAATATCAGCCAGCGTGAAGTGCTGCCCTGCGACGAAAGCCCCCGTGATCTCGAGGCGTTGGCTCAAGATGCCGATATGCTTGGTCCAAAGTTCCGATGAAGCCCGGATCGCCTCAGGATCCTGATGGGCGGGCGAATGGCGAGCCAGGCCGAGAAACGCATAGCTCCACGACCGGTTCAGGTCAGTCGCCTGCCAGTCCATCCATTGATCGACGCGTGCTCGCGCCCGCGGGTCGCCCGGGTAAAGATGCTCGCCGCCATAGCTCGCGGCAAGATACCGGATAATCGAATTCGACTCCCAAAGGACGAAGTCACCGTCCCGAATCACCGGCACCAGGGCATTCGGATTGAGGGCAAGAAACTCCGGCTTGGAGGGCGACTGAAAACCGGCGCCCCAGTCTTCGCGTTCAAACGGAATCTGCAACACAGCGCAGGTCCAGAGGACCTTGCGAACATTGATCGACGAGACCTTCCCAAGTATTTGCAGCATGAAGCGCCCCAGCAGTGGAGAGAGCAGACATTCTAGGAGGCTGATCGCCCCGTTGACATGTACAGTTCAGCGAACACACACCGATTTACCGGGGACAGCCTGGCACAGGAGTTTTTGCATGACCGACCACGAGACGCTGCATCCCTTACGCCCCTTGCTCAAGAACTTTATCTGGGAGCACGGCCGGATCGGGACACGCTACCTCGACTGCGTGACCGGGGAGGTCAAGTTCGACGAAGGCAAGAAATCCCGCTTCGCTGTGGAGAAGTACTTCTATGTCCCATTAGGCAAAGGCGCCGAAGTCGAAGCTGACGCCGCCACCGAGGCCCATGGGCCGCAGATCCAGGAGGCCGGCCTCGCGCGCTTTCTGCGGGCTGCCCAACTCGGTGTACCAGGCGAAGCCGGATCCGCTGCGGAAGTTCAGCGCGCGGTGCACGACTGCGTGGAGCTAGGTATTTTCAGCGCCTACCAAGCGGAGGCACAAGAAGCCCTGGCCCGTTATGCACAGGAAGCGATGTTCGACGACGAAATCCGCGCCGCGGTGATCGCCGATCTTCGCCCTAAGTACACGGCTATGCGAGACCAACTGGCGCTCTATGACTTCACGGTTCTGCACGGGCTCCCTGCGCCGCTGTTCTTCAGCGAGATGCCGCTGACCGACTGGCGAGTCCGCGTGCGCCCTGCCTTGCCGTTTGTCTCGCTGCCGCTCGGCCCTTACTGCCTGCTGGTTGGCGCACCATCGAACCGGACCAGCCGTGCCGCGCCGCTCGCCTGGAAGCCCGCTCCCGCGATGGGCCCGTTGAAGGATCACAATCTGCTGATGGCCGAGCGCGCGCGACTATGGCTCGTGGCGACGACGGATGAACAACTGGTCGCCGTCCGGGATCGTTTTGTCATTGGTGGACCGGACGCTGCCACCGGCGGACAGAACGCGAACCGTCTGCCCTGAAACCCGCGCCATTCGGACGCAGCGACTTCGCTTCACCGAAGTCGTTCAAGCCACCTTCAAGGTTTCAACGTCCGCCTCCGGCGGGCTCAAATGAGCGACCTCCACGTCGAAAGACAAAGTACGCAGGATTGCCTGGAGGGTGACGAGGTCCGATTTGCCGGGTATCCAGTCCCAGTACACCGTGCCATCCACGGACACTTCGAAGAACGACTCATCGAAACAGTCCGGCCGGAACCGACGTAGCGCGACAACGCCACGCTCGCCGCGCACCTGCGGTGAGTGGACCAGGTCATGCTTGGCCAAGTTGATCGTCAAGTCCTGCAGCGACACCTGTGAACGTGCCAGACCGACGCCGCTGACCTCCACATTTGCAAATCCCACGAGAAGAAGACCATGCTCGACGAGCGACTCGCCCGGCTTCGCGTAGTAGTCGCCCATCCATTCGCCGTTAACGTCCAGCTGGATTTTTATTTGATCGTCATCGCCTACACGAATAGGTTGGCACGTCAAATTTACGCGGTCGTTCATCATCGCCCCAAATGTGGTGTTCACCTGCTTTACGGCGCGAGGTGAGTCCAGGGAGATAAGGGTTTACCCTTGAACGATTGAATAACACGCGATTCCGGACCCGTCGAGCCAAAATTCAGCCCTCCGCATGTTCTGGAGCGAGAGATGTCCGACCCGCGGCCCAGTCTTCTCCTTTTGAGATATGATTTTTGGCCGCACATAAGACATCGATTTCCACGGGACACCTTATGCAATTGATCGGCATGCTTGATTCGCCCTATGTTCGACGCGTCGCCATCTCCCTGCAGTTGCTGCAACTGCGCTTCGAACACCGGTCCGTATCCGTTTTCAGTACGTTTTCGCAATTTCAGGCTATCAATCCCGTCGTCAAAGCGCCGACCTTGATTTGTGATGACGGCGAGGTCCTCATGGAATCGGCCTTGATCCTCGAGTACGCCGAAGCTCTCGCGGGTCCGGGAAAAAGCCTTCTGCCGACCGATATCACCGAGCTCCAGCACACCTTGCGCGTCGTTGGGCTTGCCATGGTGGCGTGCGAGAAGAGTATTCAGATTGTGTACGAACTCAATCTGCGTCCCACCGAGAAACTCCATGAGCCGTGGATGTCGCGCGTGACCGGCCAATTGATCGCTGCGTACGACGCGCTGGAATTCGAACTGAAACGTCGGCCACTCGGCGTGACCAACAGCACGATCAATCAGGCCGGTGTGACGACTGCCATAGCGTGGAATTTCACGCAAATGATGACGCCGGAGTATTTCGACGCCACGCAGTACCCAACGTTGCGCGAGTTCTCGTTGCAGGCGGAAACGCTTGCCGAGTTCAAAGCGGCGCAGCACGGCGCAGAGACTTATCGATACGCGGGTGCGTGAGCAGTTACAGAGCGGATGCATGAATGGCTCCGGCGCAAACGCCGGGGCATAACATCGCTACTTCCGAGAAGGCAATGGCACCTTCAAAACGCAAACCAGGTCGTATTGGTTGCTTAGTCGGATAGAGCGATCCGCTCCGCGTTGTCCGATTTCTCGCCTGATTCGGCAGTTTCGCTTATAGCTCAACCCCGTTCGTCTACGTAGCATGACTAGGCGTTAACCGTCACGCCACGCTACCCGAAACGAAGGAAAAACATGCTTGAACTGAGATCAAGCTGCGAACACTGCAATACAGCGCTCCCGCCCGAGTCACTTGAAGCACGTATCTGCAGCTACGAGTGCACCTTCTGCGTCTCATGTGTCGATACGATCATTCACAACGTGTGCCCGAACTGCGGCGGTGGGTTCGAACCCAGACCGGTCAGACCCTCGCAGAACTGGAAGAACGGCAACTGCCTCGACAAAGATCCACCGTCCGGCAAAGTCAAACACAAGCCCGTAGATCCCGTTGCCCATGCGCAATTCTCCGCGGGGATTCGGGCGATTCCCCCTGAGCAACGGTAGCCAGAGAAACGAAACGCGGTTAATAAGGCTCAGCCGAACGGTTTGATCTCATTTAATCCATCGATCCCCCGTACACGCGCTCTAAACGTAAATCACCACGGAATTGTTTCCCCATTCCAGCGCGTAAACATTCCTGTGGGGCCATCCGGACCCAGCAGCGCAACGCGCACCGCCTCACGAGCGCCTTCCTCGACGGTTTCGGTTCCCGCATATCCGTTGAGGTTTGTCTTCGTAAAACCCGGGGAGACGGCATTGACCTTGATACCTTCTGGCTCAAGTTCGATGGCCATAGCGACCGTCAAAGCGTTGAGAGCCGTCTTGGATGCAGAGTAGACGGGGCCGAAGATCGCACGATAGGGGAAGGCTGAGTTCGAGTTCGTCGTCAACGACCCCACTCCACTCGACACGTTGACGATGCGGGAGCCCGGTGTCTTGCGCAAAAGGGGCAGCATCGCCTGATACACCGAGAGCACACCAAACACGTTGGTGTTCCATACCGCGCGCATTTCATCGAGGCCTACGTTGCTCGGGCGCACCGACTTTGCGTACTCCTCGACGGACTGACCGGGTCGCTTCTTCGTATTCGAGATGGCCGCGTTCTGGATCAGCACGTCAAGGCGCCCAAATTCATTCAGGACGCGCTCTGCCGCAGAGGTGATCGAAGCCTGATCTGTCACGTCGAGTTGGAGCGCGAAGGCGCCCGGCCCCACTTCCCTGGCCGCAACCTCACCACGTTCAAGGCTGCGCGACCCGACCAGCACAGTCAGGCCGCGAGCTACGAGATCCTTCGCGATCTGAAGACCGATTCCTTGATTCGCCCCGGTTACAAGAGCAACGGGTTTTTCCTGCATAGCTATCTCCCAATCGAAGTGCGGTAGGGCATGCGCCCTAGGTGAGGTGGTTTGCGTATGCTCGTACGATAGACCGCAGCGCCCGTACTCACTACAATTGAAAATCCAAATTTCATTTGCAGGAGTCCAGCAATGATCGACCCGTTGGCCGAAGTCGTGACGCTGCTCCAGCCAAGCGCCCGGTTCTCCAAGCTGGTTCTGGGCGCCGGCCCTTGGCGCGTTCGTCGCTCAGATGCCGGTCAGCCGCTCTATTACGTGATTCTCGAAGGCATGTGCCGCATGGCGATCGACGGGCAAGAGCCCATCGAGCTTGCTTCGGGTGACTTCGTGCTGATTCCCGCGGCCTACGGCGTCGCGATGTCCAGCCTTGTGCCACCACCGCCGGGCGTTGAGACCCTGATGCCCATCGCACTCGGCAACAATGAATTTAGAATCGGGGAACAAGAGGGTCCCGTCGATTTGCGAATGATGGTCGGCCACTGCACCTTCGGTTCACCCGATGCGTGCCTGCTGGTCTCCTTGCTACCTCAAATCGTGCATGTCCGCGGCGTAGAGCGGCTGGCCACCCTCGTGCAACTCGTACGAGATGAATCACGCGAGCAGCGGCCTGCGCGCGAGGTCGTCCTGTCACGACTGCTGGAAGTACTGCTCATCGAGGCGTTGCGATCTACGGCAGAAACGACAGCCTCACCAGGCCTGGTTCGCGGGCTGTCCGATTCTCGTCTCGCGGCCGCGATCCGCGGCATGCACGAAGACCCTACGCGCGCGTGGACGGTCGCTGATCTCGCGAAAGAGGCCGCACTGTCGCGCTCAAGCTTCTTTGAACGCTTCAACCGCGCGGTCGGCGTGGCGCCGATGGAATATTTACTCACTTGGCGCATGGCCCTCGCAAAGGACCTGCTACGCCGTAATGAAGGCCGCATTGCGGAGGTTGCACTCCGCGTTGGCTACAGCTCCGCCAGCACCTTCAGCGTTGCCTTCACGCGGCATGTCGGGCGGCCACCATCACAATACGTGCGCGATGAGCAGGCGGCCATCGACGAGACATAAGACGTCGTCGTCACGCTGACAAACCTGCCGGTTTGAGGGTTGATTCGTGTGTGGCGGTTCGGTAATTCGAACGCCGATGCGCGTCAGTCGAGCGGCGGAATCGCGCCTTCCGACAAGGTCTTGATGAGCCTCGTGCGACGCCGTTCGAGATCCTGAATCTGACGATCGATGGCTTCGAGGCGTTGCCGCTGGACATCGGTGATCTGCTCGCATGAGCGGGCGCCTTCAATCAAAAGCATGCAGTCCGGAAAGCCGCGAATATCGTCAATGGAGAAACCGGTCGCGATCATTCGCTGGATCTGCCTGACCTGCGTGACTGTCGTCTCGGGGAACATGCGGTAGCCGTTGCTCGCGCGCACCACGGCGAGCAAACCGTGTTCGTCGTAGTGCCGGATCGACCGCACGCTCGCGCCAGTGCGCTGCGCAACTTCACCGATAGACAGCAATTCTTTCGAAGGCATCTTGTTCATGAAGAACAGATTAGCACAAGCCGCTTGACTCTGACACTAGTGTGAGGGTTGAGACTAGCCGAACGGTTCACTCTTCTGGTCTTCACCATGCACACCCGAATGCTCACTTATATGCTCACTGCCGCAGTCTCGGCGGCAACACTCTTCGCGTTCCCACCCGATGCGGTCGCAGCCCCTACAAGCTATAGGGTTACATCGAAGGATGGCGTAAAGCTTGCGGTTCAGGAGAGCGGCAACCCCGACGGGCCGCCGATCATTTTCATTCACGGTCTGCTTGGCAGTCGGCTGAACTGGGAAGCCCAGGTGCAAAGCCCCGAATTGCGTCAATACCGGATCATTACCTACGATCTGCGCGGCCACGGCTTGTCGGATAAACCACCTGGTGCGGAGTCGTATCACGATGGGCGCCGGTGGGCCGACGACCTCGAAGCTGTCATCCAGGGCTCGCACTCGAAAAGGCCTGTCGTGGTCGGCTGGTCGCTTGGCGCCGTAGTGATATCCAACTATCTCGCCACGTACGGCGATCACGACATCGCTGGCGGTGTATACGTCGATGGCGTGGTCGAACTTGCGCCGGAGCAAATCGTCGATCATCCTGAGGTCTATCGGGACATGACCTCGCCGGACCTGAAAACACATCTCGATGGCGAGCGCACCTTTGTCGGACTGTGTTTCAATCGTCGTCCAGATGACGACACATTTAACCGACTGGTCGCCAACGCCGCGATGGCATCGTGGGACATGCAGAAAGAGGTTCCGACGATGACAGTATTCGCAGCCGAGGGGCTCAGCAAGGCGCACGTTCCGTTGCTGTTCATCTATGGTGGCCACGACGCTCTGGTCGACACACCCACGACTTTGGCCCGCGCGACCGCGTT
Source organism: Burkholderiales bacterium (assembly GCA_026225235.1). Lineage (GTDB taxonomy): Bacteria > Pseudomonadota > Gammaproteobacteria > Burkholderiales > Burkholderiaceae > Pararobbsia. The sequence continues at coordinate 24,617 of JAMFSK010000096.1, forward strand.
AAATCCACGCATCGCGACCAAGGTGTATCCCGACGCTGGTCACGCGTCGTTCATCGAAGAATCCGATCGTTTCAATCACGATCTGGTCGAGTTTGTCAGGTCGTTGTCCTGGAAATGAAACGCGGTTCTACACACGGAAGTGGTCATGGCATCTGAAGTCAAACGAACGACTGGGGAGGACTTCTTTCCGGGCTTCGCCAAGCTCGACATCGAAGCGGGCGACGTCTCGTTTCGCGGCGCGATCGGAGGGACAGGATCACCGACTCTGCTGCTACACGGCTTTCCGCAGACCCACGTTGCGTGGCGACTGATTGCACCGATGCTCGCGAAGTCCCACACCGTGATCGTGCCCGACCTTCCGGGATACGGCGACAGCCGCACGCACAACGATCAGCCACGATGGACCAAACGTCGCGTGGCCGCGGCGCTCGTCGCGTTGATGGATCGGCTCGGGCACGAACGGTTCGCCGTAGTCGGGCATGACCGCGGCGCTCGCGCCGGATACCGGCTGGCACTGGATCATCCTCAGCGTGTCGCCGCGTATGCATCGCTGACCGTCGTGCCCACACTCGATGCCTTCGCCGGTGTCGACAAGACTTTTGCGCTTAACGCCTGGCACTGGTTTTTTCTGGCGCAACCCGCGGACCTTCCGGAGCGGATGCTGGCGGCCGATCCTGACGCTTTCATTGACGCCGCGCTCAGAAAAATGACAGGAGGACTCAAGCGAATCGATCCTTCGGCACTCAACGCCTATCGAACCGCATTCCGCGATCCGGATGTGCGTCATGCTATCTGTGAAGACTATCGCGCTGCCACGTCGGAGGATCTCGAACACGACGCGAGCGACTTTTCTGCGGCCCGAAAGCTTGCCTGTTCGGTGTTGGTACTCTGGAGCGAGAGCGAGCAGAAGAGAAGGGCTACCTCGCCTCTCGACACCTGGTCCAGATGGGCGACGAATGTGACAGGCAGAGGCTTGCCCGGCGGTCACCTGCTGCCTGAGGATGCCCCGAACGAGGTGTTGTCGGCCCTCGATAGTTTCCTGAGCGATAAATTCTGACGCTAGGGGAACGAGGCGTCGCGACGAGTCATCACCGCAACGCGAACGACCTCCCGAAGAACACGACCGTGCCGAGCATTGCGAGGATCGCCGTCAGTCCCAGCATGATGGAGATGTGAAGGCCGAGCGTGTTCAGAATGGCGCCCCCCACCAGCGAGCCGACAGCAAGCACGAGCTGCAACAGCGAGGTGAATACTGCCCCGCGGCCCTCCTTGAGGTGACGCGCCGACAGCAGGATCCAGGTTTGCAGCGACACAGGCACTCCGCCACAAACCAATCCCCAAACGAGGACCAGCGCACTGGCTGCAACCGGCGCGATCGCACTGACCAGTAGCAGCAGTGTGGCCGCCACACAGACAAGGCCGACTCCGGCACGGGACACGCGAACCCCGCGCTGACTGAGTGCGCCCATGACAGCATCTCCGATCAATGCGGCGATGCTCAAGGTGAACAAGACACCGGCCACACGTTCCGGCGGCAGCGCAACGTAATCGGTCAGCAGCGAAAAAAAAAGGATAGTAGCCATGAGATGTCTCGTCATGATCGGAGCGGCCCGAACCTTGCAACGGGCGGCGCAATTGGCCGCTCCGTGAATGCATAGTAGGGTTGCGTACCGAGGGAAATCCATGACGCGACAAGTCAAGAAATAGCGGCAGACGGGTAAAGAATTTGACCTGTAAGGTCATTGAATCCAGACTAGGGCGGGCACTACACTGACTCTATGAAAACCCAACAAGTCCCTTTCGGCGTGCTTCTGCGGCGCTGGCGCCAACAGCGCCGAATGACGCAGACCGATCTCGCCCTGGCGGCGGAGAGTTCGACTCGTCATCTGTCATGTCTGGAAACGGGAAGAGCGCAACCGAGTCGCGAAATGATCACGCGCCTTGCCGAATATCTGGACGTTCCGCTTCGCGACCAGAACATGCTGCTTTTGGCTGCGGGGTTTGCACCGGCTTTTCAAGAGCGCTCAGTGGCCGATCTGGAAGCGGCGAAGCGTGCGATCGACAGCGTTCTGCAGGCGCACAAGCCCTACCCTGCCTTTGCGGTCGATCGACGGTGGAATGTGGTGCTGTCGAATGCAGCGCTTCCACAGCTTTATGAGGGGTGTTCGGCGGAACTCCTGGAGCCGCCAGTCAATGCTGTGCGATTGATCCTGCATCCGAAGGGCGTGGGGCAGCGGATCCTGAACTATTCCGAGTGGCGCGCCCATACCGTCAGCCTGCTTCGCCAGCAGATGGAAACGCGGGCCGACCCTGTGATTCACGCCCTGCTCGCGGAAGTGATGGCTTATCCGACGCCGCCCAATTCAGATAACCATGCGGGTTTCGACGCCTCGCCGAGGCTGGCCACCCCGCTTCGCATCCGCACACGATTGGGTACTGTGTCGTTCCTGAACACCATTACTGTTTTCGGCACACCGAATGACGTGACATTGGCGGAACTTGCGTTGGAAATGCTGTTCCCGGCTGATGAACGCACCGTCGAGATCGTTAAGAGCATGAACCAGGAGACGGCGGCGGTTATGGATATGGCAGATTGGCGGTAGGCCGATTGCTGTCGCATAGCGTCACTCCGCGCCCTTTGTGAGTTCATTTTCTAACCCCCTTTTACAAAAATAAACGCAGCCGCAACGATCGCACCAATGAACTGGAACACAATCAACATACGGTCTGCCCGCATGACGCTGAAGCCCTTTACCTCTGCGGATGCGGACGACGCTTTCTCCTGCATCACACCGTCACTGACACGGTTCATGTCTTGGGATCCGCCCGCCTCGAGGGAGGAATTCGATCAGGTATGGCGCGCGTGGCTTCTGACGATACAAGATGGCTCCGATTTCGTGTTCGTGAGTCGAAGCGCCGTCGACAACCAGTTTCTTGGCCTCGTCGGGCTTCACCGCGCGCAAACTGAAAATCCGGAATTGGGAATCTGGATCCGGGAAGACCGGCACGGTAACGGCTTCGGGCGCGAGGCAGTGACCGCAGTCGCTGACTGGGCATCGACACATTTGAAGCCCTCGAGTTTCAGCTATCCCGTAGCGGAACAAAACGGGGCGAGTCGCCGTATCGCCGAGTCGCTTGGGGGCGTCGCCGTCGCTCAGCGCGCTGACCGGAAATATCATGCCGTCATCTATCAAATCCCGCCCCAATGAGTGCGCAGCGCGGCCATTCCTTTACTTCCGAGGTAATTGAATGGTTGCACCCGATCGATAACATGACACCTGTCTCCTGTCGCTAACGGTGCGAAGTAAGCACCCCGCAGGAGGTACCAACGCAGTCACGTTAACGAACGCACCATGGAGTCATAAATGCAGAATTTCCCCCTTCATACAATCGAATCAGCGCCCGAAAACTCGAAGCCTATCCTTCAGGCGCTCGAGCAGAAATTTGGCTTTTTGCCCAACGTGATGGCCACCATGGCCAACAACCCCGTGCTGCTCAATGGATTCGCCGCCAGCTTCGGAAGTTTCCACGGCGGAAGTCTCGACGAATGCGAGAAGCAGACGCTCCTGCTCACGAATGCGGTCACTATCAAGTGCCCTTGGACCGTGGCGGCGCACTCGACGTTCGCGCTCGAGGACGGCATGTCGGAGGCTGACGTGAATGCCATCCGCGTTGGCAAATTGCCGGCCACCCCGAAGTACGCAGCACTCTCAAGCATTACGAAAGCGCTCATCGAGAAGCGCGGAAATGTGAGCGACGCCGATATCGAGCGATTCACTTCGGGAGGATACTCTCGGGAACAGATCTTCGAAGTGATCACCAGTATTGGCATTTCCACGATGGCCGCCACCACGACGAATATGGCCGGCACACCGATCGAAGATCGCTTTAAGGCTCAGAGCTGGTCTGCTGCCTGAAGAGTTTGACGGTGCGGGACGTTGGTCCGGAACACACCCGCACGTCAGTACGATCGACCACGAATCCAAACCCGATGACGACATCCCAAGCAAACCCAAGGACCGAACGGGTGGCCAACGAACTGGGTACGCTATTGCGCCACTGGCGGGATATGCGTGGCACAAGCCAGTTCGATCTGTCGCTCGATACCGGCGTGTCGCAACGACATCTGAGCTTCATCGAAAGCGGCCGCAGTGTTCCCAGCCGCCAGACACTAATGCAGATTGCGCAAACACTCGATGTTCCACTACGCGATCGCAACACCTTGTTGCTCGCGGCAGGCTACGCACCGATCTATTCCGAAGGTGCGTGGAACGCCGTGGAAATGCAGAGCGTCACTAGCGCGCTCGGCCGCGTTCTTCGTCAACACGAACCGTTTCCGGCGCTGGTGATGGATCGCTATTGGGACGTGCTCATGGTCAATGAATCGACGCCGCGCTTTTTCAATTGCTTCATCGATTTGGCCGCGCGTAGGGGACCGCGCAATATGCTGCATCTGATGTTCGACCCAGAAGGCATGCGCCCCTTTGTCGCCAACTGGGAAGCCGTGGCACAAAGCCTGATCCAGCGCGTTTATCGGGAATCGGTTGCACGCGTTATCGACGACAAGACCAAGGAACTGCTTGCCTCACTGCAGGTCTATCGTGATGTGGAGCCCGAATGGAAGCTCCCCAAGACTCGCGGCACGCCAGCAACCATGCCGATGATCCCGATCACCTTCGTCAAAGACGAGAAGATGCTGAACTACTTTTCGATGGTGACTACGGTCGGCACGCCACAGACCGTGGCGGCTCAGGAACTGCGCATCGAATGTCTGTTTCCGGCAGACGAGGCGACGGAGGCTCATCACATCGCAATGCTCGCGGCACTCGCGCAAGATCAAAAAACGAACGCATGACGTCGTCCCGGGCGAAGCAAAATTCACAGGCTTCTTGCAAAGCGGAACAAGGCAACTTACCTCTAAATTGTCTCAACCCAGTTAGCCCGACACAATCGCAAACACACGCGCCGGAAAGTCGGATCCTTTCTTCGGCTTGGGCCACGTCGCCACGAGCAATGCTCCGCACTCCGGTAACTCGTCCAGACTAGCCATCAATTCGATCTGCCAGCGATCCCGCTCGAGCACATAACGTTCGAGCGAACTACCGCCACGACTGATCGCGATGCCTCCGTCCGTGTCCATCGTTTCGTGCCCGCAAGCGATGGCATCCCCCGTCTCAAAGACGAAACGTAGCGCGTCGAGCGTCCATCCTGGGAAATGCGCGACGTCGTTGTTATCAAGGTTCAGCATGCGGTCTTTGCTAGGCCAGCGCGCCGACCATCCACTTCGTTTTGCCACAAAGGCGCCAGCTGGAATCAGGCCATTCCTTGACTCCCACTGTCGCACATCATCGAGCGACAGACAATAATCCGCATTGAATTCCACTTCGGCACGAATATCGACTACAACGAGCGGCAAGACCATCTCCGTCACTGGAATCTCATCGAGAAAGCGGTTCCCTTTGACGAAATGTGCGCCCGAATCGACGTGAGTCCCCCATTGACCGACAAGGCTGTAGCGATGCGCAAGAAATCCCTGGCCCACCGAACCTGTCGCAGGTGGATGATCGTACAAGACTGTACGCTGTTCGGGATCGAAGAGCGGCGAATGCGGAATGGTCTCGTCAAACGCATGCGTCAAATCGATAAAACGACAATGTCGCAGACGATCGACGATGGCCCATAGAGCGTGCCCCATCATTGTCAGATCCTGTCCAGCGTCGTGCGGGTGCGCTCGTTCACCACGTTGCCGGTATTGATCGTGGTGCGAGGCTCGAGCAGCAAGCAATGAACCTCATCCGAAACCGCTTCCGGACAATGCACGATGCCTTTTGGCACGATCACATACTCGCCCTCGTTGATGATCACCTCGCCCCCGTTTTCCGGCTTCATTCTCATCCGCAACGTGCCTTTTACGACGAGAAACAGTTCATCCTCGTTGTCGTGATGGTGCCAATTAAAAGTGCCGCTGAACTTGGCAAACTTCAACTGGGACTCGTTGATGTCGCCACCAATCTTCGGCGACCAGTATTCCGATACGCCTGCGAAGGCTGCCGCGATGTTGACCTTGTTGACGATCATGCTGTTACTCCACCGATCTGGAAAATGGTGTCCACTTGCGCCGCCAGCAAGCGGTCGACAAACGCGCCCTGGAAAATCGCGCTGCCGACTGTAAAGCCCCAAATGCCTGTGTCGTTCATCGCCTGTACCCGCGCAACGCTGTCGATACTGCCAGCAGCGATAACAGGAACACCTACGGCTTCCACAACACGCCGGGTCAGCTCAACCGGATCACCCTCGCCGACAAAACGATAAGCGAGCAGATCGAGGCCATGGACACCTGGCAGCGCTGCGATGCGGCGCGCGTCCTCGACGATTTCGTCCATCGTGCCTTCCAGCGAAGTGGGATGTCTGACAGTATGGCCCGCGAAAGGAAAGTATTGAACTTGAGAACCGTTCAGTAGTTTCAAGGCGTCGTCGACATGACGGCCGCCCAGCAGATAGTCGACACCGATGTCAAGCGCAGCCCGAATGGACTCAAGTTCGGTTTGACGGTCAGTGGCGACCACTTCCAGCATCACCTTTCGGCCGTCGGCCCGAATCCGCATAGCAAGCTGCTTGAGTTGCGCCACAGGCAAACCTATATCCTTGAACCCGACGTAGTGGATCGGGCTATCGCGCATGCTGTCGTAGGCGCTCATCGCGTCGGCGACCGTCTCGTCGTTCTGGGTCAACATTAAAATAAAGTGGGACACGATGTGCTCCGGTGGTGGGTCGATGCTCCGCTCAGGAGCGAATGAATTGGTGTGCCATTTGAAGCGCCACTTGCAGGCTTGCGGGATCGGCAATGCCCTGCCCTGCGATGTCAAAGGCGGTGCCGTGATCAGGGCTCGTGCGAACGAACGGCAACCCCACGGTGATGCTGACGCCGTCTTCAACGCCAGCGAGCTTCACAGGTATCAGACCCTGGTCGTGATACTGGGCCACGACGATATCGAAGCGCCCGCGCCGCGCATTCATAAAGACGGTGTCGCCGGGCCACGGGCCACTCGCGTCGATTCCTTCTCCTTTCGCGGCGCGGATGGCCGGCCCGATAATGTCGATATCTTCGCGTCCAAACAGCCCCCCTTCGCCTGCGTGAGGATTCAATCCGGCGACTGCTACACGTGGCCGCTCGATGCCAAGGTCCCGCATGGCCCGATGAGCGAGCCGGATAATGCGAAGTTCGCTTTCGATAGAGAGCCTTGCGATTGCGTTCAGCATCGAACAATGGACCGTCACGAGAATCGTACGTAGCATTGGATTGACAAGCATCATGGCGTAGTCACGAGTGCCGGAGAGGTCCGCCAGCATTTCCGTGTGCCCCGGGTAAGGAGCCCGCGCGGCGGCAAGCGCTTTCTTGTGAATCGGCGCCGTACAAATGCCCGCGATTTCGCCTTTCATGGCGAATTCGATCGCCATTCGGATAGCGTCGTATGCCGCCTTCCCCGCGAGTGCACTTACTTGTCCGGTCGGCAAATCAGCGGGTAATTCGCTGGTGTTCAGCACTTCAAGTACGCCGGGACGCGGAGCAGCCTGAGCTGTCGATGTGATGGCCCTCACCTCGAGCAGCAGGCCGAGCTTTGCAGTTTGTGCCCTCAGCACGCCGACGTCACCGATCACAAACGATGGGTGTCCATCGATGAAAGACGCATTCGCAAAGGTCTTGAGGACGATTTCCGGACCAATGCCCGCAGCGTCCCCCATTGTCACGGCTATTAGTTTCCTGCTCATTGCCCCACTCCTTTCAATGCATCAAGACAGACCAGAAAGGCGTCATCCTGGCCGAAGCCGCCCGCTTTCGTGATCATGGGAAATCTCCCGGCGGCGGTGTCGACCATGGCGAGCGCGACGCCGGGCAGCACTTCGCGACATACGCATAGCGACAGCGCCGGGAGCGCGTCGACGATCTGTCTCGCGGTTTCGCCTCCGGTCACGACCAACCCATCACACACGCCGCTGCGCAACAGATCGGCGGCCTGATGGGCGACGTCATGCAAAGCAGATCGTGGTGACGAACGGACTTCACGAGTCGCAAGAACTTGGATGTGTCGACTCGACTGCACCGCTTCGAGCTGCAAGCGCGAGCGCGGATTCAAACTGCCAACAACGAGCAAGGGACGCTGTGCCGCATTGACAGCTGAGTCGAGTCCTTTGGCACCGCTGTCAGCCGGCACGGGCAGCACACGAGCCATCGCTCGCAGCATCCCAGTCGAACCGGCCCACAAAACATCAGCCCTCGTCGCGAAGGTTTCCACGAGTGTGTCGAGTTCGTTTTCTGTCTGTGCGTCGACAACGACCGCATCATGCGTTTCGAGCAGTACTCTGGTGTGTGCCGCGTCGCGCGCCACTGCAACGCACACGTCATGCGTCTTAAAGAGGGCCGGTACACTCGATTCCCGGACCGGCAGCGTCGGATCGCGACCGAAGGCACTTTCGTGTACGAGCACGCCGTCGGCATACACCCGTCCAGCCCGGGTAGTTCGTCCCGCCGCAGGGAACGCAGGCACAATCAAAAGCTTCCGTCGCCCCGAAGCCGCAAGCGCTGACAGGCAGTCAAGAGCAACACGCCCGCGCAGAGTCGAATCGAATTGGAGAACCAATAGGTCCGCGTTGCTCCAGGCGCGGGCAGCGGCATACACAGCGTCGCCCGCGCTCCCGGCAACGTTTTCGCGCGTACGGGTATCGATGCTGGCGACAACGACGTTTTCCTCGCCGGCTGTCCCCAGTTGAACATCAGCATCCCAGCCGCGTTGTGCGAAACACGCCGTGCCATCAAGCGCGCTGCTGAAATCGTCCGTGATGATGCGGATTCGCATGGCCGTCCTGTGATATGTTTGGTTCGTCAATTCTGATCTTTTTCAGATATTTTTGAAGAACCAAAACCGAGGCATTTTCTAGCGTCTATGGTTGCGACTCCGTCATCCAGGCAACAGTTGCCCGCTTTGCTCGATCTCGACATCGACCGGCAAGTGGACCTCCCCGTGTTCCGACAGATCGCCACGCGTTTGCGCGAGCACATCGGACGTGGCGTTCTGCCGGCGGGTACCCGTCTGCCGCCGAGTCGAGAACTGGCCACACAACTCGCCGTCGCCCGCAACTGCGTGATCGATGCATACGATGAACTGATCGCCGACGGCCTGCTCGAAGGGCGTGGCCGTCACGGCACGTTCGTCGCGGCCAATGCAAGCGCCAAACGCTCGACCAAAAAGCACCCAAACTGGGCGCCCTCTGCGTTGCGGCGACATACGGTGCATGGTTACCCCGTGCCGGTGCCGGACAACGCCGCGTTCGACTGGCGCCCAGGGCTTGCGAACGCGCGCAGCTTGCCGCTCGATGCGTGGCGCACCGCATGCCGCGAAGCGGGCCGTCATTTGCCGCCGCAAGGTTATGGCGACCCGCGCGGCGATCAGGACCTCAGGCGAGCGATCGTCAGGTGGCTGCATGAGCACCGATCCGTGCGAGTCGAGCCCGAGCAGATCGTCGTCACACAAGGCACCGGGCAAGCGCTGACTTTGATTACGCAGGCACTTCTGCGCACAGGCGATCGGTGTGCAACCGAAGATCCGGGCTATGCCGGCGCAGCGGTCGCGTTTCTTCGGGCGGGTGCATCGCTGCGTTATGTGCCCGTAGACGGAGACGGCATTCGCGTCGATGACATCGTGGAAGGACAATCGGCTCCGGTGATGGTGCATATCACGCCCACTCATCAATACCCAATGGGCGGCCGCTTGTCCGGACCGCGTCGGCGGGCCTTGATCGAACTCGCGCGCCAGCACGGCACGCTGATTCTCGAGAACGAGTACGACTTTGAGTTCAACTACGCCGGGACAAACCATCCTCCCGTCTTCTCCAGCGCGCCGGAAAGCACCCTCCTGCTCAGCACCTTTGCGAAAGCGGTGAGTCCTGCGCTGCGGCTGGGGTTTATTACGGCTCCGCCTGAAGCGGCGAATGTGCTTGCCGCATTCATCGAGCGCGAACGCTCTCACGTGTCATGGCCCGCGCAAAAGGTGATTGAACAACTGATGGTGTCCGGTGAACTCGACCGGCATTTGCGACGAGTTCGCCGACACTATGCGGCGATACGTGAGGCCATCCGTGAGCGGCTGGCCGTGTATCAATCGGTGATCGAGATCACGGGCGACGAGGGGGGATTGCACGTTGTCGTATGCGGGCGCACGCGCGCACTCGATCGGAAGTTGCAGGCCACCTTAAGAGCGCAGGGCGTGCTCTTCGATTGCGTCCGGCAATTTGCGACGCTCGATCCTGACGCAAACGGATTGCTATTCGCGTACGGGCATATGGACACTGAGATGCTTGTTACGTCGCTTGACCAATTGGAGCGCTGCGTCAAGGAGATGTCGCGCCGCTAAAGGTTGCTGAATTCCGCCCAAAAACATGGCCTCTCAGTGAGCCGACAACTGCCCGGCAAGCCTCAAGGCCAATGCCGCAAGCGTCAGGCTCGGATTCGCTGCGGGCGAGGTAGGAAACACCGAGTTGTCGCATGCATAGAGGTTGTCGTAGGCGAGGAACTTGAGATTCGCATCGACCACGCCAGAACCGTCGCCGGCCATCCTCAACGTTCCAACCTCATGAGCCACACCTCCGAGGTCGGCATCCTGCAGCCCTAGACCATCTTCTCCCAATACCGGCTCCGCGCCGAGCGCGGCGAACAAGGTCGCAGCGATCTGGTCCTGCTCCGCAATATCTGCAGCCGAAGGCGGCGTGGCATTGAACGTCAGGTTGACCGGGTCAGCCGGCGCACCGGTGATCGTTAGCCCATTCGATTCGTTGAGGCTTGCATAGTTCATGAAAACCAGTTCGCATAGCATCCAGTCATTGCGCGCGGCGCGCTCGAGCGCAAGGTTTTCCGGGTCGATATACCGTCCTTGATTGAAGTCGGCGCCCAGCTCGACCACGATATCGAATGCGTGATGTCCCGGCGCCGCGCCAGGTTGCCTCAGAATGACCTTCGCAGAGTCCGTCGTGCTCGACTGTGGTGAGTTCGGTGACAGTGTGAAATGCCGGTAGCGGATCGAGTGGTCAGTGATGCCGCGACCGACCTTTCCGTTGGGGTCCTTGAGTCCGCTCTGCAGTGCAATCTTGGCCGATTCGATGGTGCCGGCCGAGAGCACGACCGTCTTCGCAGAGAACGTCCGTTCCTGCTGCGCGAGCATGTCCCAGCCACGCACGCCAGTGACACGCGCCGGGTTCGCGGGATCGGTGATCAGCGACCAGACAGCAAAATTCAAATTGACCGTCGGCATCGCATGGCCCGACCCCGGGTCGTCGAGCAGGCGGTCTTCCATCATCAGGTCGGCCGTCGAGAAGAAACCCGCGGGCACAGACCACTGGGTCGCTCCTTTGTATTGCACGGCCATCGATGCATCCTCTGCCGTATAGCCCGCGATGGTGTTTTGCAGGAAGGTCCGCGAGCTGTCCTGATAGGCGGTCGAGCCCGGCTGAGCGCGATTCATTGCGGCTTCAGCCGCGGTATAGCCGCTACCGAGCAGGTAGCTGCTGACGTCGGCTGGCCACGCGCCAAGTTCCCAGGCAGTCTGACGCGGAATCAGTCCGCCCCAGAACACCGACCGGCCGCCGAGATTGAATGCCTGCCCCCCCGCGAAACGCGATCCCGGTGTATTAAGATAGTTGACGACGCGGAAATCCGGCCAGAGCGACCAGATGTGCTTGTCGAACTGCCCGATCCGGAGCCGGCGCGGCAGGTTGCCCACATGCGTCGGAAAAAGATAGGAACCTGCTTCGACCAGCAGGACGTCTGCGCCGGCGTCCGCCAGGCGCGACGTCAGCAAGCCACCTCCCATGCCGGAGCCGACCACGAGGACGTCGTATTGATGGTTAGGATCGAGATTGCGTACAAAGAAGCGCTGAGGAACAACGCCGTGTTCGACGATCGCCGCATCGTGCGGCGCGAAGGTCACCTGTGCCTCGCCATAGTCATGCGTGCCCGTACACTGATCGGCGGCTAGCGCGAGATTGTCGCCGGCCATCCATCGTCCAGGCGTCAGCACAAACTTGAACTTAATGCCATCGGGGAAGAAGGCATCGTCGAGATCGAACGTCCAGGCGCCGCCCGTATAGACGCCGCCGCGGTCGAGGGTCCAGTTCGGTGCCCATCTCAGCACGACCGTCTGGCCCGGCGAGTACTGCTCAGTCACAAATCGGATGGTGAACATCGGCCCCTCCCGCGCGTGCAATCGACACCTCTCTATCGATTTGCACGCTAAGTGGTCAAGCGATGAGTACTGCGAGTCTGGCGATGCGGACACGTTACACGATCAAAATGCCGGAGGAGGATTTTCGTGCCGGAGCGCACGACCCAAACATAGCGAAGGACAGATCCGGACAGACTGCCGGGCGCGAGCGGTCAACGGCCTGTCGAAGGACGCGACCGCATTCAAGCGACGGCAGGCTTCGGTCGACTTAGTCTGACCATCTGTTTGAACATGAGATGCGGCGCGACGCGGCTGGCGATCTTGAGCACGTTGCTCAAGCCCGGACGAATCTCGGACTTCCCCGCTTCAATGCCCGCGATGGCGTGACGCACCAGGTCCTTCACGTCCATGCCCTTCTCACCTTTCATTTCTTCGGCGAACTCGTTCCGGAACAGTGGAGTTTCAGTACCCGGCGGAGCCAGTTCGACCACGGAGACCCCCGATCTCTCAAGTTGAATACGCAAGCAGCGCGTATAGGCGTGCATCGCCGCTTTTGACGCCGAGTAGATGGGCGCGGCGGGAAAAGGGACGAACGCTAGACCTGAAGAAACGTTGACAATCAACGCATCCTTTTGCTGACGTAAGAGCGGCAGGAACGTTTGAATCATCCACATCGGCCCCTTCAAATTGGCATCGATCTCCGTGGTCAAATCAGCCAGCTGACTCTGCTCGTCAAGCTTGATATTGCGCATAATGCCCGCGTTGTTCACAAGCACATTCAATTTGGGGAACTGACTGAGCAAGACGTCGTAGAGCCGTCCGACGTCTTCCGGCTTGCTCACGTCGCTTTCAATCACACTGACGCCTGTCAGCGTCCTCTGGGCGACTTCCAGCTTGTTGCGGTCGCGCCCCGTGATGATGACCGTGTTGCCACGAAGACTCAGTTGTCGGGCCAATTCGAAACCGATGCCGCTAGTCCCCCCTGTGATCAGTACCGTCCGTCCAGTCATTTGCATGATGTTTTTTCCAAGATTGCCAAGTGTGAAGCTAGCTTGACTGATAAACTTTCTAAAAGGAAGAAGGCACCTGAAAGTACTGTACTTACCAAAAAGAGAGTATTGGAATGAAACAGTTTTCTGACTTCACGCCTGAGCAGATTGCGGCCGCCCAGTTCTATTCGCGACAGACGCCTCCCACCGATCTGGACCCCCGCGTCGCTTTGCTCGTCACCGACCTGATCGGACGTGTTGCCGACAAGTGGACGATGCTGATCCTCGACGTTCTTGCGGAGAAAGGAGAGTTGCGTTTTACGCGTCTGAGCGAACTGGTCGAAGGCATCAGCCAAAAAATGCTGACGCAGACCTTGCGCGCGATGGAACGCGATGGTTTGGTGGCCCGCACCGTGCACGCTGCGGTCCCGCCAAAAGTCGAATACAAGCTGACGAATTTGGGAACTACCTTGGGCGCCGCATTTTGTGGCGTTTGGGTTTGGGCGGCCAATAATTTTGATGAGGTCGCAAAGGCTCGTGGCCAGTTTGATGCGAGACCGAAGTAACGTCGCGGAACAAACAAATTCAACGTGTATCGCAAGCGGCTCGGAATGAACCGTCAGATACGAGCTACGTGTTTCGTTCCACGGTCGAGGGCGTGACATTGCCACGTAACGCGCCTTAAGCTTTCATACCGGATACGGCTTTGATTCAATTTTAATTGCCCCGTAAGCTTCGACGGAACAAAGGTACCAATCCAAAGTGATGAGTGAGTCGCATCGCTCTTTTCCTTCGATTGCCGCTTCGGTGTCTCGTCGCATACTGGTCGTTACGACACACCCACCGCCGGTGACGGCCTAGAGGATCGCTGAAATGAGAGCTCATCATCTGAACGCCCCGGTATTTCCGACCAATCTTCCGTCGAGTACGAATGGCGTCTCGCAGGGGAGCCGTAGCGCCGGCCCGTCTTTCTCGACCGTCCTCGCACAGACGACGACTCGATCAGACGAAGCATCGTCGCTCCAATGGCGAAACGAATTGCTCGCTCGACTTGGCCAGACCCAGGCGAAGCTCGCCGCCATGAGTCCGCAGGATCGCAAGGTGCTCGAGAAGAAGCTGACTGATTTGATGAGAAAGTCATCGAGCGCAGGGCAACGGCGAGTCGATGACCGTGATGAGGATGACAGGCCGAAGGGTTAGAGCGATCCGCTTTCAAGGCGTGTTAGTTCAGTTCCAATCGATGCCATGTGCTCAACCCTGCCATTGCGCGAGGGTTTCCTTGGCAAAGTCGGCGTACGAACGCAGCGGCCGGCCACGCAGAGTCGTCATTTCCGCAACGTCCTTGGACGTGCCTAGCATTCCATCTTGCTGGAAGCGTTCAAGCATTAGCCACCTTTCCAGACCAATGGCTATGACTCGAACGCCCGCTTCAATACTCTGCATGTGGCGCTCCAGCTTGACGTCCGCTGCCCATGCTAGCGGGCATCAACCTGCTACTGGTGACCCCAGAATATGCGCGAGAACGCCGTCTCCATACGTTCGGATAACCTCAGAAATAATCACCTGATAGCCAGCTAACCAATTCGACTGCGCAGCCTTCGCCTCGAGATGAGCAGGATGTTGGATTAGCGTCTGAAGCGCATCAAGCGACTCCCAGTAGTACACGTTGGATGTCAAACCGCTTGAAGCGTTTTCCCACGTTTCTTCGCCCATGTAACCCGGTATTTCTTTGGCAGCGTCCGCGATTGTTTGATCAAGCCGATGAAACGCATCGTCAAACTGCTTTGTAGCAAAGATAAACGTGGAGGAATACATCCTGTTGATCCAATAGGAAAGTTGATGGTTCGACGAGTAGGGGTATGTTTCGCTACGTGACCCGTGGTTGCCACACAGTCTGAAGTCGTCTTACATCGCGGGCACTACCTTCGATTGTCGACGGTTTGTCTAAAGATGTCGCCCGTTCAACAGATATCATGCCTCGCCGCATCTCAATTGGGTGTGCACATTGAGACATACCGTCGAGTGAACGCCACCATATTCGTATAATGAATGCCCATGCCCGTGACGCTTCTTTTTAAGGCGCGATACTCGCGTCGATGCAGCCGCGATCGAAGGAAAGAGCATACTCCGCCCATGTGCGAAAGCAGGTTCGCATGAAAGAAACAAATAACGACTGAGTGAGCAGATGAGCAACGGGGACCAGCAGATTCGATCCATTCAGGCACTACGGGGCATCGCAGCCTTGGCGGTCGTCCTCTATCATTTTACCAAGCTAGCTAGCGAACAAAGCACTGCGCGCTCACTCCTATGGGAGACAGGAATTGGCACCGTCGGAGCTGCTGGCGTTGATCTGTTCTTCATCATTAGCGGATTCGTGATGGTCATCTCGGCCGCCGACAGGGGTACTTCGCCCATATCATTTCTGGCGTGCCGGGCATTGCGCATTTACCCGCTGTACTGGTTCTGGACCACCCTTCTTCTTGCCCTGACATTCAAAGGTTATTTCACGCCCGAGGTGTGGTCTTCAAAGTACCTGGTCGCTTCCTATCTGCTTCTGCCGTATACGGACATCGGTCCATTTGTTGAGCACGTTCCGTTGTTGGGACAGGGCTGGACGCTGAGCTACGAAATCTATTTCTATTTGATTTTCGCGCTCTGCCTGCAAGGTCCCAAGCGATTCCCTGTCGTCCGGACCGTCATCGCGCTCGCCGTGACCGGCGCCGCCGCCGTCATCTTGGACGCACCAGCGCCAATCCGCTATGTCGCAGCATCGCCCCTGATTCTTGAGTTCGCTTTTGGTATGTTGGCTGCACGCTTTTATCAATGGACTTCCAGGCGCTGGCCTTGCCCGCGGTCGCAAGCACTTCCTTTGGCCATTTTGTGCGTCGGTGGGATTTGGGCACTGTCAGCCGTCAAGCTGGGTTCCTCACTATGGGCGGTGCGATCCATTGCATTCGGCATTCCCTGCCTGGCGATTCTGATTGGTGCGGTGATGTTCGAACTCGCGGGACGACGACCGGGACGTCTCCTTTGCAATATCGGAAACGCGTCATATTCGATCTATCTTAGCCATGGAGTCATCCTGGCCTGTGTATCTTACTGGCTCTCGACATGGCATCACCCTCTGAAATCTCCTGACCTTTTTGCGTTGATTGGTTCCATGTGCGCAACGCTATTCGGTATTGCGACGTACAAGTTGATCGAACAACCGCTAGGCCGTCATACCCGTTTAACACTTCGAGTCAATAAGTCGAAAGCGTATTAATGCCAATCGCTTTCGGATAGACACCGGCGGAACGAATTTCCGTAGACGGCTCGCACCGGTCGCTTACTGTCCCCCAAACCGGTCGTTAAAACAGCGCCTGATGGTTAAACGACTGCTTCCGTATGAGAAGCAGACACATTCGTCGGAGACGACCTCGATCGCACGATCGCTACGCACGATTTCAAAGTCCGTTCGGCTCCGAAGTTGTTGTCGATCCAGGCTTCAATGCCCCGTTACCCGACGACCTGATGCACGCTGAAGCCGCGCCGTTGCCTGCCGACGGTCCGCAAACCGCCAGCCTGTTCCAGGGCTGGCGTTGCTCATTCCCACGGATCAGGTTTGGCGTTTTCCGCGGCCACCAGCGGGTTTGCTGCGTGGCTTTTGCACGCTGAGTTGGTTACCGCTGGACAAGCTCGTGCCTTTACCCGCGGCCACAACGCGCTGCGCCGCAGGTTTGCGTTTGTTTTCGCCACTTTGCAGGCGCGGTTTTTTGCCGAACACCGGCAAGGCGGCCGGCGCAGCTTGCGGCACTTTCGGCTTCTTAGGTTTTTTGGGCTTCTTGATGATCTGGCCTGTCACGCTAGTTTGCGGCACGCGGTGTTCGGCTTCAAAACCCGGCTCTTCTTCACGGGGCAGCGCTTGCCGGATCAGCGCTTCAATCGCGGCCAGTTGCGGCGCTTCATCGGCACACACAAGGGACACCGCCATGCCGCTGGCTCCCGCGCGGCCGGTACGACCAATACGATGCACATAGTCTTGCGCCACGATCGGCAGATCAACGTTGATCACCAGCGGCAGGTCGTCGATATCCAGCCCTCGCGCAGCCACATCGGTGGCTACCAGCATAGGTACTTCGCCCGTCTTAAAGCGCTCCAGCGCACGCAGGCGCGCGGGTTGCGGTTTGTCGCCGTGGATGGTGTCGACCGCATAGCCCGCTTCGTCCAGCATGGCCGCCAGGTATTCCACGCCATTGCGGGTTTTGACGAACACCAGTGCGTGCTCCCATTTGTTCTCAGCCACAAGATGCATGAAGAGGTCAGGCTTGTTCTTTTTATCCACTGTCACCACCCACTGCTTGATCTTGCTGGCAGTGACATTGGGCGGGCTGACGCTGATATTGACCGGGCCGCGCAGAATGCCCGCCGCCATGGTGCGGATATCATCGGTAAACGTGGCTGAGAACAGCAGGGTCTGGCGCTGAGCTGGCAAGGCAGCAAAGACGGCGTTGAGTTCACGCGCAAAGCCCAGATCCAGCATGCGGTCGGCTTCATCCAGCACCAGCGTTTGTACTTGATCGAACTGCACTGCGTTCTGGCGATAGAGATCTAGCAAACGACCCGGCGTGGCAACGAGCACATCCACGCCTTTGCGCAACTTCATCATCTGCGGGTTGATACTCACGCCTCCGTACGCAGCCAGAAACCGTAAGTCGAGGCCTTTGCCGTAATCGATAAAGCTCTGCAGCAGTTGTTCGGCCAGTTCACGCGTGGGCACCAGCACCAGAACACGTGCGCGGTTGCTGGACACCGCTGGGCCGTCTTGCACTAGCCGTTGCAACAATGGCAGCGCAAAACCCGCTGTCTTGCCAGTGCCGGTCTGTGCCGCAGCCATGACGTCCTTACCACTGAGTACGGCAGGAATCGCCTTGGCCTGCACCGGCGTAGGTGTCTGGTAATTGAGATCCTGCAAATTACGCAGCAGGAGATCGATCAGGCCAAGCGAGGCAAAAGACATTGGCGTATCCCAGGCTAAAACCGCAATTCTAGCGGGCTGTTTCCCTTGTAGAGCTTGAAAGCTGCCTGTCGGGCACTTGTGAGTTCGCGCATGCCGATCATGAGCAGTGAAGTTCGCCGGGATGTCCGAATAGTTTGAGCGGCGGCTTCCACCTAGTTAGCTTGCCTTTGTTCCAAGGTACCCGCGAACAACTCGGCAAGGCGAGAGCCCTTGTCGTGGCGCGCAAACAGTCGGCGCTCATCTTCCAACGTGTGACCAAACGGTACGTGGGTGACATCGTCTCCATGGACGGGATCACGTACCAACATAGGCAGCGATCACGGTGCGCAGAAGGAATGCAGCAAGACCTTGCGATGCCCTTGGGATAGTGCCAGCGATTTGCGCTCTGGATGCTGCGTCATAGTCGCGCCTACTGCTTGACCAAGGCCGGCGCTGGCTTACGAGCCAGGTCGATAAAGGCCTTCAGATAATCGATTTCCGTATCAGACTCGCGAGCACCCAAGAAGATCTGTTTGGCGATGCCGTTTTTACCCAAGCGTACCGGCACGATATCCATCTTGTCCGCGTATTCCTCCACGAGCCAGCGAGGCAGCGCCGCTACGCCCCTGTTGCTCGCCACCATCTGCAACATGATGTCGGTGGTCTCGATCGCCTTGTGGCGTCGCGGCGTGACACCCGCAGGCATCAGGAACTGGTTGTAGATGTCGAGCCTGTCGATCTCTACCGGATAGGTGACCAGCACCTCCTGAGCCAGCTGTCCCGGTTTAACGTAATTTGCGCTGGCGAGTGGATGGGCACGGCTCACCACTAGAACTTGTTCATAGTCGAACACCGGCTCGAAGTGTAAGCCCGTCTTGTAGAGCGGGTCAGGGGTGACGAGCAAGTCGATCTCATACCCGAACAACGCGCCAATTCCGCCAAACTGAAATTTCTGCTTCACGTCGACGTCCACATCCGGCCATCGGGCGAGATAAGGCGACACCACTTTGAGCAACCACTGGTAGCAAGGATGGCATTCCATGCCGATGCGCAAGGCGCCCCGTTCACCCTGAGCGTATTGGCCCAGCCGCTCTTCCGCAAGCGCCAGTTGGGGCAGCACCCGATTCGCCACGGCCAGCAGGTATTGGCCGGCCTGGGTCAATCGCAGGCTGCGCCCCTCACGCAACCAGACATCCGTTCCGAGTTGTTGCTCCAGCTTTTTGATGGAGTGGCTTAGCGCCGATTGCGTCAGGTAGAGCGTCTCCGCCGCCGCCGTGAGCGAACCGTGTTTGTCCACCGACTGAATGATGGACAGGTGAATTCTCTCGAGCATGAGCAGGATTAATGGTTTGTTGAAATATCACCATTTTACTTCATAGAATCCATTCTCTACGATCGGACACCTGCAAACGAATCAAATAAAGGCGACACCATGGCAAGGACGCATAACCTGGGCTTCCCGCGCATCGGCGCGAAACGCGAGTTGAAGTTCGCACTCGAGTCGTATTGGAAAGGGGAATCGTCGCTCGACGAGTTGAACACCTCGGGTGCGCAACTGCGTCAACGTCACTGGGCGCATCAGGCGCAACTCGACCTGGCAGCGGTGGGCGACTTCGCGTTCTATGACCAGGTGCTCGACATGAGCTTTACCCTGGGCAATCTTCCGGAGCGCGTACAAGGCTTCCATGGCGATGCGCTCGACAACGCCTTCCGCGTCGCGCGGGGCCGCTCGGCCAAGGGAGCCGAGGATCACGCCGCGTGCTGTGGCGGTGTCGCCGCCGGCGAGATGACCAAGTGGTTCGATACCAACTATCACTACATCGTCCCTGAATTCAGCGCGACCACGCAGTTCAAGCTGGACGCGTCGCGCCTGCTCGAACATCTGGCCGAGGCCAAGGCACAGGGCGTCAAGGCCAAGCCGGTGATCATCGGCCCTGTGACCTATCTGGCGCTCGGCAAGGCCAAGGACGATTCGGACAAGCTGGCCCTTTTGCCCCGTTTGCTTCCCGTGTACGCGGACCTGCTCGCCACGCTGGCAGCACAGGGCATTGAATGGGTTCAGATCGATGAACCGATCCTCGTTACGGAACTCGCTGCCGAATGGCAACAGGCGTACCACACGGCCTATCAGGCACTTGCAACGGGCAAGGGCGAGGTCAAGCTTTTGCTCGCCACGTATTTCGGCCAATTGCTCGACAACCTGCCACTCGCCTGCAGTCTGCCGGTGCGGGGTCTGCATCTGGACGCGGTCAACGCCCGCGTAGAAGTGGAAGCCGTCATCGCACGACTCCCGCAGGACCGCGTGCTGTCGCTGGGTGTCATCAACGGCCGCAACATCTGGAAGACGGATCTGAGCGCCACGTTGGACTGGCTTGAGCCCGTCGCCAGGCAACTGGGCTCCCGCCTGTGGGTCGCACCGTCCTGCTCACTGCTGCATGTGCCGGTCGATCTTGAAAGCGAGCAGAAACTGGACACCGAGGTGCGGTCCTGGCTGGCTTTCGCGCTGCAGAAACTCGACGAACTCAAGGTGCTGGCGACAGCGCTGAATCAGGGTCGTGATGCGGTCAGGTCTGAGCTGGCTGAAAACACCGCAGCCATCGCTGCACGACGCGCCTCGCCACGTGTCAACAACCCGAAAGTCAAGGCGGCCCTCGCGAGCATCAGCACGTCGCTAGGTCAGCGTAAGAACACCTACACCACCCGCGCCGACAAGCAGGCTGCGCTGCTGAATCTTCCGCTCTACCCGACGACGACCATTGGCTCATTCCCGCAGACGGGAACGATTCGTCACGCTCGCAGCCAGTTCAAGAGCGGGCAGCTCGACGCAGCAGGCTACAAAGCCGCCATGCACGCAGAGATCGAACGCAGCGTGCGCGAGCAGGAAGCGCTCGGTCTGGACGTGCTGGTCCACGGCGAAGCCGAGCGTAACGACATGGTCGAATACTTCGGCGAACAACTCGACGGCTACGCCTTCAGCCAGTTCGGCTGGGTGCAGTCGTATGGCTCGCGTTGCGTAAAGCCGCCTATCCTGTTCGGCGACATCAGCCGTCCGAAACCGATGACGATCGAGTGGATCAAGTACGCTCAATCGCTCACCAGCAAGCCGATGAAGGGCATGCTGACGGGTCCGGTCACGATCCTGAACTGGTCCTTCGTGCGTGACGACCAACCGCGCTCGGTCTCGTGCTACCAGTTGGCCCTGGCGATCCGCAAAGAAGTGCTGGATCTCGAGAAGGCCGGCGTGCGTGTGATCCAGATCGACGAGGCCGCACTGCGTGAAGGCCTGCCGCTGCGCAAGTCACAGTGGCAGGACTACCTCGACTGGGCCGTCACGTCCTTCCGCATCACAGCGAACGGTGTGGAAGACGAGACGCAGATTCACACGCATATGTGCTATTCGGAGTTCAACGACATCATCGCGTCGATTGCCGACATGGATGCCGACGTGATCACCATCGAGACGTCGCGTTCCGATATGGAGTTGCTCGATGTGTTCGACCACTTCAACTATCCGAACGAAATCGGACCGGGCGTGTACGACATCCACTCGCCCAACATCCCGACGCAAGAACAGATCGTCAAGCTCATGCAGAAGGCCGCCGAACGTATTCCGGCGAAACGTCTGTGGGTGAACCCGGACTGTGGCCTGAAGACGCGTCAGTGGGAAGAAGTCATCCCAGCACTGACCAATATGGTCGCCGCGGCCAAGGTCCTGCGCGCCTCGGCCTAAGGCCCGCGCCTCACTTGTGGCGTCTGCCGAACGGGCCAGCTTCGACTCGCTCGGCAGATCACCCGTCCAATCGTCCCGGGTCGAACTCGGGATTTTTTTAGCTCCTGCCATGTTTAAACGTAGCCATTTCACAATCGAGCAGATAGAAGACATCACAATGCCCACCACAGTGACCGAAATCTTCGACTGCCTGGTTGAAGAGATAAAAAATGCTGTCGCAGATCGCGGTTTCCTATCGGTGTGCAACCGCGCAATGGAGCTTGGATTGTCTGGCGGCCCGTCGGACTCGGAATTCTCGGTCGGCTACCGATTCGAGGGTTCGGATTCCACCGGAGACATGCTCAGCCTATATGTGCGTTCCTACGATCCAAGTGGCCCCATGCAAGTTCGCCCTCGCCTCACTCGTTTCACGATTGCGGTGTCCGAGAACTGTGTTGTCAAGCTGGAATATGAGGACGAATACGAAGGTTCGAATCGGTGGCGCCGGGAAGTCTTGAAGAACGCAAGAGATCGACACGACAACGGGAGTGAAGCGCGTAAGCTCGTGTAGGCGCGAGGTGGCCACACGTCAAGCGGTCGCAGTCTTCAATTGGTTATCAGTGTTCCGGTCATGCGGCTCGCGACAAATGGTCGCCATGAGTCACAACAGGGTCTCACCTGAGTTGAACTCAATGAGCAATTCATCGAGGCTGCTCCTTGGGCTTGCGCGCCCCGGTGCGTTAGCAATCAGTGAGAGAGGCCTGACTTCCTGGCTGGACGTTGAACGTCAACCAGATACAGTGGCGCGACGTGCGAATGACGTGGCAGCCAAGACCGCGAAGACTGCGCATTGGATGAACCAGCCGCGCCGGCCAGCCGGCCATTTCGCGGGCATCCAGTTCTATCACGACGACATCGACACTTCGAAGTGGCCGTTCGAAGCGATCATCCGTGATCTCATCGAGACCCGCGATGGTGCAACGTATTTCGCCGAGCGCGTGTGGGGCGTTTCGCTCCGCTACGACCTCAGCAGCAGCCATCCGATGGTAGACCGCAGCGTTCCTGATTTTGAACTGGTCGACGGAACGAAGGGATTCGTGGTCACTTCTAGTTTGCGGTGAATCGGTTTTCTCATGTCCGTGTTATCTAGGAGAGGGCTTAGCTCACGCGGACCATGTGTCATCTCCTCCCCGATTTTCGCCACCACTCTTGAAGCGGTCTTGGGACGATTGTCGATGATCTTGAACGTTGAGTCGACAATCTCTTCCTGGCCGGACCGCTTCATGTGACACTGGGCTCAGTTGACCAGACATAGTCCGTCGCTTCTCGACGACGGACACTCAAAATGCCGGACACGTTAGTGCTTATCACAGCGCCCCAAAAGCGCCTATCGCTGCGAACCTGCGTAGTATGCAATCACCTTAGCCGCCTGGCCCGAATCATTCATAGTGACGCAGTCGATCACACGATTCCCGTTTTCCCTTCGGTACAGGATTGCGTAACCTGAGGGGGCGAGGAACACTTGTTCAAGCTGAAAATTCAGCTGCGGTGCCAGTTCCAGACCCAAGGCGAAGTGTTTCCTCAATTCGACGACTCCGAAGAGTTTGCCGTCCGGCTTCTGCCAACGCATCTTAACGGTCTCAGCCTCGAACACCACATCCCGTGAGTAATGCGACATGATCCGCTCCAGATCGTGAGAGTTCCAAGCTTCGATCCAGTCCTTCGCATGCGTCTCGGCATCTTCGTAGGTCATCGTTTGTCTCGTTTTTGAGGGGCTTCAAAATTGTCATCTGTTGTTCACAGACGGTTGGGTCGCAGGCGCCATTTTGTGCGGGATAGCCGCTTTCAAACTCACCGTTTCGCTCTGATCTCGCAATCCCCCGATCCCGGAAGGCGATTTCCGACATGCACGCTACGCGCTTCTCATGCTCACTTTTCAACGCATTTTCTCCGACTCCAGAAGACGGGATGCGTGTAGATTTTCAGACCAACGTCAGGCAACCTCGGAGCGCGAGGCATGTGGCGCTAATTCGAGCCGATTGCCGCCAAGCGACTTCGCGTTGTATAACGCCGCGTCGGCAGCCGCCAGCAGGTCGGCAAGCGTGGGCGCTTCGGTTCCGAGCTGTGCGAGCCCAATGCTGACCGTTGCTTGTATTGCGACGCCGTCAATCCGGTGAGGGATCGTCTCAGCGAAACGTTTAGCGACGATCTCGCCCAATTCTTTGGCGCGAATGCTGTCATGGTGAGGAAGCAAGGCAGCGAACTCTTCTCCGCCGATGCGCGCAAGAATCGCATCAGGACCCACCACGCTCCGGGCAATGTCGCCAAATGCTTTCAGTACCTCGTCGCCCGTCTTGTGACCGTATCGATCATTGATCGTCTTGAAACGATCGAGATCGAATGCAAGGAGGGTAATCGACCCGCATGGTTCTGCGTCGCGGATTACACGAGCGCCCTCTTCAAAAAACCATCTGCGATTGCCAATACGGGTCAGGTAATCTGTTTGGGAGTCTCGTAGAAGCTCGCCATGGGTCTCCTCACGGAACAGCCTCAACAGAGTCATCGGCAGAACAACCGAATACAGAACTCCCTCGTACATCGTAAAGTCGCTGGCGACCGACACCACGTCCCGCCCGTACCGTGCCGCCAAGAAAGGCAAGATGCACGCTCTGGCAGCATATAGGAGCGTATGGATACCCGTCACCAACGCCGCGATATGCCGCGATTGCGTCGATTTGATGCCGTCGGATCGCAGCAGCTCAAAAGACGCCGCGCCGCTCGCCAACGCGATCGGAATCGCGCTCGCGTAGTACCACACCGAATTTTCCCAGCGAGCGCCAGCGACGGCCCATGTGAGCGCCAGCAGGAAGAGCATCGCAACAGAGCTGTTACGGTATTTCCGGCCGCCCAAGGATGCGACGCCTTGCAGGACCAACAAATAGCCAGTGACGATAACGAGGTTGCTCAAGGCGGAGCCCGTCGCACCTGGCAATTCGTGACGAACTGTTACCGCCGCACATCCGATTGCAAGCGTCGCGTACCCCGCTGCCAGTATTTTCAATTCCTTGCTGCGCCTGGGATGTGTTCGATGTTCCCAGAGCGTCATCCCGGCACTGGCGAAAAGCGTCCCGACCACGAGGAAATAAAGAGTGAGAAGATCGACGTGCATCGCTCAGGAGAGAATCCCACGCCGATGTATCACGGCGGCAATTCTATGCAAAAATTTTGATAATGGGATGATAGTCGAGGTATGGCTCCCGGATGCACGGTTGTCGAGAACGCACATCGGCATCTTCATGCTGACTCAGGGGGAAGGCCTCGGAAAGAGTTTTTCATTTAAACCGAGGACTGATTCAACTACCTCTAATCCCGCAGGGACTAAGACACTCCTACAACCTGGCGAAGGAGAGAAAAGACCATACGGCAACACAGGCCCATTTAACGGCAAAAGTAGACAGAACTTTAGGGCCGTCGGATAAAATTATCAGATGATAGTGGTCGGCTGACGTCTCTCAGCCGTGGATTTTTCCGTCGAGCACCAACGATCTGAGACCCCGTGTCGGAGGTCCGGAACTGGCCACCCTCAACCTAGCGGCAAGTGGCTCAGGTCGACCAGCTCCGAATCATCCCCCTTCCGAAAGGCGACACTCACGACTGCGTTTCGACTATGAACATCCGCGCTTGCTGGGCTTCCCGACGTTCGGCCTTGATCGGCGCGTACCTTTCGGAATTGTAGAAGGCTAGTGCTTGGGCGAGAGTCGGAAACTCAAACACGCCGGCCATCGGCAGCGGCACCTCATCTCCCTCAAGAACCTGTGCAACAGGACCAAAATGAAGAATCTTCCCGCCCGCCTCTTTTAGCGCCGCCTGAAAGCGTGGAGCGAGCGCGGCCTGCTTGGCAGAGTCGATGACGCGTAGATTGACGTGTACGTATGCCGGCATTGCGCCCCCCCATCAATAATGCATATACACTATTGTGCGAGGATGGGGCTGTCAAGGAGGTAGACGTAAACGGTTTTGATCCAGAATGTTTGAAGGGCAAGTGTCGAACTGTTGAATGTCACCGCCACCATCCGCCAAGCGGGTTGTCACGACTACAATTGGGCTTCGATAGCACTCTTGTCGATCACCGACCATACCTTCGCAATCTTCCCGCCGCGAAACTCGTAGAACACGTTCTCCGTGAAGACGACCCGCTTGCCCCCGATGTTCAATCCTAGGAACGTGAGCTTGGGCGTGCAATCGAATCGCAGACGGCATGCGACGACAGGGGGCTCGATCACTAGCAGTTCAATGTCAAAGCGCAAGTCAGGTATTTTGCGGACGTCTTTCTCTAGCATTTCGCAATAGCCCAACAAGCCGATTAGCCGACCGTTGTGACTAACATTGTCGTCAACGAACTTACCGAGCGATGTCCAATCCCGCTTGTTCAGACAATCCAGGTAATTTCGGAAAATGGTGCTCAAGCCCCATTCGCTCATCGCAGTCTCCTTGTCGCTGACAACTCAATTCAATCACGATCCCAGACTGAAATGGCGTGCGGCAATTTTCTCGCTCGTCTCAAGCGCGAAGCGCGCACGATCTCACTGGAAGCGCGCCCAGAGATATCGCTGAGTCTGAAAGGTCACCTGGTGCCCAACAGGCAACACCTGCTTCGCGATTGTCTGTGCAACGACACCCGCGCCAATGAATCCAATTTTCATTCGAGGTCCCTTATCGCTTCGCGGACAACGGGAAGTCATCGCGGAAGAATTCCGGCGCGGTCTTCGCCCTCCGGCCGATCAGCGCCTCAAGATCTCCTGTCTGATCTTCCCATTCGCCAGCGTTCATTCCTTGTACCCATTTGCATGCAAACTCCACAACAAAATCCGGCACGCCATCTGCACGCTTGAGCTCGAAGTACGCCTCGTCTGATAACGTGGTGTGAGGTACTTCTTTCCCGTGGATATTCGAGAGTATCTCGGCTATGTCGGAGAATGAAACCGACGGATCACCTGTTAAGGTGTAGGACTTGTTTTCATGGCCGTCTCCACTCAGGATAGCGGCATGCGCGGCTGCAAGATCGTCCCGAGTCGCTGCCGCGAACTTTCCCGATCCTGCCGGAACGCGAACGCCGGTCTCACAGGCATTCGCCCCGATGTAGAAGGCGAGAACGTCCAAGAACGGCGGATGATAGGCGAGCGTATAGGTGAGTCCCGAAGACATCAGCATCTGTTCGGTGAAGAGATCTTCCTCGGTTATTTCCTTCATCGAGAATGTCGAATTCTTCTTCCGTGCAATCGACATGGAAACAAGATGCTCAACCCCTGCATCGACGGCAGCTCTAATGACATTGCCCTGTGCCGTCTTGCGGTCGGTGAATGCATGCGTCGAGGTCATCATCAGCTTCTCGACACCTGCGAAGGCATGCAACAATGACGCTCGATCAAAGTAATCGCCCTGGCGTAGTTCCACGCCCAGGGCCGCCAAATCTTCAGCTTTCGACGAGTCGCGAACCAGCGCCACCAGATCGCTAGCGGGACGCGTCTTGAGTAGATGGAGAAGCGTCTTCCGTCCCACATCTCCGCTTGCACCCGTTACAAGGATTCTTCTCACGTCATTGCCCTGTCGATTTATTCTGTTTCTCAGTTGTGAGGCAGATGCCATGGCCTAGCCTGCTTGTCTGGCCACTTCGCGCTGTGCGCGACGTACGGGCTGAGGTGCCTGGGGGTTCAAGTCGCGGGCGATTGCATAGGCTCTTTCTGTTGCCGGGCGTGAAGCAACGGCCTCGAGCCAGCGTTCGAGCGCCGGATAGACGTCCAGTTGCAAGCCAAACAGGCTGTACGATGCCGCCCAGCTATAGGCGGCGATGTCCGCGACCGAGTATGCGTTGCCAGCGAGCCATTCACGGTTTTCCAGTCGCTTGTTGAGAACGCCAAACAGACGCGCTGTCTCCTTCGTATATCGATCCACCGCGAACGGGATTTTTTCCGATGAGCGGAGGAAGAAAATGAGTTGTCCGGCCATCGGGCCCAGTCCAGCGACCTGCCAGAACAACCATTGCGTCGCATCCATCCGTTCGCGGAGATCACCAGGGATCAGCTTGCCGGTTTTTTCGGCGAGGTACAGCAGGATCGCGCCTGACTCAAACAGGCCGATCGAATCTCCCCCATCGAGCGGATCATGATCGACGATTGCCGGCATCTTGTTGTTAGGGGCAATCTGGAGAAACGCCTCCTTGAATTGTTCGTCTTTCTGAAGATTGACGGGCACGATCCGGTATGGAAGGCCGGTTTCCTCCAGAAACATCGTGATCTTGTGGCCATTGGGTGTGGTCCAGTAATGCACATCAATCATTGAATACTCCAGTCAAAGCCGCATCGAAGTCGGCGGCGGATTTTCGTCCGCCGCCTGTCATCCTGACTACAGGCTCAGCTCGCCCCATCCACCAGTCACAAAATGATTGTGACCCGTGATATAGGCAGCCCGCGGTGATACAAGAAAAGCAATTATCTCGGCAAGCTCTTCCGGTTGACCTGCGCGCCCCTTGAGAGGAACAGTCGCAAAGAACTGTTCGTCCGTGATGCCCATGGCCGATGTAATCGTCTTGCGCACTTCATCGCCACCCGGCGTGATGATTGGGCCCGGCGTCACGATGTTGACGCGTACGCCGATAGGAGCGAGTTCCTTGGCGAGCCCTTGCGAATAGTTGTTCAGGGCTGCCTTCGCTGCGCCGTAATGCAGCAGCGGACCACCAAAAGGAGCATTTCCACCTGCGGAGACATTGACGATTGCTCCAGCCTTCGACTCCTTGAGTGCTCCTAGCACGGCACTGGTTACCCGCACGGTAGCCATGAAGTTGATGTTGATCGAGTCCAGCCATTCGTCATCTGAGATCGCTTCGGAATTGGGGAGGTGAACGCGTGCGGCACCCACCGAATTGACCAGAATGTCGAGCCCTCCCAGCGCTTGCAGCGCGGCCTTTCCAACTGCGTCGGCACCTTCCTTCGTTCTGGTGTCACCCGCGATGAAAATTGCGTCCTTAGGTGTCTGAGCGTGAGGCTGGCGGGCCGTGACAACCACTTTGGCGCCGGCGTCGATAAGTCGTTGCGCCACTGAAGCGCCAATACCTCGCGAGCCTCCCGTGACGAGCACGCGTTGACCGGCAAACTCTTTCGATAGGTCAAGTGAAAAAGCAGACATGCTTTCATCTCCGTTCGTGTTTCGATGAAGTGCGCAGCCTTGACTCGGCCGCGCTTGAGCGGACCAACTGGTCCAGAATGGCAAACGAATCGTTCGGGGCTGGCCGTCCTGTCAGCCGGTGGGGAGCGAGGCTCTCCCTGACCATGACGGAGATATTCATCTATTCAATGATTGGTCGGTAGACGTACAAACCGACTTTCATAAATTCAATAATTGAATATCCACGCAAGACCAGGCGCCCAACACGATCGACAGTCATGCCCAAGCGTCGTCGCGAACTCCTCACGCATTTCATTTCAATGTAAATCGAACGTAAGGCATTGATTTATAACAGTTGATGCACGGCCTTCCGAGGCGTGGAATCGACCTCACGAGCGATTTTTTCGCGAGTTATCTTGTATGCACTGAGCGAGGCGCCGGCTCAAGGCGTCCGGCGATCACGTACCTCACCGTCAGCCCAGACAGCCCATTTAGGAACTCTTGTCATGTCGAATTCGATCGTCGGCCGCACCCCTGCGCGGCACTCCCGCCGTCTCCTCGCGCAAGCTGGACTGCTGCTCGCGGTCTCGCTTGCGGTGTTCTCGTCGCAAGCCTCCGCAGCGGACAAGGCCGCGATCCTGCTGCCGGGCAGCATCAACGACCAGAGCTGGAATGAGCAGGGCTACGACGGCGTCAAGCGGCTCAAGGCCATGGGCTGGGATGTCGCTTACTCGGAGAACGTCCAGCCCGCCGACATGGCGCAGGCGATGCGCGACTATGCGCGCCGAGGCTACAAGCTCGTGATCGGCCATACCGGCCGCTTCCAGTCCGCCGCCGAAGGCGTGGGGCCGCGTTTCGAGAAGACCCTCTTCGTGGTCGGCTCAGGCGCCGCGGGCTCGGGCAAGAACGTGACGTCGATCGACTATGACAACACGCAGTTCGGCTACCTGATGGGCGTGCTCGCCGCGCGCATGAGCAAGACCGGCAAGATCGGCTCGGTCGACGGTCTCGAGGGACTGCCCAACATCGTCGCTCAGGTCGGCGCCTATCGCAAAGGCGCCCTGAGCGTGCGGCCGGACATCCAGGTGAAGGTCATCTACGTGCAAGACATGGAAGACGCCGCCGCCGCGAAGGAAGCGGCCCTGTCGCTAATCGCCTGGGGCGCCGACTTCGTGAGCGGCAAGCTCAACGCGGCCCAGTCAGGCATCATCGAAGCCGCGAAGGAAAAGAACATTTATACGAGCGGCCGCTCGACGGACAACACGAAGATCGCACCGCAAAACGTCGTGACCAATATTGTCGAGAAGTGGGGCGAAATGTACTCGGCGATCGCACAGGCTGACCAGGCCGGCACGGGCGGCGGCAAATACATCCTCTACGGGCTCAATTCAAAGGGCAGCACAGGCGCCTCGCTCCAGTACACGGACGGCCAGCCGTTCAACCCGGTGGTGCCCGCGGCGATCGTCAACGAACTCAACGCCGACGAGAAGAAATTCGCATCCGGTGAGCTCAAGGTCTCCGTCACGCCGCAGGACGCGCGCGGCGGTTTGTAAAGGCACCCCCGATGAACGTCATGCTCGAGATGCGCGGCATCAGCAAGCGCTTCGGCACGGTCCAGGCGAATCGCGAGGTCGATCTCACGGTTCCCGCCGGTTGTATCGTGGCCTTGCTTGGCGAGAACGGCTCCGGCAAGAGCACGTTGATGAAGCTGCTGTTCGGCATGGAACGGCCCGACAGCGGCGGCATCGTCTTTAAGGGCCGAGAGTTCGAGCCTGCCGGGCCGCGCGACGCGATCGCCGCGGGCATCGGCATGATTCACCAGCACTTCATGCTGGTCGAGTCGATGTCGGTCGTCGACAACGTGATGCTTGGCTGGACCGAAGCGGGCACGTGGCTGCGACGCGGTGAAATGATCCGTCGCATCCGCGAGGTCAGTGCGCGTTACGGGCTCGATCTCGACCCGCACCAGTGGGTGCGCGACTTGCCGTTCGGCATGCGCCAGCGCATCGAGATCGTCAAGGCGATTGTGCGTGGTGCCGATCTCCTGATCCTCGACGAGCCCACCTCGAACCTCAGTGCGCCTGAAGTCGCTGGTCTGATGACGGTGATGCGACGGATGCGCGACGAGGGTCGCTCGGTGATCTTCATCTCGCACAAACTCGGCGAGGTCATGGAGATCTGTGACGAGGGCATCGTGCTGCGCGACGGCAGCGTGGTCGGCCATTTCGATGTGGCCGCGGTCACGCGCAGCGAACTGGCTCGCATGATGGTCGATCGCGATCTCGACAGCGCCGCCGACCGGACCGAGCGCCCACCGGGCGAGGTGCTGCTGCATGTCGAAGGCCTGGGCCTCGATGGCGGTCACAGTGGGGGAGCCGGGAGCGGTTTGCCCCTGCTCGGCAATATCGGATTTTCCTTGCACGAGGGCGAGATCCTTGCGATCGCCGGCATCGACGGCAATGGCCAGACCGAGTTGATCGAATGCCTCGCTGGCCTGCGTACGCCGACGCGCGGCGTGGTCACGCTGGCGGGTGTCGACGTGACGTTCGCGAGCGTCAAAGAGCGTCTTGCAGCGGGGCTCGCCTATATTCCGGTCGACCGTGCGACCACCAGCCTCATCCCGGCGATGTCGATCGAAGACAACCTCGCGATGCGCGACTTCGATCTGGCGCCATGGAAACGCGGTACCTGGCTCGATCGCGCCGCGTTCCGGGACGTCGCGACCCAACGCATTCGCGATTTCTCGATCGCCTGCGCAGGACCCGAGGTCCCGGCCCGCACGCTCTCAGGCGGCAACCAGCAGAAGATCGTCATCGCGCGCGAGGTCGGACGCCAGCCGCGCGTGCTGCTCGCCGCGCAACCGACCTGGGGTCTCGATCCCGGTGCGACCCGCTTTGTGATCGACCAGTTGCTTGCGCTGCGCAATGCCGGGGCCGCCGTGCTCTATGTCTCATCCGAACTCGAGGAGGTCATGATGCTCGGCGACCGGATCGGCGTCATGAGCGGCGGCATGCTCAAGGGCGTGGTACGGCGCGCGGAGGTCGACCTGACCGCGATCGGCATGATGATGGCCGGGGCGCCGAACTGAATGCGATACCTATCGACCCTGGCCAGACAGCGGCCGACTCATGGCCCGACAAGGAAATGATGTGGTGGACCTTCCCGATCTCACCCCACCGCAAGTTCATGGAGCCGCGCGTGGCACCGCTCATGGAGCCCAATTGCAACCGAACCCCGTGAAGCCCACGCTCGCAGGCGGCCGTGCCGCCGTCGGGGCAAGACGCGCCTTGCAATCGCTCGCGTTATCGGTGTCCGCCGTCGTACTCGCATTCGGCGTCACCGCCCTCTTCATCCTCCTCGCCGGCAAGAACCCCCTCACGGCGTACTGGATCATGCTGCGCGGCGCCTTCGGCTCGATCGACGCCATTTCATTCGCCCTCAACAAAAGCGCGCCATACATCCTCGCGGGCACGGGTGTCGCCCTGTGCTTCCGCGCCAAGGTCATCAATATCGGCGCGGAGGGGCAAATCGCGATCGGCGGGATCTGCGCGACCTGGGTCGGCCTGCACGGTGCCGCATGGCCGGGGCCGGTGCTGATCGCCGCATCGCTTGCCGCGGGAGCCGTGGGCGGTGCGTGCTGGGCGGGGATCGCGGCCGCGCTGCGGATTTATCGCGGCGTCAGCGAGGTGCTGTCGACTCTAATGCTCAACTTCGTCGGGCTGTTGATGGTGGGTGCCGTGTTGCATGCCTCGATGGGCGAGGTCGGCGCGGGCTTTCCGCAATCGCCGATGCTCTCCGACAGCGCCTTCCTGCCGATCATCTGGCCCGACAGTGACCTGCATGCGGGCATTCTGCTCGCGATAGTCTTGTCCGCTGCGAGTTATGTGTTGCTCTGGCGGACACCTTTCGGCTTCCGGCTGCGGTTGATCGGCAACAGCGCGCCGGCAGCCCGCTATGCAGGGGTCTCGTTCGGCCGCGGTCTGTTCTCCGTGATGGCCGTCGCGGGTGCGCTCGCGGGACTGGCGGGCGGCATCGAGATACTCGGCGTCCAGTACCGGCTGATCGAAGGATTCTCGAACGGCTTCGGCTTCAATGCCGTGGCCGTCGCGCTACTTGCGGCGCTCGATCCGCTCGCGGTCATCCCAGCGGGGCTCTTCTTCGGTTTCGTCGAGGCCGGCGCGCTCGCGATGCAACGCGAGATCGGTGTGCCATCGTCGCTCGTCTATGTGATACAGGGGCTGACTATGGTCTTCGTGCTCTGCGCGATGGGCTTCGAAAAACGCGCGAGGCGCGTATGAATCTGATCGAAACCCCGGTCCTGATCGGTCTGCTGGTCTCGACGATCCGCATCGCCTCGCCCTTGCTGTTTGCCGCACTCGGCGGTGCACTATCCGAGACAGCGGGCACCTTTGCGGTCGGCATCGAAGGCATGATGCTGATGGGCGCGTTTTCCGGCACGGTGGTGACCTATCTCACAGGCAACATCGTGCTTGGATTTCTGTGCAGCATGCTGGGGGGTGCCTTCGCCGCGATGCTGATTGCGGTCGCTACAGTCCGTTTCCGGACCGACCATATGGTGACAGGCCTTGCCGTCAACATCCTCGTGCTCGGCCTCACCAGCTTCCTGCTGCGCGGCATGTTCGGCGGCCATGCCCCCACCATCCGGCTGAACACCTTGCAGCCGCTCGCCGTGCCGGTGCTGTCTCGTATCCCGCTGCTTGGCCCCGTGCTGTTCGACCAGCCCGTGCTGACGTACGCAGCCTTCCTCGCGGTACTGCCCCTGCACTACGTGTTGACCCATACGCAACTCGGACTCAAATTGCGCGCAGCCGGCGAGAACCCCGCCGCGGTGTTTTCGATCGGCTCGAACCCGGCCTTGATCCGCGCCTCCGCGATCGTTGCAGGAGGCCTGCTCGCCGGTCTCGGCGGCGCGGTTCTGCCGCTGCAGGAACTCGGCACCTTTACCGACGGCATGACAAACGGGCGTGGTTTCATCGCGCTCGCCGCAGTCCTAATCGGCCGCTGGAAACCCGGCGGCGTGATGCTCGGCTGCTTGCTGTTCGGTGCGACCAGCGCGGTCGGCCTGAACATGCAGGGCTGGGGCCTGCCCGTCAGTTCCTATGTGGTTCAGATGATGCCGTACATGATCGCCCTCGGCGTGCTGTGTGCATTCGGGCGTTCGACCCGTATGCCGGCTGCGCTCGGCAATGTGCTGGCATCGCGCTGACCTTCTCTCGATTCGACAGATACAACTGGAGACGCAATGAAAATCGGCGTGCATAAAATCGCCATGGCCTCACCCGGTGACACCTCGGAACTGGCCAGGCTCATCGACACGGGCACCCTCGATCCGCACGACATCGTCGCCGTGATCGGCAAGACCGAAGGCAATGGAGGCGCCAACGACTTCACACGCGGTTTCGCGACCCAGTCGATGCAACTGCTGCTGGCCGAGCGTCTGGGCATGACGGCTGCCGAAGTGGGCAAGAGGGTGTGCTTCGTCTGGTCCGGCGGAACCGAAGGCGTGCTGTCCCCGCATGCCACCGTGCTCACGCGCATCGATCGCGCCGGCGAGCCGGCGTCCCCGCCTTTATCCGGCAAGACACCGCGCCTCGCGCTCGGCATCGCGATCACGCGTGACGTGCTGCCCGAGGAAGTGGGTACGGTCACCCAGGTCGAGGTCGTCGCCGAGGCTGTGCGCGATGCGATGGCCTCGGCCGGCATCACTGATGCAGGCGACGTCCACTACGTCCAGGTCAAGGGGCCACTGCTGACGCCCGCCTCGATCGCCGATGCAGACAAACGGGCCAAGACACTCGTCACACGCGACCCGAACGGCTCGAAGCCCTATGCGCGTGGTGCCACCGCGCTTGGCGTCGCCGTCGCACTCGGCGAGGTCGACGCAGGTGCGATCGATGACACCGTGATCGCACGGCGCATGGATCTGTTCTCGTCGGTGGCGGCAACGTCAGCAGGCGGTGAACTCAAGAACTGCGAAGTCCTCTTGTTCGGCAATTCCCTCGCCAGCGACAGCGATTTCGTGATCGCCCATGGTGTACTCCACGACGTGATCGACGCGGCAGCGGTACGAAACGTCCTGCGCGCCACCGGTCTTGAAGTCGGCGAAAGTCTCGGTGAAGACGAGGTGCAACGTGTCGCCGCCGTCTTCGCGAAAGCCGACGCGAGCCCGAACGGAAAGATCCGCAACTGGCGCACCACGATGCTCTCCGATGCGGACATCAACTATGAACGTCATGCAAGAGCGGTACTCGGCGGCGTGATCGCCTCGGTGACCGGTGACCCCGCCATTTTCGTATCTGGGGGCACCGAGCATCAGTGCGCGCCCGGAGAAATGCCCATCGCTGCGATCGTGCGCGTCTGACCCAACGGAGCCTGCCGCGTGGTATCGACCAATAATCTGTGGGCCTGCTCGGCGAGCGAGCTCGCTCACGCGTATGCGGGTGGCGACTGTTCGCCGGCCGACGTGATCGACTGTCTCGCGCATCGAATCGAAACAATCAATCCGCATCTCAACGCGTTCGTGACCCTCGACCTCGAGGGCGCGCGCGCCGCCGCTGTCGCAAGCGAAGCCCGGTGGCGCGCGGGAGCACCGCTCAGCGCGCTCGATGGTGTGCCCGTTAGTATCAAGGACAACCTGACCGTCGGCGGCATGCGTTCGACCTGGGGCAGCGCGCTCTATGCGCAGTTCGTGCCCGATGCCGACGAGCTGCCCGTCGCGCGCCTGCGTGCGGCCGGTGCCTTGATCCTGGGCAAGACTAATTGCCCCGAACTGACTGTGCACGGCTATACCGACAACCTGTTGTTCGGGGTCACGCGCAACCCCTGGGACACAGCGCTCACGCCGGGGGGGTCAAGTGGCGGCGCGGCCGCTGCAGTAAGCGCGGGGCTCGGACCGATCGCGCTGGCCACCGACGGCGGCGGTTCGATCCGCAGGCCGGCATCGTACACGGGCCTTGTGGGACTCAAGCCTTCGCGTGGCAGAGTGGCTCGCGCGAATGGCTTTCCATCCGTCCTCCTCGATTGCGAGGTGGTCGGCCCGATCGCACGAACGGTCGAAGACATGCGGCTCGTCATGCAGGTGATCGGCCAGCCCGATGGGCAAGACCCGCTTTCCACTCTGCTGTCGCACGAGACGTTTGAGTGCGACGCACCGCGTGCATGCCGGATTCTCCATGTGCCCCAGTTCGGCGATGCGCCAGTCGACCGCGAGATCACCGACAGCGTCACCGCTGCGACGCGCACACTCGAATCGCTCGGGCATAGGGTCGAGACCGGTACAGTACCGCTCGATTTCGATGCGCTTGGTCAGTCATGGTCGGTCTTGAGCCAGACGGGGCTGCGCTGGCTCGCGGATCGTCATGCGGGGTGGGAGTCGCAGGTCGGCCCTGCCATCGCCTCGCTGATCGCCGCGGGTGGTACGCTATCGGCCGTGCAGTACTACGAGGCGCTGGAGCAATTCGCCCAGCTGAAGCGCGACCTTGCGCGTGTCTTCGAACGCTACGACGTGATCCTGACGCCGTCCGCGGCGGCCATGCCATGGCCTGCAGCTGACGCCTATCCCCCCGTGATCGACGGGCATGATGTCGGTCCACGCGGTCATGCCGTGTTCACGGCCTTCGTCAACATGTCCGGCTGTGCTGCCATCAATCTGCCCGCCGCACCCGCACCAAACAGGATGCCGATCGGCTTCCAGCTGGTCGGGCCGGTCGGCAGCGATGGTTTGCTGTGCAAGCTCGGGCTGCAGTACGAAGACACGTTCGACAACAGCCGGTCATGGCCACCGCTCTGTGGTTGAGGTGCAGTGCGCCCACGTGTGACAGGCGCCACGATCAGACCGAACGAACGAACAGCCCGATCGTGAGCGCTGCTTTATCGGCCTACCGCTGTTCGTTCGGCATGGCCCTAACTCGCCTCGGGCACCGCCATTGCCGGCATCTCCTTGGGTAGCCGGCCGCCGACAAGCAAGGTAATGTCGCGGGTTGCAGCCATCACATGCCGGCCGAGGCTTTCGACACGATCGCTCGTGACGCGCGAGGTCGGGCCGACCACCGAGACCGCCGCGACGGCCACGCCAAATTCGTTGAACACGGCCGCGGCAACACAGCGCAAGCCCATCGCAGTCTCTTCGTTGTCGATTGCATAGCCGCGTGCGCGAATGCCCGCCAGCGCTCCATGCAAGGTCGTGCCGCGAGCGATCGACTGAGGCGTCAGACGCTGCAAGCCGCCATGCTGGATCACTTCCGTCACGCGTTCCGCCGCTTGCCAGGCTAGGATCGATTTGCCCATCGCCGTGTTCGCGAGCGGCGAGCGGCTGCCGGGCCTCGATATCGCACGGACCATCTGTTTGCTTTCGATCTGATGAAGCAGCAGCACATCGTCCTGATCCATGCCGCCGAGGTTGACCGTTTCGCCTGCGACGTCGCGCAAGCGCCGCATGATCGGTGTCGCGAGCTCGATAATATTGTGGCGTCGTCCAAACACCGAGCCGACCGAGAAACACTGCGCGCCGATATGCCAGAGATTCTTGTCGGGTTCGAACGAAACGAAGCGCTTTTGCTGCATCGTCGTCAGCAGGCGGTGAACCGTCGGGGACGGCAATCCGCTGCGCTCCGCAAGGTCGATGAGCCGGTAGCCGTCGTCATCCTCACCCAGAATTTCGAGCAGGGATAGCGCCCGGGACAAGGCCTGCACCGAGGTTCGGTCTTCGCGCAAAATCGGTTGAACATTGTCCGCGTGCCTGCCGCGCAGCGGCTTCGCGTTTTCGCTTTTCATTCGTTTCTCCGTGGCCGGTCGACAATCACGCTCCAGCGTGTCGTCTCCGTCGGAGCGATATGAAAGCAAGTCAGATGCCATTTGACCGATGCGCGAAACAGCGGTGTGCGCCATGCGCATCGAGGCACCCGACTTTGCAGCAGCGATGCATCGCACCAAAAAGCAGGGGTTTTACGCCACGAACGTGCGCGTCGGCAGCGGCATGCACCACCATGCCTCGCGAGCACTGTTTGCGCTTTCAGGCGTGCGTGCGTGCAAAGGCCGCCCTTTCGTCGCGAAACGATCCCAAGTCATTGAATGCACATGGCGTTTCGATTTGTTTCCACCTCGCGAAATCGGTAGCTTGCTTAGATTCTGGCTCGTTACTTTGAGCATTAGACGGCCGCGCGATTCGTCCACGTTTGACGATCCCACGCTGTCCTGATGTGCCTGCCACAAAACACCGGGCAGCACTCCCATACGCAGTGTTCACGATGGTCGCCGGGCCACACACCACCGCACGATATCGAAAGCATTCCCGACCGGTTCGCGGCCGGTCCGATGTGTGCGCCATCGCGAATCCCCAACAGGCGAAGCAAAAAAATGAAAGTATCTGAAAAGCGCGCAGCATTCCTCAAGCCCGACGCTCGCGCACTGACCCGTACCGTCACCCTTGCCCTGCTCGCGCTGCCCGCCTACGCAAACGCGCAAGCGTTGCCCGACACCCTTACCGTACCCTCCGTAACGAGCGTGACGGACCTGTTCACTCAGGGCAGGTTTACGGGCGACTTCCGTACGCTTTATTACGGCGCGCACAACGCCTTTTACAACCAAGGGGTCAACCAGAACACGCTCAGCTATGGCGGCGGCATCGGCTATACGACGGCCGCACTCTACGGCTTTTCGGTCGGTGTCAGTGCGTATATCCAGCGCGGCATCGCCCACCCCGACGATCCGGCGCACGTCGACGGCGCGCTCGGACCGAACGTTACCTCGCTCGGCGAAGCCTATCTTCGCTGGCAAGGCGATGGTTTCACGTTCACGGCAGGCAACCAGTCGATCGACGTGCCATTCGCCTCAAGTTATGACTGGCGCATCGCACCAGACCTCTTCCAGGGTTTCTCCGGCACCTA
This sequence comes from Burkholderiales bacterium, assembly GCA_026225235.1. GTDB lineage: Bacteria > Pseudomonadota > Gammaproteobacteria > Burkholderiales > Burkholderiaceae > Pararobbsia. Next base: position 63,571 of record JAMFSK010000096.1, read on the forward strand.
TGGGACTGCCGACAACTACGTGACCGCATTCCGCATGTTTCGGTGGAAATCGTGGATCGGCAACTCATTCTCGAAACAGACTGCCTACAACGAGAGCTTCGATTCGTTCTCGACGATCGGCAACCAGACGACCAATGGCTTCTACGGCGCAGGCGCCTCGGGCAAGCTGCCGCTCGATCCCGTAGTGACCAAGGGACAAGCGTGGTACATGGTCTATCAGGACTATGCGCGGATGACCTATCTTGAAGGCTCGGCGAGTCTCAAGGACGGCGAGATCAAGCCCTTCGTCGGCGCGCAGGTCTTCTTCGAGACCGGCGACGGCAGGGATCTGCTCGGGCCCGTCAACAGCCATGTATATGGACTGCAGCTGGGTGCAAAGCGCAACAGCCTGACCGTCGAACTCGGTTACGACTACATCAAGCCCAATGGCAACTCATTCCTGAACGGCGCACTCGTGACACCTTATGCACACGATCAGGCCTCCGGCCCGCTATTCGCGCAGCCGTTCATTACGAGCACGCAAGATCTCGGCGCGGGCAATGCCTATTCCTTCGATGTTTTCGGTGACCCGATCCATAACCTCACGGTCGGTGGACGCTACTCGTTCATGGATCTCAAAAGCACGGCCGGCGGCGTGAGTCTCAACCAGTCCGAATATCTGGCCTATGTGACCTATAGCTTCACCGGCAAGCTGAAAGGGCTCAGCATTTCCGACTTCGTCGCGTTGCAGAGCTCACCCGCGGAGAAGAACAAGTTCGTCCAGAACCGGCTCGAGCTTGAGTACGACTTCGGAACGTAGGTTGCGGGAAAGGCGACAGCCATCGAGGGGCGCCTTCGATGGCTGTCGTCAGTGGCTTACGAATGTTAGGTCAATCCGACGTTAGGAAGAAACCTGCGATCATTCGCACGACAAGTCGGGTGCTGGATGGATTTAGCCCCTGTGCATCAATTCTCGTTGCTTGGCGGCCCCTTGGGTGACCACAAAGCAACGCGATAGGGGAAAAGTTCAGCCGCCATAAGGCCTCGACTCACCGCTGGATCGTTTTGCATGAATTCGACGGCTTCCTGATTCGAGCTCGCGACGAAGACCACGATTCCAAACGTCCGCTCATCTGTGTTCAGCGTGCGTCCAGCCATCAGGACGACGTTTTCTGCGACGAGACGCTCGAGATACGTGAAATGCTCCCCGATGATTGCCGCCTCCTCTTCGGTAGGCCCGTCCGTCAGAATATCGAGGCGCGTAGGCTTGATGCAGTAGATGAACTGGTTCATTCAAGTTCCTCACCCGTCAGAGCGGTATGCGCCTCGTGAACAACGACCCTCGCAAGGTCCGCCATTGCATCAACACTCCGGAAAGTTGTCGATAAATCACTTTCATGCTGTCGAACAGATCGTTTTATTTAGGTCTCGCTATCCGGTGCAGCATGAGGCGCTCGCCGATACGCACGCAGCGACTCGACGCTGGAATTCCATCGACGCTTTGCCTCCGCTAGGGTCGCGAGGTCCTTAGGAGGCAAGCTTTCAAACGCACAACACTCCCATGCCCGTTCATTGAGCATAAGTGCATACGTTTGCTCGATGGCCTCGATTGCACGAATCAACTGGGCGTCGAGCGCTGTCGGAATGTCCTGGTGACGGTTCATTGTGTGCGCCGGTTGGAGCAGTAAATAGTGTAGCAGCCTATTTTTTCGCCCGCCCGATATCCCTTCCGGACGGGTTCGTCGCGATTCACCTTTGCGCCATCGCACCACGTCCTTCTCGAATGCCGAGGCGAGCGCGTTCTAACGAGCTCGCCCTACGCGACCGAGATGCGTGAAACCAAAGCCCTCCGAGTACTTGAGCCCATAACCGAGGGCTCGGTCGAAACCGATGTGGGCCCACCAGATGATTCCGGCGCAAACAAGTGTCGGAGCAGAAAGAACATAGCCAGCAATAAGACACGCGACAACGCCGATATACGAGTGTGCCAAGTTGTAGCCAATGGCCCCAACCCTTTTATTCGCGATGTAACCGATGAATGAAATGTCCGGTACAAAGAAGAAAAGTGCGAACGTTCCCCAGCCGGACCCGACCTTCGAGTAAGCTAGCAAAGCAGCAATCAGCAAGCACAACGCTTCGAGCCTAAGCACTATTCGCACACCACCCGTGGCGGCACCAGACATATGATCTCCCTGTGACAAATATTGAATTGAGCGACGTGGGTCCACTTTGACCCGACGTTATCCCGTGTACTCGAGCGACGAATGACAGCAGTGTCGGGGCGACCTGCTCCGGCATTTCGGCATGAGGATCAGTACGATGACTGTGGGCGAACGCGACATAAATATCAATTGCCTACTGATGCACATCAGCCATACATAAATGCATGCCGGATTTCGTTCCAGTGCTTCACGACAAGTTGATACTCAAAGCAGGCCGTGATCCGATCAACGGCTGCGCGCCGACTCGATCCCGCGAAGCATGAGATCGATTCCGGCGAGAAAATCTACACGGTCGTCGTGTGAGCGTAACTGTCCGGCTACGCTGCGGGTGAACGGATACTCATCCGGATTGAACTGTAACCATACGGCAGACACTTCATCGAGAAAGTTGGAACGATCAAGGCCTTGCTCCTGAGCGAAATGCGTGTTCGCCGCGTTCTGTCCACCAACGCCAAGGATGTAGCTTAGCAACGCAGACACCGTTGGCCATTCATCTTCGGCCGCCACACCCAGAGCGCGTAACTGCTGGCCGATGCGTTCGAGAATGCGCACCATCGGCAACTGTCCGGGAGCACGTGCCAGCGCTGAGCCCACCCACGGATGCTCGTCGATCGCATCGAAAATAGCGAGTGAGAGCCCACGAATAATGGCTGTCGGTGTCTTTCCCTCCACGGGCGCGTTCATCGTTTGAGCGACAATGGCGTCGCAAGCGGCGGTCAGCAACTCGCTCTTGCTGCCGATGTGCCAATAAATAGCACCAGGGCCCGTGGCGAGCCGCTCAGACAAGGCGCGGAACGTCAGGCCCTTCGCTCCGCTGCTGTCGAGCAGCGCAATCGACGCCTCAACGATTCGATCGAGCGAGAGCGTTTCCTCCCGCCGTTGGGTGCCACCTGTTTTTTTTCCCTGCTTCATCTTGACACTCATGGAATGTTGTTCCAATAATACAATGGAACGGCATTCCAGATGTCGCCTGAACTTCTTATCGCGACCTCCAACTACCAGAGAATCAGGATGAATACTTCGGTTGCGATCGTCGGTGCAGGGCTCGGTGGGTTGACGCTTGCCCGAGTCCTCCACGTCCATGGTATTGCTGCGACAATCTACGAAGCAGAAGCCTCCGCAAACGCTCGAGCGCAGGGGGGCATGCTCGATATCCACGAGAACAACGGACAGCTCGCACTCAAAGCGGCGAAGCTCTTCGATAAATTCCTCGAAATCATCCACGCGGGTGGTCAGGCAACGCGGGTTCTCGACAAAGACGGCAACGTCCTGTTTGAAGACGCGGACGACGGCACAGGCGGCCGACCCGAGGTACCCCGAGGAGACCTCCGTCGGATTCTGCTTGACTCACTTGCAGCCGACACGGTCCGATGGGGGCACAGACTCACAGCGGTATCTGCGCACGGCGGCGGACGGCATAGCTTGACCTTTGCTGATGGCTCAACGGTTACGACCGACCTCCTCGTCGGGGCCGACGGCGCTTGGTCGAGAGTTCGTCCCCTTCTTTCCGAAGCGAAGCCAGCATATGTGGGCACCTCGTTCATCGAGACGTACTTGTTCGACAGCGATACCCGTCACAAAGCAAGCGCGGAGGCGGTTGGCGGTGGCGCGCTGTTTGCGCTCGCGGCGGGAAAAGGCATCGCCGCGCATCGTGAGCCTAACGGCGTGCTGCACACGTACGTGGAGTTGAACAAGCCAAAGGATTGGATTGACGGGATCGACTTCTCTGACCCGGTAGCCGCCTCGGCCCAGGTTGCCAAGGAGTTCGATGGTTGGGCTCCGGAGCTGACAGCGCTCATCACCGATGGTGAGACGGACCTTGTGCCTCGGCCTATCCATGCGCTTCCGGCCGAGCACAGATGGGATCGCATACCCGGGGTGACACTGCTCGGCGATGCAGCGCACCTTATGATTCCGTCTGGTGAAGGGGCCAACCTCGCCATGTTCGATGGCGCCGAACTCGGGAAGGCCATTGCTGCCAACCCCGGTGACATTGAAGCTGCGCTCATCGCATATGAAAAAGACCTCTTCCCCCGCAGCGCGTCCGAGGCTGCGGAGGCAGAAGGGATCTTAAAGCTGTGTCTCGGCCCCGATGCGCCTCAGAGTCTGGTTGAATTCTTCACCAACAACCAGGCCGCCAAGTAGGTGTCCTGGTGGCTCCATCGTTTCAGTCGGTGGGCTGACGCGACGGCGCGCTCAGCAAGTCCACCACCATCCGATCGAGCTTCGCTTTCAGCTTCCCACGCTACCCCGCGTTTGCCCGGTGATCTCGAACTGCACTCGCCGCTATGTTTGCCGCTACTACGGGTGATGGCTCAGGCTTACCAAGGCAGGATTTCCCCTTCATGAAAAAACGAGCCGGTCGGACCGTCAGCGGGAAGTGTCGCGAGCTGGAAGCTGGTGCGTGCCCCCTCGGACGGCGAAAGCGGTGCGTCCATGCCATGCAGATCGGTCTTGACGAAGCCCGGGCTCGCTGAATTGACCTTCATGGCCGTGTCACGCAGTTCGTAAGCCAGATGGACGGTCCACGCGTTGACCGCTGTCTTCGAGATGTTGTAAGCGGGAATCTTGGCGTGATAAAACGGTGAGGTAGCGTCGAGGTTTGCTGCAATCGAGCCCAGAAGACTGGTTACGTTGACGATTCGGCCCGCTTCCGACTTTCTCAGCAGCGGCAAGAAGGCCTGGGTGACTTCGATCAGTCCGAACAGGTTGGTGTCGAAGGTCGTGCGCCAAACTTCGAGCGACTGCTGCGACGGCGCCTTGTCTGCCGCGTCGCGCGCAATGCCCGCGTTGTTGACGAGCACGTCGAGGTGGGCGTGATGTCGTCCGACGAACTCCGCGGCCTGGGCGATGGACAAGCTGTTCGTGACATCGAGCGCCAGCGCCTCGGCGCTCAGGCCATCCGCAGCAAACGTGGCGGCCGCCTTCTGTACCGCTTCCAGGTTTCTGCCGGTGATGATCACGTGATATCCCACCTGCGCGAGCTGTCGAGCGGTTTCCAAGCCGATGCCCTTGTTGGCGCCGGTGATCAATGCGATTTTGTTAGTCAATTTGAACCTGTATAGGGAGAGATTTGACGTTGCGTCAACATAAAATGCTGGCAAGCGTGAGGCGAGGACCGGCGATTCCTGTGCAACGCAAGATCGACACGGTAGGACGTTTTTCCCCGTAGCCGTGAGTCCGTTGTGTCAATACGAGGTATCGTAAAAATGAATATGAAGCGCGCAGACTTGCCGCTGCTCGTGTCGCTTGACGCCTTGCTGACCGAGCTCAACGTGACCAAAGCCGCGAGCCGGATGCACGTCAGCCAGCCGACGCTTTCCGGGCATCTGTCACGCCTGCGAGAGGTGTTTCAGGACCCGTTGCTGGTGGCCTCGGAGAACGGCCGCGGCATGGTTCCGACCGAGCGCGCACTGGCACTGCAGCCCCGTCTGGCTCAAGCGCTGGCGATGCTGCGCGAAGTGGTTGCGGACCCGCTGGAGTTCGACCCCGCTCAATCGAACAGGACGTTCGTGGTTGCCGCCAACGACACTGTTTTCACTATCCTGGGCGTTGATGTGATGGCAGAGGTGATGCGCCACGGGAACCCCGCCCTGCGCATGGCAGTGGTACCCAGCTCAAACGGCGACCTTGTCGAGCGCATGGCCCGGGGAGAAATCGACCTCTATGTCTGCGACATCTCGAAGATGCCGGAGACGCTCAAGGCTCGGTCTCTGCTAAGCGCCGACTTTGCGCTCGCACAGCGCAAATCGCATCCACGCGGATTGCAGGCGCCTGACCTGGATGAGTACTGCAGCTTGGCCCATGTGATCGTGTCCGACCGGGCCGATCTCTCGACGCGTATTGACGACAGGCTATTGACGCTGGGGCGACGCCGGAGCGTCGTGGCCGCGGTGCCCAGCTACAGCCAGGTGGCGTTGCTAATCTCGCAGACCGATGCCGTGGCGACGGTGCCCAGGCCATTGCTGCAGCGCTATGAAAACCTTGTTGAACTAGTCGAATTGCCTCTCGACATGCCGCAGTTCCGGCTCGCGATAGCCTGGCACCCCAGGGCGCAGAAGGACCAAGCCGTGGCGTGGCTAAGGGATTGTTTCCTGAAAACACAAGGGCTCTCCGCCATGGAAGTTCCGGGCCTTGCTGAGTCTGTCTGACATAGGACAGTGAATCTTAGTGAAGATCGCTGCAGCACACGAATGTGCTCGGTCGGGTACATTCCCCCTACCCGATATCCGAACGCCGTTGCGCGACGTCTCTATGAAGAAGATTGGCTTTCTTTCTTTTGGTCACTGGACCGATTCCCCGAATTCGCGGGCACGGTCGGCGGCTGATGTGCTTCTGCAATCCATCGACCTTGCGGTCGCGGCAGAGGAACTCGGCGCGGACGGCGCCTATTTCCGAGTGCATCACTTCGCGCAACAGCTGGCGTCACCTTTCCCACTACTCGCGGCGGTCGGTGCAAAAACCAGCCGGATCGAAATCGGAACGGGCGTCATCGACATGCGCTACGAGAATCCACTCTACATGGCGGAAGATGCCGGGGCAGCCGATCTGATTGCGGGTGGACGGCTACAACTGGGCATCAGCCGAGGCTCCGGCGAACAGGTGGTCGACGGATGGCGTTACTTCGGTTACGCACCCGACGAAGGTGAGACGCATGCGGATCTGGCGCGCCGCCACACGGAAGTCTTTTATGAGGTCTTGCGCGGCAAGGGATTTGCCCAGGCGAACCCGAGCCCCATGTTTCCCAATCCGTCTGGACTTCTGCGAGTCGAACCCCATTCCGCGGGCTTGCGCGACCGCATCTGGTGGGGCTCGGGCTCCGATGCAACGGCGGCGTGGGCCGCGAAAATGGGCATGAACCTTCAGGTCTCGACATTGAAGAACGACGAAACGGGCCGCCCCCTTCATGTCCAGCAAGCCGACCAGATTCGCACCTACCGTGAAGCCTGGAAAGAGGCCGGTCATGCGCGTGAACCGCGCGTGTCGGTCAGCCGCAGTATCTTCGCGCTCATGAACGAACAGGACCGAAGGTACTTTGGTCGAGGCACGCAGGGCAACGACACGGTCGGCTTTCTAGATGACGATGTTCAGAAAATCTTCGGCAGAAATTACGCCGCGGAACCCGCTTCCCTCATCGAACACCTGGCAAAGGATGAGGCTATCGCGGCGGCCGATACCCTGCTGCTTACCGTGCCAAACCAATTGGGCGTGGAATATTGCGCGCATGTGATCGAATCGATTCTCAAGCACGTCGCCCCCGGTCTCGGCTGGCGTTAGCACTCGCCTTTGGCTGGCGTCACTCGATTCGTATGCTATCCGTTCACGCAGCCAGCAGTCCTGCGCTGGCTTCTGCAGCGCAGTGAGACCGGAGTCTCACACACGGCGCGAAAATACGAGGGTTTCCCCCGGGTTCACTGAGGCTCGATGGTCAAACCGTTGCATTGCAGCAGGATAAACCAACCTTTCGTTGGGGGGCCACAGCCTCATCGGCTGGTCAAATGTCCCGACGCGTGAATCCCACGCGGACCGGAGACAAACCCATGAACGAACTGCAGGGCCGAAGAGCCCTAGTGACAGGTGCCGCGCAAGGCATTGGCCTGGCCATTGCCCAGTTGTTCGTCGAGCGAGGCGCGCAGGTCATGCTCGCCGACATCGACGAAGAGAGTGTCGTCAAGGCCGCCGCCGAGCTCGGATCTCAAGCCCGAGCGGTGCGCTGCGACGTGACTTCTTCAGCCGACTTCGCGCACGCTGTCGAGGCGATCAAGCAAGCCTTTGGCGGCATGGATACGCTCGTCAACAACGCCGGCATCGAAATCGTCAAGCCGTTGCTCGACCATACGGAGGAAGACTTCCATCGTCTGATGTCGATCAACGTGTTGGGCGTGTTCCTCGGCATGAAGCACTCAGTGGGCGAGCTTGTGGCATCGGGGCGCGGGGCTGTGGTGAACATTTCATCGCTGGCCGGCGTCAACGGCGTCCCCCTGTTCGGCTTCTACGCCGCGTCGAAGGCGGCCGTGCTCCAGCTCACTCGCACTGCCGCCGCCGAACTCAAGCAGGTCGGCGTGCGCGTCAATGCCGTGTGCCCAGGGTTCGCGAATACCGCGATGGTCGACCGACTGATCCCCACAGTCGAAGCCGCGGTGGGTGTGCCGTTTCACGCCTTGGTGGCGGCCAAACAGGGCCGCCTCGGCACCGCGCAGGAAGTGGCCGAGATGACGGCTTTTCTCGCCTCGGACGCCGCAAGCTGGACAACGGGCTCCCACTACATTCTGGACGGCGGCCTGTCCGCTGGATTGCTATGAGCGAAAAGCTGCTGCAAGACAAAGTCGCGATCGTCACAGGCGCCGGGCGCGGACTGGGCGAGGCTGTCGCACGTGCTTTCGCCGCTCACGGCGCCAAGGTGGTGGTATCGGACATCGATCTGAATGCCGCACAGAAGGTTGCCAACTCGCTCGAAGGCGCCACCGCGGTGGCCTGCGACGTCCGCGTTTCCGAGCAGGTGGAAGCGCTGGTGGCCGCCACCGTGAAACAGCATGGCCGCCTTGACATCATGGTGCCCAACGCCGGCGTTGCCCGCGTGGCCCCGTTGGTCGCGACCAGCTACGACGAGTGGCGCGAGGTCACCTCAGTCAACCTCGATGGCGTATTCCTGTGCATTCGGTACGCGGCGCCGGCAATCATCGCTGCCGGCGGCGGAAGCATCATCAATATGGCATCGGTGACGGCCAAGGCGGCTTGCCCGCTCATCGGCAGTTATGCCGCTGCAAAGGCCGGCGTGGTCTCTCTCACGCAGACGGCGGCCCTCGAATTGCGTGCGCACAACGTGCGCGTCAACGCCATTCTCCCGGGGTTTATCGACACCGAACTGGTGACCTCCCACATCGCCGAGTTCGAGGAACAGCTCAAGCTGCCTGACTTCAGCGCGGTGATCGCGCAGCGTCAGGGCCGTTACGGCAAAGCCGAGGAAGTGGCCCAGCTCGCGGTCTTCCTGGCCTCGAACCGGTCGAGCTTCTCCAATGGCAGCGGTTTTGTGCTGGACGGCGGCGTGAGTTCGTCGCTGCTCTGAGCCAACTATTCTTAAGAGACAACTGACATGACAAAGAAACCTGTGGTGGTCTATGGCGCCTCCGGTTACACCGGACGCCTGGTATGCGAATACCTGCGCGAGTACGGCGTTCCCTTCATTGCAGCGGGCCGCAGCGGCGAGAAAATCCACACGGCCATGAAGTCCAACGTCCCGGGTATCGAGACCGCCAGCTATGAGGTCGTAGAAGTGGCGCATACCGTCGCGGCGCTCACCGAGCTTTTCACAGGCGCTTCGGTTGTGCTGAACACGGTGGGACCGTTTGCCAAATACGGGACTGAAGTCGTCGAAGCGTCACTGGCGGCCAAGTGCCACTACACGGACACGACCGGCGAGCAGGACTGGCTCATCAAGCTTGATGAAAAGTTCGGCGCCCAATTTGCGGCCGCGAATCTGTTGCTCGCGCCCGGCATCGCTCACATGTACACCACAGGCGAGATCGCTGCGCAGTTGTGTCTGGAGACACCGGGTCTGGACACGCTGGACATCGCGGTGTTTTGGGGAGGCAGCCCCACCATCGCCTCGACGTTGACCATCCTGATTAACGCCGCGACCTCGAAGGCCTATTATCTGGAACAGAACCAGTACGTGGAATGGCAGGCCGATGCGGGCCTGTACCGCTTGGCCATTCCTGGCCAACACGACGCGGCGCTTGCCCTGCCATGGGGAGGCACCTCGCACCCGGTGTGGTTCAAGCGTGATCCGCGAGTCGCCAATGTCAAGGTGCTCGGCGGTGTGTTCAACAAGCCGCTGATGGAGGGGGTCCCGCATATCGTGGCAGCCGCGCTCAAAGCCACCGAAGGCATGACAGACCAGGAGCGAGACGCGTCGTTGGCCGCCACGGCGGCGAGCATCATGGGCACCATGCCCCCGCGTGAAAATCCACGCCTTAACAAGTCGGTCGACTCGGTCCATGCATCTGGCCCGCTGGCACGTATCCACTGTGTGATTTTCGGCAACAGCAACTACAAGCAAACGGGCCTGCTGCAGGCCTATGCGGCGGCATCATTATTGCAACAGGCTCCGCGACGGGTGGGCTTTGCGTCAGCCTGTCAGGCTTTCGGGCATCGCGAGTTGCTAGGCACACTGCGCAGCTTTGGGCTGGTGCAGGAGCCCATCATCACGTGTATGGGATAAGCCATGCGATTGGTCGACTATCTCGACAAAGGCGCCCAGTTGGGCGCCGATGCGCCCTGTCTCACCATGGGTGACACCGAACTGAGCTATGCGCAGGTACAGCGCATCAGTTGGCGCGTAGCGAAGGCTTTGCAGCGCGCGGGCATCCTCCCGGGCGAGAAGGTCGCCGTGCTGTCCAGCAACGACCCCTACGCTTTTGCCGCGGTGTTCGGCATCTCGCGCGCGGGCTGTGTATGGTGCCCGATCAACCCGCGCAATGAGGCGAGCGAGAATGCCTTCGTCCTCGACGCCTTCGACTGCGTTTGCCTCGTCTTCCACGGGAGTTACGCACCCATGGTCGAACAGATGCGCCCCCGACTGCCCAAGCTGCGCGCGCTAGTCTGCCTCGAGCAGCCTCAACCTTTCGCTGCTTCAATGGCTGAGTGGCTCGAAGGTCTGGACGAGCAGCCGGTCGATATCGCGCCGCCTGACGACCTGGCCATGATTGCAGGCACGGGCGGGACCACGGGCCGGCCCAAGGGGGTGATGCTCACCGGTCGAAATCTGGAGACGATGTCGGCGCTCACCCTCATGGGCTATCCATTCGACGGCCGACCGCGCTACCTCGCGCTGGCGCCGCTCACCCATGCGGCCGGTGTACTTTGTCTGCCGGTGATGGCGCTAGGTGGGTGCGTGGTGATCATGCCCAAGCCGGATCTGAGCGAGTTCCTCGCTCTCATCGAACGTCACCGGGTGACGCACACATTCCTGCCACCGACGTTGATCTACATGCTGCTGCAGCATGAGAAGCTGCTAGGCACGCGGCTCGACTCACTGCAGTGCTTTTGGTATGGCGCTGCGCCCATCGCCGCCGCTCGGCTCGAAGAAGCATTGGAGAAGATCGGACCTACCATGGCCCAACTCTTCGGTCAGACCGAGGCGCCGATGATGGTCTCAATGATGTCGCCACGTGAGCACTTCAACGACGACGGCTCGATCGCGCGCCGGCGTCTGTCGTCGGCGGGCAGGCCTGGCCCGCTCGTGCAGGTCGCGACAATGAACGCCGATGGCGAGTTGCTCCGGGCCGGAGAGCGCGGCGAAATTGTGGTGCGCTCCTCACTGGTCATGGCCGGCTACTATAAGGACCCCGCAGCCACGGCCGAAGCGTCTCGCTTTGGCTGGCATCACACAGGCGACATCGGTTACCTGGATGAGGAGGGTTTTCTCTATATCGTCGACCGGGCAAAAGACATGATCATTACGGGGGGCTTCAACGTCTATTCCGTGGAAGTCGAGGCCGCTTTGATGCAGCACCCCGACATACTGGACAGCGCTGTGGTCGGCCTGCCCGATGACAAGTGGGGTGAGCGCGTGGTCGCTGTCTTGCAGCTGCGGCCAGGCCGCACACTGGCCGCTGTCGACATCATCGCATTCGTCAAGTCGCGCATCGGCAGCGTCAAGGCACCCAAGCAGGTGGAGTTCTGGGCCGATCTGCCCCGATCGAAGGTGGGCAAGGTGATGAAGAAAGAAGTGCGCGTCATGCTACTCGACAAGGCGGAGGACTGAACATGAACGAACGTGTCTTCATTGCAGGCGTCGGTATGATCCCCTTCGTGAAGCCGGGAGCGAACAAGCCTTATCCGGAGATGGCCGCCGAGGCAGGCCGGCTCGCGCTCGCGGATGCAGGCATCGGGTACGAGGCCGTGCAACAGGCCTATGTCGGTTACGTGTACGGCGATTCGACGAGCGGGCAACGGGCCATGTACGAACTGGGCATGACAGGCATACCGGTCGTCAACGTCAACAACAACTGCTCGACCGGCTCGACGGCGCTCTTCCTCGCGCGTCAAGCCGTCGCTGGCGGAGCAGTCGATTGCGCGCTTGCGCTGGGCTTCGAGCAAATGAACCCAGGGGCGCTCGGCACCGTATTCAACGATCGACCGAGCCCTTTCGAACATTTTGACCATCAGGCTGCCGAGTTGGTGGGCATGGCCGACCTGCCGCTAGCGCTGCGATACTTCGGCGGCGCGGGGCTATCGCACATGCAGAAGTACGGCACGCCGCTTGAATCGTTCGCGGCAGTGCGCGCCAAAGCGAGCCGTCACGCAGCGCGCAACCCGCTCGCGCTGCTGCGACGAGAGCTGAGCACTGAGGACGTGATGAATGCGCCCATGCTGTGGCCAGGTGTCCTCACCCGGCTTATGGCCTGCCCACCCACCTGCGGCGCGGCTGCTGCCATCCTGGTCAGCGAGGCATTCGCCAAACGCCACGGGCTTCGCACCGACGTCTTTATCCTTGCTCAGTCGATGACCACCGACACCCCCCATACGTTCGAAAGCCGGGACATGATGTCACTGGTCGGCTATGGGCTCAGTCAGACTGCCGCGCGGCGCGTTTATGAAGACGCAGGTGTGGGTCCGGAAGACTTGGACGTGGTCGAGTTGCACGACTGCTTTGCACAAAACGAGCTGATCAGCTATGAGGCGCTCGGCCTGTGTGCCGAGGGCGAGGCGGCGGCCTTTATTGCCGACGGCCAAAACACCTATGGCGGTCAGGTCGTCACCAACCCGTCGGGCGGCCTGTTGTCCAAAGGGCATCCCTTGGGTGCGACGGGTCTGGCCCAGTGCTATGAACTCACGCACCAACTGCGCGGCACCGCCGAGGCACGGCAGGTGGACGGTGCACGGCTCGCTCTGCAGCACAATCTGGGGCTCGGCGGTGCCTGTGTGGTGACGCTCTATCAGGCATACTGAGCACAGAAAAAAGCAAAGGCAGGAGACAAAGATGGCTAGGTCCAGTCAACCCCCGGGTTCGGCCAAGGCGTCGGCCGCGGTGCTGGTGGAATCGCGCCTTGCACCGCCGCAACTTTCCACGACGCTGCTCGCGCGTCCCGGCTTGTCCGCGCTGCTCCACTCGGGTCTGGGCAAGCGCTTGTTGAGCATTACGGCCCCGGCGGGCTACGGCAAAACAACTGCACTCGCGCAGTTCGCCGCACGGGCCGAGACGCTCGGTGTCACCGTTGCGTGGCTCAGTTTGGAAAAGGAGGACAACGATCCCCTCCTCTTCTTCCGATACCTTGCCTCAGCACTCCGCCATGCGGATTCGCGACTGGGCCGAAATGTGCTGGCGCAGACCGCCGGTGGCACCCTCGCCTCGACAGATGCCATTGCGGCCTCAATGCTCAGTGACTTGAGCTCGGTAGACGGCCGCCTGCTGTTGATGCTTGACGACTTCCATCTCGTCCACGATGAAGGCCTGCAACGACACGTTGAATGGCTCATCACCCACCTGCCTCTCAACATCGGCGTGGCGATTGCGAGCCGTACGCGTCTGCCGTTGTCGTTGAGCCCCTGGCGTGTGCGGAACCAGTTGCTCGAGCTCGATGCGACCCACTTCGGCCTTGCACTCGATGAGGCCGTCGATTTCGTGGGCATCGTCAGTGGTGCGCCGCTCAATCGCGCACAGGTGCAAGCGTTGCACCATCGCACCGAAGGATGGATCGCAGGGCTGCAACTCGCATCGCTGGCTTTGCGTGAGAGCGGCGATCGAAGTGCCTTCGTGCGAGACTTCTCCGGCACGGATCGCGACATCACCGACTACCTGGGCGAGCACGTGCTCGATAGCCTGCAGCCCGATCTGCGCGACTTCTTGCTCGACACCGCGGGCCTCGAACGCTTTTCTGCCGAACTCTGCGATGAGGTCCTGTCGCGCAGCGACAGTCGCACCCTGCTGGTGGAAGTGCAGGCGCGCAACCTCTTCCTCTCGGGTCTTGACCGCACCCGAACCTGGTTTCGATATCATCACCTGTTCGCCGACTATCTGCGCGACCGCAGTCGCGAGCGCCCGGCCGATGTGAGCCGGGCCATCAGCCTGCGTGCGAGTGCGTGGTTTCAGCGCCACGGATTGTTGAGCGAAGCAATCCGCTATGCATTCGACGGACTGGACTTCGAGCGTGCGGCCGACCTGGTGGCCGAGTTCTCTGCGGAGCTTGTACAACACCGCGGCGATCATGCAACCCTGCTTGGTTGGCTTGCGCGTCTACCGCAACATCTGGTTTATGCGCGACCCAAGATCCGTATAGGCCATGCGTGGTCATTGGTCATGACACGTCGTTACGCCGAGGCCGAGCACGAGCTGCGCGCACTTGAGCATGCCTGTCAGGAAAGCGGGGACGACGAACTGCGCTGCATGGTCGAGATGATTCGGTGCGTGTACTGGGCCCACGTAGGCGAACCCTTGCAAGCCAAAGCAGGCAGCGAGATCTGGCTCAAGTCCTGGCCGCGCGCTGATGCCTTTTGCACGGGTGTGGTGGCCAATGTACTCGCCAGCGCGTGTTGCGCGACAGACGCTTTTGACCAGGGCGAGAAAGCCTTGGCCATTGCGCGGCGCTCTTTCAGCGAGACGCATGCCGACTACGGTCTCGCGTGGGCGGCCGCTCTCGCGGCGATGCTGGCCATGCGGCATGGCGACTACGACGACGCGTTGATACGGGCTCGGGCCGGTATCGATGTCGTCGAACGAAGTCTGGGAGTTGCCTCGTACGCGGGCTCAATGCTGGCGTTGTTGGCGGCCGAAATTTGCTACGAGCAAGGTAACCTGCCCGGCGCGAGGACCTTTCTGGACATCGGGCTGCCCTACGTGGACGACCACGGTCTGATTGAGATGACCACGGCGGGCTACCTGACGCGCGCTCGCCTGCTTCGCCTTGACGGCGACCTCGCGCTCGCCGATAGCTGCCTGCTTGAGGGCGAGTCGCTCGGGCATCGGCTCAAGTTGCCGCGGCTCGCCTTAATTCTCTCCGCTGAGCGCTGCGCGCTGCGCTTGCAGGCCGGCTCGTTAGAGGAGGCACAGAAGCTGGCGCGGTCCTATGGCCTGGTGGGATACGGCGCCAACCCGCCGGATCAGGCCGTGTCAAACGCAGAAGCCAGCGTGCGTCTCGTTCATCTGCGCCTACGCATGTCCTCGGCCCAAGGGAGCACGGGCAGCGTGGCGGGTGCGCTCAACGATGCGTTGCGACAGGCCGCGCGTGACGACCACCATGCACAGGTTGCGCGCCTGCTGGTGCTCAAGGCCGTGCACCATCACCGCACACAGGAAGGCGCACAGGCGTTGCGTATGCTGGACGAGGCACTGGACCACGCCGCGCGCTGTGGTCTTTTGCGCAGTGTGATCGATGCCGATCCGGTGGTGCTGGAGATGATCGAGGCCATCCGTGTCAACCGCGGCGGTCGCCAGGTTGACGGCCAAGGCAAAGCCCCCGATTCTTATTTACGGAAGTTGCTGACGGCAGGTGGCCGAACGCTGCCGTCATGCGCGACCCCGGCTCCTGGCAACGGTGTCGAGACAACCACGACGGAACGACTGACTGAGCGCGAACTCAAGATACTTCGCTTGCTCAAGGTGGGGCTCGGTAATCGTGAACTGGCGCAGAGCCTTTTTGTATCCGAGGCCACCGTGAAGTGGCACCTGCACAATATCTTCGCCAAACTCGGCGTGAAAAACCGTACGAGTGCCTTGGCCCGAGCTGAGCAAAACGCCTTGCTTTAAAGCGGCCGAGCGGCGTTGCTTGACGAGGCACGTCAGCGCCTGTGTGCTGACGCTCGGCATCTTCATTCCCGTCAGCGGATGGTGTGCATACCACTACGACCGCACGGGCGTGAAGCCGTCGGGACTCCAGTCCTCGCTCCCGACTCCGTGATGAACGAAAAAGAAACCTTCCGGATCGTAGCGATTCTTGATCGTCTTCAGTCGCTCATAGTGGGATCCCCAGAACGCTTCGCGCCAATCTCCGCGAAAGAAGTCAGTCTCTGAGATATAGGAGCCGCTTCGCGGCGATAACGCCTTGAGAACGGCAGCAGCCTTGGCGACATTTTCCGCATCACGACGCGCCTGCGCCATGTCAGGCGAGGCGATCGGGAGGCCCGCAAACGGCGGCGCGCCGCCTGTAGCGACAATCATCAGACCGAAGGCATCGGCAACTTTCGGATTCATCGCGCACTGTCGCGCTTGGTCACTGACCTCCGGCGGTGCGCCTGCGAGCCCTTTGTTAACATGCAGTTCCACAGCCTGAAATTGGGCAGCCGCCACGAGCGCGTCAGCAAGTCGACCGCGTTGGCCCGGTTCGAGAAGGACCGCCGGGAGCCATTGCGACTCGTAGCCGTGCAGGAATAGCGAAGCCTGATCTCCATCGCCGCGCCACCAACCATGGTTGGGCGCGGCGTCAGTGCGCGGGTCTGGCACAAGTCCCGGGTTGGCCCCGAGGTCCCACCAGCGGCGTGCCGGGCCGGCGCCGACGTGAGGTTCCCCGTTCAACGCGAAATCCACTGGCGAGGCGCGCACCCAATCGATGAAAGATGCCCAGGCCGATTTTGCTTCATCGTCGCTAAGGCCTTGACAGACCATCGCCACGTGGATTGCGTCCTTGTCAAAGATGAGCTGCTCGCCCCAATGGGGGTTGAACAGATTTTCGGCGTAGTGATCAACCAATCGTCCGACCAGCCGCCGGTAAGCGTTAAGTGATGACGCGTTGACCTTGAACTCAGCCCAGCCAAAACGTTCGGGCAAGTCATGGGTCTGTAAAGTCATCTTGGTCACCACCCCAAAACTGCCGCCACCTCCGCCTTTCAGCGCCCAGAAAAGGTCCGGTTCCTGAGATGCGTTGACCGTGCGGATGACGCCGTCAGCGGTGACGATCTCGGCTTGTAGCAGACCCGCGGCCGCCAATCCGTAGCGCTTCGAGAAAGACCCGAAACCACCGCCGAGAACCAGGCCGGCCACGCCCACGCTCGTACAGCCGCCGCCCTGAACGTATCGTCCCGCCTGAGTTGTGACAGCACTGTAGACGTCGATCCACATGCAGCCTGCTTCGACCGTCACAGCCGGAGTCGGCGGTGCCGAGCAGCCAAATGGAACGAACGCGTCATGTAGATCGATGCGGTTCATACCGCGGGTCCAGATCAGAAGAGAATCTGCCGCGTTCGAACCACCGAGGTAACTGTGGCCGCCACCTTTCACCACCATGCGTAAATTGTGTTGACGGACAAAATTGACGCCGGCGACCACGTCTTCGGTGGAACGAGCCGCCACCGCGTAGGCGCTCGCACTGGGCGTCCACGCGTCAAGCCACCCAGAGACCTGAGTGCCGCCAGGATCGTCGCCGAGCGCAATCGGATTTCGCGCTTCCTTGAGACTGACGAGGCAATGTTGCGTGAGGGGCGCTTCTGCGCAGGTCTGCCAGACTGTCCTTGGTTGCAACAAATTTCCGCGAACCGTTCGACTCAACTCCTCCCAATCCTTGGCTTCCGGCCACGCAGGATCGCCGGGCCGGACGCGGCCCGCTCCAGGCACGGCAGGAAGCGCGTCAGCGAAGCTTGAGGTGCTGGCGAGAAACGGTAGGGCGGCGACCCCCTTTAGGAGACTTCGTCTGTTCATAACCTCTCTTTTCCTCGACAAGGGGATTTGAACCGCGGCGGACAGCAAGCACCAGACGCCGGCTTCGCCACGCGCCAAATTTCTCCCGTGCTCAAAGCGGCTCCCGCCTCACCTAACTCCGGCAAGCGCTGGATATGGTAATCGCAAAAACTCGTAGGGGTCGAGGTGCAGAATGGGTTCAAACACATTCGTCTAAAGATACGTCCCGAATTGCCATAAGACGGAATAATAGGAATTTGGGGCGAACGAATGCATTCGATTATCAAGCTGGCGCCAATGGTAATAGCATTAAGCATTGGATTGGCTGGTTGCGCCGGGATGAACGAGGTAGACGCGATCAAATTAAGTTCAAACAAGTCGGTGACAGTTGTCTATCCAGGCAAGACAAGCTATGGCGCGGGCGCCGCGTCCGCGCCGCTCATCATCCCCGGGGGCATTGTGGCTGCGCTCATCACAGGTGCTGCCACCGGTGCTGCGAATGCGAGCGCTAGCAATACAAACAAAAAAGCCGAGACGTTCGATGAACTCGTAGCGGAGAAGGTCGGAGACACAAATCTCAATCGCCAATTCACCGGTGGTGTTGAGGACTCGCTCCGTGACCATGGATATGTTGTGAACGAAGTCAGCGCAGACGCACCGACACTGCCGACGTTTACGCGCGACAAACACACCCAGTGGCAAGCAGAAGGACAGGCCTATCGCGACAGTGACGCAGTGCTCATCATCAAAGTCTCGCCGGGCTATCAAGCTCCAGGACCTTTGAACTCGTATTCGCGGATGATCGTCGGCGAGATAGTCATGTTTAAAGGGGACACGCATGAGGCGGTGCTGCGTCGACGGTTGTACTGGCAGAAGTTCACTGATCCCTACAGCTACGGCACGTACGCGTTCATTAAGGATTTGCCGCACGCTATCAAGGGGTTGGATGAGGCAGAGTTGGCTCAAGTAGACACGTTCGACAAGGCTCTGACGGCCGTGCAACAACACTGAATGGGACGTCCGTCAGCGCCAGCATCGGAACTGCTGGACTTCTCTCTGCTGTTGAAAGCGACGCGTGTTGGCTGTCAGCAAGTGTCGACGCATTGCGGTTGGTCGGGGTCGAGCGCCGGGATCGGGCACGGATATCAGGGTTCTGCTGCGGTTATCACCATCAATCTCAACGGTATGGTGACGGGAGCTCTCGCGGCATGGCATGGCATGGCAATATTCGCGCAGGCATCCTGGAGCATTCGGCATGGGATATCGTCGCGGGGTTCGGGATCGTCACTTGAAAGAGTGAGGCCAGGAAGGTCACGGTCTCAGCAGCCTGAAACCCCCAGGCGTAGAATGAGTCGGGTCTTCAGGTTCCTGTGACCTTCTTCCCCACTTTTCCTGGGTTTCCATGTCTGAAGCGATTTCCCGTGCGCGTTCCGGGATCGACTGGCGTTTGTTGTTATTGCTAGGCATGCTGGCCGCGTGCGGTCCGCTTTCGGTGGACATGTATCTGCCCAGCCTTCCCGCTATCGCCAAGGCCTTTGTGGTCGACGAGGGCGCGGCGCAACTCACGCTGACCACCTATATGTTTGGCTTCGCAGTCGGCATGCTGCTCTACGGGCCGCTGTCCGATGCGTATGGCAGGCGTCCCATCCTGCTGATCGGTGTCGGGCTGTACGTGGTCGCCACCCTGGCCTGCGCACTTGCCTTCGGCATTGACGACCTGACGACGATGCGCTTCTTCCAGGCGCTTGGCGCCGGCGCCGCCTCGGTACTCGCACGCGCCGTCGCGCGCGATGTTCACGGGCCGCTCGATGCGGCCAGAACACTCTCGATGATGGCAATGATCACGGCCATCGGCCCGCTACTCGCACCGCTAGTCGGCGGCCAACTGCTGTTGCTCGGCGGCTGGCGGATGGTGTTTGTGCTTCTGACTCTGATCGGCATCGCCGCGTTCGCCGCGGTGTACTACCGCGTGCAGGAAAGTTGGCCGTTGGAAAAGCGGGCAGAGAACGCATTGCAGACGTCGTTCACGGCCTACGGCAAATTGCTGCGCGACCCGCTGGTCTGGGGCCACACGCTATGCGGAGGAGCGGCTTTCGCCGCCATGTTCGCATACATCACGGCTACGCCCTTCGTCTACATCGAGTACTTCGGCGTATCGGCCCAGCATTACGGCTTTCTGTTCGGCATCAATATCGTCGGCATTATTCTCGGCAACTTTCTGAACACCCGCTGGGTCGGCCGGATCGGTACGTTGCGCATCATCGGTATCGCGGCCGGCGTGTCTTGCGTCGCGTCGTTCGCCGTATCGTTGTTCTGCCTGACAGGCCTCGGCGGGCTCGCCGCGATCGCAACGGGTTTGTTCTTTGTTGTAGGGGTCAACGGCGTGCTCGGTGCAAACTGCACCACCGATCTCATGCATCGCTATCCGATCAACGCGGGTGCTGGCGCAGCGCTCTTTGGCTGCTCGCAGTTCGCCTCGGGCGCTATCGCGAGTATCGCGGTCGGCCTGCTCAGTGACGGCACGCCCTATGCGATGGGGGTGGTCGTTGGCGTCAGCGGTGTGTTGTGCGTAATCGGTCGAACGATGGTGCTACGCCTGCATGATCGGCCCGCGCTTGCCTGAGCCGGACGCTGTTGGCGCAGCCAACGCCTGCTCCTCTCACGCGACCCTCAACTCAGAGCACGCCTGCGAGCACGACAATCAAGCCCAGTAGCGCGATCGAGACGAGCATCCCTGCCATCATTGCGACCAGCACAAGGGCAAGCACCAGACTGGTTTTCAGAACGTCTGAGAGTGTCACTGAAGTTCGCACAGGGATGGACTAAATTGGTCGGCAAGCACGGATCTTAAAACAGATAACCGCGATCGCGCCCGGCACCAAAATTGTCTGGCCAATTTGCGCTCCCAGTGGATTTTGTTCCCGGTCCACTTAACCTGTAAGGACAGCACTGCCCGTTGTTTCAGGCAACCGGCTTGCGCCACACACTGGCGAGCCACGGTTGCCTCTCGCGCGGCAAGCCGGGGGGGCGGTAATAGTGCTCGATTTCGGCGAAGCCTGCGTCCGCCATATGGAGGCGCCATGCGTCGAGATCATGGAAGACGCCGTAACGGCCCTGGTTCCAGCCCTCCTGGTTCGCACCGCGCGGGTTAGAGCTGAACAGCACACCACCGGACTTGAGCGTTGTGTGCAATTGCAGCAACACACTCGGCAAGGCCTGACTCGGAACATGGAACAGCGTGGCGTTGGCGAAGATGCCGTCAAAGTGCGCGTCCGGTAACGCCAGATGCAGGAAATCCTGATGCCAGACATCGCAGCCGGTCGCCTCTCGCGCCATCGCAACGAAGCGCTCAGAACCATCGAGGCCGATCGCGCGATGGCCCAGCGCGGTAAAAATCTTGAGATCTCGCCCCGGCCCACAGCCGAAATCCAGAATCGTAAGAGGCGACTCGGCGTCGGTATGGCGCAGTAGCGCTGAGATGTTCTGCGTGACGTCATGGTCGCAGGTACCGTTGCGGAATTCTTCTGCGTGCGTGTCGTAATGTTGCAACGTGACAGCACTGATTTTATCGAGGTCGCGAGGGTCAAGTTCCATACGCGAAGTATATCTTGGGGCTTTTGCCGCACGACCAGCTCGTCCTTCGGATGTCGTCGATGGCGCTAGGTTGTGAACCAGAGAGTCGAATCTGAAAGCAACTGAAACGGGTCAGCAAGGCGCGTGCTCAACGAGGCCTTGACCCGCTAGATGAAACTTATCGAGGGATTGACGGCGCACGTGCGCCGCTTCCACCGCGTTTGACACAAACCTCGTACACTCTCTCGGTGCCCCAGTCGCCATCGATCCACGGTTCCGACGACTCGCGTTACGTCACATCGCTCCACACACAAAACCACTCTGTCGCCAACATGTCTGCCATGGGAAACAACCTCTCTACCCGCATTACCCTCGAACAAAGCCGAGTCGTCGTAGTCGGCGGCACCTCAGGCATCGGCTTTGCCGTAGCCGAAGCTGCTGCGCACGCGGGGGCCGAAGTCATCGTCGCTTCGAGCAATCCGGAGCGCGTCGCGGTCGCCCTGAAAAGGCTTCCCGAAGGCACGCGTGGTGAGTCGTTTGATGTGACCGACGAGACGCAGATGAGCGCCTTCTTCGCGCGCGTCGGCGCATTCGACCACCTCGTCTACACGGCAGGGGAATCACTGCTCTTGCAGACCCTGGCCGAACTCAGCATCGAAGCCGCTCAGCAGGCTTTCGAAGTGCGTTATTGGGGCGCGCTCAAGGCAGTTAAATATGCAACGCCCCTGATCCGCAAGGGTGGCTCGATCACCCTGACCAGTGGCGTAGCCTCGACGCGTCCGCTGCCTGCATGGACGATCGCGTCCAGTATCCTGGGTGCGATGGAATCGCTCACGCGCGCACTCGCCGTCGAGCTCGCACCCCTGCGTGTGAATGCTGTGGCACCTGGCGTTCTGCGTACGGACATGTGGAATAGCATGAGCGAAACTGATCGCGAAGGCCTCTACACCTTTATCGCCGAAAAGATGCCGGTACAGCGGGTCGGAGAAGCGAGCGACGTAGCGCAAACGTATCTTCACCTGATGCAGCAGGGCTACAGCACCGGGCAAGTCGTCGTTGTCGACGGTGGTCACGTACTCGTCTAACGGACCGCGTTTCCCCGGCAGCGGGGATCCAGGGCCATCGGCCGTTGGCGCGATGCCTTGGGTTCTCCCGCTAGCATGAAAGCGAGCGCATATCCGGTTGGGACCACCCCATTCCGTGCCCCCGCCGGCTCAATGAACGCTGTTCCGCAACTCAATCTGAATCACGCAAACACGAACTGCAAGTTCAATCCGTTATTCCCGGCTGATCTACTGTCCTTCTGCCATTCGATTACTGACTGTTTTGCGCCAACGCACCCGCCTGACGTTGAGCCTTGCGGTCCGCCAGTCGCTGTTCGGCAGCCTGGAGATTCTGCGGATAATAATTGTCATTGGCGGCCCAATCGTATCCAACCGATTCAAGCGCTGCCAAATGATGCCGAACTTGCGCGCGTGTCACTTGAGTAGACGGCTGGCTGTCATCCGCCGCCACGGCCGACTGAGCCGTCGCTGCCAGCAAGCCTGCACACAGTGCGAGCGTACTCGCGGCCTTGATCATCGTATTGAGTTTCATCTTGGACTCCGGTTTCAATATAGGTTTCAGCGCAATACCCTGACCGTTGAGATTCTTTAACCGGATTTTAAAATCCGGAATCACGTCAATCGGGTCGATAAATCCATCGTAGCGCCAAGCCGCCTTACATGCACCGGAGTCAGATTAAAAATTTATAATCAATGAAATACAAATGTAATTCGAGAAAATGCGCGATATCTATTTTGTACCATCAACATTCCTTTACTTCAAGTAAATCATTTCGGGATAAAATCGAGCTGTTGATATAGGTCGCCGCACTTGCAAAAAGGCATTCCGGAATTCATGGATGATGAACACGTCGACACCCAGGGGCGATCCCCGGCAGCGCATTCTCGTCGTTGAGGACGACCTCACGACGGCGCGCGAAATCGGCCGTTGCCTCGAAGAGCGCGGCTTTGAGGTCGAACTCGTCGCCTCGGGCCAGGAGGCGTTGCGCCGCGCACTTGCGGGCGGCTACGACGCGATGACGCTCGACCGGATGCTCCCCGATGCAGACGGCATCATGATCGTGCGTTCGCTCCGTGAGGCCGGGTACGACCTGCCCGTGTTGATGATCAGCGCCCTGTCCGATATCGATGAAAAAGTCCGGGGGCTGAAGGCGGGTGGCGACGACTATCTGACCAAGCCCTACCACCCCGACGAACTCGCGATCCGGCTCGAAGTCATGCTCCGGCGCAAGGAAGGCGCGCAGGCGCAAAGCGAGAAGATCCTGCGGTTCGGCACGCTCGAACTCGATCAGGTCCGGCACGTCGCCCGACGCGCGGGCCGGCTCATCGACCTCAGCGCGGCCGAGTACCGTCTGCTGCTCTTCATGATGGAACGCAGTCGCCGCACATTGAGCCGTGCCATGATCTTCGAGGGCGTCTGGGGCTATCGCTTCGATCCCGGCACGAATGTCATCGATGTTCATATCGCGCGCCTGCGCAAGAAGATTGATGTAGCCGGCGAAGAACCGCTGTTCCACACCCTGCGCAATCAGGGCTATAGGCTTGGGGCCTGATATGCGCCGGTTCAGATCTTCCGCCGTCAACCTGCTCCTCGCCTACCTCGCGATCTTTATACTGGCGACAGCAGTCATGTCCGGCTTCGTCTACTGGCGTTCGTCGCAGGGGCTATACGTCCAGGCTGATTCGATCCTGCTCTGGGAATCGCGATACTTCGACGGATTCAAAGGTGCCGAGCTTCCGGCTGAGATCAGCAACCGGATCACTCACCAGCGTCGCGACAACTTCTACGGGCTGTTCGATGCGAATGGCACCGCCATCGCGGGCAACATCGCTGTGCTACCTGCTCCGTTGCTGACCAGCGATACAGCGCAGATGGGCAACCGTCGGTTGCAGATCACCGGCCGTGCCGACGCACCGCTCGCACGCGTCAACGTCACGCGTCTCGCCGATGGCGATCGACTCGTCATTGCACGCGACCTCGACGAGGTCATGCGTCTGCGTCGCTCGATCCTCGACAGTCTGCTGTGGGGCGATGCTCTCGCGCTCGTGGTCTGCGTGCTGGCCGGCGTCGCCCTGTCGATCCGGCAGGCGAAGCGGGTCGGACAGGTCGTCGAGATCGCCGAACAGATCTCGAACGGCGAGCTCCACCTGCGCTTTCCCGACCGAAAGAACGACGAGATCGACCGGCTCTCCCAGGTGATCAACCAGATGCTCTCGCGCATCGAGCGCCTGATGGGCGAAGTCAAGAGCACTTGCGACAACATCGCGCACGACCTGCGCTCGCCACTCGGACGCGCACGCGCGTCACTCGCCCGATCGCTCGAAGTGCCCGGGCAGGATAGCCGGCAATACGTCGAACAGGCACTCGCTGAGACCGACGACACGCTCGCGCGCTTTGGCGCGCTGCTGCGGATCTCGGAGGTCGAAGCGCGCCGCAGACGCAGCGGATTCCAGCAGATCGATCTCGCCGGCCTCGTCAAGCAGGTCGAAGAGGTCGTTGAGCCAGTGCTCGCGGAACGCGGTATCGCCTTTGTATGTGACTTGCCGGCCGAGTCGCCGATCGAAGCGGATGGGGGGTTGTTGTTCGAGGCGATCTATAACGTCGTCGACAACGCGGTCAAATTCACACCCGCGAATGGCAGGATCGAGGCGCGGCTCGTGAATACCACGGCCGGCCCCGCATTAACCATCTGCGACAACGGGCCAGGCATCCCTCAACACGAGATCGCGCTGCTCGGGCAACGCTTCTATCGAGGTGCCGGCGCATCGGGCGTGCCGGGCTCGGGGCTCGGGCTCAGCCTCGTGAGCGCAGTGTTGAGACTTCACGGATTCTCACTGTCGATCACGAGCGAAGCGCCCGGCACCTGCGTGCGGATGGAGTGTTGGCAGCACGATGCACGAAGCCTCGCGCAACCGCACTCAGAGTCCGTTGCACCGGAGGACACGCAGGAAAAACGAGCCGTTTTCTGAAGCGAGCCCGACACTCGTAGCAAAAGCGGCAAAGCAATCAACGATTGCTTTGCCCGTTGGACACACCCTCAATGTACGGCGTTGACCCGCTCAATCGCGTTCAGTTCGGCGAGCACCGCGTCCGGCAAGTTCAACTGTGCCGCTTTCATGTTTTCGCGCAAATGCGCGAGCGACGACGTGCCAGGAATCAACAGGATGTTCGGCGACCGATGGAGGAGCCACGCCAGCGCCACTTGCATCGGCGTTGCGCCGAGCGTTTGGGCGATCTTGGATAGCGCGGACGATTGAATCGGCGTGAAGCCGCCAAGTGGGAAGAACGGCACGTACGCGATGCCCTTGGTCGCCAGCTCGTCGACCAGCGCATCGTCGTCTCGCTGAACCAGGTTGTAATGGTTCTGAACGCAGACGATCTTCGCGATGCTTTGTGCCTCAGTGATCTGAGTCGAGGTCACATTGCTCAAACCGATATGGCGAACGAGTCCCTGCTGCTGAAGTTCAGCAAGTGCCGTGACTTGCTTTTCGATCGACCCTTCAGACGGCGCATGGATGTCGCCCATGATCCGCATATTGACGATCTCGAGCGCGTCGAGGCCGAGGTTGCGAAGGTTGTCGTGAACTCCCCGCTTGACATCTTCCGGTTCGAGCGCCGGTAGCCATGAGCCTCCCTCACCCCGGACAGCGCCCACCTTGGTGACGATCACAAGGTCGTACGGATAGGGGTGGAGCGCTTCGCGAATGATCTGGTTGGTGACGTGCGGCCCGTAGAAGTCGCTGGTGTCGATGTGATTGACGCCCGACGCCACCGCCTCGCGCAGCACGGCGATAGCCGTGTCACGGTCCTTCGGCGGCCCGTACACGCCCGGGCCGGCCAGTTGCATGGCGCCATAGCCCATACGGGATACCGGGCGGCCGGCGAGCGGGAATGTATCCGATTGGGTGGATGTCGGCATGGCGTTCTCCTTGAGGAATGGTGAACGTCAGTATGGCGGGGATTGCGTTGTTAGATAATCCAATCTAAATTGCACGGGTTGTTTAAAATTGTGAACAATACCCATGGAATTCAACGATCTTGCCGCGTTCGTTTCGGTCGCTCGCGCCGGTGGCTTTCGCGACGCGGCCCGAATCAGCGGCGTCTCCGCCTCGAGCCTCAGCGTTGCTGTGCGGCGGCTGGAGACGAAGCTTGGTCTGCGTTTGCTCAACCGGACCACGCGCAGCGTGGCTCCGACGGAGGCGGGATTGCGTCTGATCGAAAAGATGACGCCACTATTCAGCGAGATGGAAGCAGCGCTGGATGTCCTGAATGGGTTTAGGGATACGCCAACGGGCACACTCAAACTCAACGTCCCGTCGAGCACGGCGCGAATCATCTTGCCCACGCTCATTCCTTCGTTTCTGAAAGCCTATCCGGACATCCGCGTGGAGGTCGTGGTCGAAGACGGATTCGTCGATGTATTGTCGGTCGGCTGCGACGCGGGCATTCGCTACGACGAACGGCTCGAGCAGGACATGATCGCGATCCCGATCGGTCCACGTGTGCAGCGTTTCGCTACGGCCGCGGCGCCGAGATATCTCGATGAGCATGGGAGACCCGAGCATCCGCGCGAGCTGCTTTCGCATGCCTGTTTGCGCGGCCAATTTGCCGGAGGCGCGATGCCAACCTGGGATTTCGAGCGTGACGGTGAAGTGGTCCGGCTCGATCCGTCGGGGCCACTCCTGGTCAGGCCTGGTGCAGCCATGGACCTTGCGATCAGCGCAGCCGTCGCGGGCGTGGGCGTCATTCACCTCTTCGAGGGAATGCTTCGCCCCCACCTCGATAGCGGAGCACTGGAGCCGATCCTGGAGCCGTGGTGGCCGCAGTTTTCAGGGCCGTTTCTTTACTATCCAGGGCGGCGGCATCTGCCGGCGCCGTTGCGCGCCTTCGTTGATTTTCTGAAGGCGGGTGAGTCATAGAACAGGGATCGCCCGTCAGGCCGCATCTCGTTCGAGCGCCCCCCATTGCATGGGCGATCGCCCGTGATTCGGGAGCGACACCCTTCATACGATCAGCTGCAATGACGTGATGTTTCCGCGCTGTAGCGCGAATCTCTACGAATCGGTCTATGACTATTGCGGTCATACGAATTGCCACGACATTCAGGCAGAGGCTCAACTCGAGTTCGGACTGACGCCGGACGATGTTCATGGCTCGTCAATTTCTTCACGAACAAACGCGTTGAAAATGTTAAGCCTGCAGCGGATCGAAAAACTCGAAACCGGGCGGCCACGTCGAACTGCTCGCGCTAATGGGCGTGTTGGCCGTGCCCAATGTCTGCGGCGCGGATACGATGCGCACCAGCAACTATTCGATCAAAACCGTCAAGATCGAAGTGCACCAGGCCACTGCTGATGAACTCCGACCTGGCCGATGGCAGACTGGTCCATGTTCTGACCCAGTGCTCGGAAACCGATTCGAGCTTTCGGATCATGTGGCCTTCCGGCAAGCATTTCGCGGCCAAATTGCGGGTATTTATAGATTTTCTATCCGAGCGCCTGTTTCCCGTCGACAGCGTGGACAGCTAGGCGCGCCTGCTAAACTTGTCGAGATTCATCACTCAAGAATCCTCACGAGCCGATCATGAAAAGCAGTTCAACGGGTGGCCTCGTCTATTCCACCGATGGTGGCCGGATGTGCCCCGAATGCCGGCGGCCGATGGCGGAATGCCTCTGCAAAGGCGGCGCCAAGGTTCCTCCGGCAGGCGACGGGGTCGTCCGTGTGTCTCGTCAAACCAAGGGCCGAGGCGGCAAGAGCGTGACGTTAGTCAAAGGGCTGGCGCTCGATCCCATTGCCCTGGCCGCGCTGGGCAAACAATTGCGCACAGCCTGCGGTTCCGGCGGAACGGCCAAAGATGGCGTGATTGAGATACAGGGCGATCATTGCGATCGGGTCGTCGACACACTCAAACAACATGGCCATAGCGCGAAGCGCGCGGGTGGCTGACAGCTCGGTATGCAACCGAGCGATGGGTGCCAAATGAATAGCATCGGCGGGGCAATCCCCCGCCGACAACAAAGGGTAAGCGATGGCGTATCTGGATGCGTCGGCTGTGAGCAGCTGGCATGCGCATGTGTACTTCGATTCAACAAGCCGCGACGCCGCCTTTGCATTTCGCGAGCCTATCGTCGCCCGATTTGGCGAGATCGTTCAGATGGGCCGCTTTCATGAGCGGCCTGTCGGCCCTCATCCGATGTGGAGCTACCAGATCGCCTTCACGCCCGCGCATTTCCCGGAAGTCGTGACGTGGCTCACGCTCAATCACGGCGCGTTCGATGTCTTCCTGCACCCCAATACGGACGACTCCTTACGCGACCACCGAGACTGCGCGGTCTGGCTGGGTCAAAGCCATGCACTCAACTTACAGGTGTTCGAGAACTGAGCTCGTCGGCACTTATGGCAAAGAGGATCTGACGGGCAACAGATCGCTCCGTTGCATCGCCGCTGAGGCGGCGAACATCACCCTCTTCCTCCTCTTCAAGCAAGGCCGAATAGTCTGCGGCAGATGATCTGACAAGCCGTCTCGGCAGACGCTTCATTGCCTTTGGGCGTGACATCGGACCGCGCGACCGCCACCGACCTTTGTTCAACGGGATCGAGGTCTGGCAATCGCTCCAGTTCGCTGATGACGTATTCAAGTTCGGTACGCGTGTCGCCGGGTAAGCCTTGTTTCGTCCTGTTCAACAAGGTCCGGACGAGCAAGTAAAGATCATTCAGGCGAGCGGGTTCTTGCATGCCAGTCTCGAACGAAGTGATACGACGAAAGAGACAACGACCACGCCCCAACCACCCAGACAGCGGGAGGTATTGAGTCGCGTCGGCAGGATGCTATGCGGCGTTCTGGTCGGCTCGACCGAGGGTTTCCCCAAGCAACACCGCGGGCGCTATGCCGAGCAACCGCTCGACCTCAGAAAGCCGGCCATCGCTTTTCCATTGAAGGAATTTGCCGTAGCACGTCTGCTGGGGTGGGTAAGTGCTGGGAAGATACATCCAACGCTCGCGCGATTGCCGAATCCAGCGGATCGCATTGAGGACGGCCCGGGCGCTCGCCTGTGGCCGGCCACACGTCTTGCGCTCGTCAAGCGGCTCGAACAAGTGCTCAACGAGCGTCCACTCAAGGTCTGAAAGGTCTGTCATTTTTCGCTCCCAAAATGCCGTCTTTGCGGCATAGACAAACCTTAGGCGGCGCCCGTCGTAGATTCGTCCTACAAATAGGACGATCAGGCACGCTATGGCCAATCAAACATGCATACCAGGCACCACTTATGTGATCTTTCCGCGGGGAGCGGCGGGGCGCGCTTCAGAAGCCGGCGAAGATAGAGTCGAATCCTCCCCCTATTCGACAGAGGCCATGTCGCTTAGAGGGGCCGTCAGACGCGTACGACAGGCGTTCCGCGAATGCAGTTAGACTATTCACTATGGACAAGTGTCGTTACTGCGAAAAAGTTCGTGACGAGTGGGATTGCCACGGACAAGAGTGCCGAAGAGCCATTGCCACGGCCCTGCGGAGGCAGCACTCGGGCCTGCCGATGGTGCCGAATATCATCCGCAACGAGATCCCCGCAGGCGCGAGCACGGGCGAGGTGATTACGGTGCTGTCACGCCAGCGTCTGCGCGCTCGCCGCGGCAACGAAGATCGTCGGGAACGGAAAAAGATCGACAATCCTGACGCCGACTGAAAAAATTGACGAACGACGCCACGCGGCAACACCTCTCACTGCGCTCCTCAAGTTTCAACGGAATTTGACGTTAGCGTTTCGAGGTCGAATTTCACGTCGACCCAGCACGCGATATCGGCGCCCGCGCGTATCAAAGTGCGAGGACATGAGCCTCGGCATGACACCTGCGTTCAATGAGGAGAGTATTGGGCTCTGCGATAGATAATCGAGCGCCCCGTGGTGGCCATGCCGACGCGGGAGCATGCCGACGGAAAATGCGCTGCGGTGGAGTGACTTTAGTCGATGGAAGTCGCGAGCAAACGCCAACCGAGACGATCCGTGCCGGAGAGTGAATCGGCCAGACGTGCGCGCGTGACTTCGAAGAGTTGTTGCTGAACAAGCATAGGTTCGAGCTCGCCGAGCGCTCGATGCACGGCTGCGGCGGTACGATGCAGCCGCCAGTCCGCCAAAGGCGTCTCAAATCCCTCGGAGACCGCCAACCCCTCGTTGACGCTATCGAGTGCGGCCGCCGGATCGCCACCATGCAGCGCCTGGCGCGCCCGGCTCTCCCAGGCAAGTGCCTGCCAGGTACGATCCTCGGTCTCCAGCGAAAGCTTCACGAACATCTGGGCATGGGATTTTGCCGCGTCATGATCGCCAGTGAGGATCGCCACCTCGGTCATCCCCCACTCCAGCGCCAGACGCCAATACCAGTCGAACATGATCGGTGTGGCGTTCATCTGCCGTGCTGCCTCGGCAAACAACGCAGCGGCACGCGCCGTGTCACCCAGCCCCGCGTAGGAGAGGCCCGCGAGGATTAGGCTCGCGCGGTGCTGCACCGGCAGCAGCGCGCTGCGATCCGGTTCATGTGATCCCGCATTCACACTCGTGTCCGGCACGAGACGCGTATGCATGTCGATCACTGCCTCAAAGTCCATCGAGTGCACGAGAAGCCAGCCCCGATAGACCTCAAGCGTGCGAGCCGCAAAGTAGTCACCATTCTCTCGAAAGGACAGCATGCCGTGATCGAACGCCTCCATCGAACGGCCCAACTCGCCCAGGAAACAATACGCCCAGGCCGTGCCGAGCCGAAGCATCCACGTGGCTCTCGCGAGATCAAACTCCGGGCGTCCTACCGCGTGTTCGAAGAGGATCTGGTAGTTCGCACGCACCAGGCTGAGCGCTTCACGATAGCGGGTCGAGATGATGCAGATCATGCTGTACTCCATCAGCGAGCGCGCGATCATCAAGGGATCACCCGTTTCACGCAGGGCACGCATGGCGTGCTCGCACTCGTCGACATCCGCGCTGGACCATCCCCTGATCCAGATTCGACGTACGTGGCCGCTCGCACGCGCAATCGCGCTGATGCGCAGATCCGGATGGGACGCGCCGAGCAGGAGTCCTTCGTCCAGAACCCGAACGGAGCGTTCCAGATCGCGCCAGCTCAAGACGTAGGCAAGACCAAGCAGCGCGCGCACCTGCGCGTCGAGTCGACCCAAGGCTCTTGCCTGTTCTTCTAGTTGAACCCAGGCGATCTCCGCACGCGGGTCATGGGCCGCGGCGTAGAGCGAAGCGCGCGCCTCGGCAAACTCGAAGCTCTTCAGCGGTCGTGCATCGGCCGGCAACTTCGCGGTCAGTGATGCGGCAAAATCAAGAATCGACTGCGCCTCTCGATAGGCGAATCGCATCTTCGCCGTGCGAAGTGCAATGCGTAAATAGTCGATGGCCTTGAGCCAGTCTTGCGCGTCGGCGAAGTGGTGCCCCAACTCATAGGCCACGTCTCCCCGCTGGTCGTGCCCGTACAAAGCCTCAAGCCGTTCCGCGATTTGCCGGTGCAAGCGGGATCGTCGTGTCAGACCCTGACGCCCGTAAAACGCCGCGCGAAACAAAGAGTGGTCGAAGCAAAACATCCGCACGGCGAGACCATCGGGCAAACGCTTTGTGCCGGCGCGACGAATAAAGCATCCGTTGCGTGCCAGCGCTTCACACAGCTCATCGAACTGCTCGAATGACAGATTGGCCGCTCCGGCGGTCGTCGCCGACGAAAAAGTCAACCCTGCCACGCTTGCGACTTCGAGCACATTTCGTTCATCGGGACCGAGGCGGCGGATGCGCGCTTCAAGCGCCTGCGTGACCGTGCGCGGCGCAGCAGCGCCGATCTTGCTCAAAGGCGCGAGTTGCTGCCAACCCGACGGGGTCTTGCGGAGTAAGTCACGTTCGACGAGATCTTCGAGCACGGCCCGCATGAACAGCGGATTGCCGCCGCAGCGCTCGGCAATCAGGTACGACAACTCTTCTTCGGCGGGATTCGCATGATCTTGACTGGATAGGAGCGACACCACCGCGTCGCCCGCTAGCGGGCCAAGGGCAAGATCGCGGCACAAGTCCCGGAGAGACAGTTCACGGTGAAGTTGCTCGACGGGGTGCTCAACAGAGGCCGCCTCTTCCGGTCGGTAGGTCACGACGACCATGAGCCGCAGCGCCCGCAGTTGGCGTGCGATCGCGGCGAGAAAATCAATGGTCGAGTAATCGGCCCAATGAAGGTCCTCGAATATCAGCAACAAGGTTCGGGTTTGCGCGAGAGACTTCAGCAGGCCACATATTTCCCGTAGCATGCGCTCGCGTGACGCGCCCACGATTTGCCGCTGCAAAGTCTCGCGAATGTCGCCTGATACCTGGGCCGGGAGTTGCACGGCCCAGGTCGGTGCAAGTGTCACCAGCGCACGTACAATCACACTGCCGCCGGGCCCCTCGCACAGTTGCTCGAGTGCCTGAAGCACGGGATAGAAAGGTTCGGTGCCTCCGTATCCTTCAACGCAGCAGCCCTCGGCGACCCACACTTCATCGACTTCGGACCGCTGGCTCGCCACGAACTTCTCGATCAACGCCGTCTTGCCGATGCCCGGCTCCCCTGCCACTACGACGAGCTGACTGACACCGGATTGGGCACGTCGCATCGCGGCGGTCAACACTTCAAGTTCGCGCTCGCGACCGACAAAACGCCCATTCGGCTCGTCACTCCCGACTGGTCTTTCTACCAGCACGTCATCGTCGACCGGGGCAATGAAACGGTAGCCCCGCCCACGCAGCGTTTCGACGTAACGTGGGTGCTGCGCGCTGTCTCCAAGCTTGCTTCGAATCGACTGGATATGGGTCTTCACCACTTCAGGCTGCACATGCACGCCGGGCCAGACAGCTTCGAGCAGGGCATCGTGGGTGATCAGATGCCCGCGGTTCTCAATGAGGTGACGCAACACACCGAAGGTTTTGCCGGTCAGATCCAGCCGTTCGGGCGGCGCGTCAGGGTGGAGACGCCAAAGGCATTGATTCTCCATGTCCAGTCGAAAGTCTGCGAAACGGATCGAAGATAGCGCGCTCAATTGGGCCTTCATGCCAACTCTGCTCCTGTTGTCTAAATCAGACCCAAACGGGTGGCGCGGGTGACCGCTTCGGCGCGATTTTTCACGGCCAGCTTAACAAACACATGCTTCGCGTGAGATTTGACCGTCTCCGGCGCGATACGCAGGTGGATCGCAATCTGTTTGTTCGACATACCCTGACTCATCAGCGTCAGGATAGTGCGTTCCCGGGTGCTGAGTACGACGCCGGGCTCCCCGGCCGACACGCGCCTGACTTCCGACAGACGAACCATCCTTCGCCGTGCCAGAAGGCTGCCGATGTAGGGCATAAGCGAGCGAACCTCGGCTTGTGTGCCTGCCGCGCCCCGGTGAAGGGCTTCGAGCAACTCACCAACGCCCACACCGCTATCGATGAATGTCTGATAAAGCCCCGCCGAGGCACCCAACTTGAGAGCCCGCAGCAAAATGGCCACGGCGTCATTGTGCTCTCCGACTGCGAGCAGGGCGTCGACCAGGCGGACCGACAGCTGCACAACCAGGTAGAGATCCTGTCGGCATACGGCTTCGTAGTACACGTGTCGCGGCGACACCGAGTCGAAAGGGGCGAATGCTTTCGAATCACTTTCAACTTTATTCGCATCGCTCATTTCGAACCTCTGGAGACCACGAAGTGACGCGCTCGACGGTTCAGGAGCGCCAAAAGGGGTCGTCAGGGTAAGACTATAGAAATGCAGGAGCGTGATGTTTGGGTATTAATTGGGTAATGTTTGAGTGTTATGTGCGTCTAGCGTGGCGCAGGGTCCGCGGGCGCGTCACTGCAGTAGCCCCCTCCGAGCGCTCGCACGAGTGCCACTTCCTGATCGATTGCCTGGCCATTCAGTTCGACAAGGGAAAGCTGCTCGGTGATTACGGGTTCCCTCGCTTCCTGCGCGGTCGTCTTGTCGGCGATCCCCCGGGCATAGCGCGCATCAGCGCTATCCTGCAAGAAAACGACGGTGGCGATCTTTCCGGTCTGGAGAGTCGTCTCCTGCTCGATGTCCTGCAGACGGCTCGCTGCCTGCGCGACATCCCTCACCGCGTTCAGCACGGCCTGGTTGTACTGGTCGATCAGCGCATCGCTGACCGAACGTGCCCGGTGCAAGTTGGCGTTCAGCTTGCCGCTGTCGAAGATCGGGAGATAGAGGCCCGGTATCAGGTTGATCTCGTGACTCGTATGCAAAAAGAGATCGGACAGATGCAAGGCGTCGAAGCCGATAAACGCGGCGATGTCAAAGCTCGGATAGAACGAGGCTTTCGCAGCGTCGATGGTGTCGAACGATGATTGCACATACCAGCGCAACGCCTGCAGGTCGGGGCGTCGGGCGAGCAATTCATAAGACAGACTTGCGGGCAGGCTCGCCGCCGGGGACGGCAACGGCCGCGGGTCGATGGCGGGCAGCGTGTGTGCATCGGCGCCGACCAGGGCGCGCAGGGCCTCGCGGGACTGAGTGATTTGCTGTTCGGTCGACGCAAGTCGTCGATCGACCAGAAGCACACTGGCTTCGGCCTGCTGTTCGAGGGCTTCCCCCTCAAGACCCCGCGCGTAGCGGGCGGCGTGAGTCTCCTTGACGAATGCGGCGATCTCACGCGCCTGCCTGAGCAGGTCGAGGCTCGCATACGTCGTCTGGATCGCATAGTACAAACGCACGACATCCGTCGATATCTCGAGCTCGGCTGCCGCTTCAGAGGCCCGGTTCGCATTCTGCTCGCCGATCGCCGCCTCGACTTGCGCGCGATCCTTGCCCCATATATCGATGCTCAGTCTTCCGTCGACGCCGACAAGCCCCGTCGTGTACCAGGGACCCGTCGCACCGAGGCCGGGATTGTTCGTCGAGTAGGCGCTGAGAAAACCATTCCCCGACACGCGCGCGCGATCGACCGCTGCGCGCCCGGAGACCTGCAGGTCGGTCCCTGCACGGATCAATTCGACCTGGGCACGGGCTTCCGAAACACGTGAGCGCGCGATGGCTATAGTCGGCGAAGAGGTGAGTGCCTGCTCGATCAGCGCGTCCAGCTGGGGGTCCTGATAGCGCGTCCACCAGCGAGCCGACGGCCAACCTTCGTGCGCAAGGTGGATATCGTCCGCAAGTGTGATCTGAGCCGCAGAGATTTCGGCTACCGGCGCGGTGTCATGGTGGATCAGCGCGCAACCGACCAGAGTGCATGCGCTCGCGAGCGCAAACATCAAAGAGGGTGCAACGCGCATCGCCGCCCAGCGCAGCATCGCTCGACCTTCCATCATGGCTTACTACCCTGTTCGGATTGCGTCAGGGGCACGGCCCACGTTTACGATGTGGCACGCCACTCGGGCAATCCTCGTATCTCCCGCGCAAGTGACTCGGCCGCTGTCAGCAGAGGGCCGAACAAGGGCGCGTTGCGACCGGGCGTCGTCAACGACGTGGCATCAAGTCCACCGGGCACCCCCTCGATCTGGGAAGAGCCTGCCATCTCCACTGCGATCATCGGTGGTTGTTGCGCAGCGGGGGGATTGTGGCGAAGTTGATCGGCGTAACGCTCGACGCACGCAATCGCGCGCGATTCAAAGTTCGCCACTTCATGGCGGCTCGTGGTGTCGAGTTCGTCGAAGGACGCCCTCAATTCGTCTTCAAAGACGTTGCAGGCGAGCAGAAGCGATCGGCTCTGCGCGAATACCGCCTGCGCCCGTGTCGTGATCCGATTCTGTTCGCCCTCTTTCCAGTCTGGCTCGACGGCGACACGTGTCAGCATGGACTCGCAATCAGCGAGTGCTGCCCAGGGCTGCAACGATCGCTCAGCGGGCAGCGGATGGATTTCTTCCAGTGCCTGCACATGCCGCCGCATGCTGGCAACCACCGCGAGGAGCGTTGCCGCAAGCTTCTGACGCAACACGTCTGCCTCGCCCTCCGGCCAGACCGACATCTGGATAAAAGTCGAGATCCCCACTCCAAGCAAGATGCCGACTATGCGGTCACGGATCTCGGTCAGATCCGATGGCGGTGCAAACTGCTCGAGCAGTGCCAGCGAGAAGGTGAACATGATTTGTACACCGGCGTAGCTGATGCGCTCCGATCCCGCGGAGATCCAGGCACCCAGCGCAATCACAGGCAGGCTCATCATCAGCAAGCCAACAATGCTGTCGAGGTGAGGCACGACGAAGACGACGGCAAACAAGGCCAATGCGCTACCCACTGCCGCACCGGTGACCCGAAGTACGCCGTGTCGATACGATGCCCCCAGGCTCGGCAGTGCCACGATCAGGCAGGTCAGCATGATCGTATGAATGCCCGGCCAGCGAACGGCGTTGTAGAAGAGATAGCAGAGCAGGACAGCGAGCAATGTGCGTAGCGCAAAGCGTGCATAGACGGGGTTGGTGAACGCGTCGGGCGCCACGACTGAATCGCCGGCGGCCGCCTGCACGGTCGACTCACTGCGCGGGGTGTCGGCCAAGGCATCGAGCGCGTGCTGCATTTCCTGAACCGCAGCGGGCGAACCCCCTGGGAGCGTCCGCCGGACGGGACGGTTCATGACAAACGGCTGGCCACCGACAATCGCCGTGCCGAGGAGCCCGCAATCTGCGCGAATGACCTCCAGTTCATCGGCCCATCGACCCTGCCCGTCCGTCCCGGGGTCGGGCAACCCGGCTGCCGCGCGGTGCAGGCGTGACACCGTTGTCGCGCACGCGAGCCGATAGGCATCATGACTCTTCCGTGCCTCATCTCGCATGCTGGTGAACTTGAGCAGTTTCTGAAGCGCCGCAGCACCGCGCTGCAGGGCTGCGGCGTCGATACGCGTCCCGCTGGCATCCCCCTGGATCAGCGCAGCCAGCCGCGCGTCGACCGCCGCGAGTTGCATGCGCATGACCGCGATCAGTTGGAGATTGGGCTCGGCCGGCAACAACACGGTGTTGACCAGCAATGCCAGCGCCACCGCGTAGTTCACCGCCACCCAAACCCATAGACAAGCACGTACCAGAGCCTCCGCGTTGTCCGTCAAATCGACGAAGGTCTGCACGTACACCACAACGATCGCAATGAGAAAGAAGACCACGCCGAACTTGACGATGCGTATGGCATACACGCTGCAGAAGAAAAGAATGGTCGTGATGACGATTCGCAGCAGCGGATAGTCGAAGCTCGTCTTCAATACGAGGATGACGATCGCTATCGCCAATGTCGAGCCCGCCAACAACATGACGCCGACCAGGCGCGTGATGACAACATTTGACTGCGTGACGAAGAACACGACAATCAGCGACAAGGCGAGAAAAGGCACTTGCAGGCTCATGGAAAGGACGATCGCCACTGCGCTGCTGAGCACACTCCGCATCACGAGGTTGCCGCGCCCCGGAAACGCAGCGAGCTCCGTTTTCAGAAACGCGAGCAGTCCCTCGTGGCCTGAATCGGCCTGATTCGAATGGCCCACACGATCGTTCATGGCTGCGCTTGTTCTCTGGCGGCGTCCGGGCGCATAACCGCGACGGCCGACGTGCCGATTCGAAACAGTGCGCCATCAGGGCGATCGACGCGAATCTTGACGGGAAAGCGCTGCGAGACGTGGACCCAGTTGATGCTGCGCTCGATGCTCGGCAATCCGCCGCTCGTCGCCCCCCCATCCTGGGGCGCGACGCCGTAGCCAATCGAGTCGACTGTGCCGTCGAACCGGGCGGCCGGGTCGCTCATCAGGTACACGGTCGCTTTGGCACCCGTCCGGATATGAGCCAGCTCGGTTTCGCGGAAATTGGCGATGACGTACCAATTGCGCGTGTCAATCAGCGTGAAGACCGCCCGCGATGTCGACACGAACTGCCCATTGGCGGTTGTCAGCGAAACGACACGGCCGTCGAAGGGCGCACGCACGGTCGCGTACTCGAGATTCAACTGGGCCGATGCGATCTCGGCAAGCATCACCTGTCGTTGTGCAATCAGTGCGTCGACACTGCTGACCGCGGCCTGGGCCTGCTGGGCCTGAAATCGAGCGCTGTCCGACTCCGCCTGTGAAGTGCGCTCCGCCGTGCGCGCCTTGTCGAGATCGTCCGCAGACACATAGCCCTTCGCGAGGAGTGGCTCCATCCGTCGAAGCGTGTCTGCGGCCTGCGCTGCGGATGCTCGGGCACGGTCGGCCGCCGCCCGTGAAGCGGAAGCGCTAAACGACTGCGCGTTGATGGTTCGTTGACTCAGCGGAATTTGCTGATCCAATTCAGCAAGCGACGCGCTTGCTTTGGCGAGTGCGTATTTATAGGGTCGCGGATCGATCTCGAACAGCAAGTCACCCTGCCGCACAGCCTGGTTGTTCCGCACCGCCAGATTGATGATGCGGCCGCTGACTTCAGGCACGACATCGATCGTGTCGGCATACGCATAGGCGTCGTCCGTTCGAGGCGATGTGTCAACACGCCAGATGACGATGAATAGCAGTGCAACTGTCACAATCACCAATGCGATTGCGGGCCACCGTCGGTTGGAAATCCCGCTTCCGTTGACGCTCATCGTCCTTGCCTATCCTCAGTGTTGAAATACAAGCAGCCAGGCTGCCAGCGCGAAAAAGGTAAAGAGCGTCGGATAGATCACGGGCTGCGGAGTCAACCAGCGCTCCGTGCCGAAAGCGTGCGCGAGACGGCGCACGACCAGCGTCAACATCAGGCTGCCGATCGCGCAGAAGAGCCAGTCCGGAAAATAAGCACCCAGTACGCCGATCGAGGGCCGCACGGAACACCCCGACATCAAACACGCGGGCACACACCCTGAAGCCGTCCGGAGAAACGAACGAGGCAGGCGATGAACAGCCAAAAGCCGTTGCCGCGTGGGGGCCTGCAGCGGATCAGCTGAAGGGGCTTGTCCTGTCTTTCTCATGGCTCGTCAGTTCA
Organism: Burkholderiales bacterium; assembly: GCA_026225235.1. GTDB lineage: Bacteria > Pseudomonadota > Gammaproteobacteria > Burkholderiales > Burkholderiaceae > Pararobbsia. The sequence continues at coordinate 102,921 of JAMFSK010000096.1, forward strand.
ATGGCGCGTTCGACGAAGGAAGGGCCGCCGCCTGAGATGTCTCGCAGGCGCAGCCTGATAACGCGACCGACTTCGTCGCAACTCGTCATCTTGGTCGAACACAGGAACATTGCTAATCCCCCACACGGGGGAGGGACGCGGGCGGTATGCCGATGCGCGGGCTAGGCAGTTCGTTCCGGCGGGCCCCGTTTGGCGATCTCGGAGCGCAGCGCGGAATAGGCGGGAGCGACCATCGGATAGTCTGCGGGCAGGCCCCAGCGAGTCCGGTACTCCTCGGGCGACAGGCCGTATTTCGTGCGCAGATATCGCTTCAGTGATCGAAGCTTCTTGCCATCTTCAAGGCAGATCAGATAGTCGTGGGTGATCGATTCTTCAATCGGCACCGCCTCGACGGTGCGGCCGGGCGCCGCCTGCGAATGTGAATTTGAATGAATCGTGACAAGTGCCGCGTACGTACTGGCGATCAGCATCGGAACGTCTGCGACGGAGGCCGGATTGTGCGACACAAAGGACGCGACAATCAGCGCAGTCATTTCGGTCAAGCCAGCGTGTTCCATCACGGATCTCGTCCCTTGCCCCGGGGAGGCAGGCGTCTATTCCTCGCAATCCAGCTGCCGGAGCACGTTCGCCAGAATCATGTGGGTTGCGTTGGCCGGCGCATGGGGCATAGGCGCGGGCCGATAGATCTCGTCTCCGCTCATGATCGGCAAGCCAGTCAGTGCGCACACACCCGGCGCCCTGCACAAGCCCCGACGCCATGTCTGGTCGTCGTATCGGCACCCCATAGAGTCACGCCATGAAATCGTTGCCGTAATGCGACTTGGTTTGGCGATGACCTCTACGCGGCACGCAGAAGACTTCAAATAATTACTTCGCGTGGAAATCAATCCGGGCGCGGAAGACATCGTCAGTGGCGCGACGATTTCGGCCCATCGCTGCAGTTCGGTGCTAGGCGCCTTCATCGGCCGCGCTCCTGGTGGACGGTGAACTCGCACGACGCAGTCCCTTATGTGCTGCACCGCCTGCTTCGGGTAAAAGCGACGGCCGGCACAACGACAGGAACCGGTCGCTCGGACGGGGCAGGCCGGACCGCATCCCCGCGTAGGCCAGATCGTCGCGTATCGCGAACGCAGAGAACATCCCCCGCATGGGGGAGCGGGCTATTGAAGTCGCTGAACATGCGCCTATCAGAAAGTCGTCAATCGTTCGGCCCGGTCTTCGCTCACCGCGAGTGGCGTGCACCCTTCCCTATTGTTGAAAACCCATGGCGGAACTCGCACGTTCCCCGGTCGGCCTCCGGTACAACCACAGCGCGATTGCAACCGCGACCAATAGCAGTGCGCTCGCCATGGCGACCACCCCAGGCCATCCGCGCAGCTTCCAGAACACGCCGCCGAGCGAACCGACAACGCTCGACCCCAGGTAGTAGGCAAACAAATAAAGCGACGACGCCTGGGCCTTTCCAGTCTGCGCGCGAGCGCCTACCCACGCACTCGCCACGGAATGCGTGCCGAAGAAGCCGACCGTCAGGACTGCCACGCCGAGCACGATCAGCCAGAGGTGCGCCGACAGCGTCAGGACCGTGCCGACGAGCATCAATACCAGTGTCGCCGGAAGCACCACCTGACGGCCGAGTTTGCCGGAGAGACTGCCTGCCCAGGCCGAACTGACAATACCGAACAAGTACACCGCGAAGATCAGGCCGATCATGGTCTGGCTTAGCGAGAACGGCGGCGCAATCAAACGGTAACCGACATAGTTATAGATCGTAACAAAGCTGCCCATCAGCAGGAACCCTTCCACGAATAGCAGCGGCAACACGCCATCGCGCAGATGAGTACCAAAGGCTCGCGCGAGCGGCGCAAAGCGTAGTTCGCGTCGAACGAAATGCCGGGACGGTGGCAAGAAGCGCCACAGGATAGCGGCACTCAGGATGCCAAGCAGACCGATGAGCATCACCGCGATTCTCCATCCCAATACATCGGTGATCACGCCCGTCAGCAGGCGCCCCGCCATGCCGCCCAGGCCGGTACCGCCGACGTAAAGTCCCATCGCATGGCCTAGTGATCGCGGATGCATTTCTTCGCCGACATAGGCCATCGCGACCGCGGGCAGACCACTAAGTGCCACGCCCATCAGCGCGCGGACCAGAAGCAGCGTCGACCAATGAGGCAGCACCGCACAAATGACCGTCAGAATGGCCGAGAGCAACAACGACGTCACCATGATCGGCTTACGCCCCCAAGCCTCGGACAAACCACCGGCCACCAGCATCGAGACTGCCAGCAGTCCAGTGGTCAGCGACAGGGCCAGGCTCGCGCCTGCCGGGCTGACGCCGAAGTCCGCGGAGAACAACGGCAAGAGGGGTTGCACGCAGTAAAGCAATGCGAACGTCGCGAAACCTGCGGCAAACAGGGCAATATTGGTTCGCCAGAACGCCGGGGTGCCATGCTCGATCTTTTCCGCCACCTCGTGACGCACCTCGTTGGCGGCCGTGGCAAGGGCGTTCAGCACGTTGACCTCGTGGTGTCCCATAACTCGATTACTCCGGATGGATGTTCATTCTGACCGAATGATGAAGCCGGGTCATGCTTGAGTCCAATATCGATTTGGGCCGGAATGATACATAATGGATATCATGGATCTCCGCCGCATCCGCTATTTCATCGTGCTGTCTGAAGAGCTGCATTTCGGGCGGGCCGCACAACGTCTGAACATGGCGCAGCCGCCGCTCAGCCAGCAGATACGAGTGCTCGAGGAGGAACTGGGCGCCCGACTTTTTGAGCGCACTAACCGGCGCGTGGAATTGACCCCCGCGGGCAAAGCGCTCTTGCCTGAAGCACGTGCGCTTGTTGCCCAGGCGGAACGTGCCAGTATTGTGACGCTGCGCGCGCAGCGCGGTGAACTGGGAGAACTCCGCGTAGGGTTCACGGGATCGGCTGCTTTCAGCACGATCATCCCTCAGCTCATCTACGAGTACCGCCGCCGCTTGCCCGGAATGCATCTAAGGCTGGAGGAACTGACCACCCAGCAGCAGTTGACCGCCATGCTCGAACGGCGACTCGAAGTCGCCTTCGTGCGCGGGGCGACCCAACCCGATCTGCCACCGACACTCCAGGTCACACGCCTGTTCGAAGATGCACTCGTCGCCGTTCTGCCTGCGCAACATCGACTGGCTTCAGGGCGGGGAGCCCTTTCGATCGGGGCGCTGAAAGACGAAGCGTTTGTGATGTATCCGCGCGAGAGCGGGACTGGTGTGTACGACCAGATCGTCGCGCTCTGCCGGCAGTCGGGGTTTGCACCCCAGATTGCACAGGAAGCACGGGAAGCGCCGACCATCGTCGGGCTGGTGGCCGCGGGGATTGGCGTGGCGCTTGTACCGGCTTCGCTGAGCAGCATCAAGGTCAATGGCGTGGTGTATCGGCCGGTACGCGAAAATGGCGCGCGCTCGGCCATGTGGCTGGTGTTGCGCGCTGGCGATCTGTTACCGCAAGAGATGCTGTTCGCGGTTTTGGCGGCGGAAATCGGCTCGGCGAAGACGAGCCAGGCTGGGGGCTAAGCGGGCACAGCAGAGGATGGCCCTAAGGCTTCGACGCCACTACGATATCGACCCCAGCTTCGCGAATCCATTGCAACTGGTCGGACGGCGCATCCTGCTCGACGATCGCCATGCTGACCTCGGAGCAGGCCGCCACCGCATACCGCGCGATACTCGACAACTTTTCGTTGGTCACAGCCGCCACCACTACGCCGCTTCGCGCGAGCAGCGCGCGCTTGAATTCGGCGTCATCAAAATCGAACACAGTGAGACCTTCCTTAACGTCGAATGCACAGGCGCCGACGATACATTGATCAAACGAGATTTGCTGGACCTGATGTAGCGCGGTAATGCCCAGTGCTCCGCCGACATCTCGAGACAGTCGTCCGCCCAAAAGAATAATGTCCTGTACAGACGACGTCGACAACTCATGCGCGATCGCAGGAGCATTCGTCACCAGCGTCAGAGGCATCTCCCGATCGATGGCACGCGCGATCGCCAGATTGGTTGTGCCGGCGTCGAGAAATACACACTGATTGGCTTTGAGCAGCGCAGCCGCGGCTCGACCCAGTGCGTCCTTTCTCTCTGTGTTCAGAGTGGCGCGCAGGGAAACATCCACCTGGGCCGGCGAAATCAAAATGGCGCCGCCATAGACCCGCTTACATACTCCAGCCGCCATCAAATCCCCAAGATCCCGGCGGATCGTATGTTCCGACACGCCGAACTCGGCGGCTAGATCCGCGGCGATGACCCGGCCGGCCTTCAGCAACTTGGCGTGAATGGCCTGCTGGCGTTCTTCTGGCAAAGCATCATGATCGAGCATTGATATTTCCTAGATTGGCTCGTAGAATGAGCAATATCGAGCATAAACGATCATTATACGTCATCATAAATCTGGCCGGCGGCCGCTTTCGCGGCAGTCGACGCCATCTACGGGCTTTAAAACCATGCAGTCCACTTCGACGCTCACTCGCATCGGAACCGCGCGCGGGCAGCAAGTTGCCACTCGCGTCGTGTTCTTTATCATCGGCTGTATTCCGGCGGTCTGGGCACCGCTCATTCCGCTTGCCAAGGCCCGCCTTGGCCTCGACGACGGCATGCTTGGCCTGCTCTTGCTTTGCATCGGCGCAGGGTCGATTGCAACGATGCCCCTCACCGGCGCACTCGCCAGCCGAGTGGGCTGCCGGACGGTCGTTGTCATGTCGGCGCTCGTGCTTTTTTGCACGCTGCCGCTCCTGGCTACCATCGCCAGCGTACCCTGGCTCGTCGTCGTGCTGATTTCCTTCGGTGCCAGCCTGGGCTCGATCGACGTGGCGATCAATATTCAGGCGATTGCCGTCGAGCATCGGAGCGGTCGAGCCATGATGTCGGGCTTTCACGGGTTCTTCAGTGTTGGCGGGGTGGTAGGCGCACTCAGCGCCACCGCATTGCTGAGTGCCGGTGTCGCGCCGATCTGGGCAACCGTTGCGGTCGTCCTCGTCCTTTTTTTTGCGCTGCTAAGCGTCATCGCGCATTTGCTCGCGGATCGCAGTGAACGCACGGACTCGATGTTCGCGTTGCCCCACGGCATCGTGTTGCTGCTCGGCGTGCTGGCGCTTATCGTGTTCCTCAGTGAAGGCGCCGTGCTGGACTGGAGTGGCGTATTCCTGACGTCGGCACGCGACGTCAGTCCGTCTTACGCAGGCCTCGGGTATGCGGCGTTCGCGTTCACCATGACCCTGGGGCGCCTCACGGGTGACCGTATTGTTCAGGCGCTCGGTGCAGTGAAAGTGGTGGGACTGGGCGGCTTGCTTGCGGCGCTGGGCTTTCTCATTGCGACCTATGCGAGCCCGTGGATACTGGCCCTCGTCGGCTACGCGCTGGTAGGTGCGGGGTGTTCCAATATTGTGCCCGTCTTGATGACAAGTGCGGGACGACAAACCGTCATGTCGAAGAACCTCGCCGTGTCGGCTGTCACCACGCTCGGGTATCTGGGAATTCTAGCCGGCCCGGCATGCATCGGCTTTATTGCTCACTTCCTGGGGCTGCCGACCGCCTTTCTTATGCTGGCGATCTTGCTACTCGGGGTGGCCGTCAGCAGCCGCTTTCTCAGCCTGAATCGATAAGTCCAGAGCTCGAAGGGGCATGCTTGTCCCCATGATCTGGAGCCTGCTTGTAGTACGGGGCTCTCGTCTATCGGAATCTTGGCGCGCAGCGCAGCGTTAACGAATTTCGGGGGCGTTCTGCGCCCCCATTTCGAATTTCCTTAACGCACTCACGAAATCGCGTATTTGCGCCGCGGATCGCCCTTGTACATCTTTTGCGCAAGCGTCAGGATTTCCGAGCGGTGGCCGTCAAATGCTTCAAGCACGGACGACTCGTCGGAGCCGGCACTGCGGCTCAGGCGGAGCGTGACCGCGTCGTCGATGAGGAATACCACCTCGCGCGAATTGTCGTAGCCCCAAAAGCGGATGCGACGTTCGGCGGGCTCATAGGTGCGGCTGGGATTGGGGAAGTTGAGTGCCATACGCACCTCTTTGCTATTGCGACATCGCTCCAGGCCCGGCTGGCCGTTGTGCAGGGCATGCCGACGACCGGCTCACTTGCGCACTTTAACTAGGCTGCGCACCTTCTCGTGCGCAATTTGTCTGAGGTAGAGGGCGCTGAGAACAATGCCTGCCAGGCCGCCCATGACACCGATCATCGAAAAATTCATCCTGTGCTCCCAAGCTGCAAACTTGCAGTAGCCCAGTGTGCGCCTATTCGCGCCTGACCGCATCATTAAGTCGCGAGACCGGCCTTTTCTTGCACCGCGGCCACATCCGCGTAAGACGCTCTTACTCCACCGGCGCCACGAGAGAAACCGCGTCCCGGTTGAAACGCGACAAAGGCTGCGTGTCCGCGGCACGCACCAGCAGCCAGGTAAGAATGGCCGCCGCACATGCGAGCGCGGCGGCCGAAAACATCAGGGCCTGGTAGCCATCAGCAAAACTTTGGACCGCCAGCAGGTGAAACGACGTTCCCCCATCAGCGCCAGGCGAGCCCGTTAGATCGCCGGCGGCCACGCTTCGGATCAAGTGGGCACGGTCCCCGGGGGGCATCGCCGGCAGTGCGTCTGAGACACTGGCCGCGACACGGGCGTAAAGCACCGCCCCCAGTGCCGCGAAACCCACCACAATGCCGCTGAAGCGCGCCGTGCCGGAAACACCCGATGCCATTCCGGCCCGCTCAGAGGGAATGACCGTCATGCTGACCTTCGCGATCTCCCCATTCAGTATGCCTGCACCGCAGCCGGCGACCAGCATGCCGCCAAGCAGCGACAGATAATCGAGCCGCGGGATGCGCAATGCCATCCATGCAAGACCGACGGCGATCAGCAAGAGCCCGGTAGTGAGCAATACTCGGCCGCTCACCCGATGGGTCAAATACGATGCCACTACTCTCGGCACGATGAAAAGCGGGATGGCCATTGGCAGCATCAGCAAGCCCGCTTCTCGCGGTCCGTGACCGAGCCCCCCTTGCAGAAACTCGGGCAGAAAAGTCAGCATCGTCAGCAAGGCCGCCGCGTAAGTCACGCCAGCAATGTTCGCACCGATGTAAGTAGGTTCGCGGAAGAAGCGCAGGTCGAGCATCGGCCGTACCTGTCTCTTCTCGACGATAACGAAGGTGACAAAGAGTGCAACAGCCGCCGCAAATTCACCAAGAATGACCGGATTGCGCCACCCATCCCGATTGCCCGATATCAGCGCCATCGTGGTAAAAGAGAGGAATGCGCTAAACGAGAGAAAGCCAAGGATATCGACACGAGTCGCGTGGGGATCTCTCGATTCATCGACTGCGTAGACGGTGAGTGCAATCATGATCGCGCCGACGGGAACGTTCACATAGAACGCCCATTGCCAGCCGAATGCCTGCGTAATGAAACCCCCTGCGACGGGCCCGAGTGATACCGCTATGCCAATGACCGAACCCCAGAATGCGAACGCCCTCGCGCGCTCAGGTCCGCGAAAAGTGTGAGACAAGGTGGCAAGCGCGGCGCTTAACTGCATGGCCGCCCCGATCCCCTGAACTGCACGAGCACCATTGAGCACCGCCACGTTCTGCGCGGCTCCGCATACCAGCGAAGCCAGCGTGAAGACAACGAGTCCAATCAGCAACAAGCGCTTGCGGCCATACCGATCAGCGAGCGCACCGGATGGCATCACCAGCGAGGCGAACGTCAAGGTATAAGCGCTGACGACCCACTCAATGCCGGAGAAATCCGCATGCAGTGAATGTGCGATCGAAGGCAGCGAAACCGCGACGATATTCGAGTCGAGGTTGATCATGAACGAAGGAACCGACACGCAGAGCAGGACCAGAAAAGTGCGGGTTCGATCTTGCGCCGCAAGATCGTGTTGCCTGGTCATGAGGGACTCCATCCGATGAGGTGACAATTGGTGGCATATGCCCGTATTAAAATATGAGCATATGCTAGTATTTGTCAAGCGGAGCGAAGATAAGGACGCCATGATGGACAAACCGGCACGCGGTGTACAAGGCAAAGGCGTCAAGCAATTGACGTCCGAAGAGATGCAGGAATTGGCAGACGGAACCCGCTGCAACGGCACGGCGCTTCGCAAGGCGACGCGGCGCGTGTCACAGCTTTACGACGAAGTACTCGCGCCCTGTGGCCTTCGATCAACCCAGCGCTCGCTGTTGGTTCATATTGCCCGGGCCAAGGCGCCGACAATGGGCGAACTGGCCGTTGCGCTCGTGCTGGATCGATCAGCACTCGCCCAGAATCTCAAGCCGCTCGAGCGTGACGGTCTGATCGAAATCCAGGTGGATGAGGAAGACCGACGCAGTCGACGGATCAAGCTCACGTCTCAGGGAAACGCAAAGCTCGTGGAATCGACGAAGCTGTGGCAGCGCGCACAGCATCGCTTTGAGCATGTGTTCGGCGAGGAAAAGGCGCGCGCACTACGCACGTCTTTGCTGGCGATTTCCTCAATGGACTTTGAAGGGGCTTTTCTGGATGCACCCGACGCGTGATTTGAGTCTTGCCCTATGGACCTATGGAACATTGGAGCAGAGCAATCTGACCACCTCATCGAATCGAGCAAGACAGTAGGTCTGCGCATCGCCGGAATCAGCCTTCACGACTTTTATAAAGTCTTGACCCACCCAAGCGCTTCGTCGGCAAACTTGCGAAGCAGACGAGCCAGGTCTCGAACGTCGTCCTTCTCCCAATCGGCAAGCAAACCTTCAATGATCTTTTGACGGGCAGCATCCAGCGCCCCCGTCATGACTCGACCTTGGTCCGTAATAGTCGCTGCGCGCACGCGCCCGTCTTCCGGACTTGGGCAACGGGCGACAAGCCCCAGTCCCTCCAGCTTCGCTATCTGTCGGCTGACCGTGCTGTAGTCGCGCCCCGCTAGTTCCGCCAGTTCAACGATCCCCAGCGGCCCCCGCCGTTCAATTCTGGCGAGCAATGGAAAAAGCGCGCGGTCCAGATCGACGCCCGCCGCTTCAATAAGCGCGGCATCCGGTTGAGGGCGATTCAGCACGCCCGTGAGATCCAGGAGCGCCTCCCGCAGTTCGCGGATGTCTTTCCCTATCGCCATATCACTCCTTGTCCATTTCTTTATGCGTGTATAATACACATATATTTCGTTATCCAGTTCTGGATGGCGCCGACGCCTCGACACTTGGCAATGGAGAGCGGACATGAAAGCAGCAGTCGTTAAGGAACCCGGTGCGGCACCCGTTTACGCCGACTTCATCGAGCCAACCGCCGCAGACGGTATCGCCCGCATCGCGGTTGTAGCATCCGCACTCAGCCATGTCACCAAGAGCCGGGCGTCGGGCGCGCACTACAGCTCCGCTGGCACTATTCCTTTCGTCCCCGGCATCGACGGCACCGGCATGCTTGACGACGGGACGCGCGTTTATTTCGTGCTGCCCGAAGCGCCCTTCGGCGGTATGGCCGAGCACTGCATTGTCCAGGAGGTGCGTTGCATTCATCTACCGGAGGCACTGGATGACGTTACTGCGGCGGCCATCGCGATACCCGGAATGTCGTCGTGGGCGGCCCTGGTCGAACGCGCGAAGCTGAGCAAGGGAGAAACCGTTCTGATCAACGGTGCAACTGGCGTATCGGGTCGTCTCGCTGTGCAAATCGCAAAGTATCTGGGCGCAGGCAAAGTCGTGGCGACCGGGCGAAACGTGGGCACACTGTCATCACTTCACGCACTCGGCGCCGACGTGACGATTAATCTCGGGCAGGATAAAGACACACTCGAGAACGCGTTCAAGAAGGTGTTTGAAGAGGGTGTCGGGGTCGTTCTCGACTATCTTTGGGGACCCACCGCCGAACTGTTGTTGGCAGCAGCGACCAGAACGGCACCAGACGCTGTTCCCATCCGATTTGTTCAGATTGGCTCGCTTGGCGGATCGACAATCACCCTTCCCAGCGCGGCACTTCGATCATCGGCCATCGAATTAATGGGCAGCGGGATTGGCAGCATTCCCATGCCGCGCATCTTTGGTGCGATTGAACAGATGCTCAACGCGACGATTCCTGGCGGCTTCAAGATTGCAACGAAGCCCGTGCCCCTGTCCCAGATAACTGAACACTGGACAGACAACGAGAGCACCGTGCGGACAGTATTTACCACAGGCGGCTAGCCGTGAAGCGGAGCTGCGCGACGGCTAGCCAAGGTGTCCCTGGTCTGCAAATATATCGCCCATCTGGACGGCAGCACCGGATCTTTCGCACAGCGTCAATTGGGGACTGCCGAGTCCTGAGTTTCCGGACACCGAGGCTCTTTTTCTGTGCCGACGAAGCGTATAGATTTTGATCGAACGTGCTAACCGCACACTCGACGAGTTCTCACCATGACCAAGCTTGTAGTGCTCTATAAGACGCCATCGGCTCCAGAAGCATTCGACGCGCACTACTTTTCGACACATGCGCCGCTTACCAAGCAGATACCCGGGCTTTTGAATTTCGAAGTCAGCACCGGGCCTGTCACGACCCCTGCGGGCGCTTCGCCCTATCATCTCGTGGCCGTTCTGAGCTTCGAGTCAACGGAAGCCTTGCGTCACGGGGTCGATTCGCCCGAGGGTAAGGCCGCGGCTAAGGATCTCGAGAATTTTGCGCAGGCTGGAGTCGGACTTCTCATGTTTGATACAAAAGAAGTCTGATTCCGTCTCTAGCCGCATAGGTGCCCCCGGTCACTACATGTTCTTGAGAAACAAGACGTTTCTCAAGAACATGTCTGCTCACGCGTAGCGTGCGAGGAACATGTCGGCGGCCGATTCCGCCACTTGTTTTTGCTCCTGTTCGCCGAGCGTCGCCTGCCCCATCGTCACCTGCGGCCAGAACGCAAACGCCTTCACGAGCGCCTGCAATTGCAGCGCCGCGAAAAGCGGATCGTCGGTCTTCAGACGCCCGTCGGCCGCAGCCGCACGGATCCACACCGTCAGGTCCTCCTCGCGATCGCCTAGGCGGCCAACCATGTCTCGCGCCCGCTCCGGCGAATGGATGCCGGCTGCAATCGCCACACGTGCAAGCGCCAGGAAGGACTCCTCATTCAAAAGCCGCAATTTGCGGCCCAGCAGGTCGAGCAACTGAGCGCGCAATGGTTGGTCAGTGCGATAGGCGGGAGCATCGCCCGTCTGGCTCGCGTCCCACAACTGATGAAGAATCGCTGCGAACAGTGCTTCCTTGCTCGGGAAATGGTTATAGACCGTCCGTTTTGAGACGCTCGCCCGCGCCGCAATGCGGTCCATGCTGGCAACGTCGTAGCCGGACGCGAGGAACTCCTCGATCGCGGCGGCGACTATAGCGGCACGCTTGCGGTCCGTCAGACGTTGATGGGTGGCAGTGGAATCCATGTCGCGATTTTACACTGAGCAGTTTACTTTCCTGCGAAATAAACTACACTCACGAGTGTACATTTTTCTCCGGATGCTCTATCCCATGACGTTGCTTCCCGTTCGAGTCCGCCGCGCGCTCGGCCTTACCGCCGCGCAACGAAGCCGCGCTTTGTCCAGTTCTTCAAGACAGCACGACGGCGAACGCTTTCGCAACGTCGCGCCGCGCCCCGCCGAAGGCCTGCGCAAGACGCTCTCCATCATGTGGAACCTGTTGACCAATAAGCCACGCGGCACAATGCCGACAGGCACATTGCCCGTCGACGTGCTGACACGCGCGCAGCTCGATGCAGCCCCAGACCGCAGCCTCTACCGGCTCGGTCATTCGACGATACTGCTGAAGCTGCGCGGTCAGTTCTGGCTGACCGATCCCGTATTCGCCGAGCGTGCCTCTCCGTTTCGGCATCTCGGCCCGAAGCGATTTCATGCGCCGCCGCTCGCGCTCACCGATTTACCCCCGCTGCGTGGCGTAATCCTGTCGCATGACCACTACGACCACCTGGACCGCGAAACCGTGCTCGCGCTCGCGGGGAAGACCGGTGTATTCCTGACCACGCTCGGCGTTGGCGACCGGTTGATCGAATGGGGCATCGATGCGTCGAAGGTGCGGCAGTTCGACTGGTGGCAAGGCACCGAAATAGACGGGTTGCAATTCACCGCTGCGCCCGCGCAGCATTTTTCCGGGCGCAGTCTGCTCGACGGCAACAGTACCCTATGGGCGTCGTGGGTCATCGTCGACAATGATCTACGTGTGTTCTTCAGCGGCGACACGGGCTACTTCGATGGTTTCAAGGCGATCGGCGAGCGCCTTGGGCCGTTCGACGTCACGCTGGTCGAGACGGGCGCATACGACCCGCAGTGGCCGTACGTTCACATGCAACCCGAAGAAACGGTGCAAGCGCATATCGATTTGCGCGGCCGTTGGCTCGTACCCATCCACAACGGCACCTTCGACCTCGCGATGCATCGCTGGCAGGATCCGTTCGAAAGAGTGACGGGACTGGCCCTCGCGCGCGGTGTCGCGCTGTCGACGCCCCGCATGGGTGAGCGGCTGGATCTGAACACGCCGCACCGGGGCGAATCCTGGTGGCGTCAAACCGTCGAGACAGTCGCTGCGCCAAAGGCTGCATGGCGCCTGTGTGCGTCGCGCAGTGCCACAGACGCGAAGCCTTCTTGATCTCTCGCGGGGGACCGATTACTCGGGACGACGCGCACCGGACTCCAAGTCGCTACCCTAGTTTCCCCTGCATGCCCTGGACGAACCACCCCATGCTGCGCATGCCGTCTGCGTTCAACGCCTGCCCGCTCGCCACCTTGGTTGCCCCTGCCTGATCGCGGATCGGCCCCGCGAACACGTCGAGCTTCCCGGCTGAGATCTGTGACTGGACATCGGTCAGCCGCTGGATTCCTGCTGCGCCCAGCGCAGGGTGGTATGGCGCCATTTTGACGACACCTGCCGCTAGCCCATCCCATCGGCTTTCAGATTTCCACCGGTGATCGAGCACGCCACGCGCCGCGCCGATATACACGCTGCTCCAGTCAAGCGTAAAAGACGTCAGGCACGTCCTTGGCCCATAGCGGGACATGTCGCTCGCATAGCCAATCGACCAGACGGCCACCTCCTCGCATACCTGCACGGTTGCCGGTGTGTCGGTCATCGAAATCAGCACATCGGCGCCCAGACCAATCAATGTGTGGGCGGCATCGCGCTCCTTGCCCGGATCGAACCAGGAATTGAGCCATAGCACTTTGCAGGTGATCGATGGATCGACGCTGCGGGCGCCCAGCAAGAAGGCATTCGCAGGGCCCACCACATCGGGCACGGGAAAGCCGCCGATAAATCCCAGGACGCGGCTCTTTGTTTTCTGTGCAGCGGCGACTCCCGCGAGATATGTACCTTCGAAGTAACGCGCTTCAAACGTGCCGAGATTGGCTTGTGTGCGCAACCCGGAGCAACTCTCAAACGTCGTATCCGAAGCTTGTGCCGCCACGCGCATCAGCGGCTGCGTATGCGAAAAGCTGGTGCCAAAAATCAGTTGATGACCGCTCGCGGCCAGCTCACGAAATACGCGCTCCGAGTCCGCGGGCTGCGACACGTTCTCGATACAGGTCGAACGCACCTGTCCCTTGAATGCCGCTTCCATCGCCAGACGACCCATTTCGTGCTGCCGAGTCCATCCAATATCGGCAATCGCCGAGACGTAGACGACGCCGACCTTGAGTGCCGGCTGAGCCTCGGGCGCTGCCCATACGGCCGGAGCCCGCAAGCCGATAGCGGCAAGCCCGGCGCCAGAGAGCTGCTTGAGAAATTGACGTCGAGTGTCATTGGCCATAGTAGGTCCTGGGTTGGATGCTTTAAATGTGGGGCATTTTTGATCGGCGCACAATTGAGCGCGATAGCGGCGCGAGCCGCACGTTCGGCTGTACCGTCGAAACGACTGTAAAGTCGCCCGGCCGCCTGGATAAGGCCGACAATAAACAGCACCATCCCACTTTCGGGATACTCGACACTTGTTTCGCGGAAATCGTCATGACGGACATCAAGCTGATCGAAGCCTTCGTCTTGGTGATGAAACATGGCACGCTTGCCGCCGCTGAAAGCGAAAGCAACGTACCCAAAGCCACCCTGAGCCGGCATCTTCTCAAGCTCGAAGAATCACTCGGGGCGCAACTGTTTCTCCGAACGGGCAGACGCCCCATCCCCACCCAGGCGGCTCAGACGCTCTTCGTGCATTGTGTGCGTCTTCTCGCAGACCTCAACGCGGGCATGGACGAAGCGAAGGCCGTGGTACAGGCGGTGTCAGACGGCATGCGGGGCGAGTTGACCGTCGCAACAACGAGTCACTTCAGCACTTCCTTCGTCAGTCAGATTCAAGGAAAGTATCTGCTGCGACATCCGGGCGTGGTCTGCAATCTCTATGTTGTGCCGGACCCGACAGCCAGCTTTGCCGACGATGTCGACTGCTACATCTGTTCGGGACCCCCTGAGCATCCCAATCTCGTTGCGCGCCTGCTCGGACATCTGAACTACCGTCTGTTCGCGAGCCCCGCTTATCTCATCAAGAACGGACTGCCACAGTTACCCGACGATCTGGCGAAACATCGTGGAATCGTACTTAAACAGCCCCCAAAAGAAACACGGGTAGTCCTCCACTCGAATGGCGAATCTTTCACCTGCCTCTTCGACAAGACAGCTTGCACGAACGACTACTGGGTCATGAAGAGCATGGCCGTCGATGGCAACGGCATTGCGCTGCTACCCGACTACTTCGCTCGACCCGAAGTCACGGCGGGCATGTTGAGCCCGGTCCTTCCCGGATGGAACGCGCCGCCCGTACCGGTTTATTGCGCCTATCAGAAGCAACGTTATATGGCCAAGAAGCTGCGCGCCTTCATAGACCTCGCGGCCAGGTCGTTTGCGCAAATCGACTCGCTCCAGTACTACATCGTCGATCAGCACGCGCACGATCGTTCGGCCGCGCTGTTCTGGGATTAGGCAGCACTTGCGCCAATCGACGTGCCATAGCCAAACTCAAGCGCGGAGAGCCATCGCCGATATGCCACCGACATCCGGTCGCATCGCTGATGCAACTCGGCAGTCATGTCGAGTGGCAGAAACTTCGGGTCTTGCGACTCGACAATCGGCGTGTCTTGCACGAGGATCTCCATGTTGAAATCATGGAGTTCCTGATCGGTGTGGATCGTATCGTCTTCGTGGACCGCTACGAGCCATACGCGCGATTCGGTCCGCGAAACTGGTGAGACGACGATCATGATGTGAAGCGCGCCCTGACCACCACTCGCCACTTTAGTGAGCGTGGCGATGAGGGGTCGCTTTACGCGATAGAGGTATTCAATCAGCGCGCCAGCTTGACCCGGCATGCCGGCCGGCTGCCAGAAACGGCACTGCCTGGCCTCCAGTCCGTCTGGCGACTCAATCACTTCATAGCCGGGAACTTCGGTATGCGCGAGCTCGCCGAGAATGCCCGTATGCACAAAAGGAAAATGCGCCATATCGAGGAAGTTCTCGACGACGCGCGGCCCAGAAGACTGAATGCGCTGCGGCGCGAGGTTGATATGGCGAGTGCCGGCGATGTCGTACTCGGGGAAGACATCAAGCGAATAGGCCGGCTCTCCCAGACATACCCAGATCACACCGTACTTCTCCTGTGCCTTGTAGGTACGCGCGCACGCCCGCTTCGTCGGCACGAGCGAGGGATTCGACGGAATGTGAGTGCACTGCCCACTCGCCTCGTAGCGCCACCCGTGATATGGGCATACGAGCTCGCCCGCGTTCACGGTGCCGGGTGAAAGTTGAGCCCCGCGATGCGGGCAATAGTCCCGCCAGACCTGAAGATGGCGCTCGACATCGCGCCATACGACCAGGCGCTCTTCCCCGACTACAAACGCCCGCGCCGATTCCGGGGCGATCTCCGAGCCGTTGCAGACAGGAAGCCATTCAGTGAGTAGCAGTGCGTCGGGATGCATGATCGGCCAGAAGACAAAGTGTGAGATCTTCGACGCTACGGGTTAGAGGCGTGGCAAACAAGCCCGAACGCGGAACGAACCGTCCCATTCGTGGAATGCCGCCTTGAGGACGACATCGCCATTTGCCAATGGCGCCCAAAACGGCGATATTTCCATTTCCGCAGCACGCGCCTTCGCCCCTCCGTTCGTCAAGACCGACCCCGACCCATGCTCCGCTCTCCCAACCGCCGTTTAATCGTACTAACCGCCGCAACGTTTCCCCTTACCTTTGCGATCCCGGCAATTGCAGCGCAAACACCCCGGACGAGCGCGACCGAAGGCCGCTTCGCCGAACTCGAAAAGACGTCTGGCGGACGTCTAGGTGTGTTCGCACTCGATACCGCGAATAGCTCGCAAGTCCACTACCGGGCCAATGAACGCTTTCCCTTCTGCAGCACATTCAAGTTCATCCTTGTCGGCACCATCCTCACCCGAAGCACTCACGGGACCGGGCTCATGCAGCAGCGCATCCATTACACGCAGAGCGATCTCGCACACTACTCACCTGTCACGTCCGAACACATTGCCGACGGCATGACCGTGGCCGAACTCTGTCGCGCCGCGATCCAGCATAGCGACAATACGGCCGCCAATCAGTTGATCAAGATTCTCGGGGGACCGGCCGCCGTGACGGCGTTTGCTCGTTCCATCGGCGATCGTGAGTTTCGCCTCGACCGATGGGAGACCGAACTCAACACGGCGATTCCTGGCGACCCGCGTGACACCTCGACACCGGTTGCCCTATCACGCAGTTTTCAGTTGCTGGTGCTCGGCGACGCCTTGCCCGTTCCGCAACGGGAACAGTTGGCGGACTGGCTGCGTGGAAACACCACGGGTGCAAACCGCATCAGAGCCGGCATCCCCGCCGGTTGGCAAGTGGGCGACAAGACCGGCAGTGGCGACTACGGAACCGCGAACGATATCGCCGTGATCTGGCCTCCCGCCCGCGCGCCAATCATTCTTGCCGTCTACCATACCCAGCGAAAGGCAGACGCCAAATACCGCGAAGACGTGATCGCCGAGGCCGCGCGAATTGCGGTCGATCTGCTGGATCCCGAGGACGCGAGAAGGAAAAGAACACGGATGTAAAGATACGGCCCTGAACGCCGCCGATGCGCCTCGTCGCGTGCGCACCCTGTCTAAGCATCGGCTCTCGACGCAGTGATCGCTTAATTGCACTCAAGTTTTGCAGTCAATCTGCCGTAATCTTGGATTATTGGACCCGTCGGCATCGATGAGAAACACAGCGCCCGCTCGCCACTTTCTCGTCCCGACGGCTTTACCTGACCTTCCATGATTTCCGGGGTCAAATTTGCGCTCCCCGCCAAAGCTGAGATACCTCATCTCGCTCGCTGTCTGTTTCGTCGGCTTGCACGCGATGTGTTTCGCGATCTTCCAGACATGGTTGCCGTTCGCGACGTATCTGTTTCTTCTGCTTGCCCCGGTACTCGCGTTTGCCACCTGTTGCTGGCGTGCCGCGACGGAAGACCGCTCCTCCCGCTCGCCCTGGATCCTGCTGTCCATCGGTATGTTTCTGTGGTCGACGGGAATTTTCCTAAGTAGCTGGGAAGAAATCCTCCAGCACCTACCGACCAGCATTGCGTGGTTCTCCGACTTCTGCTTTTTCCTCTATGGCGTCCCGGTGCTGTTTGCCATCTCGTCGGTTGCCGCTGAACAGCGAATTGCGTTCTTCGTCTGGCTCGATGGCGTGCAGGCCGTGCTGACCGGGTACCTGACTTATGTCGCGATCTTTTCCGTGACGCCGTTTGCCGATGTGTCGCCCCAGCCCGTCTCAGCGACCGTGTTGCTGCTGACTTACAACGTCGAAAATCTCCTGCTCGCGGGCGCGGCCACTTTGCGATTGCTCGGTCAGCCTCGCGGCAAAGACCGAGGCTTCTATCTCCGCCTGTGCATCTTTTTATGGGTCTACTGCGTCATGGCTTGGATCTACAACGCGTGGGCTGCAACGAGCGACACTCACGAAGTGTTCGACGTCATGGTCGACCTGCCCTTTCTGCTGCTTGCCATCCTTTGCCTGACGCCTGCATCGTCCGAACCACGGGTCGAGTCTTCCGCGCGAAAACATCCACTCGCCCAATTCATCGAAGTAGGGAGCCCGATCTTCTATACGGTGGCGCTCGTGTCGCTCGGGATCTCCCTGGTGCCCCAGCATTTTTATGTAGGCGCATCCGGGATCGCCGTCGCGATTGTGGTCTACGCCACCCGCTCGACTGCGCTTCAAGGGCGATATTTCCGGACGCAACAAGCGTTGCACGAAGCCCGCGACCGCCTTGAAAAGATGACGCTGACCGACGCCTTGACGGGGGTCGCCAATCGCCGGTGTTTCGACCAGTCACTCGTCCTCGAATGGAACCGTGCGATACGGCACCGTCATTCCCTGGCGTTGCTGCTTATCGATATCGACCACTTCAAGAGACTGAATGACCGCTATGGCCATCTGGTGGGTGACAAGTGTTTGGCCGAAATTGCGAGTGCATTGCAAGATTCGCTGCCGCGCAGTGGCGACCTGCTCGCACGCTACGGCGGTGAGGAGTTCGGGGCCATCCTGCCGGCAACGGATGAAAACGGCGCACGATCAGTCGCTGTAAAAATGCAAGCCGCGGTCCGCACGCTCAATATCAGCAACGAATCGCCGACCGGCGAACTGGTGACGATCAGCATCGGGGTTGCCGTCTTCGATTCACTTCAAACGGGTGACCCCGCCGATATTGTGAAAGTCGCCGACCGAGCGCTCTATAACGCCAAGGAACACGGACGCAATCGCATTGAATCCGGCATTCAACCCGCCTAGCGATGCAGGCGGTGCATCGGGCATCAATCGGGTGCGCAGTGCACGATGAACTCGACGAGCTTCGCCGGCCCGAAGGTGTTGCTGATCGCCACGTCCGCGGCGTCTCGCCCGCGGGCCATCAACACGCGCCCGGTTCGTGGCGCGTTATTGCGCGGATCAAATGTCTGCCAGCTACCGCCGACATACGCTTCGAACCACGCTGCAAAATCCATGGGACTGTACGGAGGCGGAAGGCCGACGTCGCTGATGTATCCGGTGCAATATCGTGCCGGTATATTCAGCGCACGACAGAGTCCGACCGCCAGATGGGCGAAATCACGGCACACGCCCTGCTGGTCCTGATAGACCTGCCACGCCGTCTTGGTCGGCCGCGCAAATGCGTAGCCGAATGTGATGTGTCCATGAACGAAGTCGCAGATTGCCTGCACACGGTCACGGCCAGGCGCTGTGTGACCAAAGCGCTGCCACGCGGCTTCTGACAGCAGGTCGGTTTCGCAATATCGGCTGCCGAGCAGAAACACGAGGCATTCGTCGGGCAAGGACTCGACCGAGTGCTGGTAACCGTAGGGCTCGCGGATCTCCGGCTGATCGGAAATGCTGATCACCGCGGTTGTCGACATCTTCAAGCGGCCGGCTGGCGCCACGATGCGGCTGCAGAGATTGCCGAATCCGTCCCGATACTGCGTGATCGGCACCGGTGGATCGAGCATGAGCACATCGGGCGACAACACGTCCTGTACGCGCGAGAAGTGTGTATTCAGCATCAACATCATGGGTGTCGGCTGCACGCATTCATAGGTCAGTTCATAGCCAACGCGAAGTCTCATCACAGCGGTCCTTTGTTCGATCGAGTTCAATCGCGCTCCTCCGTTACCCTGACCTCGACATCGAGACCGCGGAACGAATCCGGTGCGCCGCTCCATGTCCCATGCAAGGGTAATGCCTGGTGCTGGTCCCATGCGACGGCCACGCGGATCAGATGCCGGTTCCCGACGATGCTGTTGGTCGGATCGAAGTCGACCCAACCCGCTCCCGGCAAGAAGATCTGCAGCCATGCGTGAGTCGCTCCCCCTCCCACGGTGTCACCGAGGTCAGGAACAAAAATATAACCACTGACAAACCGCGCAGCGAATCCCAGAGAACGCGCCGCGTCGATCATCAACACTGCAAAATCGCGGCAACTGCCTTCACGTCGGCGCAAGGTATCGGCGGGACGATTCACCCCTTTCTCGACACGTCGGGTATAAGAAAACAGGCTCTTGATCTCGATTGTCATCGCGCGCAACAGCGCAATCGTGCTCTTGTCACCGCCTCGTCCGACGAAACTGCGCGCCCAGGTATTCACGCTCGCTGTTGGATATCGGCGATTGCGCGCATTCACGAGATCGGCCGCTTCCTCATTGGTGTATGCGAAAGGCCAGGTTGCCGCATAGGGTTCAATCGCGTATTCAGGAAGGGGAGCTTCGAAGTGCTCGATCGTCACATTGCTTTCGAAGGTCAGTTCCGCCGCCTCGCCCGCAAATGTGGCCACCGCCACGGAGTTGTCAAATACGTCGTGCAGCCAATGCAGCCGTGCCGGTGTCGGTACGATCGACAAGTCCGACGACACTAGGCGCATGTCGTGACTGGCTCGCGGGCGAAACATCATTCTGTGTTCGCCGAAACTCACCGGCTCGGAATATCGGTAGATGCTGGTGTGCCGCACAGACAGGCGTTGCGGCTCATTCATGTTGTCCACCCGTCAGAGAGGCAAAGCGGTTTGCCAAGGCGGGCGTCGTATCGTGTCCGACGCCACGTTCGGCCCGGCGGTGGAAGGGATCACTCGGCAGCAAATTGACGAACGCTCGCCCAATGCGCGTCAGCGCGGCCATTCGGCCACCCCTCCTGTTCCCACAGCAGGTAGGCACGCTCACGGAACTGCTGATCCTGCGCGCGACACCAGTATTCGTCCGCCCGCCCGTCGGGAGCGCCATCTTGCTTCCAGAGCAGGTACGCCCGTTGGCGAGTTGCGTCGTCCAGGCTCGACTTGGTTTCGGACTCGACCCCGATGTCATCTCCGTAAGAGGCCATAGGCCCACCGCGACTCACATGCAGCCGAGCGGACAGGCCTGGAAGATCGGCAATAGAAACTAGCCTTCCATACGCGGCAGCCTCCAGCGCCTTCGCCAGATAACGGGCATCGTCGTCGGCACAACCGGAAGGATCGAGCGTGACAGGATAGGTGTGAATCACCGTCCCATGACTGTTCAGGACATCCACTAAGCGCTCGGCCATTGTCGTGCTCCCGGTTGCAACACCACCCTGCGACGACGGTGGCCACCCGTTTAAATGCATTGGTATGCCCATGGGCCTGCAGAATTCAACTTACCACGCCAAAGGTCGCTGAAATCGCCAATTTCCTATGGAAACTCAGACGCTAGGGGTTTCCCTTAAGCTGCGATGAGAACGCGCAACGATCACAGCAGAAGTCCAGTCGCCCGATAGGCTTCGACCGTGTTATCGAATACAGAAATGTCACCCCGGCCGCGAGACACGAGTTGAGCCCCTTCAATAGCCGAGAAAATGGCGTACGCGTGTCGTTGAGCGACCTCCACCCCCGCCTTCGGGTTGTGGCGTGAAAGGAGCTGGGTCAACCACGCGACGTTGACTTCAGTGAATCTGTCCACCTCAGCCCTGACTTCGGCGGGTAAATCGTCCCGCTCTGCCGACATGATTCCGCACAGGCACATCCGGTTGTCATTCTCGAGTGCCGCCCGGAAGACATTCGTATAGTTCCTAAGGCACACGGACAAATCTTCCGATGCCTCGGAGAAATCGCCAAAGCATTTCTCCGCCTCATCGGTATAGCGCTGTGCCAGGGCGGCACCCAGCTCTCCTTTGGTGGCGAAGTGATGATGAATGGCGGCGCTCGACACGCCCACTACCTTCCCGATCTCACGAAAACTGAGCGCGTTGTAGCCATGCGCCTGCACCATCAGGCGCGCCACGCTCAGGATTTTTTCTCTAGTGTCTGTTGGTGTAGTCAAGGTATGGGTTACCTATCGATAGATAAGTGTTGACACGCTCGGATGCAGGGCTCTACTATAACTCAAATGCTTACCTACCGATAAGTAAGCAACGCCACCCACAGAGAGATCCGATGAAAATTTACGACACCCCAGGCTTCCCCAATCCCCTGCGCATCCGTATCGTTCTGGCCGAAAAAGGGCTGGCGTCGCAAGTTGAATTTGTGCCCATCGACCTGCCAGCAGCAGAACACAAACAAACCGCGTTTCTCGCAAAGAATCCAACGGGAACGGTGCCTGTGCTGGAACTCGAGGACGGGACGTTTCTCTCCGAGTGCACCGCCATCACGGAATACCTCGACAACCTCGACGGCAATCCGACGCTCACCGGCAAAACACCGCGTGAAAAAGGCGTGATCCATATGATGCAGAAACGTGCCGAGTCAGAACTGATCGACTCGATCGGCATCTATTTCCACCACGCCACGCCGGGACTCGGCGCACGCAATGAAGTCTACAAAAGCCCAGACTGGAGCGGCCGCAGCGAATGGGGCACGATGCATCGGGTGAAGGCTGAGGCAGGTATGCGGTATTTCAACGAGGTCCTGAAGGCCCAACCGTATGTGGCAGGCGAACATTTCTCGATGGCCGACTGCACCGTATTGGGCGGCTTGTTATTCGCGCGGTATGCCGATATTCCGGTTCCCGCAGAATGCACCGCGCTGCTGGAATGGAAAGCAAGAGTGGACCAACGTCCGAGCGTGAAGAACCCCGCCTGACGGCAGGGAAGGCAGGCTTACAACCCCGCGTTGCGGGAGACTGCGCCGGCGATCGCACTCCAGTCGATGTCGTCACCTTCCTGCGCGAGGGTTTCCAGCAGATGATCGCGGACGATGCCCAATATCGGCATCGGTACGCGCGCACTGCTGGCCGCTGAGGCCACCAGCGTCATGTCCTTAAGACCGAGCGGTGCCGTAAAGCCCGCCGGACGAAAACGCTCATTGACCAGAATGTCGCCGTAGACCTGATAGACCGGTGCGTTGAAAATCGTCCCCGTCAGAACTTCCAGAAAGCTCGCCTTTTCGACACCGTATTTCTGGCATAGGGTCATCGCCTCGGCCATGGCTTCGATCGCGGCCATGATCATGAAGTTGCCGCCCAGCTTGACCACATTGGCCGCCGACGGTTTTTCCGCCAATGTAAAGACGCGCTGACCCATCGCTGCAAAAACGGGTTCGCATAAGGCAAGCACATCGGCCGGACCCGCTGCGGCAATGAAAAGCTTGCCGGCTTCGGCTGCCGGAGGGCGGCCGAAAACCGGCGCCGAAGCGTAGCCTCGGCCCGCTTCGCCGTGAGTCTGGGTAAGACGTTCCGAGAGTTCGACGCTGATGGTGCTCATCGAGATATGCGCCGCCTTGCCGGTAGCCGCCAGAATACCGCCCGTCCCGAACACCACCTCTTCGAGTGCCGCGTCATTGGCCACCATCGTCATGACTAGTTCGCCATTTGCCGCGTCCGCCGGTGTCTTGGCCTGCTTCGCGCCCGCGGCCACGAGTGGCGCGCATTTGTCCGGTGAGCGGTTCCAGACGGTGACTTCGTGGCCGGCCCTGATGAGATTGCCGGCCATCGCGCTACCCATACTGCCCAGTCCTGCAAAACCGATTTTCATAACGCTCTCTCGACGTGAGTGCTTCGTTTGTGTCTATTCGAAATCAGGACCGCCTCAGCGCCCGGCCGCCCATAGCAATGAGAGACCGGATGAGAGCATCAGGCTATCCACAATCAATCTGAACGTACGCGCACTCATGCGCATCACGATGTAGCGCGCGGCGAAGGACCCGATCATCAGTGCTGAGCCGGTAATCAAACCACTCAGCACAACACTCGCCGGGAGCGCCCCAAAGTGCTGGAACACCGCGACCTTGACGCCATATACCGCAAGTGATCCGGCCGCTTCGGTCGCGAGGAACGCGCCCTTGACGAGCCCATACGACATGAAGACCGGCACTGTGATTGGCCCGGTAGACACCACGATGCCCGTCAGGAAACCGACCACGCCGCCAATCAAGGCAAGATGAAAGAGCGAGAACTTGAGCGCTCGGCGGGCGAGCCAGCGCCGGGTCGGCACCATCGCGATAAAAAATACCCCGAGCGCCAGTTCCACCGCGTGCGGCGGAAGAGCGAGCAGTGTCCGCACGCCGAGTGCCGCGCCGGGAACGGCTGTCGAGCAATAGGCCGCGCAAGCACGCCAGTCGATCTCTCGCCACCAGGCGAACACTTTACCGAGGTTACCCATGATCGCGGCGATCGCCATGATCGGCACAGCCTGCTTGGGGCCGAACGACATCACGAGCACGGGCATGAGCAGCATCGACGAACCGGTGCCGATGACGCCGCTCAGGATGCCGGCCAAGAGTCCGACTGAAAGAACAAGAAAGTATTCCATGCTGTCGGATGGAGTAAGGGTCGCCGATATTGTAGTCGCAGCGTAGCGCTGAAAACCCCTGCAATCGAAATGCCGGACGTCAGGCCTGCGGGCTATGCGATTACAATCGGCGCACGCGAAGCGGCCTTCAGGCGTCTTTCGCTCGGCCTTCGCTCGGCCTTCGCTTCACCCTCCCCGCTACGTTCCTTGCGTGTCGCGGATCGCTTGGACGGATCCAGGAATTACCGATTTCGACTGAGGCGACCACGGTCTCAGCCGTAGGATCGTCATATTGGAATGCACTTTCGTTTGCGACTTGACCGCGCTTTTCCGTTCCTGAAAAATTGCTTGTCGCCAGCTTCACGATGTTTATCCGGCATCGCATAAACGACGGGCGCGATTTAAAAGGCATTGCATATGAATCATTACACAGCCTTGCCCGACATACGCCCCGTTTCAGGCCCGGGCATGGCCCACAACCACTTCTCCGTCAAAGCAGAGGCGCCCCGGCGACAACTGCTGGCGTGGCGCGACCGGGTGGGTCACATCATCGATGTGCTGCCCTCGATCGGCGACCTCGACAAACCGTTCAACGCCTCGATCGATCGCTACGATCTCAACGGGCTGATCTTTACCGATTGCCGCTCGGACCAGATGGTGCTCGAGCGCTCGATCGCGCGAATCTCGAAAGACAGGGTTCGGCATTACGCTTTTCACGTCATGATGGAAGGCAGCATTGACGGCATCGTCGTGCCCGCTTCAAGGGGCCAGGATCCGACCTCCACCACCGGCATCCTGGCACTGGACTTGAATCAGCCCGTGCGTATGCGACGCAGCAATGGGCGCGTGCTGACGTTCTTCGCGCCGGGCTCACTCGTGCAGGAGGGATTTCCCGATCCCGACTCCATCCATGGCCGCACATTGGACAATACGACGCCCCTGGCGCGGCTGATCATCGATCATGTGACAGCATTGAGCCGAAGCGTGACGACGATGAGCGCCTGCGAGGCAAACAGCGCCGTGCTGGGAAGTGTGCGGCTCATGGTGGCGGCCTTCGGCAAACAAGCCCGCCTCAGCGGCAACGTGCGCGCCGCCGCCCGCGCAGCGATGTTCGGCCAAGTGCGGCGCTATATCCAGGCAAACATTCATCAGGCTGACCTCTCTCCCGAGAGCGTCTTGCGTGCGCTTGGGCTGACCCGCTCCACGATCTACCGCCTGTTCCAGCATGAAGGCGGTCTCGTTGCCTACATTCGTCATCTCCGGCTGCGCCAGGCAGCCGACGAGCTGGCGCGCTTTCCTCACGTGACGGTGATGGAGATCGCATTCGGGCTCGGTTTTAATAGTGCGTCGGATTTCACACGCGCTTTTCGTCGCGCTTACGAGATGGCACCGCAGGATTTCCGGATGTCGTGCCACAGCCCTTTGAGTGCCAATACAGTTTCGTCGCAAGCGCACCGATCTTTGTAATTCAAATCGACGCGGGATGCTCCTTGAAGAGCACCAGCGAAACCACACTCAGCAAACAGGCACCCGTCACATACCAGGCGACGGCCATCGGATTTCCGGTCCACTTGATGAGTGCCGTGACGATGAATTGCGCCGTCCCGCCGAATAGCGTGACGGCCAGCGCGTAGGAAATCGCGAGTCCGCTTGCGCGGACGGTCAGCGGAAAAGCTTCGAGAATCAACAGGGTTCCGGCGCCGGCAGTCAGTGCCACCAGCGTGCTGATCACCCCCACGCCCACCAGTACGGGCAATAACCCGTGTCCATGCGTAATCAGCAGGAATAGCGGATAGATCAGCACCGTCGTGGCGACCGAGGCACCGAGCACCAGGGGCTTGCGCCGTTTCAACCGATCGGCAAGAAGACCCGACAATGGCGAGACGACAACGAGGACGAGTGCGGAAAACGCCGATGCCAAAAATCCGGAAATGGGCAGCAGGTGCATCACATGAGCGAGATAGCTCGGCATGTAAAGCACGATCGCATAGGCCGGCACGGTTCGACCGACGATCATCAACGTCGCTAGCGCCAGGGTCCTGCCATGCTCATGACATAACTCGGCGAGCGGCGTTCGGGGGACCAAGCGCAATGTTTCCTGATTCCGGTCGGCAAGGCCCTGCCTGCGGACATAGAGACCGACCGGCACGATCAACAGCCCGATAAGAAAGGGGATGCGCCAGCCCCACGATTCGAGGGCGCCGGGTGACATGACACTCGCGAGGAGCGTCCCGAGCGATGCACCCAGCAAGGCGGCTGCGCCCTGACTGGCAAGCTGCCAGCTCACCCGGAAACCGCGCCGCGATACGGGCCCGGCTTCCATCACGAGCGTCGTGGCCGCCCCCATTTCCCCTCCCGCGGCAAACCCCTGAAGCGAGCGACCGACAACAAGAATGAGTGGCGCAGCGACGCCGATCATCGAATACGGCGGACACACAGCGACCGCCGCCGTGCCCGCAGCTGTGAGCCAAATCGTGGCCGTCATCGCGGTACGGCGTCCGACGCGGTCCGCATAAGTCCCGATCACAGCCGCGCCAAACGGGCGCATGAAAAACCCTACACCGAACGTGCCCACGGCCAGAAGCAGAGACGTCATGGGGTCGGCTGCGGGAAAGAACTGTTTGCCGATCATTCCAGCGAAGAAGCCGAATACCGTGAAATTGAAGATTTCGAGCCCGTTGACGAGCGATGTCGCGACTACGACCCTCAGCAATTCACGGCGGCTTGTTTCGTTCGCTAACGGGATTCCCGTTGGCGCGAGCGAACTCGGGGGTATGTCTTGATTTGATTCCATCGTGGTTCAGAGCGCCGGCCTCCCGATCCGGCTACAACAAGGGCAAGGCCCGAGTCGACCTTCCGCGCCCGGTATTGGCGCAAAGGGAAGCACAATAGCGCATCGGAATTTTATTCGCCAAACCTAAGTCGGCGCGTTCCGCTTACGGCGGATCACACAGGCGCATTTGGGGCCCGGTTGCCGGCTGTTGTTTTGGCTCACGCGCCGCGCCTCCCGAACGCGCGATATGATCCTGTTCCACCTCAAGGGAGACTGGCATGGCTCATGGCGAACACCAATACCGTGTTTCGGTGCAGTGGATCGGTAACCGCGGAACGGGCACATCGGGATATCGTGCCTACGGGCGAGATCATACGATTCGAGCCGAATCTAAGTCCGACATCGCAGGTTCGTCTGACCCGGCGTTTCTCGGCGATGCCTCCCGATGGAACCCTGAAGAGCTGCTCGTCGCTTCAGCGTCGGCTTGCCATAAGCTTTGGTATCTGCACCTTTGCGCCGAAGCGGGTGTTGTCGTGCAGGAGTATCTCGACCATGCGGAAGGCACGATGATCGATAATGCACAAGAGGGTCGCTTCAAGGAAATCGTCTTGCGCCCGCACGTCGTCATCCAATCAGACAGCGATGCGAGCCTCGCAGAACGCTTGCATCATGCTGCACACGAAAAGTGCTACGTCGCGAACTCGGTCAACTTCCCGATTCTCTGCGAGCCAACGATCGAATTGTCGGCTTCCTGAAACAGAAGCGGATTACGACGATTTGACAGGCGCGGAGACAGCCAACTCCGCTGCGCGTCATTGCGGTCGGGCAAGGGTAATGGCGTGTTCGGGACACGCCTTCACGCATAGTCCGCATGCGCGGCATGCATCGGCATTCGGCGTATAGGCGACCTGCATCCCATGGAAATAGAGCTTGGCTTTATGCATGAACCCCAGGCTCTGAAAATCCGCATCGTCAATACGCCGGATTTCGAAGACATTCTCCGGGCAAACGCGCAAACAATCGCCCTTTCCCTCGCAGCGCTGAAAGTCCACCACCGGGACGATCGCGCCAGGCTCCTGCTTGCAAGTCGCAGTCGATGGGCCGTTCACGTCACTCCTCCGAGCGCTGGCCGCGCCGTGACAGCTTCGATTGCTTAAACTGCTCGCGTTCTTCCGGAGTCATCGCTTCCCATTTGCGCCAGTGACGGCGCCCTCCACATCCGCCCCGTCCGCGGAATCCGCCAAACAGTATCCGGCTGAGAATCAGCAAGCCCAGCGCATGGAGATAATCGATCGAGCGCGCATCCACAAACACAGTCGTGATTACCGTGTTCCAAAGCGCCATCACCAACCAACCCAGCACGGCGACTGCGGCTACCGCCAACAACGCCTTGCCAAAACACCTGAGTCCGTACCGCATCGTTCTGCTCCTTTAAATATCCAGTTCGTCATAAACGGCCTGCAACTGTAGACGCAGATGCAAGACGGCATAGCGCTTGCGCGCCAGCAATGTATTCAGGGGCACACCCGTTTGTGCGGCCATCTCCTTGAAGCTGATTCCGTCGAGTTCATGGGCGATAAAGACATCGCGCTGATTCTCGGCAAGCTCGTCGAGGGCCCGCTGCAAAGCCTCAAGCACCACCGAGCGCGCGTATAGCGCTTCGGGACCCGCATCGAGTGCGGGCAGCGCAAGGTCGAGGCGATAGTCGTCACTCGCTTCGTCCGGATCGTCGTCGGACTCGGTGAGCGGCTGTTCCTTTTTCTTCCGGAACCGGTCGATGATGCGATTGCGCGCCACCCGGAACAGCCACGCACTAGCCTGCTCGATTGGAGCGGGAAGGCGATAGGCCTGCACGAATTCGCCAAAGACATCCTGAAGGATGTCTTCTGCCTCGCTCGGATCGCGCACACGGCGACGGATGAAATTCCCGAGCCTGGTGCGTTCGCGCAAGACGGTCGCGGTAATGTCGCTGTCTCGGTCAGTCATCGTGGGCGGCGTAAGCGGCGTGTGCAGCGGTTCCATACCTCTGAAGACGTTTCACAACCGGGAATATTGTGATCGCCCGAGACTATTTCAGCGCGGAGAAAGAATCGGCCGATGCGGCGGCCGCTCAGATGTCACACGACGCCATCGCGCACACGCTCAAGCACCTACAGCTTCACGAATCAGAATTTTTCGAGCCAGGGCCGTAGTTCGACCTCGAAAGACCACGCGCTGCGGTGCTGGGACAACACATCGACATAGCTCTCCGCGATCGCATCCGGCGACAGCATGCTATCCGGCGGCCGTTCGCTGCTCTTTCGCTCTTCGCTCTCGACGCCTCCGTCGATGATGAAGTGGGCGACATGGATACCCTGCGGGCTCAGCTCACGCGCCACGCTTTGCGCCAGCCCGCGCAGGCCGAACTTGCCCGTCGCAAAAGCGGCTGACAGCGCGAAACCTTTGACGCTTGCCGTTGCGCCCGTAAAGAAGATCGCACCCTTGCCCTGCGGAATCATCCGACGGGCGGCCTGCTGGGCGGCAAGGAACGCGCCAAAGGCAGTGACGGCCCAGGCTTGCCGGAACGCATCCGGGTTGATTTCCGTGATGGATCCGTGCGCTCGGCGGCCGGCGTTGTAGATCACCACGTCGGGTTCACCCAGGGTCTGATCGACTTCGGCAAACAGGTCGCGCACCGACCCTTCATCGGCCGCGTCCGCCGCGAAGGTGCGCGCGCCCGTCTCTTCGGCAAACGCTTTGAGCTTATCAACGTCCCGCGCGGCGAGCGCGACCTCCAAGCCTTCGCTCCTCAGCCGCCGCGCCAACGATGCGCTGATCCCGGTTCCCGCGCCAATGATCAAGGCCCTGCGATAAGGAATAGGTTTCATGTCTCGTCCATGTTAGAAAAGGTTATGACGTCCCACTCTATCGCCATCGAGGTTTTCCTGCTCGCTACGCGCTCGTCGGGACGCCGCCGGGTAAAATCCGCGCATCCGACCTTTCCCTGAATTCCTTCCATGTCCCGCTCCATCGAAGAACGCAAACAACTGCGCCGAAACTGTACTCGCCTCCTTAACGGATTCGCCGAGCCCCGACCCGCGCAACTGTTCGCCCAAATGGCCGCGTGGTGCGATACCCATGACGTCGATCACGACATCTACGGCGACGGTGCTCTGATCAGCGATTTCGAGAAAAAGGTGGCGACCCTGCTCGGCAAACCGGCCGCCGCGTTTATGCCGAGCGGCGTGATGGCCCAGCTCGCCGCGGTGCGCATCTGGGCCGATCGGCAGCACACCGCGCGTTTTGGCCTGCACGTGAC
>JAMFSK010000015.1 GCA_026225235.1 Burkholderiales bacterium
CGCACAGCCCCGAGGTGGAATACGCGTACCGCGAAGCAGATGGCGGCCTTCAACACCAAGCGCTGAATCACCCCGCTACGACATTTCTATTTGGCCAGAACCCCGACATTTGAACTTAGCCTCGACAAATGATGTGGCAGCAATATCCTAATGTCGTGTTTGGGGGTGCGGCGGAATTCTTGGATTGGTTTATGTCGTCAGCCCGAAGCCCCGAACTGCTAGGCGTGAAAGCCAGTTCACCGTCGAGTGTGTCCATCCGCGTTCGACTTACTCTGGGAGTTCCGTGCAGGTATTGATATCCCGGTTCGAGAAATCAAGCCACTCGCGACGAACATGCTCCGCGATGTAGAAGTCGTGAGAGTCTGGCGTCTCACCCAGTTCCAGTTGCGCATGTGTGACAGTCCATAGGTCATCGCCGTTCACGTAGACAGCGTCGACGACCAAATGCTTGTTGTCCCCTGTCGCCCAAGCTTTGGCCTCACCCTCGTGCGACACCGAAGTTCCCAATTTGCTCAAGGGTTGCTCGCGCCACGCCTACCAGCAAAACCGGTAACCCACCTGTCCGAACACGTTACGCCGATACTCACCGCCCATACTGTGTTCGTATTTTGCGCTCACGTACAGTTCCGAACTCCTCGCGAAGCTGCCCGAGATCCCGACGCCGACGTCATACCAGGTCTTGCCCAGTTCATCGTCGAAAGACGTAGCGCCCACCGCTGTCTGACCCGGCGAGAAAAAGTCGTGCAGCACATCTGCCGTGAAGTAAGGCGTGACGCTCGAGGTTTTCGAGTCATTCTCCATATCGGCCCTGAAGAGCCTGAATCCTAGACGGCCTCTCAAGCCGTTCGTCGTATTCGAGCCGACCGGCGAGATCGCGTCGTCGAACTGATTCAGATGCAGGTACTGATAAAGCAATTGGGCTTGCGGCTCGATGCCCACCCCCGTCGATCCGAGCGCGAACGGTTTGCCGATCTCCGCCGAGACGCCCGCGCCAAAACCGTTCTGGCTTCCGCTGTCGCCAAAAATGTCACCGTAGCGATTCTGATAGTGCGTGAGCTGCCCGACGCCGTCGAAGTAGCTGCCGTCAGGCAGGTATCGGGTCCAGTAGCCGCCGATCGACTGCGCCTGGGTTTCAACCGTGCCCGTCGAATCTGACAACCCGGCTATGCTACGCGCACTGTCGCTGAAAGACGCGGATGTGGATCCGAACGTCAACGTCGCCCCCGCATGGGTGCTCCCACCGTCGGTCCCGCGCGAAAGTGTCCAGTCCTTGCCGAACTCCGCGAAGAATGTGTGCTCGTCGGCCGAGAAGCGGTCGCTGGCGTCGGCATCGAGGTTCTGGCCTCCTATGCGCCCCCACACGCCGTTGTAGTGGGCCGTTTGCGGTGTGTCGGCGCTCGCAACGTCGCCGATCCGCTCATTCAGGCGACCGAGCAGGTTGAATCCATAGTCTGCGTTGAGCAGCGGCGTGACGGAATAGCCGACCACAGCCGGACGAAAGGCAGTCGCCGGTGCCGGACTGGGGGACGTCACCGGTCCTGTGGGATCGCTAGTCCCGGTCGGAGCCACGTATTGCGAGCGCAGGTACCAGTCGTTCACATCCGTTGCCTCGCCCTGGAACAGCATGTACTGATAGGCGCCGGCCTGAACCGGCGTCGCCAGATGGAAACTGTTCGCGGCCGACGTACCATTGACTTGGACGAGCTGGATACCCTCGCCCGTGGTCAGTGCGCCCATGCCTGACCGTTTGATCGAGATTGCTGTTGTGCCGCTGACATTTCCACCCACGACGAGCCGGTCGGACTGCGACGCGGTGCCGCCCCCATTTAACAGCGTGTTCAGCACGATCCGTCCGTTCGTCCCGATGTAGTTGCCACCCACGTTCAGCACATTGCCGATCTGCCCAGACGCAGCCGCCAGATTGACGGTGCCCGCGTTATGCAGATCGCCCACGATCATGA
Organism: Burkholderiales bacterium; assembly: GCA_026225235.1. GTDB lineage: Bacteria > Pseudomonadota > Gammaproteobacteria > Burkholderiales > Burkholderiaceae > Pararobbsia. The sequence goes on from JAMFSK010000015.1 coordinate 1,962, forward strand.
ATGTGCCGGTATTGCCGGACGCGAACGCGGTCAGTGCGTTCGTCAATGCCACCGTGCCGCTGTTATTCACCGAACCGGTCACCGTGCCGTAGCCGCCAAGGGTGGCTCCCGCGGCAACGCTCGTCAGGCCTGAACCGAGTGTCGCTAGTGTGTGATTTTCATCGCCGACGGCCAGTGTGCCGGCCTTCACGTTGGTGCCGCCCGTGTAGCTGTTGACTGCGGTCAGAATGGTGGTGCCCGTTCCCACCTGGCTTACGGCGCCCGTCCCGCTGATCACATTGGCGAACGTGAACGCATCGCTGCGATCGAAGGCAAGCGTACCGTTATCGGCGACGTCCCCGACGATGCTGCCACTGGCCCCGCCATTGCCGATCTGCAGTGTTCCCTGCTGAATCGACCAGGGCGTGGTGGCCGTACCCGTACCCGTCAAGGCCCAGGTCCCGGTGCCGGTCTTCTGGAAAATACTGAAGTTCCGGTACTGCGCGGCGGGACCGATTGACGAGACGTCGAAGACATCGTTTGCGGTGCCTCCAAGAATCAAGGTGCTGCTGGTCGATGCGGCGCCACCCTCAACATTCCCCACGATCACCGAGCCCGCCTGAAGCTGTAGCACAATCGAAGCCGTCGCCGACGCAACCTGCAACGCATTGGCCTGCCCGTTGCCGGCCTGAATCGTGCCGCTGTTAGTTAGATTCAGATTTCCGCTGTTCGCCTGGATTGCAACGGCACCGTTTCCGCCGACGATGATGCCGGTATTGACAAGCGGCTGAGCGCCGGTGCGCATGATGATCGCTACGGCGCCCACAGTGGCGCCCGTCAGATCGGAGCCGCCGAGAATCGTGCCATGGTTGATCAGGGTCGTCGCGGCGCCGGGTCCGCCTATGTCGACACCAGGAGCACTCTCGGCGCCTGCCCCCTTGGTATCACCGCCCTGGATCGTGCCGTTATTGGTCAGTGACGCACCCTGCCTGAGCTGGACGGCATTTCCCGCAGAGCCACCGGCCAGCGCGCTTCCACCGGAGATTGTGCCATTGTTGACGAACGACCCATTGGTCATTCCTGCGCCGATGCCGCCCGTCCCGCCGACTCCGCTGCTTGCTCCACCCGTGATCGTACCCGCGAGAGTCAGCGGCACGGCACTCCCCGTCCATTTGATTTCACCCCCGCCGCTGGCGCCGGAGAGTGTGAAGCCCTGGGTATCGATCGTTAAGCTTTGGGTCGGCGCGGGCAACGCGGTCGCCCCTACCTGGAAACTGCTCCCCAGCACGATGGTCGAGCTGGCGTCGGTCGATGTATCGGCCGTACCGATCGCGGCACGCAGTTCGGACTCGCTATTGACGACGATGACCTCAGCCGATGCCAGACGTGGCAATGTGCCGACAATGGCAAATGCGAGACAGGAGAACGCAAGGCGTCGATCCTGATGGGCCCGTCGACGCCCGTTGCCAGTTGAATTCGTGTCATGCTTGGGGAGGACGAATCTCGGAGCCCCCCTGCTGAACGTAACCGGCACATCGCGAAGCTTCGTGTCTGCACACTGATCTCTACGGCTCGTCATCGTATCTGCCTGTCGCTTTCGATATCGCTCATATCGGCACCCGACACGCTATCTTTAGCAGATACTTAATGACAACTGCTGTCCTCGGTACGAATAGCGTCGCCGAACCGGTTAGCATGCTGCCCGGTAGACAGACCAAACGCACCGCCTGGCCTAAAGCCGCTCGGCAAAATAGCAACGTGACGGCGCGAGCCGTCTTCTTTTTTCAGGAAAAAATGATTAACCACGTCAAACTGCGGGTCCTCAACGGCTCCTATGCCGTTTCACGCCTCAGTGGCGACGAACCGATTCCTGCCTGGGCCGATGGAGATGGATTCGTATCGATCTCGCGCAATGGCGATGAACTTTCGATCGTCAGCTTGCAAGAGCGTGTTCCGACCGGAGTTAAAGCCGACCTCGACTGGGTATGTCTCAAGTTCCTGGGCCCATTTGCTTTTGGCGAAACCGGTGTTGTTCTGTCGGTCATCAAGCCGCTCTCTGAAAACGGATTGGGAATCTTTGTCGTGTCCACCTTCGACGGAGATTGTTTGCTGCTCAAACTCGCGGACTATGACGCGGCGGTGACATTATTGATCGCGGCAGGACATTCAATCCAATAGTGCCAACCTCTTGATCAAAATCCACGAAGGTTTCCGTGCCCTTGCCGGTTGCAGAAACCTTTCCCTTTCCGGGATGAAGAAACGTCGGAGCCCTCTCAGACGCGAAGACAGACATGCCGAGTCAGCGGCATCGAGCTGTGAAGGAAATCGGAAAACTCGTAGTACTCCGGCATCAATGAAGCGCCGCAGCAACGCCGGCATCCCGTCTGTCGATCCGACCGCTAATCCAAGTCAAGGCGAGCGCCCCAAGCACGACTCCCGCTGCAATCGAAGGCGTATGCATCAGTCCGAGGTGGCTGACGATCGCCCCGCCCGTCCACGCGCCACCGGCCACGCCAAGTTTGAATGCGGCGACATTCATCCCCGAGGCGACATTGACCGAGTGAGGTGCGAACCGTTCAGCCTGCTTGACGACATAGACCTGCAGGGCTGGCACATTGCCGAAAGCGACAGCACCCCAGCCGAGCACAACGATCAGGACCAGCGTCTTGCTTGTTGCGGTCACATCGAGCAGCAGCAATACACCCGCCAGCAAAGCAAAGATCACCTTGAGCGCCGTAACGGGGCCATGTTTGTCGGCGAGCCTGCCTCCAAGCATGTTTCCAACCGCCACAGATGCGCCATAGAGCAGCAACACAAG
>JAMFSK010000097.1 GCA_026225235.1 Burkholderiales bacterium
GAGTGATCTTCATCGACATCAACATGCGGGATGACCTAACCGGCAATGAAGAGCCTTCGTTTCTGCAAAAAGCGCTTCGCAGGCTCCGAGAGTTCGAAGGCATGCTGCTCAACGATATCCCTCGCCCGTCAAACGAAGTAATTTTGAAACACTCCCAAGGCGCGCGAACCTTGATATTCCTAGGCCGATCTCGGTCGATGCGCCACACTTTACTTTGCGAGTTTGCGAACTAAACTTCAATCTTGTGTAGCAGAAAAAGTAAAGTCGTGACTTCGAGGACCGGAGGTGGATAACATGCCACAGCCACTTGATGCAGCATCGGACTTCCCGTTTCGGCCTGTTGCGATCCAGCGATCAAAATGGACGCATCACTTCCACGTGTGGAGCCCCAAACTTGCTCGCAGGCTCGCGCTGTACTCTTGGCAAGCGATTGACTTCTGGGCAATGATCGAGTCGCACGCGTCAATCCTCACCTTCTGCGAGCTGCCCGGGTTCATCCTCGTGGACCAACGCCCGCACATTGCTGACTTCGTTTTGCGTAAGAGTGAAGGCGATGAATTTGTTGTGCTCGATGGTCTGCCGTTGTCAACGCTTGATACGCACGAACGCGACATTCTGGATCCCCTCCCTGTCACATCGGTTTCAACTGACGCTTTGAAGCCTCACCGTCAATGGATCGATAACTGGCTTCGGATTTTGCCCTACGTCACAAGTAATTTCCGATTTGTCACGCCACGTCTCATCGACTTCGTCGAAAAGAATCTCTCATCAGCAAAACCCCTTTTTACGATCGAGCGTGATGCACTGCCCGCGGATCCTGTGCTTACACGCACCGCTGTCTTTGAGCTAGCTCGGCTTGGCAGGCTTGTCAGCGCAGATCTGAATGCCACCCCCCTCAGCTTGCATACCCGCTTTGTCCGGACTGGGCAGATTGAGGGGGTGCATCGTGGATAGCACGAGGTCCATGACTCGCAATACGCTTGCTTCCGACTTGCAGGACCTTGACGCCTGGCCTACGGTAGATCCGTCCGCGCTTACTGAGGCGCGCAGGAAGCTGTTCAACCGGCGCGAGCAGGCAATTCGCCGCTATGTCGCCGGTCAAAGCCTGGTTGTCGTCGAAGGCGCCACCGGCATCAAGCGCGGCCAGCTTTATCAATTGCTTGCGCGTTGCATTCTCAGGCACCCGGACGGCCGGATTCAGGGATTTAGGGGACTGCTCCCGCACGCCCGTACCCGAAACTACGTGCGCACGAAGGCTACGCGAGCCAGTGCCCCCGGTAAGCACGCCGGCGCTTCCGGAGCGATGGCGCAACTACTCGATCGCTATGAAGTCCTAAAGGTTTTTCTGGAGCGTCAGATTCGTCTCAGGAAAGTCTACTTCGGCGATCGCGGCGAACTGCGGGGCTTAAGTGCAACGCACAGGGCATTCCTGAACCAATGTCGTGAACTGAATCTGACAAGCCGGCATTATCCCTTCAATCAGGATCTGCAAGGGATTCGGAGCCTGGCTATGGCAATCCGACGATTGGCAACCCAGACATTCTCTCAGGCGGCCCACGCAACTGGAGCACACCATGTCCAGCCTATTATCCCTCCAGCTAGCATCTCGCCGCACCACGCGGCGACACGCCCTTTCGAGATCGTGGAGTTTGATGGACACCGGCTAGATATCCGCCTGCGTGTAAGAATCACAGATCCACTGGGATTCGAGCAAGATTTTGAGCTGGAGCGGGTATGGCTGCTCGTGCTGCTCGATGTCTGCACACGCGCCGTTTTAGGATGGCACCTGGCACTTGCCTCGGAATATAACCGGCATGATGTTATCAAAGCTATACAGAACGCCCTACAACCACGTCGCAAGCGAGCGTCGTTTTCGATCTCAGGTCTGCGCTACGATATGCGGGGTGCCTTTGTCAGCGAAGCCATTCGTCAAGCGGAGTACGCGACATGGGACTGGCTATGCTACGACAATGCGCGTTGCCACTTCGCCGGTGATACGCTCGCCGTGGTGTGCGACATGATCGGCAGCCATATCGATGCGGGTCCCTACGCTGAACCAAACGAGCGACCCTACATCGAGCGGTTCTTTGGCACCGTCGGCAGCACTTTGTCGCACCGACTTCCCGGCACGACAGGAACGTGCGCACAGGATGTACGCCGGGCCTTGTCGGACCCCAACGGCAATGCGAGCCTGCTTGTGAGCAGCGACGAACTTACTGAGCTGCTCGATGTAACGTTCGCCAACTACAATGGCACCCCGCATGATGGCCTCGGCGCCAGATCGCCAATCGAGGCGATGAGGCATTTCATGCAGAGAGATGGTTCTACGCTACGAACGCTATCGGAACCGTATCGGCGCAATCTCATACTGCTCCAGCCTGTTCATATTGCCGTCATCCGCGGAAATCTTCGGCGTGGCGTGCGCCCGTATATCAACCTGTACGGCGTGCGGTACTCAAGTACCGTTCTGGGCGAAGCGACGCATCAGATCGGCGAACCCTTACGCGTCTATATTGACCCTGATGATATGCGGGTGGTCATGGCCTTCCTTGAGAATGGTGCCGAGGTAGGTCCCCTCAGAGCGGCAAGACCATGGGACCATACGCCACACTCGCTACGTCTTCGCCGGGAAGTCCTGAGGTTAAAGCGACTCAGGGAGATTGATTACGGCGAGTCGGGCGATCCGGTCGAGGCCTACCTGAATCATCAACGACGCAATGCAAAATCGAAACGACGCGTGACTCACCGCGTGGCCGAAGCTGCCCGGGCAGTGGAACAAGGCAGCGCGAGCGGCAATCGCCTCGCAACCGAGACCGTCACGGCGACGCCTGCCACTTCGGATCGCCTGCCCGCTCGGGTCATACCTGAGCTCGGCAAAGGCCAGATTTTTCGCTGATCATGGCCTCTCATTCTCTGCGCCCCCTTCCCATCGAACAACACCCGGTCGCCCTGCGCAAATACCGCATACCGACTCCGTCGATTGCCGAGTTTTACACGCTGCTCCTTCGCTGCCTGACGTTGCGCACCGGAGCAACTGTTTATGCAAGAACGCGCGCCGGCAAGACATACGCCACGTTGTTCCTGGAATCACTGCTGCAATCGCAACGTCCGTCATTGCCGATATTGCGGATGCGTTGCCAGTACAAGCGCATACCGACCGAGACTGCTTTCTTCAGCGCCTTGCTGACGATGGCACGTCATAAAGCCACATCCGGCCGTGATCCCACACAGTTGCGCCAGCGCCTCACAGCGCGCCTGCTCGAGATCGCAGATGAGACGCATAGCGATTCCATTCTGCTGTTTCTCGACGAAGCGCAGCATCTGTCGTACAGCGACTTCGAGTGGCTGAGGGATATCCACGACGAGTTGGAGCTGTCGGGCGTCTGCGCAGTCACCATGCTCGTCGGCCAGCCCGCATTGCGCTCAAAGAAAACGCTGTTCCAGCGTGATGGCGAAGAGCAGATCGTTGCACGCTTCATGACCGAGGAGTTGCCTTTTCATGGGGTACGCTCTGCGCAAGACTGTGCAACCTGCCTGCAGGGATACGACCTTGGGGAATATCTCGACCACTCCGGTTGGAACCACACCCGGTTCTTCTTCCCCCGCGCATACGACGCCGGGCTGCGTCTGGTCGCTGAGGGCACATCGCTCTGGGAGTCGTTCGACGTCGCTCACAAACGCGCACGGCTCTCCGGTGAACTGGAGGTTCCGATGGAATATTTTACCCGCGCCGTGCACTATGTCCTGCTTCAGTATGCTCAGAACGATTGCGCAAACTTTGCCTTCTCCACCTCGATCTGGGATGACGCCGTTGACGTCTCAGGCTATGTACGCGCCCGAAATTAGTTCCCCGCGCACAGATCCGGCGAATCTGCCGTGGATGAGAGAACAGCCACACTGGGCGCAGCTACCCACCTACACCGCGCGACCCGCCTGGACCTATCCGCTTGAGTCCGCATGGTCCCGACTTTCAAAGTTTCAGACGCTTAACTGTCTAAGCTGGCAGCAACTCACGGAAGCACTATCGGTACTGCGAACGACAAATGCAGAATGTGGCATTGACCTGCGGGCCTCCGATGCCTTCGATATCCCCACTCTCGCAAGAACCCTGAGGGTCCCTCACGCCGATCTTCAAAGTGCATTTTGCGTGCAGAGCAACCACGAAGTGGTACTCGATGCCGCCAGTCAGTCATTGCGCTTCTGTCAATCTTGTGCGGAGACTGGATTTCACGCGACGTTGTTCCAGTTTGCGGCAATCACGTATTGCCCGATCCATCATCGCGCCCTGCGCGACACCTGCTTCAACTGCGCGCGGTCCATCCCGTATCGCCTGGACGTCGCGCTGATGCAACATCCTTATGCTTGCCCTACATGTGCCACCTCTTTGCTCGCCGGCCCTTTGCACTACCAACGATGCGCGGCACTGGCGCCCCGAACGTTCGATCGCCTGCGTCCCTGGCATGAGTACTTCGCCTGGTGCGCGGGCCTGGTCAACCTCGACAGCCGCCGACAACGCGATATCAGTTCTGGTCAGTATCTTTCCAACGATGCGATTCAACGCAGCTCTCCCGCCCAGGATCGGCTTGCGTTCATCGGCGACCTACAAAGATACCTGTGTAACCCGCCACCGGTATTGCGCAGCGATCGGGTACATATCGATGCCCTGCCGCGCGACCTATCCGGACCACCTGCATCTGCACCTCATATATCTGGCTGCGTCTACGCGCGAAGGTGGCCAAACTTCGATGCTTCATGCATCGCTTTGAACACCCTCTACCGACGTGCGAAGAGCGCACACTTACGACGCCTGATGCGACAGAACGTGCCAGCGACGCTTTCGCCCGGTGCGTTCAGGCAACTACCCTCTCGCGTGCTACTGATCGACGGCGAATCGGCCATGTTGACCGTTGCGATGGTCGGCTGGCGAATGTCTTGGGAGCGGCGCTTCAGTCTTCAAACGCTGACCCGATGCGTCAGGAGCTATCCGCCCTTCGGCCTGCTTGAATGGCTGGCCTTCATGCCTGCCTGCTATCAAGTCCCGCGCGATGCCGCACCGAATGAGGCCTTGCTTCAGTATTTCAAAAACGACCTTGCCCGAACGTGGAACGCCTGGTGTTTGATGGCAGCCAGCATGCGAAACAGCGGCAGCTATATTGCCTCGCCCCTTCTCCTACCCACGCGTGCGCTGTGGATCGATCCTCTGGATCGGTCAGGGACCTTTCTGGTTCCGCATTTTTTATCCGAAAAAGACTCAACTTTACTTCGCGATCCACCGCAACCTATTGTTTTATAAAGAAACTCACCGCTAAAAATCACGGCAAACTACCCGAAATACTATCGAGTCTTGACTTTACTTCTCGAAACGCACCATATTTACTTCGGTTGACGGAAGGCGGGGGTGAATGCTAACCAGTTGCACAAATGGGTTCGGCTGCGCGAACAGTCAAATGCCGCCGTGAGGGGTGACGCAGCGATCGCGCCATCAGCCTTCGTGCCGGTCGTCGCGATCGATGAC
>JAMFSK010000098.1 GCA_026225235.1 Burkholderiales bacterium
GCTTTACCGAGGTTTTCCGAAGAGGCGCATTCGAGCGGCTCGTCGAGGCGTGCTTCGATCTCGCGTTCAACTTCGTCGGGCAGCTTGTTGCCGTCCGCCGAAAAAAACTTGATGCCGTTGTCGTAGTACGGGTTGTGCGAAGCGCTGATCACCACACCGGCGGCAAGCCGTAAAGCGCGCGTCAGGTAGGCGACCCCGGGGGTCGGCATTGGGCCGGCGAGCATCACATCGACACCGGCAGAGGCGAAACCCGCTTCGAGCGCGGCTTCGAGCATATAGCCAGACACACGCGTGTCCTTGCCGATCAGCACGGTGGGGCGGGCGCCTCGTTTGTTCCAGCGGTCTCCTCCGGCAAGCACCTTGCCGGCCGCGTAGCCGAGTCGCAACACGAACTCCGGCGTGATCGGGCTTTCGCCCACCTTCCCACGGATGCCATCGGTTCCGAAATATCGACGAGTCATGCTCGTTCTCCTAGTGTTCATCTGTCTGGTTAACTTCGTCACTGCTGTGTCACCGAACCGCTGGTGCGCTTCGGTGCGCTGATTCCTGATGCCCTACTCCGCGTTCCTGACGGCCTGCCATACCTTCAACGCGTCGATTGTCTCGCTCACGTCATGCACGCGAATCACGGCCGCGCCGCGCTCCGCCGCGCATACCGCAGCGGATACGCTCGCGGCAATGCGATCCGCTGCAGGCTTGTTCGTCACCGCGCCAAGCATCGACTTGCGCGAAATCCCGGCCAGCACGGGCAAACCGTCCGGCGCGATCTGGGTCAGCCGAGCAAGCAGACGGTAATTTTGCTCAACGGTCTTGCCAAAACCAAAGCCTGGATCGACCGCGATTCGAGCGCGCCCGATCCCAATTGCCTCGAGCTGGGCCACGCGTTCAGCAAGAAACCGGCGGACGTCCTCGACGACATCGTCATAAGCCGTCGCGGGATCGGTCAGCAGTGTCTGCATGGTTTGCGGATCGCCGATCATATGCATCGCACAGAGTCCGCACACGCTGTCGGCTACGGCTTCGATCGCGCCAGGCTGCCGAAACGCCCAGATATCGTTGATGATGTCCGCCCCGTGCTCGAGCGCCTCGCGCATCACGGCCGGCTTGTAGGTATCGATCGATAAGGCGACGCCGGCATCGCGCAGCTCGTCGATCAGCGGGATCACCCGATCGAGCTCCTCGTCGACCGGCAGCGGGGGGGCACCGGGCCGGGTCGATTCGCCGCCGATATCGATGATATCCACACCGGCGGCAAGCATCTGCTCTGCGTGATGCAAGGCTGCATCGCGAGCGAGATAGCGTCCGCCGTCAGAAAAAGAATCGGGCGTCGCGTTGAGGATGCCCATCACGAGCGGTCGGTCGAGCGTCAACGAAAATCGTCCGCATTGCCACGTGGATCGGCCCACCGCACACTCCATCGACAGAGACTTCACCGGCGAAGTCTCGCCGGCTCACTGGGTTAGCAAGCACAAGCCTGCAAACAAAAAAAGGGCCGGCAGCGCCGACCCTTTCCTTCACTTCCTTGCCTTACGCAGGTTGCGTCGCGCCGTTGGCCGGTTTGACTTCGACCCCGGTGTTACCACCGCCCGGCGGCGTGTCGCCCGACGGTCCGCGCGTGGTGCTCTTCGGCGGCCGCGGCGGCAGACCCGCCATGATGTCGTTCACCTGGTCTGCATCGATGGTTTCCCATTCGAGCAGCGCCTTGGTCATCGCTTCGACCTTGTCGCGATTGTCCTGGAGCAGCTTGCGAGCGAGCGTGTACTGTTCGTCGAGAATCCGGCGAATTTCCGCGTCGACCTTTTGCTGCGTGCCTTCAGACACGGCCCGTGACGACATCCGGCCGAAAGACTGATCCGACTCGGTGTCGACATAAACCATCGTGCCGAGCACATCGGACATCCCGTAACGCGTGACCATATCGCGCGCCAGCTTGGTTGCCCGTTCGAAGTCGTTCGAAGCGCCCGTCGAGATCGCATTCAGGAAGACTTCTTCCGAAGCGCGCCCGCCGAACAGAATAGCGATCTCGTTGAGAATGCCATCCTTGTAAGCGTAGTTCTTGTCGTGCTCAGGCAGATACCAGGTCAGGCCACCAGCGAAACCCCGCGGCATGATCGTGACCTTGTGAACCGGATCCGACAGCGGCAGCAGCTTGCCGACCACCGCATGACCCGACTCGTGGAACGCAGTCATCCGGCGTTCTTCTTCGCGAATGACGGCCGAACGACGTTCCGGACCCATGTAGATCTTGTCCTTGGCATCCTCGAAATCCTGCATTTCGACGATCCGCTTGCCGCGCCGTGCCGCAAACAGCGCGGCTTCGTTGACGAGGTTCGCGAGGTCCGCACCCGAGAAGCCCGGGGTGCCGCGACCGATCACCGATGCATCGACATCGTTGGACACCGGCACCTTGCGCAGGTGGACCTTGAGAATCTGCTCACGGCCGCGAATATCGGGCAGGCCGACGAACACTTGACGGTCGAAACGGCCCGGACGCAGCAGCGCTTTGTCGAGCACGTCTGAACGGTTGGTCGCCGCGACTACGATCACACCCGAGTTCGCTTCGAAGCCGTCCATTTCGACGAGCATCTGATTCAGGGTCTGTTCGCGTTCGTCATTGCCGCCGCCCATGCCGGCACCACGATGACGACCGACCGCGTCGATTTCATCGATGAAGACGATACACGGTGCGTGCTTCTTGGCCTGCTCGAACATGTCGCGGACCCGGGCTGCGCCCACGCCGACAAACATTTCAACGAAGTCCGAACCGGAGATGCTGAAGAACGGCACCTTGGCTTCGCCGGCAATCGCGCGGGCGAGCAAGGTCTTGCCGGTCCCCGGCGGGCCGACGAGCAGCACGCCACGTGGAATACGGCCACCGAGCTTTTGGAATTTCTGGGGATCGCGGAGGAAATCGACGAGTTCCGAGACTTCTTCTTTCGCTTCGTCGCAACCTGCGACGTCGGTGAAGTTGATCGCGTTGTTATTCTCGTCGATCAAACGCGCTCGGGACTTGCCGAACGAGAAGGCCCCGCCTTTGCCGCCCCCCTGCATCTGCCGCATCATGTAGAACCAGAAACCGATGATCAGGATCGTCGGTCCGAGGTAGTACAGGGCAGAGATCAGCGCATTCGGCTCGTCTTCCGCTTTCGCGGTCACCGACACGCCGTCCTTCATCAGGTCGCCGATCATCCAGATGTCGCCGGGCGACACGAGGGTGTATTTGGTTCCGTCCGACGGTGAGACCGTGAGATTACGGCCCTGGACGATGACTTGCTTAATCTTGCCGTTCTTGGCGTCGTCCATGAACTGGGAGTAGCTAACCCCTTCCTGGACGCGCGGCTTGTCGAACTGCTTGAACACCGTAAATAGCACCAGTGCGATGACCAGCCACACTGCCGCCTTCGAAAACAAATTGTTGTTCAAAGCATCGCTCCTTCACTGATAGCGCCGGCCTGTCCGAAAGAAGTCGGATTTGCACTGGCTGTCCATTCTAATCCACCCGGCCAAGCCTCGCCATAGGAATAGTCTACGTCAAAGATAGTCAATTCAAGGGTTTGGAGGCGCCTTACCCGGGCTTTTCAATTGCCTGCCCAAAATAAACGTCTCCGACGACTTGTCGCGTGATGCTTTCGGTTTGCGAGACGCAACGACCTTGAACTGGCGCTTGAACTTCTCGACGATCTGGCTGTACCCGGTACCGTGAAAACACTTCACCAGCAAAGCGCCGTCCGGTTTCAGGTGGTTCTGCGAAAACTCCAGGGCCAGATCGCACAGGTGCTCGATGCGAGCGGCGTCCGCCGACGCCACGCCTGAGAGATTGGGCGCCATATCTGAAATTACAAGATCCACCGCCTGCGCACCGACCATTTCTTCGAGTTGCGCGACGACGCTGTCCTCGCGGAAGTCGCCCAGCAGGAAGTGCACATCCGCAATCGGCTCCATCGGCAGCAGGTCAAGCGCAATGATCGTGCCGTCTATGCCGCCTTCCGCCTTGCGCGCGCCCGATGCGAGCTTGTTGCGCACGTACTGGCTCCAGCTCCCCGGCGTCGCGCCGAGATCGACGATGACGTTGCCCGGCTTGATCAGTTTGTCCTGTTCGTCGATTTCCTTGAGCTTGTAAGCAGCGCGTGCGCGATACCCCTCGCGCTGCGCCATCTTCACGTAGGGATCGTTGATGTGGTCGTAAAGCCAATTCTGATTGAAACGATTTTTTGCCATGAGATTCGGTTGCCACGACGAACGATTGACCAGGAAATGGCCTAAGTCGTCGTTTTTGTTCGATAATACGCGTTTGGCGCGGTCCTCGCGCCCTTCAATCCAGAACGAGCTATGCCCGCCCTTACAGTCACCCCCGCGCAACGCGCCGCGCTGCGCGCTGACGCGCACGCCCTGAAACCCGTCGTCATTATCGGCGCCGAGGGCCTGACCGACGCCGTCCTCAAAGAGATCGAGGTCCACCTCGGCGCGCACGAACTGATCAAAATCCGCATGACCGGCGACGATCGCGATGCGCGTCTCGCCGCTTACGAATCGATCTGTGAACGCCTCAAGGCCGCCCCGGTCCAGCATATCGGCAAGCTTCTCGTGGTCTGGCGCCCTGCGCCGGACGAAGACGACATCAAGCCGAGCGCACGCGGTTCGCTGCGCGGCATGCCGTCGGTAAACAGCGCCGCCGGCGAATCGCGCAGCGCCAAAGGCGGTGCACCGCGAGTCGTCAAGGTCGTCAAACCGAGCAGTTCGGTGCGTCGTCCGAAGCCCGTCAAGGTCACCGTGCGCGGCAATGAACGCGTGACCGCAGGCGGCAACGTCAAGCGTGCCAAGCCGCGGCAGGCGAGCGCCAAGCGCCAGTATCAGTCGAACAAGTAAGGATTGCTGGGCGCCGCGGCCACGCGCGGCGCCTGCGTTTCTTAGCCGGGGACCGCAACGGCCCCGGGCGCACGCCGCAGGCAGACCAGCCAGATCCCCAGCAGACTTTCGATCAGGTAGAACAGGCTCGATACGCCGTGCAGAATGCCAAAGCGCAGTGCATAGGCCGAATGCCCGACGTCCGTGCCCTCAGCCTGGGCCGCGAGCCGCAACGCGTTCATCCACGGCTGCAGGGCGAAATAACCGATCAGCGTGCAAACCAGCATCGCCACCATCAGCCAGCGCGCGCGCCGGATCATCTTCATGCTTGGGCCCGAACCACCCGCGGCCTGCTTCGCCACACCTGCTCCGTTGCGGATCGAACGGTTGGCAACGATCAGCAACACGAAGCCACAGACGAGCGACACATACCCTTGGGTACGGAAGAGGCTCGCGGCAATCTCGCCGGCCTCGGTTCTGGACAGCAGCGAGACCAGGGTTGGCGCGACCATATAGCCGGTAGTCAGCAGACTACCGACCCAGAGCGTCGTGAAGAGATTGAACAGGCGTTGAGGCATGGCGAAAACGGAAAGCAGCTTTCAGACGGCATTCAGGCGACATCCAGGGTCGCCCGGCCGTCGTCAGACGTAACGCACCGAGATGATCTCGTACTCGCGCACGCCGCTCGGTGCTTGCACCCGGGCAACATCGCCTTCGGTCTTGCCAATCAGCGCACGGGCAATCGGCGAGCTGATCGAAATCAGGCCGTGATCGATATCCGCTTCGTCGTCGCCGACGATCTGATAAGTGACCGAACTGCCGTCCTCAATACCCTCGAGTTCGACGGTCGCGCCGAAAACGACCCGGCCATCGGCCTCAACCGCTGCCGGATCGATGATCTGCGCAGCCGACAGCTTCGATTCGAGGTCGGCAATGCGCCCCTCGATAAAGCCCTGCTTTTCTTTCGCCGCGTCGTACTCGGCGTTTTCAGACAGGTCGCCTTGTGCACGTGCCTCCGCGATCGAAATGATCACAGCCGGCCGCTCTTTTGATTTCAGACGTTGCAGCTCCTCCTTCATGAGGTCGGCGCCGCGTCGGGTCAACGGAATGGTGCTCATAGGAATTCAGAAAACAAAAAAAATCGCCGCAGCCAAAGTGCATCCGACCTGATCCTGTCGGACGCCGCGCTGGCCGCGGCCTGATTCAGAGACGCCCCAGCTTGCAAGCAAGCGGGACCTCGGATGGGTTTAGTTTAGGCGAGCGTGCAGCCCTTGTAAATCGTAGACTTCCAGGTCGCGCAAATACCGCAAACCCTCGACTGCGGCGCGCGCACCCGACATTGTCGTGTAGTAGGTGACCTTGTGGGCCTGCGCGCTCATGCGGATCGAACGTGAGTCAGCAATCGCCATGCGCGTTTCGTCGACCGTCGTAAAGACCAGCGCAATCTCGCCATTCTTGATCATGTCGACGATGTGCGGACGACCATCCTTGACCTTGTTGACCACCTTGACGGGAATGCCCGCCGAGGCGATCGCCGCCGCCGTGCCCTTCGTCGCGACCAGCGGATAGCCAAGTTCGTGGAGCTTTTGCGCGACTTCGATCGCGACCGGCTTGTCCGAGTCCTTGACCGTCAGCAACACGGTACCCGAGTCGGGCAGGCGCGAACCTGCTGCAAGTTGCGACTTGAACAGGGCTTCACCGAAGGTCATGCCCACGCCCATCACTTCGCCCGTCGAACGCATCTCGGGTCCGAGGACCGGGTCGACGCTCGGGAACTTGATGAAGGGGAACACCGCTTCCTTCACGCTGAAGTACGGCGGGTTCACTTCGGCGGTCACCCCTTGCGAGACCAGCGACTGGCCCACCATGCAACGCGCGGCGATCATGGCCAGTTGCAGACCGGTCGCCTTCGACACATAGGGCACCGTGCGCGAGGCACGCGGATTGACTTCGAGCACATAGACGATGTCCTCGACCGAGCCGTCTTCGCGCTTCTCCTGCTGAATCGCGAACTGCACGTTCATCAGGCCGATCACGTTCAGTGCACGGGCCATCGCAGCGGTCTGCCGCTTGAGTTCGGCAATCGTCGCAGCCGACAACGAATACGGCGGCAACGAGCACGCCGAATCGCCCGAGTGCACACCCGCCTGCTCGATGTGCTCCATCACGCCGCCGATAAAGACATCCTTGCCGTCCGAGATGCAGTCGACGTCGCATTCGATCGCGTCGTTGAGGAAGCGGTCGAGCAGCACCGGCGAATCGTGCGATACCTTGACCGCCTCACGCATATAGCGCTCGAGGTCGCGCGGTTCGTGGACGATCTCCATGGCCCGACCACCGAGCACATACGACGGACGCACGACCAGCGGATAGCCGATTTCCTGCGCGAGCGCGAGTGCCTGGTCTTCAGCACGCGCAGTGCGGTTCGGCGGCTGGCGCAGGCCGAGTTCATGCAGCAGCTTCTGGAAACGTTCGCGGTCTTCGGCTGCATCGATCATGTCCGGCGAGGTACCGATGATCGGCACACCGTTGGCTTCGAGATCGAGTGCGAGCTTGAGCGGCGTCTGGCCGCCATACTGAACGATCACGCCTACCGGCTTTTCCTTGTCGACGATTTCGAGCACGTCTTCAAGCGTTAGCGATTCGAAATACAGACGGTCGGACGTGTCGTAGTCGGTCGAAACGGTTTCGGGGTTGCAGTTGACCATGATGGTTTCATAACCATCCTCGCGCAGGGCGAGTGCTGCGTGCACGCAGCAGTAGTCGAACTCGATACCCTGGCCGATCCGGTTCGGACCGCCACCGAGCACCATGATCTTCTTCTTGTCGGTCGGCTGCGCCTCGCACTCGTCCTCGTAGGTCGAGTACATGTACGCGGTCTTCGTTGCGAATTCCGCCGCGCAGGTGTCGACGCGCTTGTAGACCGGGCGTACCTTGAGCTCAATGCGACGCCCGCGAACCAGGCTCGACTTCGTGCCGAGCAGCTTGGCGAGACGGCGATCGGAGAAGCCAGCGCGCTTGACGAAACGCAGCTCGTCGAAGCCCAGGCTTTCGAGCGTGCGGCCCTTCAGGCTCTTCTCGATCCGGACGATGTCTTCGATCTGCGCGAGGAACCACGGATCGATCGCAGTCTCTTCGAAGACTTCCTGCAGGCTCATGCCAATGCGGAACGCGTCGCCGACATACCAGATCCGATCCGGACCTGGCGTACCGATTTCTTCGACGATCTCGTCGCGATCGGTCGACTTTTCGTCGAGACCGTCGACACCGACTTCGAGGCCGCGCAGGGCCTTCTGGAACGATTCCTGGAAGGTGCGGCCAATCGCCATCACCTCGCCGACCGACTTCATCTGCGTGGTCAAGTGCGAGTCGGCTTCGCGGAATTTCTCGAAGGCAAAACGCGGGATCTTCGTCACGACATAGTCGATCGTCGGCTCGAACGATGCCGGCGTCTGACCACCGGTGATTTCGTTCTTGAGCTCGTCGAGCGTATAGCCGGCCGCGAGCTTCGCAGCGATCTTCGCGATCGGGAAACCCGTCGCCTTCGAAGCCAGCGCGGACGAACGCGAGACTCGCGGATTCATTTCGATCACGACCATACGCCCATCAACCGGGTTGATCGCGAACTGGACGTTCGAGCCGCCCGTATCGACACCGATCTCGCGCAGTACGGCGAGGGATGCGTTACGCAGCAGCTGGTATTCCTTGTCGGTCAACGTCTGGGCCGGGGCGACCGTAATCGAGTCGCCCGTATGGATGCCCATCGGGTCGAGGTTCTCGATCGAGCACACGATGATGCAGTTATCCTTTTTGTCGCGGACCACTTCCATCTCGTACTCTTTCCAGCCGAGCAGCGATTCTTCGATCAGCAATTCATGCGTCGGCGACAGGTCGAGACCGCGCCGGCAAATCGCTTCGAACTCTTCGCGGTTGTACGCAATGCCGCCGCCGGAACCGCCGAGCGTGAAGGAAGGACGGATTACGATCGGATAGCCAATGCCACCCGTTTCCGCGCCAATCGACGCATGCACTTGTTGCGCCTCTTCCCACGAATGGGCGATACCCGAGCGCGCCGAACCGAGACCGATCTTGGTCATCGCGTCCTTGAACTTCAGGCGGTCTTCGGCCTTGTCGATGGCTTCGGGGGAGGCGCCGATCAGTTCGACGCCGTACTTCGACAGCACGCCCTGCGCGTGCAGGTCGAGCGCGCAGTTCAACGCCGTCTGACCACCCATCGTCGGCAGGATCGCATCGGGGCGCTCCTTGGCGATGATGCGCTCGACGACTTCCCAGGTGATCGGCTCGATATAGGTCACGTCGGCCGTGTTCGGGTCGGTCATGATCGTCGCCGGATTGCTGTTGACGAGGATGACCTTGTAACCCTCTTCACGCAGCGCCTTGCAAGCCTGTGCGCCCGAATAATCGAACTCGCAGGCCTGACCGATGATGATCGGTCCGGCGCCGATGATGAGGATGCTCTTGATGTCTGTACGCTTCGGCATAAAGCTCTCGGATACTGGATTCTGTGTTCGCGGTGTACGCGTCAGGCGGCGACCGTGCGGCCGCTCTTCTTCGCCTCGATCAGCGCGACGAAACGATCGAACAGGTAAGCCACGTCGTGCGGACCCGGCGACGCTTCCGGGTGACCCTGGAAGCAGAAAGCCGGCTTGTCGGTGAGCGCAAAGCCCTGCAGCGTGCCGTCGAACAGCGAGGTATGCGTGACGCGCGCGTTGGCAGGCAGTGTCGAAGCATCGACTGCGAAACCGTGGTTTTGCGAGGTGATGACAACCCGGCCGTCATCGTGATCCTTGACCGGGTGATTCGCGCCATGGTGACCTGTCTTCATCTTCATCGTCTTCGCGCCGACCGCGAGGCCCATGATCTGGTGCCCCAGGCAGATGCCAAACGTCGGGATGCCGCGTTCGATGAATTCGCGCGTCGCGCGAATCGCGTAGTCGCACGGTTCAGGGTCGCCCGGGCCGTTCGACAGGAAGATGCCATCCGGATTCAGCGCGAGCGCATCGGCGGCGCTCGCCTGGGCCGGTAGCACCGTGACGCGCAAGCCGCGCTCGGCGAGGATGCGAAGGATGTTGTACTTCACACCGTAGTCGAAGGCGACCACATGGTATTTCGGTGCGGTCTGCTGACCGTAGCCCTGCCCGAGCACCCATTCCGATTGCGTCCATTCGTAGGGCTTCTCGACCGAGACCACCTTGGCGAGGTCCATGCCGGCAAGACCCGGAAACGAACGCGCGAGCGTCAGCGCCTTGGCTTCGTCATCTTCACCCGCGAGAATCGCGCCGGCCTGAGCACCCTTGTCCCGCAGGATCCGGGTGAGCATGCGCGTATCGAGACCGGCGATCGCGACGATGCCTTCGCCCTTCAGGTAGTCGGACAGCGAACGTTGCTGGCGGAAATTCGAATGAAGCAGCGGCAGGTCACGGATGACCAGGCCGGCTGCGTGAATCTTGCTGGCTTCGACGTCTTCGGCGTTAACGCCGACGTTGCCGATATGGGGATAGGTCAGGGTCACGATCTGACGCGAGTAGCTCGGATCGGTGAGGATTTCCTGATAGCCGGTCATTGCGGTATTGAACACGACTTCGCCGGTCGTATGACCGGGGGCGCCAATCGAATAACCGCGGAAGACCGTACCGTCAGCGAGCGCAAGCTGGGCGAGAGGAAAAGACGGCAACACGGGAGGCTCCTTGCGGGGCACCTAGCTGCCGACCTGCCGTTCATGTCCGGGAAACGAGCTTGCCTCGCGCTGGGCGCTCGTGCTGCAGCCAACGGACCATCGGGTAGACGATCAGGCGCGCGACGAGCGAAGCGTGGCGAGTCGGTCCTGCAGCATGCCGTGGAGGCGCTCCACACTCGTGGGCGAGCGGGGCATGCGACGGACGAACGAAAGAATGAGGGTAGGCGCTAGGGTGCGGGTGGATTAACTTAAACTTTCGAATTATAGCTTGGCGAGCCCCCTCAGGCTAGGCCCCCGCTCCCCGCCCTCCCTGGCTGCCCCCTTTTGCGGCGAGGGAAACCGCGCCCCGCAACGGTTGCGCATGATCGGCCGGGGTCGCAAAATTTTTCCGATATCCGAAAAAAACGAAAGCGCGCCGTCCTGGCGGACTGGCGCGCTTAAAGCGTCGAATTGATCGGAGCGTAACCTCACGCGTTGCCCCCGCAACACGTGTTCAACCCGTGCTAGCCGCTATTTTTGCCATGCTTCTCAGATGAGGCCTCGGTGGCGGTCCGCTTGCGGCTTGCACCGCCATCCTGGGCTTTTGAAGTCTGCACTGCCTTGGCGGGCGCCTTTGACCGCGAGGCGGTCTTGGACGCGCCATCCGTGTCCTGTTTGCCACTCGAGCGCGAAGCCTGCTTCGGCTCGGCCTTTGCGTCGTCCTTCGACTTGCCCCGCGAGGCCTGCTTCGCGGTTTGTTTCGGGTCCGCACCCTTCTGGGTCGCGACCTTGTCGTCGTCCGCTTTCGAATCGGTCTTGGCCAGCCTAGAGCCGCCCTTGCCGACCTTGGAGGAAGCGTCTTTTGTCCTGGCAGAAGGCTTGATGATACTGCCGCGCGCCGCCGGATGGGAATCAGAATCAGCGTCCTTGCCCGGCGCGGAATCGGCACGGTTCGTGTCGTTGCTCGCGAGCACCGGCGCCGGCGGCTGGGCCGGTAAAGGCTGGCCCACGGGCAAGTGCAGCACGAGCGTCTGGCCCGGGCTCAGCGTCGAGCGGCGCCCCTTGTTCCAGGCACTCAACTGCCGCACGCTCACGCCGTAACGGCCCGCGACCGAGGCGAGGCTTTCATGCCGGCGAATCCGGATCAGCACCTTGCGCGTGTCGGGCACATTGGGCTCCATCGCGAGCACCGCGTTTTCCGCGACATCGGCGCTGATGTCCTCATCGTCGTCATCACGCGGGACCACCACCGTCGAGCCCGGCTTGAGCCGCATCCCGCGTGGAATCTTGTTGGTTTCCATCAGCATGTCGACGTCCACGCCGATCTTGCTTGCCAACTGGTCCGGCGTCGTACGTTCGTTGACCGTGTAAGTCGTCCACGAAGCCAGCTGGCCCGAATAGACCTTCAGGTTGTTCTCGAACTGCTGCGCATTGTCGAACGGGAGCAGGATCTGCGACTGCGTGGCCCCCAGGATCAGCGGCAGGCGGAACGACGGGTTCAGCGCCTTGAATTCGTCGAGCGTCATGCCCGAGAGCTTGGCCGCGATATCGACGTCGATATCGTGCGCCGTCGTGACCGTTACGAAATAGGGGTGGTTCGGGATATCCGGCAGCGAGAGCCCGTACATTTGCGGGTTGGCGATGATGTTCTTCACCGCCTGCAGCTTCGGCACGTAGCTGCGCGTCTCCGCCGGCAGCTTCAGGCTCATGTAGTCAGTCGGCAAACCGGCCGCCTGATTGCGCGCGATCGCACGCTGGACATTGCCTTCGCCCCAGTTGTACGCCGCGAGCGCGAGATACCAGTCGCCGAACATGTCGTGCAGTTTCTCGAGGTAATCGAGAGCCGCACTGGTCGAGGCGAGCACATCGCGTCGCTCGTCCTGGAACATGTTCTGGCGCAGGTTGAACGTCCTGCCCGTGCCCGGCACGAACTGCCACATGCCCGCCGCCTTCGCGACCGATAGGGCTTGCGGGTTATAGGCCGACTCGATGAACGGCAGCAACGCCAGTTCGGTCGGCATGTTGCGGCGTTCGAGTTCGTTGACGATGTGATAAAGGTAAAGCTTCGAGCGGTCCGTCATGCGCTGCACGTAGTCGGGCCGCGACGAATACCAGTCGACCTGCGCCTGCACGAGGTCGCCGTCAAGATCCTGCATCTGGAAACCCTTGCGGATTCGCGACCAGATATCGTCGGGCTGAACCAGGGTCGCGACCGACGTATTGTCTATATTGATCGGCGCATCGGTGGAAGCAAGGGCAGCGGGAAGATTCTTGGCGGGGGACTTCTGGATCGTGGAGATCGGAGAGGAAGCGAGACCAGCGGTGTCGGGAGCGCTAGCGCAAGCAGAGAGTAGCAAGGCGACTAGCGCGCAGAAAATCAATCGCATTGGACGTCTCGTTCCGTAGAACCGCAAGGAAAGTGTTGGGGGGATGGTAAGGAAGCCCTTATCATCCGTCAACCAAAAAAGTTAGAAAAAGCCTTGATAATCCGCGATCTGGAGCGGATTTTGAGAGCGACATCTGATGTTTACCCGGGCTTTTCAGGGCTAGCGGAACGTGTTCTTCCACTCGCGCATGGCGGCGAACACGCCGAGGCGGTCGCCTGCGGACCCCGCAGCGGCAAGCGCGACGCCCTGTGCCGACGCTGACGCGAGTACGTGCTCGCGTACCGCAGCCTGGTCGGCGCGCAGAAACGGGTTAACGCGTTTCTCGTGGGCAATCGAGGTCGGCAAAGTCGGCTTGCCCTGCTCGCGAAGTCCGCGAGCCCGGACATCCCAGGCTTGGAGATCAAGATTGGCGGGCTCACAGGCCAGCGCGAAACGAATGTTCGACAGCGTGTATTCGTGGGCGCAATGCACTTGCGTATCGTCTGGCAGCGCAGCCAGCGAATCGAGCGAGGCGAGCATCTGCACGGGCGTGCCTTCGAAGAGTCTTCCGCAGCCGCTGGCGAACAGCGTATCGCCGCAGAACACGTGCGGCAGATCGTCGCCGCCGACATCCTGCACATAGGCGATGTGGCCCCGCGTGTGGCCCGGTACATCGAGCACCTTGAAGTCGCCGAACGGCGGAGCGAGTTTCACGACATCGCCGCCCTCGAGCGGATGCGTGACCACCGGGATGGATTCGGCCGCGGGGCCGTAGACCGGGATCGGGTCGGCATGGGAGAAAGTCCTCAACAAAGAGGCGACTCCACCGACATGGTCCGCGTGATGATGCGTGAGTAGAATAGCGAACAGCTTCACACCGTGTT
The DNA here is from genome assembly GCA_026225235.1 of Burkholderiales bacterium. Taxonomy (GTDB): domain Bacteria; phylum Pseudomonadota; class Gammaproteobacteria; order Burkholderiales; family Burkholderiaceae; genus Pararobbsia. Next base: position 13,773 of record JAMFSK010000098.1, read on the forward strand.
CGCGCAGCCACTTTTCGACGGGCGCCGCGTCGCCCGGGTCGACGACGACCGCGCTCTGGCCATCGGCCATCACCCAGATGTAATTGTCCTCGAACGCCGGAACAGGCACGTAGTCATATGAGGCTTTGCTCGAGCTTTTCATTGGATCACCATGGCTGACCACGGGATTATAGACTGGCCCGCCTGGACGGTTTCGCCGCCCGGACGCTACGTCCTCGAGTGGGAACAGGCGCAACTCGACCACGTGGTGGGCGATATCTTCGGCTATCACGCGCTCCAGCTTGGCCTGCCCCAGCTCGACGCCTTGCGTGAAAACCGGATGCCGTACCGCGGCCTCGTACTCGACAGCGCGAGCCGGGCCAGTGCGCCTTACACCCTGCCGCGAGCAAAGGGTGCCCGCAGCCTCAATGGGGGCGGCGTCAACAGCACAACGATGAATGGCGGGGGCGCAAGTGCCGGCTCGCCATTCGGTACTCCAAGTAGCAGCGGCGTGTCAGGCTCAGTCAGCCGCGACAGCCTCGCCGGAGCCGATGGCACGTCTCTCGCCGGTCCGGATGCCGGACCCGTTGGCGGTGCGCCTGGGGCACTCGATACGCTCGCCTCGGTCACTTCGCTGCCCAACCGCGGCACTGCCCACACCCCGCCGTTCGCCCGCAGCACGATCTGGTGCGAATTTGTCGAACTGCCGTTCGAGGCGCAGAGCGTCGATCTGGTCGTGATGCCGCACACCCTCGAATTCACGCCCGACCCTCACCGCCTGCTGCGCGAAGTCGAACGCGTGCTGATGCCCGATGGCCGGCTCGTGATCGCGGGTTTCAATTCATTGAGCCTCTGGGGCATGCGGCAGTCCGTCGGACGGATGACCCGCAAGCCCTTTGTGCCCGGCACACACGACCTTATCGCGTTCACCCGGCTCAAGGACTGGATCAAGCTGCTCGGCTTTGAATTCGACCGTGGCCGCTTTGGATGCTACCGGCCTCCGCTCGTGACCGACCAGTGGCTGACCCGGTATGAATTCATGGAATCGGCGGGCGACCGATGGTGGCCGATCTTTGGTGCGACCTATATGATCACGGCCGTTAAACGCGTACGCGGCATGCGCATGGTCGGCCCCAAATGGGCCAAGAAGCCCGCGCTGGCTCCGGGCCTCGCGCCCGTCGCCACCCCGCATTCCCGCAGCAGCATCGAAAGAGAGAACCAGAACTCATAATGTCGGACGTCATCGATATCTATACCGACGGAGCCTGCAAAGGCAACCCTGGCCCCGGCGGCTGGGGCGCCCTGCTCCGTTACGGCGACCAGGAAAAGGAACTGTTCGGTGGCGAGAAACTGACCACCAACAACCGGATGGAACTGATGGCCGTGATTGGCGCGCTCGAAGCACTCAAGCGCCCGTGCAAAGCGACCGTCCACACCGACTCCCAGTACGTGCAGAAAGGCATCAGTGAGTGGATTCACGGGTGGAAGAAGAAAAACTGGATGACCGCCGCAAAGGCCCCCGTCAAGAACGCTGACCTTTGGAAGCGGCTCGACGAACTGACCACCCATCACGAACTCGAATGGCGCTGGGTCAAGGGTCATGCTGGACACCCCGAGAATGAGCGCGCGGATCAATTGGCGAATCGCGGCGTCGCGTCGTTGACTGAGGCGTAAGCGAGACACGATCCTATGCGCCAACTTATTCTCGATACGGAAACGACCGGCCTTAACGCGCGTTCAGGCGACCGCGTGATTGAAATCGGCATCGTCGAACTGGTCAACCGGCGGCTGACTGGGAACAACCTGCACTTCTATATCAACCCGGAACGCGATAGCGAGCCGGGGGCGTTGGCGGTGCATGGGTTGACCACTGAATTTCTCAGGGACAAACCGAAGTTTGCGGAAATTGCCAACGAACTGCGTGATTTTGTGGGGGGCGGGGATCTGATCATTCATAACGCCCCGTTTGACTTGGGCTTTCTGGATGCTGAGTTTTCCCTGCTGGGATTGCCGACCTTTGTTAGCCATTGCGGTGAGGTGATCGATACCCTAGTCCAGGCGAAATCGATGTACCCGGGCAAACGCAATTCGCTCGATGCCCTGTGCGATCGGCTAGGGGTGAGCAACGCTCACCGGACCTTGCACGGTGCGTTGCTCGATGCCGAACTGCTCGCCGAGGTCTATCTCGCGATGACGCGCGGGCAGGAAAGCCTTGTCATCGACATGCTTGGCGAAGCGGGGACGACGGGCGATAACGGTGAGCTTGTGGTGAAGACGGGCTTCGATCAGTTGGTGCTGGCTGTTGTTCTTGCCTCCCCTGAGGAAGAAACGGCACACGGCACTGTTCTGAACGAGCTCGACAAGGCCGTGAAAGGAACCTGCGTCTGGCGCGCAGAAGAGAAGGTCATCGAGGCGCAGTAAGCGCACGGCCATCTGTATCGCCGGATAAAAGTTAGTGTCCGGCGGGATTTCCCGTTGCCAGCGGGTAAAAGCCGTTGCTATAATCGCTGTCTTCTTGGGATGGTTAGCTCAGCGGTAGAGCACTGCCTTCACACGGCAGGGGTCACAGGTTCAATCCCTGTACCATCCACCAGATTCGCGGATGCCGCATGAAAAGGGCCCTCAGGCGTATGCCGAGGGCATTTTTCTTTGCCGCCGCAGAAATCAATACTCCGTCGCACCACTTCCAGCTCAACATGAACTCGCCGGCCCCACACCGTCGCATGTTCACGAGCGCATCTAACGAAAACTGCGACGCCGTCCGCGCAGAAGATCGCTCATTTGCGGCTGACCGATACCGCCATGCGCCGCTGTCTCACCTTGCTTCCAACCATTCGTTTTGATCACTGCGACGATCTGATGCAAGAGCTCAGCCCTTGCGCGCAAGCTGGCCGCCTGTTCTGGCGAATCCGCAATCGCATCTCATGCACTTTCGAAAGTATTCATGTTGCCGATCACCCCCAAGGAAAACTCTGTATTGCCCAGCCGCGTCACCACCCGAGATCCCGATATAAATTCTCGTGAGGACCCATTAAACCTTACCGTTTTACCCTCTCACGATCAGCACCACGGACCGGAATATCACGTCCCCCGCCATCCATCCCTCCCCCATCAATGCCGGATCCAGTGCGCCAGGCCTGTTTGCCTGCCTCTGACAGTTGCCCCGAGCTGTGCTGAGCGTCAGCCTCACTCCCCTCAACGGCCATCGCTCCACCCGGCTGTTCCTGCGCCGCCTGCTTCTTGCCCTTGCGCATTGCATAACGTTCGTCTTGCGAGCGGCCTGCATAGGTATTGGCTTGAGTCATCGCATCCTCCCTCAGTGTGGACACCTTCAATCAGCGCATCATCCGTACCTGCCCGCCCCCGCCCCCAAAACAGAAAACCCCCGACTGCCTTTCGACACCCGAGGGTTTCAAAACTACAAACAACCGGCTCGTTTAGCTCGCGTTAACTTCACGCAGCAGCGGACGATGTTTCTGGCGCAGCAGTTCTTCAAACGCCTTCACATAATTCTCAGCCATGCGCTTCGACGTGAAACGGTCTTCAAACGCCTGACGCACACGCGAACGCGGCAAGGTATGCAGACGGTTCACAGCTGCCACCGCCGACACTTCATCCTCAACGATAAAACCCGACACGCCGTTTTCGATCACTTCCGGCACCGAACCGCGGTTGAACGCGATCACCGGGGTACCGCAAGCCATCGACTCGATCATCACCAGGCCAAACGGCTCGGGCCAGTCGATCGGGAACAGCAGCGCATGGGCGCCCGACAGGAACTCCGGCTTTTCGGACTCGTTGATCTCGCCGATGTACTCGACGTGCGGCAACGCGAACAGCGGCTTGATTTCTTCTTCGTAATAGGCGCGATCGGCACGGTCGATCTTCGCGGCAATCTTGATCTTCATGCCGGCTGCCTGGGCAATCCGGATCGCACGGTCCACACGCTTTTCCGGCGAGACACGGCCGAGGAATGCGAGGTAGCCTTGCTCCACGCCCTTGACCGGGGTCAGCAGGTCGGCAGGCAAGCCGTGGTGAACGGTCTTCAGCCAGTTGGCCTGTGGCAGCGGCGTGCGTTGGTGATCGGAGATCGACACTACGGGCACATCGGTGAAGGTATCGAAAATCGGCTGCAGTTCCGGCAGGTCGAGGCGGCCGTGCAGCGTCGTCACGAACGGCGTGTCCTGGCGGCTGAACAGCGGGAACGGATAGTAATCGATATGGAAATGCAGCACGTCGAACTCATGCGCGCGGCGGCGCACTTCTTCCAGCAGCAGCATGTGCGGCGCCATCGTGTCCCGAATCGTCGGGTCGAGACGCAGGGCCTGCGGCCAGAAAGCTTCGAGCTTCGCCGACGTCTTCGAATCGCCGCTGGCAAACAGCGTCACGTCGTGACCCAGATCGACCAGAGCCTCGGTCAGATTGGACACGACGCGTTCGGTACCGCCGTAGAGCTTGGGGGGAACCGCCTCGTGCAGTGGAGCGATCTGAGCGATTCGCATATCGACACTCTCCTAAATAGATCAGGCAAAAAATATACTGCGAGTTCTGGATGCGGCAGGTCACCCCAAGGGTGACGCCACCGGGCCGCGGCCCCGCTGATGCCGACAGCCGATCCGTAGTCGATTCCTGCGAGGCGGCGCGAATGGCGCCGGTTGGCCAGGCTAGCCCTACGGGTAAATAGCGCTTGACACATAACGCACGAAAGAATCGCCCGTTGACGCCAAACGATGAAAAAAAACTGTAAGCTTCGCGCCGTCGGCGACCTATTTTGCTGCAGTGCGCTGGAATGGTTGAGCATGAAACGTACCCAATCGTCAGCAAGATGGTTCAAACTTGCAGACGGCACTCGCCGCGCAGCGAACCGGGCATCCGAACCGGCAGCAGGCGCGCAAGTTGCGTGTCGCTATCGCGTGTTCGTTTTTCGCCAGACGCATTTACATCCCATCATGTGAATTGCCCTATCGACGGGCAGGAGTATGTGGGTTGCGAAAACTTTGGCGGCGCCCCGATTCAAAGAATTTAGCTTGTTACAGTAGGGATACAACTTGTGACGGACAGACTTGTCAGCCGTCACTTAGATTGGGACGTTACAGGCGGAACACCGACGGATACGCCGTCTCCCAGCCGCCAGCGATACGACTTTATGACTACAACTGACGCGCAACACATCACGCGGCTCACGCCCGAGCAACTCGAACGCGAGTCGCCCGAGAAGCTGTCTGTTGCCGAGCGCAATCTGCGAAACGAGCGGCTCTCGAGCTACTCGCAACGCCCCCTCGCCTTCCTGTTCCGCTATATCCGGCGGCGCCCGGTCGCGCACTCGATCCTGCTGTCGAGCGTGCTGTTCGCCGTGCTGTGCGCGCTCATGTCCCAGTACGCGATCAAGCATCTGGTAGACGTGCTGTCGGCCGGCCATCGCAATACGGGCCCAGTGTGGGTCGCCTTCCTGATCCTGGTGTCCCTCATCGCGGCCGACAATATGTCGTGGCGCGTCGGCGGCTGGATCGGCGCGCGAGCGTTTGTCGGCGTGACCGGTGACCTGCGCCGCGACCTGTTCCAGTACCTGAGCGGCCATGCGCCGAGCTATTTCCTCGAGAAACAGCCGGGTATGCTCGCGAGCCGAATCACGGCGACGTCCAACGCCGTGTACATCACCGAAAATACAATGGCGTGGAACGTATTGCCGCCGTCCATCGCGGTTGTCGGCGCCATTGTGATGGTCACGCTTGTCAATCCGCTGATGGCGGGCGGGCTGATGCTGATTTCTGCGATTCTGGCTGTCGTGCTGTTCCGCCTCGCCGGGCGGGGCTCACATAAACACCATACTTTTGCGACGCGCGCGGCAGCCGTCGACGGCGAGCTCGTCGACGTGATCAGCAATATGGGGCTGGTCCGGGCCTTCGGCGCGACGTTCCGCGAGCAGAGCCGCTTCCAGGAGCGCGTGGTCGCTGAAATGGATGCGCGCAAGCACAGCCTGCTCTATCTGGAAAAGCTGCGACTGCTGCACGCCGTCGTCACTGCAGCCTTGTCGGCCGGCCTGCTCGGCTGGGCGTTGTGGCTGTGGACACAGGATAAGGTCTCGTCGGGCGACATCGTGCTGATCAGCTCGCTGGGTTTCACGATCCTGCACGGCACGCGCGATCTCGCCGTGGCCCTGGTCGACGTCACCCAGCATATTGCGCGGCTCGCCGAGGCGGTCGAAACCCTGCTCGAACCGCATGGGATGCCCGATCATTCACAAGCGACCGAACTCACGTCGCGTGGCGGGAAGGTGGAATTCGACGCCGTCGACTTTGCCTATCCGAAGCGCAAGCGCATTCTCGAGAACTTCAATTTGAAAATCGAGGCGGGTCAACGGGTCGGGCTGATCGGCAAATCGGGCGCGGGGAAATCGACCGTTCTCGCACTGCTCCAGCGCTTTTACGAAGCCCAAGGTGGCCGGATCTTGATCGACGACCAAGACATTGCGCTCGTGACGCAGGACAGCCTGCGCCACTCCATCGCGGTAGTCCCGCAGGATATTTCGCTCTTCCATCGCACCGTCTACGAAAATATCGCCTACGGCCGGCCCGATGCGACACGCGAAGAAGTGATGACGGCAGCACGCGAAGCGCGCTGCGCGGAATTTATCGAGGCGATGCCGGAAGGCTACGACACGATCGTCGGCGACCGGGGTGTGAAACTCTCTGGGGGTCAGCGCCAACGGATCGCAATCGCGCGTGCGGTACTCAAGAACGCGCCGATTCTGTTGCTCGACGAAGCGACATCGGCGCTCGACAGCCAGTCGGAAGAAGCCATCCAGGAAGCCCTCGACCGGCTGATGCGTGGCCGTACCGTCATCGCCATCGCCCACCGGCTGTCGACGCTTCAGAACTTCGACCGTCTGATCGTGATGAGCAACGGCCATGTGATCGACGATGGCTCGCCGGACGTGTTGCGCGCCCGGCCGGGTCTCTATCGCGACCTGCTGGGCAAGCAGCACGGCAAGGGTCCTCAAAACTCCACCAAGATCCCTGCGGCGGAACACGTCGCCTGAGATCGAGGGCGGCCATGGCGGCCGCTCTCCTGCGCCTTCGCTATCCGCTCTCCCGCCCCACGGCACTACTGCGCTAGACGCCTACTGCCGCACCGCGCGCAGATCCGCCAGAAACGAATCCCGCCAGACTGACACGCTATTGCGCCTTAGCGTTGCCATCATCCCTTGATGGCGTGCACGTCGCTCTTCGAGCGGCATGCCGAGCGCATGATCGAGCGCCTCCGCCATCCCCGTCACATCGACCGGGTTGACGATCAAGGCGCCGTCGAGCTCCTGCGCGGCACCCGCGAACCGCGACAAAACCAGCACGCCCGGATCCTCGGGGTCCTGCGCGGCGACATATTCCTTCGCGACCAGATTCATCCCGTCACGCAGCGGCGTCACGAAGCCAACTTGCGCCTCGCGAAACAGCGAAGCCAGCACCGCGCGTTCGTACTGGCGGTGAAGGTAGCGAATCGGGGTCCAGTCCATCTCCGCAAATCGTCCGTTGATCCGGCCAGACTCCGCCTCGAGCTGCAGACGAATCTGCTGGTAGCTTTGGATATCCGCCCGCGTCGGCGGCGCGATCTGAATCAACGATACCTGGGCGCGATGATTGGGTGATAGTTCAAGCAGTTTCTCGAACGCCCGGAAACGCTCGACAAGGCCTTTCGAATAGTCGAGCCGGTCGACGCTGACAATCAGGCGCCGGTCGTGCAAAGTCTGCCGCAGGTTCTTCAGGTGACGCCCGTCCCGGCCTGCTTCGGCCAGGCTTGCCAGTTCGTCGGGATAGATCCCGATCGGATAAGCACCGATGCGCAGCGTTCGGCCATAGGCGTGAACCTCGCCATCGGCAGACACCGTGCCGCGCGCCTCATGCTCGAGATAGTCGCGTAGAGCCCGCAGATCGGGTTCGGTCTGTACGCCGACCACGTCATAGCAGCAGAGCGCACGCATCAGCTTCTCGTGCGGGGGCACGGTCACAAGCAATTGCGAGGCGGGAAACGGGATATGAAGGAAAAAGCCGATGCTATTGGTGACGCCTTGCTGCCGGAGAGCCTCGGCAAACGGAATCAGGTGATAGTCATGAACCCAGATGACATCATCAGGCTTGAGCAGGGGCATCAATTGATGCGCGAGCCACGCGTTCACGCGCTGATAGCCCTCGAACTCATGCCGATCGTAGTGCGTGAGGTCGCTGCGATAGTGAAAGGTCGGCCAGAGCGTGTCGTTGGAGAAGCCGCGATAGTACTGATCGTAGTCGCGTCGGGTCAGCGAGACCGTCGCGAACGTCACGGGGCCGCGTTCCTCGATCTTGATCTCGGAGGGCGCGGCGGTGACGATGTCGCCGCTCCATCCGAACCACATCCCGCCGGTTTCCTTGAGCGCGTCGTAGACACCGATCGCCAGCCCGCCCGCGGCCATGCCGCCCTCCGAGATCGGTGCGACCCGGTTCGATACAATAATCAGGCGGCTCATGCGGCAGTGGCACCCGCGACGATGCGCTCCAGCCAGGCGAGCATGTCGGTCACGGAATCGACCCGGCAAGGCGCGATCGTGTCGCCTGAACCAACCTTGATCGCGACGCCCTGACGCTGATTGACGACCGCGAACCCCTTCTCGTCGGTCAGGTCGTCGCCCGCAAACACCGGACGGCGCCCCGCGAACGGCGGCTCGTCGAGGAAGGCGGCAATCGCGCGGCCTTTGTCGACATTCTTGGGTTTGATCTCAAACACCATCTTGCCCGGCTGCAGCACATAGCCATCGGCGAAGCGCTCGACCTGTTGTTCGGCGGCGGCCCGCGCCGCGGCTTCACGCGTCGGCGCATTGCGGTAGTGAAGCGCAAGCGCGGCACCCTTGATCTCGAGCAGCATACCCGGGTTGTCGCTGACCACTTGTTCGAGAACCCGCTCCATCGTCAACAGGCGCTCGTCGCCGAAACCGACCCGCAGCATGTCGCCATTGGAATCGCGCCGTTCCGCGCCATGCAGGCCTGCAGTCGGCAAACGAAGTGCGCCGAGCATCCGGTCGAGGTCGTCGACGGCGCGGCCCGACACGATCGCTACAGCGCCCCCGCTCAGGCGGCTGAGTTCGGCGAGGAGGGTTCCCACGCGTGGCTCCACGACGACGAGGCCGGGGGCCGATGCGAGCTCGGCGAGTGTCCCGTCGAAATCGAAAAAGAACGCCGTCTCGGAGACAGCAAGCGTGGCAGGCGGCAAAGCGAGTGATGTCGACATAGATCAATTGCTTGGGTAAGCGGCTGGCGCGCGGAAATCAGCCCGCAGTTCGACGCGAACCGGCCAAATCGGTGCGACCCTGCGCGCTTCTTTCCCCTAGGCGCGCAAGCCTGCGGCACGGTAAGCGCCGTCGCAGCCGGACGCGGCATCTTACCGCGCTTCGCCGGTGGAAACAGCTTCTTGAAAGGAAGCCTGAAGGCGACCCGGACACTACCCCGCCGCGCGCGCGCAGGGAAGCGCCGTGTGCAAAATGCGTTACAGTGCGCAAGCGCTTGTGCGCCTGTCCTGCATCCCGAAAGGTATTGGTCTAATGCAACACCCTCACCGACGCGCCGGCGCCCCGCTCGCGCGCACGTTTCACCGCGGCGCGGCCTGGCTGCTGGCCGCCAGTCTCGCCTTCTGTCTGAGCGCCTGTGGCGGCAAGCCGCAAAACTGGCAACTCGAGAATGTCGAGGGGCACTTGCCCGACCTGAGCTTCTCGCTGACCTCGGATAGCGGCACGCCGATGAGCGCCCAGGACCTCAAGGGCAAGATCGCGATTGTCTATTTCGGCTACACCCACTGCCCGGACATCTGCCCCGAAACCATGGCCAAGTTGTCGCAGGCACTCGCCAAGAGTGCCGCCAGCGCTCAGGACATGCGGATTGTCTTTATCTCGGTCGACCCCACTCGCGACACACCCGCGGCGATGCACGCGTATGTCGATGCGTTCGACGCCCGCCATGCGATCGGACTCACCGGCACGCCGTCCGAGATCGAGACGATTGCCAAGCGTTATCGCGTAGCCTATCAGGCTGACCAACCCGAAGGCACGGGCAGCTATGAGGTCTCGCATAGCTCGGGCATTTACATTTTCGATCGTGACGGCAAGGCGCGGTTACTCGCCAACGGCAACGCGACCGTCGACCAACTCGCCCACGATCTACAGCAACTGGCACAGCCAAGTTGAAAGGCCTGATATGACCTCGATTTCTCGACTCTTTTCCCGTATGGCAACCGGTCTGGTCCTTGCCGGTTTCGGAACCCTTGCTCTCGCGCAATCCCCGAACGTGTCGATCGACAAAGCCTGGGTCCGCTGGCTGCCGAGCGAGTTACCGGCGGCCGGCTACCTCACGATTACGAACCATGGCGCGCAGCCGGTCGACCTGGTCGGCATCACCAGCCCCGACTATGGGATGGCGATGCTGCACCAGACCACCACGGAGGGCTCGACCGCCAAGATGGCGATGGTTGCCAAGCTGACGGTGCCCGCCCACGGCAAGGTCGCGTTCACGCCAGGCAACTATCACGTCATGCTCGAACAGCCGAAGCATGCCATTGCGCCTGGCGACAATATCAAGCTGCTGCTCACGTTCTCCGACGGAGAAACGGTCATCGCACCGATGGCCGTGAAGCCACCAGGCACGACGGAGTAAATCGTCGTCGGGCCGTCTTCGGCCCTCGCCGAGGCGCCGGCCGGCCGTTTCGGCCAAATCATCCGCAGCGGTGCAACGCGCACCAGCACAGTGCTTCCTTCGGGGGGCGCGGTCGTCCAGTGTTTTATGTCTCACCCATCTGAGCGTCCCGCAAAGCCAACGGGGAACGCGTCCCCGCCTTCAGGCACCCTCATTTCAGTCAGTCTCTACTTACTTACCCGGCATAGTCATTGCTTTTAGCGGGAGTGCCTCCGCTGCCGGGGCGAACGTGTCTTGGTCAGGAGCATTTGTTCTACCCATGCCGAACCCCGCTGCCCGTTTTGCCGACTTGCTGATCCGTCAGGCGTGCGTCCATGACGATGCGCCGCTGATGGATATAGCCATTCGTGCAGGCAAGATTATCGCGCTCGGGAATGACCTCGACTTCGACGCCACTCAAACGCTCGATGTCGGCTGCCGCGCGGTGTTGCCCGGCTTTGTCGAAGCGCATATCCATCTGGACAAGGCTCTGCTGCATCGTCGTCGCCGGTCCGAATCGGGCACGCTTGAAGAGGCGATCCGGCTGACCGGCGAACTGAAGGCCGAGCGCAATCGCGCCGACATGCTCGAACGCGCCAGTCAGGTGATCGAGATGGCGGTACGCCATGGCACGACGGCGATGCGGGCCCATCCGGATGTCGATCCGATCCAGGGTTTGCTGGGTATCGAGGTCATGCTGGAGTTGCGCGAACGGTATCGCGATCTGATCGACTTGCAGATCGTCGCCTTTCCGCAGGAAGGGTTGTTCAAGGCACCCGGCACGGACGCCCTGTTGACTGAATCGCTGACGCTCGGCGCCGATGTGATCGGCGGATGCCCCTATAACGAAGCCAGCTGGAGTGACACGGTCCGCCATATCGACCGGGTCTTCGAGATCGCTGCCCAGTTCGGTGTCGACATCGATATGCATGCCGACTTCGCCGACGACACACGCGACCCGCGTTTCGCAGCCGTCTCCTATATCGCGCGCAAGACCATCGAAACGGGCTATCAAGGCCGTGTCTCTCTGGGCCATGTGACGAGTCTCGGCGCCGTACCACCGGACCGCCTTGCTCCACTCGTCGACGAGCTTCGCGAAGCGAATATTCATATCGTCACGCTGCCCGCGACGGACCTGTATCTCGGCGGCCGTTCCGATACGCACGCGCAGCGGCGCGGCCTGACACCGGTGCGCGCCCTGCTGGAGGGCGGCGTCAACGTCGCCTATTCGTCGAACAATGTGCGCAACGCGTTCACGCCGTTTGGCAAGGCCGACATGCTGAGCATCGGCAACCTGCTCGCGCATGCGGCGCAACTCGGCACACCGGCTCAGCAAGCGAGCGTCTTGCGCATGGGCACCACCCACGCTGCGCGCGCGATCGGTCTGCGCGATTACGGCGTGGCCGTGGGTTGCGACGCGGACCTCGTCGTGCTCGACACGCTACGCGTGGACGACGCACTGCTCGACGTACCGCCGCGCAGCTGGGTCATCAAGCGCGGCCGCATCACCGTCACCAGCCGTCACTGCTGCGAAGTTCACCGGGCTGCGGCCCTTCAGGACATGCCTTCATGAATCAGCGTATTGGCCAGCCCCCGCAGCAGCCGGCAAGCCGGCCTGCCTCCGCACCTGCATTCGCGTCCGCGTCGGGACCTACCTCTGGGTCAGCCTCAGGACCTACTTCAGGCCCCCGCTCGGCCCCCTCTTCCGGGCCCACGTCTGCGGCTGCAGCGAAACCGTCCGGCGTCGCCGTGCCGCACTACGAGCCAGCCGACATCGAACTCGTTCACGTCTCGAAGCAGTATGGCGATGCCCTTGCCGTCGACGCGATCGACCTGCGTATTCCGGGCGGTCAATACTGCTGCCTGCTCGGCCCCTCGGGCTGCGGCAAGACCTCGACACTGCGCATGATCGCCGGACATGAAACCGTGACCGACGGCGACATCCTGATCGCCAATCGTAATGTCACGCGCGAAGAGCCTGCGGCCCGCGGCACCGCGATGGTCTTCCAGAGCTACGCGCTATTCCCGCACCTGTCTGCGCTCGACAACGTCGCCTTCAGCCTGAAGATGCGCGGCGTGGCCAAACTGGAACGGCGCAAACGGGCAGGCGAGTTACTCGAGCTTGTTGCGATGAGTGCCTACGCCGAACGCAAGCCTTCACAGTTATCGGGCGGCCAACAACAACGCGTCGCACTTGCACGCGCACTTCTCAACGAACCCCGTTGCCTGTTGCTCGACGAACCGCTGTCAGCACTCGACCCTTTCCTTCGCATCCAGATGCGCGCCGAGCTCAAGCGCTGGCAAAAAGAACTGGGCATCACCTTCGTCCACGTCACCCACTCGCAAGAAGAAGCGATGGCGCTGGCCGACCTCGTGGTCGTCATGAGCCATGGCCGCATCGAGCAGATCGGATCGCCGCATGAAGTGTTCAACCGCCCGCGTACCGAATTCGTCGCGCGCTTTCTGGGTGGCCATAACGTGCTTGAAGCGAACGGCCGCGCATTCACGGTACGTGCCGACCATCTGCACGTCGCGCCGCATGGCGTCACCCCGGTCCAGACACCGGCCGCGGAAGGCGGCTTCAGCCGGATCGGCGGCATTCCGTGCGTGGTCCGCGATGCCGAGTATCAGGGCACGCACCTGCGCATGACGCTCGCCCCGCTCGACGGCTCGCCCGAACTGATCTCACTGCTGCCTGACGGGCAATACGATCCACAACGCCTCGGACCCGAAGCGCGCGTGGTGGTCTGGTGGAACGAACAGGATGCCCACGCGCTGGCCGCCTGAAAAATGCACTGCACGATAAATCAACCTGGAGATGGCAATGAACGAGTTTCCCGAGCACCCTTCCGATCCGAACGATCCAGGCGCGACCCAGGCAACGACGGCCACAGGCGCCACCGGGACGGAAGCCTCCGATGCCGGCCTTAGCGCGGGCAAAGGTCTGTCGCGCCGTACCTTCATCAAGGGCGCCGTGGCGGTAGCCGGCATCACAGGTTTCCCCTATGTGCATGCACAGGAAAAGATCACGCTGCGCTACCTCGGCACCGCGGTCAACCAGAGCTCGGACATCGCAAAGAAGTTCAAGGAAGACACCGGTATCGAGATCCAGTACATCCCGGTGACCACCGACGATGTCGCCAAGCGCATCATCACGCAGCCGAACTCGTTCGACATCGTCGACACCGAATACTTCGCGCTCAAGAAGCTGATCCCCGCCGGCACGCTGGCAGGCATGGATGCCAAGAAGATCAAGTACGCCGACAAAATCACGCCCGTGCTGACCCGCGGCGAAGTCGACGGCAAGAAGATCGGCGACCAGGGCACCGCGCCCAAGAAAGTGATGTTCCTGACCGGGCCGAAGTCGACCGAGTTCTCGGCGACGCCGACCGAATGGATGACGCTGATTCCCACGACCTACAACGCCGACACACTCGGCATCCGGCCCGACCTGATCAAGCGGCCCATCACGAGCTGGGCGGAACTCCTCAACCCGGAGTTCAAGGGCAAGGCCGCGCTGCTCAACATCCCCGCGATCGGCATCATGGACTCGGCCATGGCGATCGAGGCGATGGGCAAGGTCAAGTATGTCGACAAGGGCAATATGACCAAGTCCGAAATCGACCAGACCATCAAGATCCTGATCGAAGCCAAGCACGCAGGGCAATTCCGCGCGTTCTGGAAAGACTTCAACGAGAGCGTGAACCTGATGGCCTCGGGCGAAGTGGTGATCCAGTCGATGTGGTCGCCGGCCGTGACAAAGGTCCGCACGATGGGGATCGCGTGCACCTTCCAGCCGCTCAAGGAAGGCTATCGTTCATGGGCTTCGGGCTTTGGGATTCCCCGCTCGCTGCAAGGGCGCAAGCTCGATGCCGCGTATGAGTTCGTCAACTGGTTCCAGGATGGCTGGGCCGGCGCTTACCTGATGCGCCAGGGTTACTACGCCGGCGTGCTCGAGACCGCACGTTCGAAAATGCAACCGTACGAGTGGGACTACTGGATCGAAGGCAAGGCCGCCGCGCAGGACATCAAGGCGCCCGACGGTCAGTTGCTCGAGAAGGCGGGAACGATACGCGACGGCGGCTCGTACAACCAGCGCATGGGCGCGATCGCCTGCTGGAACGCGGTGATGGACGAGAACATCTACATGGTTCAGAAGTGGAATGAGTTCATAGCGGCCTGATTGCCGGGCCGGTTTTCATACCGGCCGGTCTTGCTAGGCGAGCGGGCCCGCGCCCGCTCGCCATGGTCTATCCAACAGGTACCGTCATGGCATCGATCCAGCTTCCTACCCAGCCGCCTGGCGGCCCCTCCGATGTGGCCGCGGCGGTACCGCTTCGCCGGCACTGGCGTGTCAGCGCCTGGCTCCAGGCGACGCCGCTGACGCTGACCTTCATTCTGTTTTTTCTGGTGCCCTTGCTCATCACGTTGATCGTGAGCTTCTGGGACTTCAACGAATACCAAATCATTCCGGCGTTCACCTTCAAGAACTATGCAGCGATCTTCGACGGCTGCTCGTCGCTGACGGATGCCTGCGTGACCTTCAAGACCTATTGGTCGACGCTCAAGTTCTGCGTGATCGTTTGGGCCGTCACGCTCGTGCTCGGTTTCACCCTCGCCTATTTCCTCTCGTTCCACGTGCGTTCGTCGGGCATGCAGACGGTTCTGTTTCTTCTCTGCACGATTCCCTTCTGGACCTCCAACGTGATCCGGATGATCTCGTGGGTGCCACTGCTGGGCCGCAACGGCCTCGTCAATCACGCGTTGCTCGCGACAGGGTTGATCGACCAGCCCCTTGAATGGCTGCTGTACTCGAATTTCTCGGTCGTGCTGGCCTTCGTCCATCTCTATACCTTCTTCATGATCGTGCCGATCTTCAACGCGATGATGCGCATCGACCGCTCACTGCTCGAAGCCGCACGCGACGCCGGCGCCAGCGGCTGGCAAGTGGTCCGCGACGTGGTGCTGCCGCTGTCGAAGACGGGCATCGTGATCGGCTCGATCTTCGTGATCACGATCGTGATGGGCGACTTTCTGACGGTCGGTGTGATGGGCGGCCAGCAGATTGCATCGGTCGGCAAGATCATCCAGGTGCAGACCGGCTACCTGCAATTCCCCGCGGCCGCGGCCAACGCCATCATCCTGCTCGTTGTGGTACTCATGATTGTCTGGGGCCTGACGCGCGTGGTCGACATTCGCAAGGAGCTTTGAGATGCAGGCGCCCTCAATCAAAATCAAACATCGCGAACGCCGGCCGGCGAGTTTCTACTGGCTTGCGCTCGTGTTCGGGCTGTTTGTGCTGTTCCTCTATGGCCCCGTGATCACCATCTTCATCCTGTCGTTCCAGGGGCCCGAAGGCGGCCTCACCTTTCCGATGCGAGGGGTGTCGCTGCACTGGTTTGCCGTGTTGCGAGACGGTGTCGGCGACGTCGATATCTGGGGCGCATTTGGCCGCTCGGTGAAACTCGCCCTGGTCGTGACGCTGCTCACGGTGCTGTTTTCGGTCGCGGCCGGGCTCGCCTTTCGCCGCCGTTTCAAAGGGGACACCGCCGTCTTCTATGTGTCGGTGGCCAGTCTGATCATGCCGTCGATCATCGTCTCGCTCGGCATCGGGCTCACGTTCCGGCTGCTCGACAACGGCGTCAAGTATCTGGCCAGCGCCTGGGGCTTCCAGTCGTTCGCAGACAACTACACCACCTCGATGGGCCTCTACACGTCGGCCCTTGGCGCCCACCTGACCTGGACCCTGCCGTTTGGCCTGCTGGTGATGTTCGCCGTGTTCAATCGTTTCAACCCGGCCTATGAAGAAGCCGCACGCGATCTTGGCGCAACGCCGTGGCAGAGCTTCCGCAATGTCGTGTTGCCGATCATCGGTCCATCGGTAATCGGGGTCGGGATGTTCGGTTTTACGCTGTCGTGGGACGAGATTGCACGCTCGTCGCAGGCGATCGGCGACCAGAACACCTTGCCGCTGGAGCTCCAGGGTCTCACCACCTCTGTCACGACGCCGGTGATCTATGCGCTCGGCACGATGACCACGGCGCTCTCCTTAACCGTGATTGTCGCGAGCCTGCTGGCGGTCAAATGGCTGACTGCCCGTCGCGCACGGGCGGCGGCGCGTTGAAACGCCCGCCCTGGACGAAAAACCGATAGACGAAAAAAAACCACCCGAAAGGGTGGTTTTTCTTTTGCCGCGTGACCCGATGCTGGAGGCGCGGGCCGGAGTCGAACCGGCCTGGAAGGATTTGCAGTCCTCTGCATAACCGCTTTGCTACCGCGCCATGAACGGCTATTTGTCTTTTGCCGATCCGGCGATCAATCGCCGAACATGCTCAACAAAAAGGGAAGCATCGATGCTTCCCCGATATGTGGAGCGGGAGACGAGGCTCGAACTCGCGACCTCAACCTTGGCAAGGTTGCGCTCTACCAACTGAGCTACTCCCGCAAGACCTGCATGCCGGACGAATACCGTGCCGCCCGACCTTTGAAACGTGTGCCACTGTGCTGCTGAAACTGGAGCGGGAGACGAGGCTCGAACTCGCGACCTCAACCTTGGCAAGGTTGCGCTCTACCAACTGAGCTACTCCCGCAGGGTGTTACTGGATCCGGCTTCTCGTCGAACGCATCGCTGCGCTGGCTGCCACGCCCTGGATGCTGCACCTTTCAGTGCGCATTTTTGAGCACTTGATGCTGTGCTCGGCGACGAGAAACGAGATTATGAAGAGGTCATTCCACAGTGTCAAGCGAGGGATTCAACACCGCTTCAGGGCGCTGCGCCAACCCGCTCGCGGATCTGCGGCCACGCGAGCTTCATGTAGTAGAGCATCGACCAGATCGTCAACACCGCGGCGAGATAGATCAGCCAAAGCCCCCACACACGGGCATCGAGCAGCATATGGCCCTCGATCAGAAGCGGGGCGTTGAACAACAGCAGCGGAATCGCCGTCATCTGGCAGGCCGTCTTGAACTTGCCAAGCGAATTGACCGCGACACTGCGTGAGGCGCCGATCTGCGCCATCCACTCGCGCAACGCCGAAATCGCGATTTCCCGCCCGATGATCACGAGCGCGATGACCGCGTTCAGACGGCCGAGCTCGACCAGAATCAGCAAAGCCGCGGTCACCATCAGCTTGTCGGCGACGGGGTCGAGGAAGGCGCCAAACGCGGAAGTCTGATTCAACTTGCGCGCAAGAAAGCCGTCGAACCAGTCTGTTAGCGCGGCCAGCACAAAGATAACGGCCGCGCAGAGATTCTTCGTCGGCACGGCCATCATCAGATCGGGGATATAAAACACCCCCACGACCAGCGGAATCAGGACGATTCGCAGCCACGTCAGGAAAATCGGCAGATTGAACGGCATGGGCATCGCGCTGGCAAAAACGAGACCTTCATTGTGCCCTGTTCAGAAGCTTGCGAACAATCCCGTGCAATTTCAGTGAAGCTGCCGGTAGATCTGTTCGGCCAACGCGCGCGAGATGCCTTCGACGCTCGCGAGCTCATCGATGCTCGCCGAGACCACGCCGCGCAGGCCGCCAAAACGCGCAAGCAAACGCTGCCGGCGCTTCGCGCCCACCCCTTCGAGCTCCTCGAGCCGCGAGCTCTGGCGAACTTTGGCACGCTTGGCGCGCATTCCTGTGATCGCAAAACGATGCGCCTCGTCGCGAATCTGGGCGATCAACATCAGCGCCGCACTGTCCTTGCCGAGTTCGAGAGAAGGCCGACCGTCGGCAAAGACCAGGGTTTCGAGACCGACTTTACGGCCCTCGCCTTTTGCCACGCCGACCAGGATCGAGATATCGATACCGAGTTCGGTGAACACCTGGCGAGCAATCTCGACCTGGCCCTTGCCCCCGTCGATCAGGACGATATTCGGCATGGGCGTCGCGACGGGCGCGGGGACGGCCGCCTCGGACGGCGAGGCGGTGATCTCAGCCGGATCCTGCCCTACGTCGCTGTGGACCGTATCTCCCGCGCTTGCCGCGGCTTGCGCGAGGATCTTCTCGTAGCGCCGCGTCAGCACCTGGCGCATGGCCGCGTAGTCGTCGCCGGGCGTGATCCCCGTGATGTTGTAGCGCCGGTATTCGCCCGACTGCATCTTGTGATGGTGATAGACCACACACGATGCCTGAGTCGCCTCGCCCATCGTATGGCTGATGTCGAAGCACTCGACGCGCAGTGTCCCGAGGTCTTCGTATTCGAGACTGAGCACATCGACGAGCGCGCGGGTACGGGCCTGCTGCGAACCCTGCTCGGACAGCAGGCGCATGAGCGCGAGCCGGGCGCCCTGCTCGGCCATCGCGAGCCACGAGCGCTTCTGCCCCTGCGGCTGACGCAGCATCACGACCTTGCGGCCTGCCTGGGCCGCTAGCAGCTCGACGACCTGACGATTCGCGGGCGGATGATTGACGATCAACACCGGCGGGATCACGTGGTCGATGTAGTGCTGCCCGATGAATGCCTCCAAGACCTCGGCCTCGAGCGAGCGTGCACCGACCACGGCGTTCGTCGCTGGGAGCTCCGTATCCTGGTCGTCGCCGGGAACGTCGATTCCCTCCGCTGTCTCGCCCGCTTCGAACGTCTCTACGGTTTCGAAAGATGCCGCTCGCAAGAGTGCGCCTCGCTCCTCTTGAGACGGATCATCGTCCTCGCCATCATCCTCACGGCTGTTCTCATTAGCCTCATTTTCGTCGTCGTATTCACCCTGCGCGCCTACTGCGCCGTCCCCGTCTCCGATGTCATGCGCTCGCCCTTCCACACGCGCAAGCACCCGGTCGTGTTCGATCTCGCCGACCTCGCGCGCCGCATCGAGCAGGTCGACCGGTGGCTCGTCCTCAAGCCCTTCGTCGACCAGCGCATTGCCCACCTGGCTCGGAAAGTAGGCCTTGTCGCCCAGATGGCGGCCACCGCGTACCATCGCGAGATTGACGCAGACTTTGCCGCCGTGCGCGACCACCGCGAGGATATCGGCGTCGTTCTCGCCGCCGGTCTCGATCGTCTGCTGATGCAGCACCGCCGAGAGCGAACTCATCTGGTTGCGCACCGAGGCGGCTTGTTCGAACTTCAGATCGGCCGCGAAGGCATGCATCTTCAGTTCGAGCTCATGCATCACTTCGGTCTGACGGCCACCGAGGAAGCGCGCCGCATTGCGCACGTCCACCGCATAGTCTTCTTCGCTGATATTTCCGACGCAGGGCGCGGTGCAGCGCGAGATCTGATGCAGCAGACAAGGCCGCGCGCGGTTTGAGAACACCGAGTCTTCGCAGGTTCGCAACTGGAACACGCGCTGCAGGATCTGGATGCTTTCACGCACCGCCCACGCATTCGGGAATGGCCCGAAATACTGATGCTTGCGATCGACCGAGCCCCGGTAGTAGGCCATGCGGGGAAACGCATGACCCGTGAGCTTCAGGTAGGGATACGATTTGTCATCGCGAAACAGGATGTTGTAGCGCGGGGTAAGCGCCTTGATCAAGTTGTTTTCGAGCAGCAGCGCTTCAGCCTCGGAACGCGTCACGGTGGTCTCGAGGCGCACGATGCGCGTGACCATCATGGCAATGCGCGGCGACAGCAACGTCTTGTTGAAGTAGCTCGACACCCGCTTCTTGAGGTCGCGCGCCTTACCCACATAGAGCACAGCGCCCTGGGCGTCGTAATACCGATAGACGCCGGGCAAATGCGGCAATTGGGCAAGAATGGGTTTCGGATCGAAAACGTCGGTGTCGTCAGACATACTGAATCAAGCCACGGGGCCGGCTGCACTAAAATCGCGAGTCTAGATGATACCTAGCCCGAGCACGCCTGTTCACCCTCGATTCCGATGACATCACGCCCGCTTGCCTGCGACATCTTTTGTACCGTAGTCGATAACTTCGGCGATGTCGGTGTGGCTTGGCGCCTCGCGCGGCAACTCGCGGCGGACTACCAATGGTCGGTGCGGCTCTGGGTCGACGACCTGGCGACCTTCGCGCACCTCGCACCGGGCTTCGACGCGGGCAAACGCTGGCAGCGCTATGGAGACGTCGTCATCGAACACTGGGGCGATGCGCTCAGCGACGGTGAGACGCTGCAGATCGCCGATGTCGTCATCGAAGCATTCGGCTGCGACCTACCGCCTGTCTACCTCGGCGCGATGGCCGAACGCAGTCCGGCCCCGGTGTGGATCAACCTCGACTACCTCAGCGCCGAAGACTGGGTCGGCGATTTTCACCTGCGCCCCTCGCCGCATCCACGGCTACCGCTGACCAAATGGTTCTTCTTTCCCGGTCTGGGCCCCCATACCGGCGGGGTGTTGATCGAACGGGGGCTTGCCAGTGCGCGCGAGGCGTTTCAGGCGGACCCTGTCGCCCGGCGCGCGCTGTTCGCGTCGCTCGGCATCGGCGCGCCTGCCGACGGCACCCTGGTCGTGTCGTTGTTTGCCTATGAAAACCCGGCCGTGGCGAATTTACTCGGCGAATGGCGCGACGGGGCGGCGCCGGTGCTGGTTCTGGTGCCGGTCGGGCGGATCGGACCGGAAATCGCCCACTTCCTCGGCGTCGAGTCGTTCGACGCCTCGACCCGGGCCACGCGCGGCGCGCTGACCGTCCAGGCTTTGCCTTTCGTCGACCACCCGCGCTACGACCAGTTGCTCTGGTCGTGCGACCTCAATTTTGTGCGGGGAGAAGACTCCTTCGTGCGCGCCCAGCTTGCCGCGCGGCCGTTCGTCTGGCACATCTACCCCCAGCAGGACGATGCGCACCTGCCCAAGCTCGAAGCCGCGCTTGCGCTCTATAGCCGGAACCTCGACGCCCCGGCGGCCGGGGCGCTGCGTTCATTCTGGCTGCGATGGAATGGCATGCCGCAGGGCGAGGCCGGCCGCTGGATGGAGTACCTCCAACATCGTGCGGAACTCGACAAATGCGCGCGCGATTGGCTCGCCGAACTCGAAGCGCCGGGCGACGTCGCCGCAAATCTGGCGGAATTCGTTGAAAGCCGGTTAAAATAGGCTGTTTTTCAATAGCTTAGACTTGTCGAGCGAAGGCACCCGGTCTCTCAGACTGCTGTCCCCGGTATCAGCGGACACTGCGGCGCCAAAATTCCGAAGTCGGGTCGTGTGGCGGATCGGCATTGCGTCGAGCATTGAACCCGGCTCCCCCGCGTCTGCCCTCGCCCGTTCGCCAGGTTGAGCCACTCATTCAGGTAACAGGATAGTTTTTATGATGAAGACCGCACAAGAACTCCGCACGGGCAACGTTGTGATGATCGGCAGCGAGCCGATGGTCGTGCAAAAGGCCGAGTACAACAAGTCGGGCCGCAACTCCGCGGTCGTCAAGATGAAGTTCAAGAACCTGTTGACCGACGCGCCGAGCGAATCGGTCTATAAGGCGGACGACAAATTCGACGTGGTCGTGCTCGAACGCCGGGAAGTGACGTACTCGTATTTCGCCGACCCCATGTACGTGTTCATGGACGCCGACTACAACCAGTACGAAGTCGAAGCAGAAAACCTCAGCGACGCGATTTACTACCTCGAAGACGGCATGCCGTGCGACGTCGTGTTCTATAACGAAAAAGCGATCTCGGTCGAACTGCCGACCACGCTGGTTCGTGAAATTGCCTATACCGAGCCGGCCGTCAAGGGCGATACCTCGTCGGGCAAGGTCCTGAAGAACGCCAAGCTGACGAGCGGCCTCGAGCTGCAAGTGCCGCTGTTCTGCGCCATCGGCGACAAGATCGAAATCGACACCCGCACGAACGAATATCGTAGCCGCGCCTGAGTTTTACTAAGGCAAACGCACGCATCGATCCGTTTTCTGGATCGGTCCTGCCAGAAAAAGCGCTCTCCGGAGCGCTTTTCTTTTTTTCACGCCTCCTTGCCGAAGCGAGGCAACATTTACCGGGGAATCGCGGAAATCAGGCAGGCCCTCCGGTAATCACGCGTTTCAATTGTCTGCCTCCAGCCCTTGCAGCATAAGGACTGTCCCTCGGTCGTCCAATCCGTGGCACGGCTCCTGCTTAGCCAGTCTCGAAGGTTGCTCGACGACGTTTAGAGGTCGAATCCATGCTGCATTACGCCATTGTATTTTTTGTGATCGCGCTAATCGCCGCGCTGCTCGGTTTTACCGGCATCGCCGCGGGTGCCGCGTCGATTGCCAAGGTTCTGTTTTTTATATTTTTGATCTTCGCGGTTGTGTCTCTGCTCGGCGGTGTGTTCAGGCGCTGATGCGCCCCGCCGCGCCTGCCCGGTCGCCAACATCCCTTACTTCATGCCCATAACGTCATGCCACATGCGCTAATCGTAGAAGACGACCCGAACAGCCTCTCAGGACTGGCCGCCATCTTGCAGGCCGACGGCTTCTCCGTCGATGTCGCTGCGACGCTTGCCGACGCCCGTGAGGCCCTGACCCGCTTCATTCCCGATGTCGTGCTGATCGATCTGAACTTGCCCGACGGTAAGGGGCTCGATCTGCTTCAGCATCTGCCGTCGCAACCGCCCGATGGCAATGTGCCGGTCATTGTGATGACCGGCAATGCCACGGTCGAATCGGCCATCGAGGGCTTGCGGCATGGCATCTGGGATTACCTGCTCAAGCCCGTGAGCATTCCCCGCCTGCGCAGCCTGCTTGCGCGGATTCCGCGTCCGTATGAGCTCACGGAAGAAGTGCAGGCCCTGCGGTCGGTGCTACGTGAACTCGGCCGTTTTGGCCCGATGGTCGGTCGCTCGGAACCGATGCAGCGTGTGTACGACGGGATCGAACGGCTTGCCCCGACCGAATCGGCCGTGCTCGTGCATGGCGAAACGGGGGCTGGCAAGCACACGGTCGCCCACACGATTCACGAGATGAGCCGGCGCCGCAAAGGTCCGTTCGTCCGTTTCGACTGTGCGGCCCCGCGCGACAACAACCGGCCGTTCGAGAGCATGCTATTCGGCCATGAACGCGCCGCGTTCGCGGGCGCAGACATCCGGATGCCCGGTGTCCTCGAGGAAGCCGCGGGAGGCACGCTGTTCGTTGACAACGTCACGACGCTGCCACTCGACCAACAGATCGCGCTGGTCGGCGCACTTGAAGGCCGTACGCTCAAGCGCGTCGGCGGCACGCAGGATACGGTGGCGGATTTCCGCCTGATCATCGGTACCGAACGCGTACCCGCCCAGGCGGTCGGCGAAGGCACCCTGCTTGAAGAACTCAGCCAGCGGCTCGCCGGCACGACGATCTCGCTTCCGCCCTTGCGGGACCGCGGAGCGGACGTCGAGCTGCTTGCGCAGCACTGCGTCGATGAATGCAACGCCGAGACTGGCATGCAGAAGCGTCTGAGCCAGTCCGTGCTGCGTGAACTTCAGGGTTATGACTGGCCCGGCAATGTGCGCGAGTTGCGCACCGCACTGCGGCACGCCTACCGGAGCGCAGACGAAACAATCGACACGCTGCGTTCAGTCGACGGCGGCCGCGGTACGGCATTCAGCAGCGTGCAGGTCACGGTTGGCACCCCGCTCGCCACGGTCGAAGAACTTCTGATTCGGGCGACGCTCGACGCCGTGGGTGGCACGCGTCATCGTGCGGCCTCGATGCTCGGCATCAGTCCCAAGACGCTGTACAACAAGCTCCAGCGGATGAAGATGAACTAGCGGGGTGCGCCCAGGTGCGTCGCGAGAAACTCACGCGCGGCGCGGTATTCCTCCTGGCGCACCATCTTCTTCCAGGACAGGGGCTTGCCGCGCGGCCGCAGACGCTTAAGGCGACGCTGCGACAGGCGCGACGGCTCGTAGACGAGCCCCTGCAAGACCTTGTCAGCTTCGTGTGGCTGATTGCAGACCAACACCATGTCGCAACCGGCATCCAGTGCCGCATTGGCGGCCGCGACATGGTCGCCCACTGCGCGCGCGCCGAGCATCGACAAGTCGTCGCTCAGGATCGCACCGGCAAACCCCAGCCGCTGCCGCAAAATCTCTGTCACCCATTTTCTCGAAAACCCGGCCGGCAGCAAGTCGACCTGCGGGTAGATGACGTGCGCCGGCATCACGGCCGTCAACGCGATACCCATCCAGGAATAGGGCCGCGCATCGGCAAGCAGTTCATCAAGCGGACGGTCGTCGACCGGCATCGCGAGATGGGAGTCTGCTTCAACGAAACCATGCCCCGGGAAGTGCTTGCCACAATTCGCCATGCCGGCAAGGGCAAGGCCATGCGTCAAGTCTTTGGCGAGCATGGCGACCACGCGAGGGTCGCGGTGAAAGGCGCGACTGCCGATCGCCTGTGACTGACCGTAGTCTAGGTCGAGCACGGGTGTAAAGCTTAGATCGATGCCGCACGCCCGCAACTCGGAAGCCAGCACGAAACCGGCCGCCGTCGCGGCCTGTGTGCCGAGAAAAACATCCTTGTCCCAAAGCGCGCCGATATCGCGCATCGAAGGCAGGACCGTGAAACCATCTGTCTTGAAACGCTGGACACGGCCGCCTTCTTGATCGACCGCTATCAGCACATCGTCCCGCACGAGGCGAATCTGTTCAGTCAGCGTAGTCAGTTGGGCACGGTCAGTGAAATTGCGCGCGAAGAGGATCACGCCGCCGGTCAACGGGTGAGCGATGCGACGTGCGTCGTCGCGGCTTAATGTCGTGCCAACTACGTCGAGCATCACGGGGCCCGTGATGCGCTTGCCTTCGGCCACCAGCGGCGCATGCTGGATGCGATCGTGCGGCGCTTGAACAGAGGATGAAGGGAGGGGACGGGAGCCAACATTGGCCGCGGCATCGGCGTCGTTACCGACGTTGGCGTTGCGTCCAGGCGTCACGGCGTTGCCGACCTTGGCATTACCGCCAGACTTGGCTGCGTTGCCGATCTTGGCATGGTCTCCAGGCTTCGCAGCGCTGCCGACCTTGGCAACGGCGCCTGCATTAGCATCGGCACCAATATGAGCTTCGACACCGGTATGGGCCCCGACCCCCGGACGTGTGCCAGTGCTCCACGACAGATCAGGCTGCAAGGGCAAGTTAGCCCTGGGTTCGGCCACGCGCTCTTGCGTCGGGTGAGGTTCCGTCTTGTGATCGCCCGTGATGCGCTCGTCCTGCTGCCCATTACCCTGCATCGTCATGCCTGCTCCATCTTGTCTGCGTTGACTTCGGCGATCACGAACGCGACCGCGTACTCCTGTTCATCCGAAATAGTGACCATCGCGCTCACACCGCGCTCGGCGAGCCATGTAGCGAGCTCGCCGGAAGCCACCACTTTCGGCTTGCCGCTGGGCTCGTTGAGCGTTTGCAAAGCGCGCCACGTCATGGGCCAGTGCATCCCGAGGCCGATTGCCTTGGAGAACGCTTCTTTCGCCGCGAATCGCGTCGAAAGATAAGCGAGCCCGCGGACCGCCGAGCGCGACGCGCGAGCCCGGTAGGTCTTCAGTTCGTCGGGGCCCAGCACCTTTTCCGCGAAGCGCCCGTTGGTTCGTTCCATCACGCCTTGTACGCGGCTGATCTGGGTGATATCGGTGCCGATCCCGTAGATCGCCATATCGAGTCCTTGTCGAGTGCTGAAGCTCGTCTGCCGCGGTTATCGCAGCGCGGCGAGCCGCGAGGCGATCATGATCGCCTTCATCTCGCGCACTGCGTTGTCCCAGCCTGCGAAAAGCGCGTGAGCGACAATCGCATGACCGATATTGAGTTCCTCGATGCCATCGAGCGCCGCAATCCGTTGAACGTTCTGGTAGTGCAGGCCATGGCCTGCGTTCACCTTGAGACCCAGCGAGCGTCCGACGGCAAGCCCCGCCACGACACGCTCGAATTCAGCCTGACGAATCGCCTCATCATGGGCTTCGGCATAGCTGCCGGTGTGCAATTCGATCACCGGCGCGCCCGCCTCGCTGGCGGCCCGGATCTGCGTCTCGTCGGGATCGATGAACAGCGACACCCGAATCCCCGCTTCGGCGAGTTGGCGACACGCAGCCGCCACCGCCTCGAAACGGCCCGCGACGTCGAGGCCCCCTTCCGTGGTCAGTTCCTGCCGCTTTTCAGGCACGAGGCAGACATCCTGCGGCTTGATCTCGCACGCAATGTCGAGCATCTCGCTTGTCACCGCGCATTCAAGGTTCATCTTCGTGCGTAATTGCGGACGCAGCGCACGGACATCGGCGTCGCGGATATGGCGGCGGTCTTCACGCAAATGCAGCGTGATCGAGTCGGCGCCCGCGAGTTCGGCCGCGAGGGCCGCGCGAATCGGATCGGGGTAGTGCGTGCCGCGCGCGTTACGCAGCGTAGCGACGTGGTCGATGTTGATGCCGAGTTCGGGATGCGTCGAAGGCGGGTAGAGAAAGCTCATAGATTTTGCAGGTCGATCAGGATCTGGCGCGTATTCAGGGGGGTTCCCCCCAGATGGTAATTGAGCACGAAGCGCATGAGGTTGCGGCTTTGTGCCGCAGTCGCTGTGCGCGAGTAATCGTCGCGCTCCATGTCGAGCAAGGTCTGGCCGGCCACGCGAGGCCATTGCGGCGAGTCGTCGTCGCGAGGCAGCCGTACACCACGCTCCGGATCGAACACATAAGACACAGTGGCCGAGATGGCTTCGTGCGTGTCGCACGTGCGGTCAAAGCGCATCGCATAGCCCGTTTCGCGCAGCAGGACGCGTTCAAAAGAGCGCAGCACCTGGACCGCCGGCTCGTCGTGGGCGAGCCGGGTCAGCGTGAGGACATAGTGATCGAACAATGCAGAGTGGGCGTCTTCGCGTGCGCAGAACTTGACCAGCAATTCGTTCGCATAGAAACCACATAACAGGGCGTCGCCTGTCAATGGCAGCAGGCCGCCGAGCCATTCGGCGGTCGTCAGCGTGCGGAGTTCGGATTTGCCGAGCCACGACAGCGCGAGCGGCTGAAAGGTTTGAAGCACCCCGCGCAATGCGGAGTGAGGGCGCTTGGCGCCTTTGGCGACCAGCGCCAGCCGACCGTGCGAACGCGTGAAGACATCGACGATCAGGCTGGTTTCGCGATGGGGGTAGCTATGCAGCACAAAGCCGGGCTGATGGAGCACCCTGCTTTCACTGCGCGAAACCGTAGAAGTCGCGCGCGGCGCATTGGACGTTGCCGCGCCACGCTTCTTGGGAGCCGCGGGCACTTCGCCGTCTTCGGTCTCGTGTTGCACCGCCAGGCCGCCGTCGGCCGTATGCGATGCGACTGCAGGGCGACGCGACCGGGCCGACGTGCGCGCAGTCGGACGAGACCGAGCAGTCGGTTCGTCGTCGGCGTCCAGTTCGTCTACCGGCGCACCGTCATTCGTAACCATAGGCACGCAATCCGGCCTCGTTGTCCGCCCAGCCGCTCTTCACCTTGACGAAGACTTCGAGATAGATCGGACCATCGAACAGCTTCTCCATATCGAGCCGCGCGTCGGTATTGATCTGCTTCAGCTTCGCGCCCTTCTGGCCAATGATCATGGCTTTGTGGCCGTCCCGGTCGACCATGATCGTCGCGAAAATACGACGCAAGCGGCCTTCCTGCTCGAACTTCTCGATCAGCACGGTGCTGGTATACGGCAGTTCGTCGCCCGTCCAGCGGAAGACTTTCTCCCGCAGAATCTCGGCCGCGAGGAAACGCTCCGAACGATCGGTGAGGTCATCCTCGCCGTAGATCGGGTCGCCTTCAGGTAAATGAGGCAGCAAGGTTTTCAGCAAGTGGACGATATCTTCGGGCTTCTTCGCCGACATTGGCACGATCTCGTTGAATTCGCGCACTTGGCTGACTTCTTGAACAAAGGGCAGCAAATCACCCTTGTCCCCCACACGATCGACCTTGTTGGCGATCAGCAAAACGACTGCATTCGTGGGCAAAAGCTTCAACACTTTTTCATCATCGGCACTGAATCGACCCGCTTCTACCACGAACATCACCACATCGACACTCGAAAGGGTCGACGTCACCGCCCGATTGAGCGAGCGATTCAGCGCCGTTGCATGCTGGGTCTGGAACCCCGGGGTATCGACGAAGATGAACTGGGCTTCCGGTTCTGTCCGGATCCCGGTGATGCGATGGCGGGTCGTCTGCGCCTTGCGCGACGTAATGCTGATTTTCTGCCCGATCAGCGCATTCATCAGCGTCGACTTGCCGACATTGGGGCGGCCGACGATGGCAATCATGCCGCAACGGAAAGGGGTTTCGGGTGAACTCATGGTGATTCTTCTCGGATAGGCAGGCGCGCGGTCAAGGCCGCTCAGGCGCCCGCACGACCTGCGGGATGACGCACGATCTCAGTAGCGAGGGCATCGGGCGTAGCAGGTTCGGCAGCAAGGCTGGCTTTGGATGAGGAGGATTCGGAAGGCGGTACGACCTTTCCGGATTCGCTTTTGACGGTTTCGAGTGCGCCGTGGATCACGGCTACGGCCACTGCGGGGGCGGGAAGAGTCTTCTCTGCAGGCGCTTTGTCGATTGCCACTTTTTCCGCCGCGACCTTTTCCGTGGCGACCTTTTCGACCCCGACCTGGACGGGGGCCGGCTTGCCAGACGGTTGGAGATCAAGGGTCTTTTCTACAGCCAGCGCCTTCTCTGCGATCGGGACCTTGTCCACATGCGTTCGCTCAGCGCGCGGCGGTCGGCTCGGCGGCGCACGCAAATCGAGCGCCTGCTGGACTGCCGCGTCCGCCTCGGCCTGTTTGGCCGCGGCACGCGCGCTTTTGGAGCGCTTCGTCTTGGCCGTCAGGCTCAAGGCAAGCGTCTGCATCTCGTCGAGCGCCTTCTTCGCCGCCGCCTGCTCGGCCGCGCGCCGGCTCGCACCCGAGCCGAACACCTTGATATCGAGCTTCGGCACCAGACATTCCACTTCGAATTGCTGGTTGTGGGCAGCGCCGTGCGTGGCGATCACGGTGTATTGGGGCAATGCGATCTTGTGACCCTGCAGATGCTCCTGCAGTAGCGTTTTAGCGTCTTTCCCGAGCGTTCTCGGATCGATATGGTCGAGAATCGGTGAATACAGCCGTCGAATAACCGTCTGCGCCGAGTCGAACCCCCCATCGAGAAAAACCGCGCCCAGAATCGCTTCGAGCGTATCGGCCAGGATCGACGGCCGACGAAAGCCGCCGCTCTTGAGTTCGCCTTCGCCCAGACGCAGGAATTCGGCGATACCCAGGCCCTGGGCCAGTTCATAAAGGGATTGCTGCTTGACCAAATTCGCACGGACCCGCGAAAGATCCCCTTCGTCCAGCTTCGAAAAGCGTTCGAACAGCAACGATGCCACCGCGCAATTCAAAACGGAGTCGCCAAGAAACTCGAGCCGTTCATTATGCGTGGCGCTGTGGCTGCGATGGGTCATCGCCTGGCGCAACAATTCCGCATTGCGAAATTCGTAGCGCAACCGGCTTTCCAGTTGGGACGGAGGCATGGACCAAGTATAACCCGCCCGCCTGAGCGGACGGAAAACGGCGGGAGGGCCGTCGCGCGGGGGGGACAGCGCGACGGCGACAAGCAGTACGACGGTTTACTGGAAGCCGCCGATCCGCTTCAGATTTGCGAAATTCAACCAAATGAAAAATGCACGACCAACGATATTCTGGTCAGGGACAAAACCCCAATAACGGCTGTCTTCGCTGTTATCGCGATTGTCGCCCATCATGAAGTACTGACCGGGCGGCACCTTGCAGATCACGCCCTGTGCGTTGTACGAGCAGTTCTCGCGATACGGATAATCCGATGCGCCCATCACGAACGGCGGCACCTGTGCGTTGTTCAGGATGTCGTGCGTTTTCGGGCCGAGCACTTCGGTGAAACGCTTGTTAAACGAAGGCGGATCGCGCTCGTCATCGAGAAACTCGCCATTGGGCACCTTCGACACCGGCTGGCCGTTGATCGTCAGTTCCTTGTTCTGATACGCAATCGTATCGCCCGGCACGCCGACCACACGCTTGATGAAGTCGACTGACTCATCCTTCGGAAAACGGAACACCACGACATCGCCGCGCTGCGGATCGCTGATCGGAATAATCTTCTTGTCGACGATCGGCAGACGGATCCCGTAGTCGAATTTATTCACGAGAATAAAGTCGCCTACAAACAGCGTCGGCAGCATCGAGCCCGACGGAATCTTGAAGGGCTCGACCACGAACGAGCGCAGCACGAAGACCAGCAGGATCACCGGGAAGAAACTCGCCGAGTACTCGAGCCACCACGGTTGGCGCAGCGCATCGTCACGCAGTCGCGAGCGTGTCGCCTGCGGATTTTCATCTGCGAAGCGTTCACCGACTTTTTCCTGCTGACGGTCGAATTCCGCCACCGCCGCCTCGGCCCTGCGACCGCGCCCGGGTTGAAACACCAGCTTATCCGCTACCCAGGCGATGCCGGTCAGCACGACCAGCACGAAAAGAATCAGCGCAAAATTCATAAAAACGGTCCTGTCCTTATTTGTCTTCGACCTGGAGAATCGCGAGGAAAGCTTCCTGGGGAATTTCGACGCTGCCAACCTGCTTCATCCGCTTCTTCCCTGCTTTCTGCTTTTCAAGCAGCTTCTTTTTACGCGAGATGTCGCCGCCATAACACTTGGCCAGCACGTTCTTGCGCAATGCCTTGATGTTCTCGCGCGAAATGATGTTCGCGCCGATCGCGGCCTGAATCGCCACGTCGTACATCTGGCGCGGGATGATTTCGCGCATTTTCGCCGCCACCTGACGTCCGCGATATTGGCTTTGCGAGCGATGGACAATGACCGACAGCGCATCGACCTTGTCGCCATTGATCAGCATGTCGACCTTCACGACGTCCGCGTTGCGGTACTCCTTGAACTCGTAGTCCATCGAAGCATAGCCGCGCGAAATCGATTTGAGCCGGTCGAAGAAGTCGAGCACGATCTCAGCCATCGGGATCTCGTACGTCAGTTGAACTTGACGACCGCGGTAGGACATATTGATCTGCGAGCCGCGCTTCTGCGTACAAAGCGTGATCACGGCGCCGACATATTCTTGCGGCATGAACAGGTTGACGGTGACGATCGGTTCGCGGATCTCTTCGATCTTCGACAGGTCCGGCATCTTCGACGGATTGTCGACGCTCACCACGGTGCCGTCGCGCTGGAGCACTTCGTAGACGACAGTCGGTGCGGTCGTGATGAGGTCCATATCGAACTCGCGTTCGAGACGTTCCTGCACGATTTCCATATGCAGCAGACCGAGAAAGCCACAGCGAAAACCAAAACCTAGTGCTTGCGAGACTTCCGGTTCGTACTGAAGCGAAGCGTCGTTCAAGCGAAGCTTTTCAAGAGATTCGCGCAATGAATCGTACTGGTTCGCCTCGATCGGATACAGACCCGCGAACACCTGCGGCTTGACTTCCTTGAAGCCCGGCAATGGCTCGGCAGCAGGCTTGTTCGCATGGGTCACGGTGTCGCCGACTTTCGCGACATCGAGTTCCTTGATGCCCGCGATGATAAAGCCCACCTGCCCCGCCGACATCACTTCGAGGTTGCGCGACTTCGGCGTGAACACGCCGATATGCTCGACCGGAAACTCCGCGTCGGTCGCCATCAGGCGAATCTTGTCCTTCGGCCGCAGCGTGCCGTTGACGATACGCACGAGCATCACGACGCCGACGTAGTTGTCGAACCACGAGTCGATGATCAGCGCCTGCAGGGGCGCCGAAGCATCGCCCTTGGGCGGCGGGATTTTCGCGATCACGGCTTCGATCACATCTTCGACGCCGAGTCCGGTCTTCGCGCTGCACAGCGTAGCATCGCTCGCGTCGATACCGATCACGTCTTCGATTTCCTGTGCCGCCCCTTCAGGGTTGGCCGCGGGCAAATCGATCTTGTTGAGCACCGGCACCACTTCGACACCGAGTTCGAGCGCGGTATAGCAATTCGCGACGGTCTGCGCTTCGACGCCCTGGCTCGCATCGACGACCAGCAAGGCGCCTTCGCAGGCCGACAGCGAACGGCTCACTTCATACGAGAAGTCAACGTGCCCCGGTGTGTCGATCAAGTTCAGGTTGTACAACTGGCCATCGCGCGCGCGATAGCTCAGCGCGGCGGTTTGGGCCTTGATGGTAATGCCGCGTTCGCGCTCGAGGTCCATCGAGTCGAGCACCTGGGCCTCCATCTCGCGATCGGACAAGCCGCCGCAAAGCTGGATGATGCGATCCGCGAGCGTCGACTTGCCATGGTCGATGTGCGCGATGATCGAGAAATTACGAATATGGTCCATTCAGGCGGGTACACAAAAAAGGCGCGCTCTGTATCTTGCGGAGCACGCCTTCGAGAAGAGGGTTGAGCACCCGGCATTTTAGCCGAAATCGGCTGGCCGGAGCCCGCTATCCGGAGAATGGGGCAGGACGGGTGGCTTCGAGTGCCGCAAGCACCCGGGCGGGATCGAGCCGATAGTGGCACAACTCGGCGCCGTCCGCGAGTAATACCGGGACAAGCTCGCCGTATTGCGCCTCGAGCGCGGGGTCGCTGTCCACATCGATGACATCGACCGGCACGCCGTAACGCTCGGCAAGCGGCGCAAGCGCCGCGCATAGCTCATCGCAAAGATGACACCAGGCGCGGCTGTAAACCGTCAGGCGCACTTATTTCGACGCGCGCGGCTTGATAGGCACGTATTGCGAATTGTCGCCACGGCGTACCAGCACCGCCACCGGCTTCGACGGATCGAGGCCCTTGACCACGGAATCGAACTGCCTGACGCCCGAAATATCGGTCTGACCAACGCGCAGGATCACGTCGCCCTTCTCGATACCGGCGCGCGCAGCAGGTCCGTCCGCAGCATCAACTTGGACACCGTGATCGAGTTTGAGCGATTTTTCGTCAGCCGACGAGATCTCGACAGCCGCAATACCCAGCGCGTTGGTGGCAGGCGCCTTCGGCTCCGGCTTCACTTCCGAATCCGCCTTGGTCGGCTTGTCCGCTTGCATCTCGGCAATCACGACGCTCAGGTCACGCGTCTGGCCTTTGCGCCAGATCGTCAGCGTTGCACGCGTGCCCGGCTTCGTGTCGCCGACCATGCGCGGCAGGTCTGTCGCCACATCCACCGGGCGTCCGTTGAACTTGAGGATGATGTCGCCTGCCTGGACGCCAGCCTTGTCAGCCGGGCCACCCGGGTCGACGCTGCCGACCATCGCACCGGCCGCCTTCGGCAAGCCGAGCGAGTCCGCCACATCCTTCGTGACCTCGCCGATCGCCACCGCTATCCGTCCGCGCGTGACCTTACCGGTCGCACGCAACTGGTCGCCGACGCGCATCGCTTCGTCGATCGGAATCGCGAACGAGATGCCCATGAAGCCACCCGTGCGGCTGTAGATCTGGGAATTGATCCCGATCACTTCGCCCTGCATATTGATCAGCGGACCACCCGAATTACCCGGATTCACCGCAACGTCGGTCTGGATAAACGGCAGATAGTCGCCCGTGTCGCGGCTCTTCGAGCTCACGATACCGGCTGTGACGGTATTTTCGAGACCAAACGGGGAACCGATCGCGACGACCCATTCGCCCACTCGAACCTTGGCCGAATCGCCGATTGTGACGGCCGGCAAGTTGGTCGCGCTGACCTTGACGATCGCAACGTCGGTCCGCTCGTCATAACCGATCAGCTTGGCCTTGAGCTCGCGCTTGTCGGTCAGCGTCACATAAATCGTGTCGGCGTCGTCGACCACGTGAGCATTGGTCATCACGTAGCCGTCGGCCGTTAGGATGAAGCCCGACGCCACACCACTGTCCTGTTCGGAATCGCCGCCGTTGTCGCCCTGGTCACCGCTGTCCGGGGCATTGCCCTGGTCGGCGCCACTACCGCCGTCATGCGGATTTCCCGGCGCCGACTTGCCGCCACCGCCACCACTGCCCGGCGCGCCGGGCATCGGAATGCCGAAGAAACGCCGGAAGAATTCCGACATATCGCCGTTGTCCATTCCCGGCGGCATGCCGCTCGGGTTCGAATGGACCTTGGCCGTGGTACGAATATTCACGACCGATGGGCCCACCTTGTCCACCAGGTCGGTGAAATCGGGCAGATTGGCAGCCGGCAGCGCATGCGCAACCGGCGCGGCCAACGACATAAACAGGAAAGCTGCTGCCGCGACAGAAACAGCGCGCACCGATTGGAAGCTCATAAAGTGGGGTTCGCCGATGTTTACTTGGACGGTTTGTATTCTATGGCAGAAGCAAATTGCTGCAACGTGGCCTGCGGCACCTCACCGACCACGGTGATCCAGAAATCGCCCGATTTGCGCACGAGGATATGCGTGGCGCCACTACTCGCAATGCCTTCCTTGCGGTCGCTCTTGCCAATCGGCTCGACGAATACGGATACCGCTGAGAGCCCATCGCTATACACCGCCTGATCGACCTGGATCGGGGTCGCACCCGGTTCGCGTGCCGCCATCGGGCGGCGCAGCTCGCGGATGGCATGGAAGCCGGCCACCACCTGGGGTACCTGCCAGCCCTGCGCCGCCATGTCGACTGAATCGATCGGCGAATGCACGACATTCCAGCCCGACATGTCGCGCAACCCGTTTGCCACCGTGCGACGGTCGTAGCCCACATTGAAACTCAGCTGCGAAAACGCGATCTGCTCGAGGACCTGGCCCTTCGAGTCAAGCGTCTGAGCGCGCAGCAGGAGGCCGGTCTTCTTGTCTGACCAGAGGCGGAAGGTGAAGCGATTGTCGTCCTTCGGCACCAACTCGATCACCTGGCTGTCGAAACCGGCAACGCGATCGGCGCCAAGCGCCCGCACGTCATAGACGTCGAGCACATGGGGCACGCCACCGGCCAGCAAGGCCGGGAACGCGTATTTGTTCTCACGCTTCTCGACGATGCACAGCTTGCGATCGGGCAGGAAGGTCCAGACGTCGTCATTCTTGCGCAGCGTGCGCTGAGGCCGTCCGTCTAGCCCTTCGACGCGCTCGTATTCGTTGCCGTGATCGAGATAGTGTGTAATGCGCGACGACTGGAAGCTGCCGCCGTGCTGATAGATGAAGGTGCCTTCGTAGGTTTCCTGCTTGGCCGCGTGATCGATCCGCGTAAGCCAGGCCTCGGCGTCAGTGTGCGAGGCAAGCGGCGCATTCGCGTCGAGCCCCGAAGCGGCGCCAGCGTCGACGCTGGCAGCGGCGTCCGACGCGTTGCCGGACGCCGTGGCAGCTGACACCGAACACACAGGCATCAGGCCGGCCACGAGCAATGCGACGGTAAACAGCGAAACGGCCGCTACCCGCAGCCGCTTCGTTTCAAACTGGCCGACCGCATGGGTACAACGCATTAATTCGCGCCCGCCGAATACAGTGCCGAGCGCACATAGGGCGAACCGGTATCGCCGGGATGGGAAGCGAACTGCATATGCGCTTCGAGGTATTGATCCAGCGCCGCGTCGCGAATCACGTTCGCCTGCGCCGGTGCCGGTACGGCGACCGCCGCGACCTGACGCACATCGGGGTTCGGTGCACCGCCTGCGGCGCTCAGGGTAGCCGGCGAGACACCCGCCATGCCCGGGTTGCCCAGATGCTGGAGCTGCGGCAGCACGACCCAGCTCAATACGGCAGCGGCGGCGGCAACAGCGAAGGCCGGCGCAATCCGGCGACGAGCGCCATGGGCTGCGGCAACCACCGGCGGGACAATCTCGCGATTTGAGGTACTGGTAGCCACCGTTCCCGCCAGCGTAGCGGCGTGCGGCGCGGGAGCGAGCAGATGAGGTTCATCGGCAAGACGGGCCGAAAAACGCGCCATAAAACCCGATTCCGCCCCTGCGTGCTCAGCCAGATCGTCTGAACGCAGGACATCGCCGACCAAATGATAGGTCGACCAGGTCATCCGGTCCTGTGCGTCGAGCTCAAAAATAAACTGATCGACTTCCGTCATCGATTGGCTATCGATGATCGCCGAGACCCGTTCTGCGCGGGAACCGGCTTGCGTGTGCGTCGAAACTGACCCCATGGTGCTCCCCATCATTAAAACCACCCTGAACTTGCGAGTATCGCTATCCGGCAGCACCTGCGTGTCCGGATCCTGTACGCCGGCGGACTACCAGCGCTTGCCTTCCGGCGTGTCGAGCAAGGGCCGCAACTTGGTTGCAATCGCTTCGCGTGCCCGGAAAATGCGAGAGCGGACGGTGCCTATCGGGCAACCCATCACTTCCGCAATTTCCTCATAACTCAGCCCTTCAATCTCACGCAGCGTGATCGCCGTGCGCAATTCCTCGGGCAAAGTCGCCATCGCCGCATTGACAGTCTCGGCGATCTGCTTGCTCATCAACATCGATTCTGGCGTGTTGATATCCCTTAGTTGGTCTGCCTCAGCAAAAGTTTCAGCCTCTTCAGCATCCGCTTCGGTCGAAGTGGGCGCCCTGCGGCCCTGGGTCGCCAGGTAGTTCTTCGCCGTGTTGACGGCAATCCGGTAGAGCCAGGTGTAAAAAGCCGATTCACCGCGAAATTGCGGCAGCGCGCGATAGGCCTTGATGAAGGCATCCTGGGCGACATCTTCCACCTCGGCCGGGTCGCGGACAAGGCGTGAAATCAGGCGGATGATTTTCCGTTGATATTTCGCGACAAGCAGCTCAAACGCCGCCTTGTCGCCTTTTTGCACACGTTCGACCAGAACCTGGTCGATTTCCTTTTCGCTCACCTGTGGGTCCGCTCGCTTGAGTACTGCTGACGGGATAACAGGGCATTGTAATGTCGCCCGCTCGCGCTCGTCGTCACGGCCGTCTGCCTGGGGTACGTGGCACCCGGACCGCCAGTGCGCGGAATGTCTCGGGGGTCAGGGCGCCGGCCGACAGCAGCCACGCCTGTCGCCGATGTCGCTTGGGCAACATCCGCCACAGCCGGCCACTCGCCCCGGCATGCACGCTGAGCGACACCCACAAGCCGCCCACCCGTACCGCCGCCGTCACCTGCCCCCTTCCCTTCCCTGCCTTCCCGCGCGATCCAGCCATCTGAGCGAGCCATCCTCGGCAAGCCAGATGCCACGCGGGCACTTGCGCGCCTGACGCCACGCGCATGCCACCAGCCCCCCCGCAGCATCGAGCCGCCGCCCCACCAGCGAGCGGGCCGGCGACGGCGGACATCGCCGCGTACATGGCAATCATGCACGCGACAATAAAACGGCAGAGCAATACAGTCGGCCGTGTGCAGACACGCACATAGACTCGCAGGTGGGTCGCCCGCGCATCCGTTAAAACCTACATCCACTCAGAGGCGTTTGAAGACGAGCGTGCCATTAGTCCCGCCAAAGCCGAATGAGTTCGACATCGCGTACTCTATTTTTATGTCGCGGGCGATGTTGGCGCAGTAGTCGAGGTCGCAGTCCGGATCCTGGTTGAAAATATTGATCGTCGGCGGCGAAATCTGATTCTTCACGGCGAGCACCGAATAGACTGACTCGATCCCCCCCGCGGCGCCCAACAAGTGACCCGTCATCGACTTGGTCGAGTTGACGACGGTCGACTTGGCGTGATCGCCCAGCGCGCGCTTGATCGCGACGGTCTCGGCAACGTCACCGAGGCCGGTCGAGGTCCCGTGAGCGTTCACATAGTCGATCGCTTCAGGGTTGATGCCTGCATCCTTCATCGCGAGGATCATGCAGCGGCGCGCGCCGTCACCATCTTCGCAGGGTGCGGTCATATGGTATGCATCGCTGCTGCGGCCATAGCCGACGATTTCGCAGTAGATGTTCGCACCACGCGCCTTCGCGTGTTCGTATTCTTCGATCACCAATACGCCGGAACCTTCACCGAGCACGAAACCATCTCGGTCCTTGTCCCACGGCCGGCTTGCGGTGGCCGGATCGTCGTTGCGCTGGGACAGCGCACGTGGCGCGGCGAAGCCGCCAATACCGAGTGGCGAGACCGTGGCTTCAGCGCCGCCGGCAATCATCACATCGGCTTCATCGTGCTGGATCATCCGCATCGCTTCGCCGATCGAATGGGTACCGGTCGTGCATGCCGTTACGATGGCAAGGTTCGGGCCCTTGAGACCGAACTTGATCGACAGATGCCCCGAGATCATGTTGATGATCGAGGCCGGCACGAAGAACGGTGAAATCCGGCGCGGGCCGCGATTCAGGTACTCGGTCTGCGTGTTTTCGATCATCGGCAAGCCGCCGATGCCCGAACCCACGATCACGCCGATGCGTTCGGCGTTGTCCTCAGTGACCGTCAGGCCGCTGTCCTTGAACGCCTGGATCCCCGCGGCAAGGCCGTAGTGGATAAAGCTGTCCATATGGCGAGCTTCCTTCGCCGGCATATATTGCTCGACGTCGAAACCCTTCACTTCACCTGCGAAGCGAGTCGAGAAGTTCGTTGCATCGAACTTCGTGATAGTGGCGATACCGGACTTGCCGGCAACCAGATTGGCCCAGCCGTCGGCAACAGTGTTGCCAACCGGCGAGATATGCCCAAGACCTGTAACGACAACGCGACGACGGCTCACGATTGCCCCTTTGCGCTTGCTTTAACAAAACAAAAGCCACAGCGGCTACAGAGACGAACTCTGCAAGCCCTGTGGCCCATCAATCCTGACCGACGGAAATTCCGAACGGTACGTTCGCCCCAAGAGGTGAACTCAAGCCTTCACGTGGGCGCGAGCGTAATCGATCGCTTGCTGCACCGTCGTGATCTTTTCTGCTTCCTCGTCCGGGATTTCCATGCCGAACTCGTCTTCCAGGGCCATCACGAGTTCGACCGTGTCCAGCGAGTCGGCACCGAGATCGTTGACGAACGATGCATCGCTCTTGATTTCGGCTTCAGCCACGCCGAGTTGTTCGGCGACGATCTTCTTGACGCGCTGTTCAATATTGTCCATTCACCCCTCCGGGAAATAAGTTCAGAAAAACAAGTGGGCGCATTTTAGCAGGTTTGCCCCGCAAAAAAGTACCGTGCAACCCTTGGTGATACGCCCGCCGGCCCCTTGCGCGCTCCGACTGGAGACGTGCAGCCGGCGTCAACTCATAAACATGCCGCCATTTACGTGCAGGGTCGTGCCCGTGATGTAGCCCGCCTGCGGTGATGCGAGGAACGCGACCGCATGCGCAATATCGTCCGTGCTGCCGAGTCGGCCCAGCGGAATCTGCGCCTTCAGCGCAGTCTGCTGTTCCTCCGGCAGCACCTTGGTCATGTCGGTATCGATGAAGCCCGGCGCGACGCAGTTTACCGTAATGTTGCGGCTGCCAATTTCACGGGCCAGCGCGCGGGTCATCCCGGCCACGCCAGCTTTCGCCGCCGCGTAGTTGACCTGACCCGGATTGCCCGTCGAACCGACCACCGATGTCACGTTGATGATGCGACCGCCGCGCGCCTTCATCATCGGACGCAGCACCGCGCGCGAGAGCCGGAAAACCGAGCGCAGGTTGGTGTCGATCACCGCGTCCCAGTCTTCGTCCTTCATCCGCATCGCGAGCTGATCCTGCGTGATACCGGCATTGTTGACCAGCACGTTCAGGCCGCCAAATTCCTTGACGATCGACTCGATCAGCCCATCCGCGGCCGTCGCGTCGTTGACGTTGAGCACCACACCGCGACCACTCAGCCCTGCCGCGGCGAACGCTTCGCTGATGGCTGCCGCGCCGGCTTCGCTGGTGGCAGTGCCGATCACCGTGGCACCCGCTCCCGCGAGCGTCGTCGCGATTGCACGGCCGATCCCGCGCGAGGCGCCGGTCACCAGGGCAATCTGTTTGTCGAGAGTCTTTTCCATGATCGTAGCGTTTCCGTCTTTCTTGCGCGACCCGGCCAAATGGCCGGTGCCGTGCCGGGTCTTATCCAGTGCAGCTTCGGGCGCGCGGCCCAGCCGCGCCAGCCCTTACTGCGCCTGCTGGAGGGTCTTGAGCATGTCTTCGAGCGAAGCCGGATCGAACACCGAACCGTTGACGAGGCTACCGTCGATGCGCTTGGTCAGGCCCGCCAGCACCTTGCCCGGCCCGCATTCGATCACGTGCTGGGTATCCTGCGCAATGCGCTTCACGCATTCGACCCAGCGCACCGAGCCGGCGGCCTGGCGCACCAGTGCATCCTTGATCGCAGCCGGGTCACTCACGACGGCGACGTCGATATTGTTGACCACCGGGATGACGGGCGCGTGGATATCGACGGTCGCGAGGTAATCGCGCAGACGATCGGAGGCAGGCTTGAGCAGCGACGAGTGGAACGGCGCGGACACCGACAACGGCAGCGCGCGCTTGGCGCCCGCGGCCTTGGCGAGTTCGCACGCCTTCTCGATTCCGGCTTTGAGACCCGCAATCACGACTTGCGACGGCGCATTGAAATTGACGGCTTCGACGATGCCGACTGCCGAGGCTTCGGCACAGACGGCACGCACCACATCGTCATCGAGCCCGAGGATGGCCGCCATGCCGCCCGTGCCGACCGGCACGGCTTCCTGCATGGCCTGCGCGCGAAAGCGCACCAGCGGCACCGCATCGCTGAAATCGAGCGCACCCGCCCCCACCAGCGCGGTGTATTCACCCAGGCTATGGCCCGCCACGATCGTCGGAGCCGGGCCGCCCGCTGCACGCCAGGCGCGATAGATTGCATACGCCGCGATCAGCATGACCGGCTGCGTGTTGGTGGTCAGGTTGAGCTCTTCAGCCGGGCCGTCGGCGATCAGGCGGCCGATATCCTGGCCCAGCGCGTCGGATGCTTCCTGCACGGTTTCCTGCACAACAGGCACGTCGGCGAATGCGTTGAGCATGCCGACAGCCTGCGATCCTTGTCCGGGAAATACAAACGCGAACTTCATGGCGTCCCCTTCTATGTTCTGTTCAGGCAAATACGGAATTGGGTCAGTGCGGCGCCGTGCGATGCGGCTGACAGCGGCAAGGGCGGCGCTCACCTCGGCTTTGAAACCCCGGCCGCACCAGATGCCGGCCTACGGGCGAGTCAGTGGCAACCCCATGATCGCTGCTGAAGGATCCGGTGCCGCCCCCCCCAAGGCACACCTGCATCGGTCCGGCAGCGCCCCTCAGGGAAGAGCCGGGCTCGCGTCGGCTCCGAGAGCCGCCCAGAAGGCCGACCTAAGAGCCAACTCAACGATCTAGCTCAGCGATCCGACTCAAGAAGCGGGCTCAAAAACGGACCACCGCCGCGCCCCACGTGAAGCCGCCGCCCACCCCTTCTAGCAACACATGGTGCCCAGGCTGGATGCGGCCATCGCGCACCGCGACGTCGAGCGCCAGCGGAATCGATGCGGCCGACGTATTGCCGTGCTGGTCGACCGTGACGATCATGCGCTCGGCGGGCAGCCCAAGCTTGCGGCAGGTGCTCGTCATGATGCGGATGTTCGCCTGATGAGGAATCAGCCAGTCGACCTGAGATGCCGTGAGCCCGGCTTTGGCAAGCGCTTCGGTCGCAACCTTCTCGAGCACGTTGACGGCCAGCTTGAACACGGCTTGCCCGTCCATATGGAGGAAGGCGCTACCGGCAATCGCCCCGCCATTCACATTGCCCGGCACACACAGGATCGACGCATGGCTGCCATCCGCATGCAGGGCCGTCGCGAGCACGCCAGGCTCGTCCGATGCCGTGACGATTACGGCACCCGCGCCATCACCGAACAGCACGCAGGTCGTGCGATCGTTGAAATCGAGAATCCGCGAGAAGGTCTCCGCGCCCACCACGAGAGCCGTCTTGTTCGCGCCGCTGCGGATGAAATTGTCCGCGGTCGCGAGGGCATAGGCGAAGCCCGAGCAGACGGCTTGCACGTCAAATGCCGCGCCGCCATTGGTAATGCCCAGCTTGTTCTGGAGCAGGCAGGCCGAGCTCGGAAAAACGAAATCGGGCGTCGATGTGGCGACGATGATCAGATCGATCGTCTGCGGGTCGACACCGGCGGCTTCGATCGCGCGTTGCGAGGCGATCAGCGCGAGATCAGTTGTCGTGACGTTCGGCTCGACGAAGTGGCGCGCGTGAATGCCCGTGCGGGCGACGATCCACTCGTCACTCGTCTCGAGTCCGCGCGCAGCGAGCTGCGTAGCGAGTTCGTCATTGGTGACGCGATTGGGCGGCAGATAACTGCCTGTACCGATGATGCGGGAATATCGAGGTTGCTGCGAAGTAGATGCCATCATGCCTTCGAGGAAACGGTCGCGAGCGCGATACGCGGTGCGGAGGTCCCGGCGGATGCGTCGGACTGAGAGGGGTCAGGGGCGGCAAGCGGTGCGGCGTTCTCTTCCATCGCTTGCGTCAGGCGAGCCTGCACGCCGTTCTTGACCGCATCATAACCGCGTTTGATAGCCCACTCAAACGCGTAGGCGTCACCCGAGCCATGGCATTTGATCACGAGCCCACGCAAGCCGAGCAAGGCCGCGCCGCTGTAGCGCCGGTAGTCGACGCGGTGCTTCACGCGCGCCAGCACGGGCCACGCGAGCGCCGCCATGATCTTGGTCATCCACGACCGCGCGAACTCTTCCTTGATCATCTCGATGAGCATCTGCGCGAGCCCTTCGGACGCCTTGAGCGCGACGTTGCCGACAAAGCCATCGCAGACCACGACATCCGTCGTGCCCTTGTAGATGTCGTTGCCTTCGACGTTGCCGTAGAAATTGAGGGTGCTCGCGCGCAGCAGTTCAGCGGCGCGCTTGATCACCTCGTTGCCCTTGATCGCTTCTTCGCCGATGTTGAGCAAGCCGATCGTCGGGCGCTCCTTGCCATCGACGGCCGACACGAGTGCGTGGCCCATCTCGGCAAACTGAAGCAGATGCTGAGGCTCGCAATCGACGTTCGCACCCAGATCGAGCACGGTCGAATAGCCTTTGCGATTCGGCATGACGGTCGCCAGCGCGGGGCGCTCGATACCGGGCAAGGTCTTGAGCACGTAGCGCGAAACCGCCATCAGCGCACCCGTATTGCCGGCCGAAATGCAGCACTGCGCCGCCCCCTCTTTGACGAGGTTGAGCGCGACGCGCATCGACGAGTCTTTTTTCTTGCGCAAGGCGACCTCAATCGAGTCGTCCATCTGGACGACTTCCGAGGCGTGAACCACCGTCAACGCAGCGATTTCTCGCGCGTCGACGAGCTTGGCGCGCTTGAGTTGCGCGCGAATCGGCTCTTCGAGGCCGACCAGCACCAGTTCGGCGTCCGGATGGGAGCGAACGAAGCTGACAGCAGCGGGCACGGTCACGGACGGGCCGTGATCGCCGCCCATGCAGTCGATTGTGATCTTGACGGTCATGCGACGATGCTGATCTCAGATGCAAAAAAGCGGCATCGGATGCCGCTTATTTTGTCGAACCCACGCTGTAGGCGCGTACTGGATAGCGAAGCCAAAATGGCTGCGCGCACTCAGTCGTTCTTGGTCTTGACGACCTTCTTGCCGCGATAATAGCCGTTCGGGCTGATATGGTGGCGCAGATGCGTTTCGCCCGAGGTCGGTTCAACGCCGATTGCTGCACCCGTCAGGAAATCGTGGGCACGATGCATGCCGCGCTTGGACGGCGACTTCTTGTTTTGCTGGACAGCCATGTCAACTCCTAAAAATTTTGCCGGATTCTAGCATATTCAGGCAGCACTCTCAGGTCGAGCATTGCCTGCTTGGGTCAAGCGTCGCTCTTTGGGGGAACGTCGCGTTTCAGCGCCTGGAGCGCCGCAAAGGGGTTATCGGCTTCATCGCGCCGCATCGGCTCATCTTCTGCCGCATGCTCGATCACGATATCGCCTGCCTCGCCGGTCACGAGCGCCTCATGGACACTCGGACAGACATCGTGCTTCGGCACGAGCGGCAACGACAACAATAATTCTTCTTCAATTAGTTCATACAGGTCGAACTGCCGGGCGCCAACGATGGCATCGACTTCATCATCGTC
This sequence comes from Burkholderiales bacterium, assembly GCA_026225235.1. GTDB lineage: Bacteria > Pseudomonadota > Gammaproteobacteria > Burkholderiales > Burkholderiaceae > Pararobbsia. The sequence goes on from JAMFSK010000098.1 coordinate 58,146, forward strand.
GAGCGGCGCGGCGTCCGCCTCTTCCTCGCTCGCCACGATCTGGAAGGTCGCCGCCACGTCTACCGGCTGCCGGTAAGGCCCCAGACAACGCTGACAATCCAGCCAGGGCGTAGCGTCGATCGTCAGGTGCAAATAGAGCTCGTTCTTGCTACCGGACATGACGCGTGTTTCGCCACGCGCGGTCCAGTGCACCATATCGTCCGGCGCACCGGGCGTCACACCCTGCCCGCCCGCTACTTCGGCACGTTCTGCAGCCTGGACCTGCCCCTCGCTGGCCACTTCGTTTACCATGCGCGGCAAGTCGCTGAGAGCCACGCTCCCCGCGGCGCTTTGCGCCGTGCGAGCAAACTCGAAAAGGTCGAAAGCGCGCCAGCCGGAACCGGCTGCGGCGGATGATTTGCTCATGAGCATTACGACCGCTGCAAAGCGCGAGAGTATATCGATTTTTGCCCTTTCGAGTCAATCACTTAACCCGGGGTTTTTGGACTATCACGTGTTTTCCTGACCGTGCGACCTTCGGCCCCAAGCCATTTCCGATGAATCCAGCCAACACGCGCCCCCTGATCCTCGCGTCGAGTTCGCCGTATCGCCGAGCGCTGCTCGAGCGCTTGCGCGTGCCGTTCGAAGTCGCCGTCCCCGCCATCGATGAAACGCCGCTCAAGGGCGAAGGGCCGGCCGCGACCGCCTTGCGGCTCGCAGTCGAAAAGGCGCGTGCGGTTGCCGCTTCGCACCCGCGAGCCCTGGTGATCGGCTCGGACCAGGTCGCCACCTTCGACGGCCGCCAGATCGGAAAGCCGGGCAACCATGCCGCCGCACTTGTCCAACTTCAGGCCATGCGTGGACGGGAAGTCGAATTTCATAGCGCGTTATGCGTACTGGATGCCGTGAGCGAGCAAGTGCAGGTCAAGGATGTGATCACCCGCGTGCGCTTTCGCGACCTCCCCGACGAGGCTCTCGAAGCCTATCTTCATGCCGAACAGCCCTACGACGTCGCCGGCAGCGCGAAATCCGAAGGGCTGGGCATTGCGCTGCTCGAGACGATCGACAGCAATGACCCGACCGCCCTGGTCGGCCTGCCGCTGATCGAACTGGTCAGCATGCTGAACCATGCAGGTTTCCCGGTACTGAAATGATGAGTGGCACGCTCTATTTGATTCCCAACACCCTTGGCGAAGGCGATGACACGATGCTCGATGCCGTGCTGCCGGCTTCGGTCAGGGCGCAAGCGTCGAGACTTGGCTACTTTGTCGGCGAGAACGCCAAGAGCACGCGCGTGTTTCTCAAACGGGTCGGGACAACACGGCCGATTCAGGAAATCGTGATTGCCGAACTCAACGTCAACACGCCTCCCGGCCAGGTTGACGCGCTGCTCAAGCCGATTCTTGAAGGCGAAGACGGCGGCCTTGTCTCGGAAGCGGGTTGCCCCGCCGTGGCGGATCCCGGCGCCCTTCTGGTCGCGCGCGCCCATCAGCGGGGCGTGAAGGTAGTGCCGCTGGTGGGTCCGAACTCGATCCTGCTCGGCCTTATGGCATCGGGACTGAATGGCCAGAGTTTCGCCTTCCATGGCTATTTGCCGCTCGAACCCGCGGTGCGCACCAAGCATCTGCGGGAGTTGGAGCAGATCTCACGGCGCGGGCGTCAGACGCAGATCTTCATCGAAACGCCTTATCGGAACAAAGTGCTCCTTGAGGCCCTGCGCGCGACCTGCGCCCCCTCGACGCTGCTGTGCATCGCGGTCGATCTCACGTTGCCGACCGAACAAGTCGTGAGCAAGCCGATCTCGAGCTGGAAACCGGACACGCTCGATCTGAACAAGCGGCCGGCTATCTTCCTGGTGCTGGCTATATAAGGATATGGGCGAGAGCGGGCCCGTCGGCGGCCTCGCCGCCTGTCGTCGCCTGTCGTCGCCTGTCGTCGCCTTCCGCTTGCCCCCCCCTCTGCCTTGCCCCTTACCGACTCCGTATCGCCAGGCAAGGTGCCGCCGCGTAAACGATGAATGCCGCCCGAAGGCGGCATTCATTGCGCAGCTACAGCAGCTACCACAGCCACATAAAGCAGCTACATCGAGCAACTACGGCACGCTGGCCGGCGCTTTATTGAAGCGAAGCGCGGGCGCCGAAGTTCGCGAGTGCCTTCATCGCCGCATCGCCAATCGAAGCGCCAAAGCGGTTTGCCAAACGATCCGCAAAATTCGACTTGACCGTGTAATCGACGATCGTCTCGGCCTTGATCACGTCACGCGCGACATAGTCGGTGTCGCCCAGGCCATCTGCGAGCCCCAGTTCGACACTTTGCTGACCCGTCCAGAACATGCCCGAGAACAAATCGGGATTGTCCGCATCCTTGAGGCGGCTACCGCGGCCTTGCTTCACCGCAGCGATGAATTGCGCGTGGATCTGGTCGAGCATCTGCTGTGCATGCTCCTTCGCCTTGTCGGTTTCCGGCGAGAACGGATCGAACAGACCCTTGTTTTCACCCGACGTATGAAGGCGGCGTTCGACACCGAGCTTGTCCATCAGCCCGGTAAAGCCAAAACCTTCCATCAGCACGCCGATCGAGCCGACCACGCTCGCCTGGTCGACGAAAATCTTGTCTGCCGCCACGGCAACGTAATAGCCACCCGACGCACACATATCGTCGACCACTACATACAGCGGTTTGGACGGATATTTTGTCCGCAAGCGCCGAATGTCGCGATTAATGATGTTCGCCTGAACCGGGCTGCCGCCCGGGCTATTGATACGCAGAATGACGCCGACCGTGTTTGAGTCGGCAAAAGCCGATTCGAGCGACGCATCGATATTCTCGGCACTCGCCTGACTATCTGACGAAATCTCACCGGTCAGGGTGACCAAGGCCGTATGGCGCCCGGTGCTGACCGTCGTCTCGCCCGAGACGTTCAACAGGCCCCAGGCAATCAACGCAAAGACAATCAGGAAAGCAAAACGAAAGAATATCTTCCAGCGACGGTTTGCTCGCTGCTCGCGAACCGCTGAGAGGGCGAGCTTTTCCAGCACCGCGCGTTCCCAATTGCCATCGCGGGAGGCGGGTGGAATGGGCGCGCCCGGGCGCGCCGATGAATCCGAATGATCGATGTCTGACATGCGTCGTCGTTTGAGGCGTTATTCCAGCCAGTAGAGTGGCGACCGGTCAGTCACACGGCGGCTTCTGGACACACTGCACCGTCCGGAAGCCAGAAAACCGCGCGTCCCGAGGGTGTCTCGCGTTCTTCAACCTGTACTGCGCGAAGTTTGGCGCCGCGACAGGGTCCGCCTACGCAGCGGCCGCTTTCCGGCGTGTACATCGCACCATGTGTAGCGCAAATCAAGTATAAACCCGAATCGTCGAAGAACTGGCCCTCATTCCAGTCCAGTTCCATCGGAACATGCGCGCATTGGTTCAGATATCCGTAGACCTTGCTGTCGAAACGCACGAAAAATACGGTGGCTTCACGAGCGAGAAAGCGTGCCTTGGTCCGAACTCCCTTTCCGCCCTCCACCAGCGCCGTGGAATCGCAGATATACACGGCCTCTGTGATGGGGGCGTGACTTTCCGGCTTGTCACCCGCAGGGTTGACCGGTTCGACGGGCGTCACGACAGGCTTTGCGCCAAGATCTGACTCAGGCATGGGTCGCCAGCCAGTCACCGAGTTCGGCGACACTATGAGCACAGAAACGCGGCGCAAGCTCGAGTAAAGGCGCCTCGGGATGCGCGCCGTAGGTCACGGCAATGCTCGCGGTGCCGGCATTGAGCGCCATCTGGAGATCATGTGTGGTGTCGCCGATCATGACGGTGCGCTCAACCGTGCTGCCGACGCCGTCGATGACCTCATGAAGCATTTGCGGATGGGGTTTAGAAAACGTCTCGTCGGCGCAACGGGTGATGTCGAACAACGGGCCGACACCGACCGCCTTCAGCGCACGATCCAGCCCGACCCGGCTCTTCCCGGTTGCAACGGCGAGCTGAAAACCCGCCCCACGCAGGCGCTCAAGCATCTCGCGCGCGCCGGCAAACAATTCGATGGTCGGATCGCCAGTCAGGTAATGCACGCGATAGCGCTCGACCAGTTGGGGGTAATCGTCCGGATCGAGCGTGGGCACGGCACTTTCCAGCGCATCGCGCAGCCCCAGGCCGATCACGTAGCTGGCGGCTTCGTCCGTAGGCACCGGCAGACCCAGGTCGCGACAGGCGGCCTGGATACTGCGCGTGATGTGGGCAGTCGAATCCATCAGGGTGCCGTCCCAGTCGAACACGATCAGATCAAATTGCTTTTGCGGCATGCCCGTCTTCTTCCTTCAATTGGTCGATAAAGTGCCGGCAATCCGCCGGCAACGGCGCATGGAGCTCAACTGACTCGCCACTGCCGGGGTGGGTAAAGCGCAGCTTGTAGGCGTGCAGGAACATCCGCTTGATGCCCGGGCGCACGCCTGAACGGCTCAGCTGGCGATTGAGCGCATAGTCACCATACTTCTCGTCGCCGACGATCGGCGTGCCCAAATGCTGGAGATGCACGCGGATCTGGTGTGTTCGCCCCGTTTTAAGCTCACATTCCAGCAAAGCGTAGCCTTTGAAGCGTTCGACCAGGTTGAAAATCGTATGGGATGCTTGCCCGTCCTCTTGCACGCGCACCCGGCGCTCGCCTTCGGGCGTCAGATACTTGTGCAAAGGCGCCTTCACGGCGCGGCGCGCGTCATGCCAGTCGCCGACGACACAGGCGAGATAACGTTTGTCGATGCGGTTTTCCCGGATTTGCTCGTGCAGGGCGACCAGCGCCGAGCGCCGCTTCGCAATCATCAGTAGCCCCGAGGTTTCCCGGTCGAGCCGATGCACAAGCTCGAGGAATTTCGCGGTCGGGCGCGCGTTGCGCAACTGCTCAATCACACCAAAACTGACCCCGCTCCCGCCGTGAACCGCGAGACCGGCAGGCTTGTCGATCACCAAAAGGAAGTCGTCCTCGTGCACGATCGTATAAACCGGCGCGGGCATCCAGGTTGGTGTTTCGACTTCGCGCGCGGCGATGCGAATCGGCGGCACGCGCACCCGATCGCCCGCCATCAATCGATAGTCAGCACCCACTCTCCCTTTATTGACGCGGACTTCACCGCTTCGCAGAATGCGGTAGACATGGCTTTTAGGCACGCCTTTACAAATGCGCATCAAGAAGTTATCGATGCGCTGGCCCGCCCATTCTTCGTCGATCTCGATCATCGAGACCTGGTCGGCGGCAACTGAATGCCCGGAGGTTTTGCCTAACTCATTCATTCTGCATATAATTTGTCACAGCATTTGCTGTCGGCCACCAAATCTGAAGGTCGGACAGTGGAGTGCACCCGGTGCGAGCGGTAAAAACCGTCATTTTACTTGCACCGGAGGGTCGGTTGCTCGTCCCGATGACGAGCATTTTTTTGGTGAGTTGCACGCACGAAATTCGTTCAGGCAGGGATGGCGCCCACAGGTGCATCCGGTCGGGAGCGTTTTTCGCGGGCAGCGAAGTCCGGGTCAAAAAGAATTTTGTGTCGCGCAGCAGGCTGTCATAGGCCCGCTGCGCGGGAAGCGAAGTAAGCCGGTTCACGGCCGCGACGCCCCGCTTCAAAGGTGATCCCAGACGATCACGAGAAGCCGGATGCTCAAGGAAGTCGACCGGTACGATGTCAGGCATGCAATGTGTCGCCGTGCGCCGAACTGGCCGGCAACATGTTCATCAGGCGCCCGCTTGCGCGTCCGGTTCTGGCGTCCGGTCCAGTTGCGCTCTGCGCGCGGACCGGCTCAGTCAGGATACGGCATGCTCGCGCATGGTCCAGCATCGTCGATCGCGTGTGCCAGTGCTGCCCCTCTGATTGGGCAGACGTATCAGGCAATTCTCCCGTCCCGACTTCGGCCCCGCGTGCTTTATGTGACAACAAAAAGCGTGGCGCGTTGTCGTTTCCCCGGTCCGTTCGGCCCCATTTGGCCGCACGCGTCCGTCCGGCGTCCGGTCTTCTGCATCAGTCCATCCGACTGATCGCGCTCATCAGCGCGGACGGATCCGAAACGACAGCACAGCCGCTCTGGGAGCCGTTCCATGAAACGCATGCTGTTCAATGCGACGCAGCAGGAAGAACTGCGCGTCGCCATCGTCGATGGTCAGAAGCTGATTGACATCGATATCGAAACCGCCGGCCGCGAACAACGCAAAGGCAATATCTACAAGGGTGTCATCACCCGGATCGAACCCTCTCTCGAAGCTTGCTTCGTCAATTACGGTGAAGACCGCCACGGTTTTCTGCCGTTCAAGGAAGTCGCCCGCCAGTATTTCCGTGATGGCGTCGACATGCGCTCCGCCCGGATTCAGGACGCGCTGCGCGAAGGCCAGGAACTGATCGTCCAGGTTGAGAAAGAAGAACGCGGCAACAAGGGCGCTGCCCTGACCACGTTTATTTCGCTCGCCGGCCGCTACCTGGTGCTGATGCCGAACAACCCGCGCGGCGGCGGCGTATCGCGCCGTATCGAGGGCGAAGAGCGTCAGGAACTGCGCGAGACCATGGGCCAGCTCGAGCTGCCCGAGGGCATGAGCATCATCGCGCGCACGGCCGGTATTGGCCGCAGCGCCGAAGAACTGCAATGGGACCTGAATTACCTGATGCAGCTCTGGCGTGCGATCGAAGAAGCGTCGAAGTCGACGCGCGGTCCGCTGCTGATCTATCTCGAATCGAGCCTGGTGATTCGCGCGATTCGCGATTACTTCCAGCCGGATATTGGCGAAATCCTCATCGACACCGAGGAAATCGACGAGCAAGCACGCGCGTTCATGAGCGTCGTGATGCCGGACAACCTGATCAAGGTGAAGCGCTACCGCGACGATGTGCCGCTGTTCTCGCGCTTCCAGATCGAGCACCAGATCGAAACCGCCTACTCGCGGACCGTGCCGTTGCCCTCCGGCGGCGCAATCGTGATCGACCACACCGAAGCGCTCGTCGCCATCGATGTGAACTCGGCACGCGCGACCAAGGGCGCCGACATCGAAGAAACCGCTGCGCGCACCAACCTCGAAGCCGCCGACGAAGTCGCCCGTCAGTTACGCCTGCGTGATCTGGGCGGCCTGATCGTGATCGACTTTATCGACATGGAGTCGACCAAGAGCCAGCGTGAAGTCGAGCAACGCCTGAAAGACGCGCTCAAGCACGACCGTGCACGCGTCCAGATGGGCAAGATCTCGCGCTTCGGCCTGATGGAGCTGTCGCGTCAGCGGCTGCGCCCGGCCCTGTCCGAAGGCAGCCATGTGACCTGCCCGCGCTGCAATGGCACGGGTCACATCCGCGACACCGAATCGTCCGCGCTGCAAGTGCTGCGGATCATTCAGGAAGAAGCGATGAAGGAAAACACCTCGGCGATTCACTGCCAGGTGCCGGTCGAAGTGACCGCCTTCCTGCTGAACGAAAAGCGCCAGGAAATCAACAAGATCGAGACGCGCTTCAAGGTCGGCGTTGTGCTGATTCCGAACAAGCATCTCGATACGCCGCACTACAAGCTCGAACGCCTGCGCCACGACGACCCGCGTCTCGAGGAACCGCGTGCGAGCTACAAGATGGCTGAGGAAGCCGCGCGCGAACTGGAGTCCGAATCGGGCTACAGCAAACGTGCCGAAGAAGCGAAGCCGAAGCAGGAAGCCGCGGTTAAGGGCATTACGCCCGAGCGCCCGGCGCCGACTTCGACGCCGCGTCCGGAACCCGTCGTAGCGGCATCCGTGCCGTCGGCGATTCCCGTCTCGAGCGGTGGCGGCCTCATCGGCTGGATCAAGGGCCTGTTCGGTATGACGCCGGCTCCGGTCGCACCGCCGGTCGAAACCCCGGCTGCGAAGCCGGCGGCCCGGACCGCGCGCGAGCGGATCGAACGCGCCGAACGTGGTGAACGTAACGGCGAGAAGTCCGACAAGGGCGATCGTCAGGAACGTGGCGGCCGCGGCCGTCGCGGTGCCGCGCAAGGTACGCGTGACGTAACAGCCCAGCCGGCGCAACGGGGTCCGCGTCAGGATCGTGGTGACCGGAGCGCTGAAGTGCGTGAAGGGCGTGAACCCCGCGAGGGACGGGAGACTCGCGAACCGCGTGAACCCCGTGAACCGCGCGAGGGCCGCGAGCCGCGTGAAGCACGTGAACCGCGCGAAGTGCGCGATACCCGTGAGCCGCGTGAACCCCGCGAGCCGCGGGAAGGACGTGGCGGTCGCGAACGGCAATCGGAACGCACGACGGAAACCACCGATGCCGCACGCACAGATGGCGTCGAACGTCAGGAGCGCGCGGGCCGTGGAGAACGCGGCGAGCGTGGCGAACGTCGTGAGAAACGCACGGCCGACGCGGTCGCAGCGGGCGATGACACCTTGCTGAATGGCGATGTGTCGCTCGAAGGCAATGGTGAAGCGCAGGCCCGTGATGAACAGTTCGGCGATGATGAAGCGCCGCGCGAAGGGGGCGAAGAACGCCGCCGTCGCCGTCGTGGCCGTCGCGGTGGACGTCGCGAGCGTGAGGAAGAGGGCGTGAACACCAATCTGGCCGCTGATGTGGCAGAAGGTGGTGCTCAAGCAGTGACGGAAGGTCAGTCGGCAGAAGGTGAAGGCACGCGTCAGCGCGCTCCGCGCCGGACGGAAGCACCGGCTGTGGAAGCCGCTGCAACGTCCTTCGGCGAAGAAGCGCCGGCAGCCGTCGCAGCTCAGCCCGTGGCACCCGTACAGGCACCCGTCGCGCAAGCGATCGCCGACGCGGCACATGAGCCTGTGCAGGTCGCTGCTGCTTCGTCGCCGGTCGTCGCAACGCCCGCACCGGTGGAAGCGCCCGCTGCTGCGGCAAGGGAAGCGGAGGAGGTTCGCACGGAGGCCCCGGCTTATGTCGAAACGAACAAGGCACCGGAACCGGAACCGGCGCCTGTCGTGACCGATAGCCATGTCGCCGAAGTCGCAGCGCCTGCGGTGGAAGTTCGTCCGGTCGTCGAAACGCCTGCTGAAGCGCCTGTTGCGACGGTATCGCATGAAACGAGCGCCGCACCGGTCGCAACGCCGGTGGTCGCAAGCGAAGTGCCAGCACCGGTCCAGGCTGAAACGGCACCGGCCGTCCACGAACCCGTGGCGGCCGCTCCCGTCGCCGCCGAGCCCTTTGCTGTGCCGGCTCCGGTTGCGCCGAAGATCGCTGTGGAAACCACACCGGCAGTCGAAGTCGCAGTGGAATCGACGGTGAAGCCGGTGGTCGAAACGCCGGCTCCGGCGAAGGCCCCTGCCCCCGCGGCCGCGCAGCCTCTGTCGATCGAAGCCCTAACCCCTGTGCTTGAATCGGCAGGCCTGGTCTGGGTCAACACCGACTCGAGCAAGCTGCAAGCTGCCCGCGAAGTCGCCGCCCAACAAGCGCCGGCACCGCGCGCTCCGCGTGAGCGCAAGGCGCTGCCTCCGGTCTCGGCCGCACCGATGGTGCAGATCGAAACCGGTCGCGACGGCAACGGCCAGGCGTAAGCCACGGCGCCCTTCGGGGCGCTGGCCGCAGGACCTGGGCGACGACCGCTGTCGCTCGCCCGTTCGACCCGCCCGACAGGCTCACGCCTGCCGGGCTTTTTTGCAACTGTACCTTTCAAGTCAGGCGCAGCGGCATTCAGCTAAAATGCAAGGGTACGCAGTCAAGGTTCCCATGCCCAGCAAAGTCATCCCGGTCGCGGATTGGCGCAGTTTGTCGCGCGACCGTCCGGTCCCAGGCCTGTCCGGCCCCATCGCGACGCCTAGCGGCGCGCTGACGGATACGCTTGCCCGGCCGCTGCGGGACCTGCGCATTTCGGTGACCGATCGCTGCAACTTCCGCTGCGTCTATTGCATGCCGAAAGAATCGTTCGGCAAAGATCACCCATTCCTGCCGCACAGCCACTTGCTGACCTTCGAGGAAATCGAGCGTCTTGCGCGGGTTTTCGTGTCGCATGGCGTCGAGAAAATCCGCCTGACGGGTGGCGAGCCCCTACTGCGCAAGAACCTCGAGTACCTGATTGAGCGGCTCGCGCAACTGCGTACGGTCCACGGCAAACCGCTCGATCTGACGCTCACGACCAACGGCTCCCTGCTCACCCGCAAAGCCGCAGCGCTCAAGGCTGCGGGGCTCACCCGCCTTACGGTCAGCCTGGACGCGCTCGACGACACACTGTTTCGCGGCATCAACGATGTCGACTTCCCGGTGGCCGACGTTCTGGCCGGCATCGACGCAGCGCGCGAGGCGGGATTCGCGTCGATCAAGGTCAATATGGTCGTCAAGCGCGGCACGAATGACCAGGAAATCGTGCCGATGGCACGTCATTTCCGCGACAGCGGCGTAGTACTTCGCTTTATCGAATATATGGACGTCGGTAACTCGAACGGCTGGCGGATGGATGATGTCTTGCCATCGGCCGATGTCGTCGAGCGGATCTCGGCGCGCTTCCCGCTCGAAGCGATTGCGCCGGGCTATCGCGGCGAGACAGCCGCGCGCTGGCGCTATGTCGACGGCGCGGGCGAGATCGGCGTGATCTCGAGCGTGACCCACGCGTTTTGTGGTGATTGCACGCGGGCGAGACTCTCGACCGAAGGCAAGGTTTATCTGTGTCTGTTCGCGAACCAGGGCTATGACCTGCGCGCCCTGTTGCGCGACCCCGCCATCAGTGACGCAGGACTGGCAACCGCCGTCGCACGAATCTGGCAGGGCCGCGGCGATCAGTATTCCCAGCAGCGCTCCGCGGCCGGTGCCGCACAGGCGAGCGGGGATGCAGGCAGCCGCCATGACACCGAGGCGCCGCGCGTCGAAATGTCTTATATCGGCGGATGATGCAAGCCGTGCGACCGCGGATCGGCCATGAGCAGGTCACCGGCCTGATCCTCGCGGGTGGCCAGGGTTCACGCATGGGTGGTGTCGACAAAGGGCTCCAGGCGCTGCGCGGCCGGCCCCTCGTCGAACATGCGATCGAGCGTCTGCAGCCGCAAGTCGGTGCCCTCGCGATCAGCGCGAACCGGAACACCGACCTTTACCGACGCTATGGATTTCCGGTCTATGGCGACTCTCCCGCGCCGACCTTCGCCGGCCCCCTCGCCGGTATTGCCACCGGCCTGCATGCCGCGACCACCCCCTGGGTGCTGATCGTTCCCTGCGATGCCCCCCTCTTCCCGCTCGATCTCGCCGACAAGCTGATCGAGGCCCTCGAAGTGACTGCGGGCGACCTCGCCTTCGCGGCGACCCGCGAAGCGGACGGCACACACCAGCAACATCCCGTGTTCGCGCTGTTACCGAGCCGGCTCGCCGATTCGGCCAACGCCCAACTGGCGAGTGGCGTGCGACGACTTGGCGCGTGGTACGCCCACCACAACGCCGTCGAAGTCAGTTTTCGTGAAACACACGCGTTCTACAATGCGAACACCCTGCAAGACCTGCAGGAATTAGAACGATAAGCGCGGTGTGCCCGAAAGGTGCGCCAGATCGGCAACAGGCCAGCCGACGCGCGGATTGCGCCATATCTTTTCATCCAAGCAATGAAAAAGCAGATTTCGTATATCACCCCGGGGCAAACGGCGAAGGCGCTGATCCTGATTTACCTGACGTTCTCCGTGCCGATCGTGGTGCTCGGGGCGCTGGTCGCGGCCGTGCAATCGGGTATCGCGAGTGGCGGAATGTCGAGTACGTCGCTTGCGAACATCGTGCTCGCATTCTTCAGCGCCCTGATCCTCAACGCACTGATCGGCTTCGCGCTCCTCTGGATCGCCTGCCATGCCTACAACTGGGTCGCGAGCCGTTTCGGCGGCATTGAAATCGCCTTGAGCGACGCGCCGGAAGATGAGGACGAAGACTGATGCCGGCACCTTCGGAGGCAAGTGCGTCAATCCGCTTTGCGCGACCCGACGACGCGGCGGCGATTCTGTCGCTGATCACGGAGCTCGCTGAATTCGAACACCTGACGCATTTGCTGGTCGCGACCGAAGAGACGCTGCGCGCCGCGCTCGCAGACGATCTTCCGCGCGTCGAATGCCTGGTGGCCGAATATGAAGGGAAGGTCGTCGCCTACGCGATGTACTTCCATAACTTCTCAAGCTTCCTGACCCAGCGTGGGCTCTATCTCGAAGACCTGTATGTGAGTCCGGCCGCGCGCCGCATGGGTGTGGCTTCGGCGATGCTGCGCAAGCTCGCGGCGATCGCGGTCGAGCGCCAGTGCGCCCGCTTCGAATGGACTGTGCTCGACTGGAATCAGTCGGCCATCGACTTCTACGAGAACATCGGCGCGACGGTCATGCCTGACTGGCGTGTCGTGCGTATGACGGGCGAGGCATTGACGAAACTCGCGGGCGGTCCGGGATAGAGTTTGATGCCATGCGACGGGCATCGCTCGTTCGGCGATGCCTAGTCGTTGTCGGCTTCCGCTGCAGCAGTATCCGTTGACGGCGACTCGCTCGTCTCACTCCCGCTCACACCGCTTTCCGTATTCCCCAGCAATCCCACCGCCTGATCGCCGGGCAGCGCCTCGACGTCGCGCAGCTTTCGGCTCATCGTACGCGTGCGCACTTCGGCTGCTTCGATCGTGCGCGTCACGGTCAGCAACTGCGCCTTGGTTTTCGCGAGCACATCGCCGAACTTGCTGAACTCGGTCTTCACTGCGCCGAGTACCTGCCAGACCTCGCTCGACCGTTTCTCGATCGCGAGCGTCCTGAAGCCCATCTGCAAGCTGTTCAACAAAGCGGTCAGCGTGGTCGGGCCCGCGATCGTGATCCGATAATCCCGTTGCAGGCTGTCGGTCAGCCCGGGGCGACGCAGCACCTCCGCATACAACCCTTCTGTCGGCAAATATAAGATCCCGAAGTCCGTCGTATGCGGCGGCGACACGTACTTCTCGGCGATCGTCTTGGCCTCGAGCCTGATCCGCCCATCCAGCGCACGCGAGGCCTCTTCGACCGCGACCGGATCCGCGCGCTCTTGCGCGAGGATCAGGCGCTCATAGTCTTCACGCGGAAACTTCGCATCGATCGGCAACCAGACGGGCACGTCGTCACCCGAACCCGCCGAGCTGACCGAACGCCCGGGCAGGCGAATCGCAAACTCGACACGCTCGGTGCGCATCGGCACCGTCGCCACATTCTTCGCATACTGGTCCGCGGTCAGCACCTGGTCGAGCAAGGCTTCAAGTTGCACCTCGCCCCAGGTCCCGCGAGTCTTCACATTGGTCAGCACGCGCTTGAGGTCGCCCACCCCCGCAGCCAAGGTCTGCATCTCGCCAAGCCCGCGATGGACGAGTTCGAGGCGATCCGACACCAGCTTGAAGGATTCACCCAGCCGATGTTCGAGCGTCGCGTGCAGCTTCTCGTCGACGGTCTGACGCATCTCTTCGAGCTTCTTCGCGTTGTTCGCCTCGATATCCTTGAGCTTCTGTTCGAGCGTCGCCCGTACTTCGGCAAAACGCCGGTCATTGCTTTCCGACAACAGCGACAGCTGCTGATTCAGCGTATCGCCAAAACGCTTGAGCACCAGGCTCTGTTCATCGCGCCCGAGCCGGCCGCTTTCGGCGATATCCGCACGGACTTCGCGTTCGAGCCGCTCGATCAGACGCTGCTGCACGGCTTGTGTCGCATCCCAGCGGTCGCCGAGCTCAAGCAGCAACGTGTCGTCGTTGCCGCGACTGCTCTGTCGCAGCGCAATCAGCACCAGCGGCACCAGCGCGAGCAACGCCAACAATAAGGCGACCGCGAGCACGACCCCCATCAGGCCGGGCGCCCCATCGTTCATCCGTGACTCCAGTGCGCCATCACCTCGGGGTTGATCGGGGTCGGCGGATGGCCGGCTTGCGGTCCCTCGCCGAGGCCGGCGATCAAGTTGTCGGCCGTGAGGTTGGCCATCGCGCGCCGGGTCGCCTCGGTCGCGCTGCCGATATGCGGCGTCAGCACGACATTGGGCAGATCGAGAAAGCCCGGATTCAGCTTCGGCTCACCCTCGAACACATCGAGGCCGGCCGCGCCAATCTGGTGGGCACGCAGCGCTTCGATCAGCGCGACGTCATCGATGATCCCGCCGCGCGCGATATTCGTGATCGTGGCGGTGCGCTTCATCAGTGCAAACTCAGCCGCACCAATCGTATGGTGGCTCGAAGGCGTGTACGGCAGCACGAGCACGACGTGGTCGGCTTCCTTCAGCAACGCTTCCTTGTCCAGATATTCCGCATTGAGTTCGCGCTCGATCTCCGCCGTCACCCGCGAGCGGTTGTGATAAACCACGCGCATGCCAAAGCCCTTGGCGCGCCGCGCCACCGCCTGCCCGATCCGGCCCATGCCAATCACGCCGAGCGTGGACCCGTAGACATCGGAGCCCATCAGCATGTCGTAGGCCCAGCGATCCCACTTGCCTGCGCGTAAAAACCGCTCGCCTTCGCTCATGCGGCGCGCCGCAGCCATCATCAGCGCCCAGCCGAGGTCGGCCGTCGTTTCGTTGAGCACGTCCGGCGTATTGGTGCCGAGGACGCTCGCACGATTGAACGCGTCGATATCGAAATTGTTGTAGCCGACCGCCATGTTCGCGACCACGCGCAGCCGGGGCGCCGCAGCCAGCACTTCAGCGTCGATCCGGTCGCCGGCGACAAACATGCCGTCCTTGTCCACCAGCTTCACCGCCAGTTCTTCACGTGTGAGTCTGCGATCTTCCTGATTCGTCTCAACGTCGAAATGGCGCTTGAGGCGTTCGATCACATCCGGGAACACAGCGCGCGATACAAGAATCTTCTTCACATTAAACTCTTCTGAGTAGTGCACCCGATACCCCTTCAAAAGGGGTGTGCAGCCGTGAAATCGCTGCGAATCAGGCGCGTTTTATCGAAAGAACACGACGGTCATGAGGCAAAACAGCGGTAACAGGATAGCGCCGGACCACAGCATATAGGCGAAAAAGCCCGGCATCTTCACGCCGCGAGACTCGGCCATCGCCTTGACCATAAAATTCGGGGCATTGCCGATATAGGTGTTGGCGCCCATGAATACGGCGCCCGCCGAGATCGCGACCAATGTGCTCGCGCCGTCGGTCATCAGATGCTGCGCATCGCCACCCGCGAGATTGAAGAACACAAGGTAGGTCGGCGCGTTGTCGAGGAACGAGGACAGCAGACCGGTGACCCAGAAGTACATCGGGTCCAGCGGCTCGCCACTCGGGGAAGCGACCAGATGGACGACCGAAGCGAGCGCCCCATGCTCGCCCGCACGTAGGATCGCAATCACCGGTGCAATCGTCACGAAGATCGCCGCAAAGAGTTTTGCGACTTCTGCGATCGGTGCCCAGTTGAACGCATTGCCTTCGCGCGCCGATTTCGGCGTGATCCATAGCGAGACGAGCGTCACGGCGATCAACAGGCCGTCGCGCACCAAGTTCTGCAATTCGACCGGCGTGCCCATCATGTCGAAGCTCACCCCGGGGCGCCATACACCACTCAGCAGCACCAGCCCGGTGACGATGGCGATCAGGAAAACGTTGCGCTTGCCTTCGAACCAGATCAGGCGCGAGTCCGGTGTGGGATCGAGGAAGGGCTTGCCCGCTTCCTCGCGTCGATGGAAGTACCACGCATCCAGTGCATAGAACACAGCGAGCAGGATTGAGCACACGAATACCATCGGCCAGAACAGATGCACGATGGTCCACATGAAACCGACGCCGTTCAGAAAGCCCAGGAACAACGGCGGATCGCCCAGAGGTGTCAGCGATCCCCCCGCGTTCGCCACGAGAAAGATAAAAAACACGACCACATGAACACGATGCTTGCGGTTGTCGTTCGCCCGCAGCAAAGGGCGAATCATCAGCATCGCCGCGCCGGTCGTCCCCATCACACTGGCGAGCAGCGTCCCGATGGCCAGCATCAGCGTATTGATCGCGGGCGACCCGTGCAGATTGCCTCGCACGCAGATACCCCCCGCCACCGTATAGAGCGCCGTGAGCAAGACGATAAACGGCAGGTACTCGGAAAAAAACGCGTGAACCAGCGACGACGCAGCCGCTCCAGCGCCATACGACCACGCGAACGGCAGAAGATAAGCGAGGCCCCAGAATGCCGAGACCTTGCCGAAGTGGCGATGCCAGAAGTGCGGGGCTACGATCGGGAACAAGGCGATCGAGAGCAGCATTCCGGCAAATGGCAGCCCTTCGACCAACGGAAGGCTGGCGTCATCGACTCCGGATGACCCCGCGTGTCCGGCGGCCGACGCCGACGCTGCCGATGCCGCCGACATCAGCTCACTCCCCATCGCCGTGGCATGCGCGACACCCGACAGCGTCGCCAGCAACGCCGCACAAACACCGACGCGACCAGCGCAGAGGAAACGGAGAGCCAAGCAGTTCAATCGGGAAACCTTATGAAAGTACGACATGAGACGCAAGATTATAGCGACGCCCCCTTGCGGACCATTCGTCCAAACGGCCTAGGCCGATGCGCAATGCGCTGACCCGGACAGCCCGATCCGCCCCGCCGGACGACCCACCTACCCCACATCCTGCTCGATCTCGAAAACCTGCCGCAGATAGGCCAGATACGCCTTGTCGTCGCACATGTTCTTGCCCGGCGAGTCGCTGAGCTTGGCCACAGGCTGCCCGTTGCAGCGGACCATCTTGATCACGATCTGCAAAGGCTCATAGCCGAGATCATTGGTCAGGTTCGTGCCGACCCCGAAGGCCAGCTTCGAGCGCCCGCGAAACCGTTCGTACAGCTGAATCACCTTGGGGATATCGAGCGCGTCGGAAAACACCATGACCTTCGTGCGCGGGTCACACCGATTGTCCTCATAGTGCTTGAGCAGTCTCTCGCCCCATTCGAACGGGTCACCGGAATCGTGGCGCGCGCCATCGAACAGCTTGCAGAAATACATGTCGAAGTCGCGCAGGAAGGCCTTCATCCCGTAGACGTCGGACAAAGCGATCCCGAGGTCGCCGCGATACTCCTTGGCCCACATCTCGAAGCCGAAAATCTGCGAATCGCGCAGACGCGGCCCGAGTGCCTGGCATGCTTGCAAGTACTCATGCGCCATGGTACCGAGCGGCGTGAGGCCATGCTTGTACGCATAAAACACATTGCTGGTGCCGGCAAACTGCTCGCCGAGCACATCCTTCAGCATCAGGACCACTTCCTCGTGCCAGCGCTTGGAGAAACGCCGCCGCGTGCCGTAGTCGGCAATTTTGCAGTCGCTGTAGTGGGGCCGTGCACCGAGCATCTGGATCTTCTCGGCCAGCCGCGCGCGCCCTTCGGCATAGTCAGGCGCAATCTGTGTATTGCGGAAGTACACTTCATTGACAATCGCGAGCAGCGGCACCTCGAACAGGATAGTGTGCAGCCAGGGCCCGACGATGCGGATCTCGATCTCGCCATTGCCCTTGCCCGACGGCACCACCTCGACGTGCTTCTCGTTCATATGAAACAGACCAAGAAAGTCGATGAAGTCCGACTTGATAAAGCGCCAGCTGCGCAGATAGTCGAGCTCACCTTCGGTGAACCGCAACGAGCACAGGCTGCGGATTTCGCCCTGGATCTCCTCGATGTACGGCACCAGATCGATACCCGGCGTGCGGCAGCGAAACGCGTACTCCGCCTGCGCCGCAGGGAAATGATGCAGGACGACCTGCATCATCGTGAACTTGTAGAGATCGGTATCGAGCAGCGAAGTAATGATCATGGGTCGCGAAAACGAGGCTGAGCACAAGCGAACCTGATAGTACCCGAAAGGGCTGCCGCCGATACCCCGGCGGCGATCGGACACGAGGCCGGGCGCGCTCGCCTCCAAGGGCGGCGAGCGCGATAAACTAATCACGAAACTGTATAAACGACGCGCCGCCTGTTCAGCCCGGCTGCGGCGACTGGGCTACAATATGGGTTTCTTGAGAATCGCCTTTTCACTGGCGCTTACCGTTTTGCAGGAGTTTGCATGACTCACGTTGTGACCGAAAGCTGCATCAAATGCCGTTATACCGATTGCGTGGATGTATGCCCGGTTGACTGCTTCCGCGAAGGCCCGAACTTCCTCACAATCGATCCCGACGAGTGCATCGACTGCGCCGTATGCGTGGCCGAATGCCCGGTGAACGCCATTTACGCCGAAGAAGACGTACCCGGCGATCAACAGGCATTTATCCCGCTCAATATCGAACTCGCGAAGAACTGGCCGAGCATCACGAAGACCAAGCCGCCGCTTCCCGAAGCTGAAGAGTTCAAGGACGTGAAGAACAAGCTGGACCTGCTCGTCCGCTAAGGCTCGTTGCATTCCGGACAGGCCGGTGCGCTGTGCTGAACGTGCCGCACAGGCGCCCGCAAACGCAACGA
The DNA here is from genome assembly GCA_026225235.1 of Burkholderiales bacterium. GTDB lineage: Bacteria > Pseudomonadota > Gammaproteobacteria > Burkholderiales > Burkholderiaceae > Pararobbsia. The sequence continues at coordinate 76,437 of JAMFSK010000098.1, forward strand.
AGACGAAGTTCAAAAAAATGCGCGCCAGACGCTTGACAGTATAAGAACCTCTCCATAAAATCTCATTTCTCTGCTGTTCCTCGATAGCTCAGTTGGTAGAGCGCCGGACTGTTAATCCGTAGGTCCCTGGTTCGAGCCCAGGTCGAGGAGCCAAAAAAACACATGCAAAGCCCCACTCTTTCGAGTCGGGCTTTTTGCATTTCTGGCCGCGTTTTCAGGCACCGCGACGCCGCTCCCCGCTCCGCATCCTCTGACCCTCGTCACTGCATTTTTCGCAGCGTCACGGCCGACCGATTCCAATCGATCAATCTAATTTGGGCCTAGCTATTCAGCTTGCCCATTCACTGCCGATATCTCCTTCGTGCAGTCGATTTCCACAAGAACGAAACGCTCAGCGTAGTACGCGACATCAGAACACAAACAAATCGATGCGCAACAACAACAGGCGCGCCGTCCAAGACGCGGCAAGCGCCACATTCGGGGTTAATGCGACCGACCCGGCACTCGGGGCGGATGCGCATGCCGTTGCCCTCGCCCACCCACGCGGTCGGCGGGGCAATGCCGCGTCGCGTTCGACGCCATCGACCCACTCCGGCGCGCTGATCCCGCGCTCGCCGCGCCTGCGTGCGGTCTGCGTCATGACGACCTGCCTTGGCGCCTATGCACCAAGCAGTTGGGCCACGTGCTCGACGGTCGGCACCACCATCACCTGCACGGGCACCACGACCGGCGTGCCCGTCGGCAGCGGCATGAGTACGGTGGGCTCCACAGTCAATATCGGCGACCCTTCGACCTCGACTCCGGCTACCGTCTCTTCAGGCGATAACAACGGCGTCTCGGTCTACAACAACAATACGATTGTGCTGGTGGCCGGCTCGGTCTTGTCGAACTCCGCGGTCAACGCCACCGGAAACTTCGGCAAAGGCGGCAACACAATCGAGTTCAACAACGGCAATACGCTGACGATCGGCGTCGGCGCGAGCATCGAGTCGAACGGCACGGCGACCAACGCCGAGGCGATCAACCCGATCGGCATCAACAACACGATTACCAACAACGGCACGATCAGCGCCGCGCACGCAGCAGGGATCTGGTTCGATGGGGCGGGCCCGAACACCATCATCAACTCCAGCACGGGTGTGATCTCGGGTGTCGGGCAAGCGATCAATCTCGGCACGGGTGCCTTGACGCTCACCAACGCAGGCTCGATTTCAGGCTCGGTCACCGGCGGCATCGCCAGCGTGATCTCGAACAGCGGCACGATCACGGGGGCGCTGGCGGGCGGCGCCAACAGTCAAATCACCAACAGCGGGAGGCTGACCGGTGCGTTGACTGCGGGCAACACAAGCACCCTCACGGTCACCGGCACCATCAGCGGCACGGCGGGCATCGGCACGGGGTCGTCAGTCACGGTGGGCGCGGCCGGCCACATCGGTGGAACGCTGACCGAAGGCGGCGGCAGTTCGCTCGATCAGTCGGGCACGCTCGCCAACGTGACCTTCAGCGGTGCGGGCAACACGATCAAGCTCGAAGCCGGTTCGCACTCCGGCACGATCAGTTCCACGTTCAACGGCAACGCGGTCACAGTCGACGCGGCTGCGCTCTTCACCGGCATCTCCTTGGGCGGCACGAACAACACGCTGATGCTCACGGGGTCCGCGGCGGCGAGCTGGACCCAGGCGCTCTCGGGTTTCAGTTCGATCACGAAGACGGGCACGGGCATCTGGACGCTTGCTCAAACACCGACCGCCACGACGGCGGTCGAAGTCGCAGCAGGCACGCTTGCACTCGACGTGGCGACATCGCTCAACGCGATACACGTCGACACAGGCGCAACGCTTCGTACCGACACCGCGGGTGCACTCAGCACCAGTTCGGCCATCGCAATCGCGAGTGCGGGCACACTGAACCTGAACAACACGAACCAGTCGATCGGGGCGTTGACCGGTGCCGGCAACGTCACGCTCGGGACGGCGACGCTGACCGCGAACACCACTACCAGCGATAGCTTCGACGGTACAGTGTCGGGAACAGGCGGCCTCACCAAGACGGGCACCGGTACGCTCACGCTGACCGCGAATCAGCTCTATACGGGCGTGACGACGATCTCCGCCGGCGCGCTCCAACTCGGCAATGGCTCGAATGCCGGCTCCCTCGGCGGGGACGTGATCGACAACGCGACACTGATCTTCGATCGCAACGACAACGCCGTTTTCGACGGTTCGATCTCGGGCGTGGGCGCAATCGTCCAGGCGGGCAGCGGCACGACCGCGCTCGCCGCGGATAGTCCGTTCACGGGGACGACGACCATCACCGCTGGCACGCTGCAACTCGGCACAGGAGGCAACACCGGTTCGGTCGCAGGTCCCGTTGCGGACAACGGCACACTGGTGTTCGATCGCAACGACGTCTTCCATTTTGCGCAGGCCATATCGGGCACGGGCAATGTTATCCAGGCGGGCCCGGGCACCGTGGTGCTCGATACGGCGAGTACCTACACCGGCACGACATCGGTCAACGCCGGCATCCTCGAGGTCGATACATCACTCGCTTCGTCAGGCGTGACGATTGCCTCTGGCGCGACCTTGTCCGGTATCGGCTCGATTGCAGGAAGCGTCGTCAACAACGGCCTCCTCTCGCCCGGCGATCCCGCGACGCTGCCCACCTCGAGCTCGACAAGCACGCTCACGATCGCGGGTGCCTACACAGGCAACAACGGACAACTCGCCATTCGCAGTGTGATCGATCAGGGTGGGTCAAGCGGGCAGATCACCGACCGACTCCTCGTCGCGGGCGCGCTGACCGGCACCAACGCTCTCGTCGTCACGCCGCTGGCAGGCAGCGTCGGCGCGCTGACGGGCAACCATGCGACGGACGGCATCTCGGTCGCCCAGGGCGGCACCGGTTCGTCGTCCTCGGCGCTGTCGCTCGCAGGCGGGTATGTCGCGGGCGGCCCTTACCAGTTCCGCCTGTTCGCATTCGCCCCTGGCCAGTCGTCTTCGACCGTGCTCGACCCCAGGCTCGCCGCGCTCGGCGTGACGAACTTCACCGATTACCGGCTGCAATCGGTGGTCGTGCTTTCCGCGACGGACCCCTCTGCTCCCGCGGGCGTTCCCGTTGGGCGCGGACCGAATGGCGAAGCACCGGGCACCCCCGTCGTCGTGCCGCAGGTCCCCGCGTACCAATCGCTGCCCAGCGGTGCGCTCGCCTATGGGCTGGCCCTCGCCGACGAACTGCACAAGCGCTCGGGCGACCTCGCGCCCGCCGCCGAAGACGGCCTCACGCAAGCAACGCCCGAGCTCTTTACCCGCGCCAAGGACTGGCACGCCAACATCGATGCAGGTGCTCAGCCGTCCTACGATCAGCATCTCTGGTTCGTCCAGACCGGCGCCGGCGTAGTCGCACCCAATGTGTTCGCAGGTGGCGACCGCCTCCATGCCGACCTGATCGTCAGCCAGGGCGGTTCGACCTCACAAGTGATTGTGAATCAGGCGAGCACACACTTCGATGCGACCTCACTGGGGCTGGCCGCCACCTATCAATCACCGGGCGGCGCCTATGTCGACGGCGTCGTGCAAGGCGTCTTCTACGACAACGTGACGGTCGACACGCTCGCACGGGGTCGCGTCGGCGAGACCGTCGGGCGTGCCGAAGTGGCCTCGCTGGAAGCCGGTATTCCCTTAGCCACGGACGCCACCACCACGTTCGAGCCTCGCATCTCGCTGACCTTTCAGCATGCGGGCTTCAACTCAATGATCGACAAGGACGACGTCGTCACCGCGCTAGGAAGCTCGAATAGCCTAGTCAGCAATATCGGCGTGCGCGCCGCGCATCGCATCGATTTCAGCGCGGGCGGTCATGCGCTGACCCTCGAGCCCTTCGCATCGATCGACTATTCGAACGAACTGCTAGGCGGCAATCACATTTCAGCGGGCGGGGTGTCATTTGCGGCGTCGGGTAGCGGGCACTTCATCCGGGTCGGAGGGGGCGTCTCGCTGCGCATCGGTGCGTCGACCGCGGCGTATCTGAGCGTCGAGCACGATATGAGCGTCGCCAGCAGCAGCCCCACGGGCAATGAACTGGTTGGCACAGTGAACATTCGGTTTTAACTGTCAGCGTGTAAGCTAGGCGGCGCAACGCCGAGCCCGGGCACATCGATTGCTGATTGGACATGACGCTTGCGTCCCGCCCGCACCCCCTTTCCATCAAAGGAGTCGCCATGAATGTCACCCTGAGTCTTGGTCCGCTGGTATCGCTGATCGCCGGGATCCTAATCCTGATCGTCCCGAGCCTGCTGAACTACATCGTCGCGCTTTACCTGATCATCATCGGTGTGATCGGCTTGTTCGGCGTCGGTGGCATGCATCTGTAAGCATGGCCTTCTTCGCACGTGTCGCTTGCGCGGCCGTAGCCGGCGGGCGTCGCGCCGGCATGGCCTGACCTCGCCCTGGCATGACCCCGGCCCTCGTAGGGCGCCGGGCTGCATGCAGATTCGCTCACGGGCAAAACGCCGCCACTCAGTGAGCGCTGAGGGGAGACTGCTCAGCGACTAGACGGCCGCGGAGCGGCCACTGAACAGCGGCTCAACCATGAACCAGTTGTTCGAGCCGCAACTTTCCCTGCAATGACAGACCGCCGACCTCATAGTCGCCCGCACTGCCACGAGAGTGCACAAAGCACGCGCGTTCAATGAGGAAGGCCGCAGTCGCGTCGAGTGTGTTGCGCGACAAGCCCAGGCTCGCATGATTGAGACGAACCACGTCGCTCGTACCAGCCACACGGCTTGCGGCGGAAAGTATCGTGATGCAATCGGCTTTCGATGGCGTAAGCATGAATTCTCCCTGAAAAAACACGTTGAAGTGAATGCATTCAGCCGGCGCGCGTAGCATGCCTAAGCTGCGCCTGCCCCGCCGCCAGAACTTCGATTCTAGTCAGCGATCCGATGAACGCAAGGCCCTGCCGAAGGGTCGGACCCAGTGTCGCGCGCGGACGTTGATGGGGTTTTGTCTCGCGTCAAACGTCGTGCTGGCCCTTTCTTACAAGTTCCCTGGCGCGCAAACGATTGAAGTTGTCGTTAGTATCGAGGCAACCCGACGCAACCCCGGGCAACCCGGCTTGCCGTTTTCGCCGGGTGACAGTCGAAGTGCCGTCAGACCTTTTCTTTCACTCTAAAAAAGTTTTCCACTATGGCTTCTCGCATCGAAGACTACGCGCTGATCGGAGACGGCCAGACGGCCGCACTCGTTGGGCGAGACGGTTCCGTCGACTGGCTGTGCTGGCCCCGCTTTGACGCCCCGGCGTGCTTTGCCGCCCTGCTCGGCACACGCGAGAACGGACGCTGGCAGATCGCCCCGGCAGCCGGCGCGACGCAGGTCCGCCGACGCTATCGCGAAGGCACGCTGATCCTCGAGACCGACTTCGATACGCCGACCGGCAGCGTCACCCTGATCGACTTCATGCCGGCACGCAATGGCTGGTCGGAGATGATCCGACTCGTGGTGGGCAAGAGCGGCAGCGTCGATATGAAGATGGAACTGCTGCTGCGCTTCGACTATGGCTCGGCCGTGCCCTGGGTCACGCGCTTGCCCGATGACAGTGGCCTGCGCGCGATCGCTGGACCTGACATGGTCATCTTGCGTACTCCGGTCGAGCTGGATGGGGTCAACCTGCATACGGAAGCAACGTTCCGCGTCGAGGCTGGCCAGACCATCCCTTTCACGCTTGCTTATGCACCGTCGCACCATTCGCCGCCGCCGGCCGGCCATCCGATCAACACCCTCGCGAAGACCGAAACGCACTGGCGCGAGTGGAGCAACCGGAGCTCTGTCAGCGGCCAATATGCCGAGCCGATCCAGCGCTCGCTGATCACCCTGAAGGCGCTGGCCTATGAGCCGACGGGCGGCATCGTCGCCGCGCCGACCACGTCGCTGCCTGAGGCCATCGGCGGCACCCGCAATTGGGACTATCGCTATTGCTGGTTGCGCGACGCCACGATCACGCTCATGGCGCTGATGCGCTGCGGTTACTACGAAGAAGCGGGCCACTGGCGCGACTGGCTCACGCGCGCCATCGCAGGCTCGCCCGAGCAATTGCGCATCATGTACGGCCTGGCCGGCGAACGCCGCCTGCCCGAGTGGGATGTGCCCTGGCTTCCCGGCTATGAAAACTCTGCCCCGGTACGCATCGGCAATCAGGCCGTCGACCAATTACAGCTCGACGTCTATGGCGAAGTGATGAACGCGCTCTATGTTGCACGCGCCGGGGGCCTGCCCCCCGATGACGCGTCGTGGCCGATCCAGCAGGCGCTCGTCAATCACCTCGACAAGATCTGGGTGCAGCCCGACGAGGGCATCTGGGAAGTCCGTGGCGGCCGCCAGCACTTCACCTTCTCGAAGGTGATGGCCTGGGTCGCGGTCGACCGTGCGATCAAATCGATCGAGAAGTTCGGCGTGGCAGGGCCGCTCGACGAGTGGCGTACCTTGCGTGCAAAAATTCATGCGGACGTCTGTGCGAACGCGTGGAACTCGAAGCACCAGATGTTCACGCAAGCCTATGGGGGCAGCAACCTCGATGCGAGCCTGCTGCTGATGCCTCAGGTCGGTTTTCTGCCGGCCACGGATCCGCGCGTGCGAAGCACCATCGAGGCCATCCAGCGTGAGCTGACTGACGGTGGCCTCGTGCTCCGTTACCGGACCGAACATACGGCCGATGGACTGCCGCCCGGCGAAGGCACCTTCCTGGCCTGTAGCTTCTGGATGGCGGACGCGCTGGCCTTGCTCGGACGCCGCGAGGAAGCCCATGAACTATTCGAACGGCTGTTGGCCTTGCGTAACGACGTGGGGCTGCTGTCGGAGGAATACGACGTGCCGCGCAAGCGCCAGGTCGGCAATTTCCCGCAGGCGTTCTCGCATGTCGCCCTCGTGAATACCGGCCTGAATCTGATGCGTCATCAGCAAGAAATTGCTCATGCCTCAGGTCAACCGACAGACGCTGCCGCGGCCTGAGCCCAAATCGACCGAAACCGTCTCGCGAGCGCCGCAATTGCACCGGCGCTCGCCTTTGAAGCCCGGCTCGCATGCCGTATGAACAAAGCGAGCATGCCCACTAAAACGACATGGTGCGACGCGTCATAATTCCGTCATTCTGCCTCTACAATCCCGGCAAATCCTTTTCTCATCAATGAACTAGCACGTTGTTGCTTTGCGGTGCAAGGGTTTGTCCCGTATCATCGAATTTCCCCTATTGGTGCTACATTCGATCCGCCCCACGGGGTTTGCTGCGGCGCAGCGTCGGCAGCGTTTTCCGTACAGTGCGACACTTGGGTCTTTGATGAACGTCGGTTCCCGCGAGGGTCCGGCGGGTTTACTGGGAAGTGCTCATGCTCTACCAATTACACGAAATTCAGCGTGCGTTCTGGGGTCCGGTCACCGCGTGGGCGGAGGCAGCCTCGAAGTCCTTCGTCAACCCGGCTAGCCCGCTGTCCTATGTGCCGGGCGCCTCGCGCCTCGCCGCCGGTTATGAGCTGATGTACCGGCTCGGCAAGGACTACGAGAAGCCCGAGTTCAACATCAAGTCGATCGAAAAAGATGGCCACAGCATTCCGATCGTCGAGCAATCGATCATCGAGAAGCCGTTCTGCCGCCTGATGCGCTTCAAGCGCTACTCGGACGATGCGAAAGAAGTATCGCGCCTCAAGGAAGAGCCCGTCGTGCTAGTCTGCGCCCCGCTGTCGGGCCACCATTCGACGCTGCTGCGCGATACCGTGCGCACCCTTCTGCAAGACCACAAGGTCTACATCACCGACTGGCTCGATGCGCGAACCGTGCCGTTCGACGATGGCGCGTTTCACCTCGACGACTACATTGCCTACATCCAGGAATTCATCCGCCATATCGGCGCGAAAGACCTGCATGTGATCTCCGTGTGTCAGCCGACGGTGCCGGTGCTGGCGGCGATCTCGTTGATGGCCAGCCGTGGCGAAGAAACACCGCGCACGATGACGATGATGGGTGGCCCGATCGACGCGCGCAAGAGCCCGACCTCGGTGAACTCGCTGGCAACCCAGCATTCGTATGAATGGTTCGAGAACAACGTGATCTACACGGTGCCGTCGAACTATCCGGGCGTGGGCCGCAAGGTCTATCCGGGCTTTCTGCAGCACACGGGTTTTGTGGCGATGAACCCCGAACGTCATATGGCGTCGCATTGGGAGTTCTATCAAAACCTGCTGCGTGGCGACGAGGAAGACGCCGAAGCGCATCGCCGCTTTTACGACGAATACAACTCCGTGCTCGACATGGCCGCCGAGTACTACCTGGAGACGATTCGCATCGTCTTCCAGGAGTTCAGGCTGGCGGAAGGCACGTGGGTGGTGAATGGCGAACCGGTACGTCCGCAGGACATCAAGAGCACGGCACTCTTCACGATCGAAGGTGAGCTCGACGATATCTCGGGCGATGGTCAGACGCGTGCCGCTCATGACCTGTGCACCGGTCTTCCGGAATCGTCGCGTCGTCATTTCACGGCCGAGAAATGCGGTCACTACGGAATCTTCGCGGGCCGCCGCTGGCGCAACATCATCTATCCGCAGATCCGCGATTTCATCAACGAACATCAGACCGAAAACGAAACGGCTTGAGCGGGATCCGTTGAACGAAAGGATTTGAATCGAATGGGCGCCTGGGGCGCCCATTCTTCTTTCCGGCCCGCGTGTACTACCGCCCCGCTACTGGGTAGCTGATTGCGTCGGCACGGCGTCCACTGCGGCAGGAGGCCCAGCCTTGACGACTTGAGGGTCGTGCAACTGATCGTCGGACCAACCGCCACCCAGGTCACCAAACAGTGTCGCAGCGGCCACGAGGCGCTCCTGCTGCACGCTCAAAGCGGTTTCCTGCAGGCCGAGTTGAGTCGTCAGCGTGGTAGCGACCGTCGTGTAGTCGACCGTCCCCGCCTGATACTCGTTGAACGCAATCTCGGAGCCGCGCACCGCATCGCTTACCGCACGGTCCAGCACCCGCGATTGCTGTTCCAGAATCCGCAAGCTTGCAAGATCGTCTTCGACATTCTGGAACGCACCCAGCACGGTGCTGCGATAGCTCGCCACCGCAGCGTTATATGCAGCCTTCGCAGCGGCCACTTCCGCACTGCGCTCGCCACCGTCGAAAATCGTTTCCGAGGCGCTCGCTCCCAGTGACCACACGTAGTTACCTACATTCAGCAGCCCGGACAACGGCGATTGCGTGAAGCCCGCCAGGCCCGAGAGCGAGACCACCGGGTAATACGCCGATACGGCGACGCCGATCGCGGCATTCTGTTCGGCCATCTGACGCTCCGCGGCCGAGATATCGGGGCGTCGCTGCAGCAGCGTCGACGGGACGTTGACTGGGACGTCGGGCAAGCCCGGCAATGCCGTGCTGCGCTCGATATCGAGGTCCTCGGGGTTGCGCCCCACCAGCACCGCGATCGCGTGCGCGTACTTGGCGCGCGATACACCCAGCGCGATCAGGTTCGACTGCGCGCTTTCCAGTTGCGTGCGTGCGGTAATCACGTCCGACGGTGGGACGGTTCCCGCATGGTCCTGGTCGCCAACCACGCGCAGGAATTCCTGGTAGGCCTTGACGGTCTTTTCCAGCAGATCGAGGTTCGCGTCGCTGATACGCAGGTTGATCACCGCCGTGGCGAGCGCCACCTGCTCCGATAGCGTGGCATTGGCGAGTGTCGCCTCGCTCGACTGGGCACCGGCCTTGCGTTCTTCGACCGTGCGTCGCACCTGCCCCCATAGATCGGGCGCCCAACTGACGTCACCTTCGAGCACGCCCTCATTTCTCACCGAAGCCCCGCTACCCAAAACATTGGCACTTCGCGAGCGCGTGCCTGACCCGGTAGCGCCGATCGTCGGGAACAGGCCGGAGCGGGCTTCGAGCACCTCGGCCACGGCCTCCTGATAGGTGTAGTAATCCTGCTGAACCGTCTGATTCGAGACGGATACCAGCGGTTCGAGTTTGTCGAGCAGCGGATCGTGGAAGCTTGTCCACCAGTCGCCTTTCGGGCCGGCAGCATCTGGCGCCGCCTGAGTCCAGCCCGGCAGCTCGTGATAGGCCGTGGGCGTGCTGACCTCGGGCCGGTGATAGTCGGGGCCGACCGTGCAGCCCGCGAGCAGCAGCGCGACAGCCATCGCCGTCGGTGTGAAACAGGCCGCCGAACGGAACGGTCTCTGGATAAAGTGCAACATCGTCATGGTCGTGTCCTCGTCTCCGACTGCCGATACCACGGCAGCCGATCCGACCAGCGCGCGAGGCGGGCGCGCAGGCGGTCCAGATACAGGTAAATCACCGGCGTGGTGTACAGCGTGAAGACCTGGCTGAGCAGCAGGCCGCCCACGACGGTCACGCCAAGCGGCTGGCGCAGCGAGGCGCCCTGGCCGACGCCGATCGCAAGCGGAAGCGCACCCAGCACAGCCGCGAAGGTCGTCATCATGATCGGGCGCAGTCGCACCACCGCCGCCTGGTGAATCGCGGTGCGAGCGTCGAGCCCCTCTTTGCGCTGCAGCTGAATCGCGACGTCGACCATCATGATCCCGTTCTTTTTGACAATACCGATCAACAGGATGATCCCGATGATCGAGATCACTGAAAACGGCGTGTTGAAAATCAGCAGCGCCAGGGTTGCACCGATCCCGGCCGAAGGCAGCGTCGACAGGATCGTGATCGGATGGATCGTGTTCTCGTACAACACACCGAGCACGATATAGACCACGACCAGGGCGGCAAGAATCAGAAAGGGCACCGTACTGGTCGTCTGCGCAAAAGCCTGCGCGGCGCCAGCGAACGCGCCATGAATGGACGCGGGCATGCCGATCTCCTGCGATGCCTGGTCGATGGCGATACCCGCCTGGCTGAGCGACCCGTTTGCAGGCAAGTTGAACGAGATCGTCGCCGCCACTAGGCCACTCTGATGATTCACCTGGGTCGAGGTCCGGCTGTTGCGGAATGTCGCGAATGCGCTCAGAGGCACGATCGTTTCAGCCGCCGTACTGTCTGCGCTGCCGCTCGAGCTACCGCCCTTGCTGTTGGAGATGCTGTTGGTGAGCTGATTCGCTTCGGCATTCGAGTTCAGCGCGCTAGTGTTCCCCGTGGCGCTCGCGGTCCTGCGCACACCGACCGTCGCGCCGGTCGCAAGGGCTGGCGTCATCGTCGGCACAATGCCTGAAGAGTATTGCGTCTGGGCCGTGCCGTTTGCGTTGCCCGCCGCCGTACTCGCAAAAATCTGATTGAGTGTCTGCGGGTATTGCCAGTATTGCGGCGCCACTTCCATCACCACGAAATACTGGTTGATGGGGTTGTAGATGGTCGACACGGTCCGCTGGCCGAACGCGTCGTACAGCACATTGTCGATCTGATTCGGATCGAAGCCGTACTGTTTGGCCGTCGTGCGGCTCATGGTGACGTAGGTCTACAGACCGTTCTGCTGAAGGTCCGAGTTCACATCCACCATGTCGGTGCGACGCTTGTTCAACGCGGTCACCAGGCGCGGCACCCATTTGTATAGCGCCTCGGGATCATCGCTCGTCAGGGTGTACTGATATTCGGCGGCGGACTGACGCCCCCCGATACGCAGATCCTGCTGCGCCTGCATGAACAGCTGCGCGCCGGAGACCTGCGCGAGTTTTGGCCGCAGCCGGTTCACCACCTCGGTGGCGGTAGCATGACGCTCGGACAAGGGTTTCAGTTCGACGAACACATTCGCCGTATTCAATGCACGCCCACCCGTAAAGCCTGCCACTGCGGCCACCGCCGGATCCTTGCCGACGATCGACTGCAACTGCGCGAGCTTCTTCTCCATCGCCGTGAACGAGATGCTCTGGTCCGCTATGATCTGGCCGATCAGAATACCGGTGTCCTGTTCGGGAAAGAAGGTCGCCGGCACCAGCTTGAACAGGAAGACATTCCCGACAATCAGGGCGATCAGCACGATGCCGACCAGCAGCGCGCGGTCGAGCGCTGCGTCAAGCGAGCGCGAGTAGAACTGCTTGAAGCGCTCGAACTGCGCGTCGATCCACACGGCCCAGCGCGCCCGCGGCCGACCCGCGCGTTCGCGCTTGAGCACATACGCGCACATCGTGGGGGTGATCGTCAGGGAGATCAGCAGCGAAAACAGAATGGCGATCGACAGCGTGACCGCGAATTCGTGGAACAGCAGCCCGACGATGCCCGGCATCAGCAAGATCGGCAGAAAAACGGCAATCAACGAGAGGCTCATCGACAGCACGGTGAAGCCCACTTCCGAACTGCCCAGCATCGCGGCGTCGAACGGCGACTCGCCCGCCTCTAGGTGGCGCACGATGTTTTCCATCACGACCACGGCATCGTCGACGACGAACCCCGTCCCGATGGTCAGCGCCATCAGGGAGAGGTTGTCGATGCTGTAGCCCAGCAGATACATCGGCCCAAACGTGCCGATGATCGACAGCGGCAGCGAGACGGCCGGAATCAGCGTCGCCCGCGGCGACAGCAAGAAAATGAACACGACGCCGATCACCAGCAATACCGCGATACCCAGCGTGCGCTCCGTATCGGCGACCGATGCATTGACCGACTGCGAATGGTCGATCGCGACGCCCACGTGAACCGAACTCGGCAACGCAGCCTCGATGAACGGCAGCCGCGCACGAATCTGCTGGACCGTCTTCACGACGTTGCCACCCGGTTCCGGATAGACGATCACGAGCACGGCCTTCTTGCCGTTATAGAGGCCCGCGTTGCGTGTGTTCTCGTTCGAATCAAGCACGTCCGCGAGGTCGCGCAACATCACCGGTGCGCCATTGCGATACGCGACCACCAGATCGCGATAGGGGGCGGCCTTGCTGATCTGGTCGTTCGAAAGAATCTCGTAGCGCTGATCGCCCTGATTGATGTGGCCTTTGGCGCTGTCGGCATTCGCCGAACTGAGCGCGGCGCGCACATCCTCGAGGCCGATGCCATAGCTGTTCAGCTTGCCCGGTTGCAGTTCAACCCGCACCGAAGGCAACGCACCCCCACCCAGCGTGATCTGGCCCACCCCGTCGATCTGCGAGAGTTGCTGCTGGATCACCGAGTCGGCCGAATCGTAGAGCTGCGCCATCGTCAGCGTGTCGGACGTGAGACCGAGCACCATCACCGGCGCATCCGCCGGGTTGTACTGGCGATACGTCGGGCTGGCGCGCAAGGTAGTGGGCAAATCCGCGCGCGCGGCCTGGATTGCGGCCTGCACATCGCGTGCGGCGCCGTTGATGTCGCGGTCGAGACCAAACACGACAACGATCATCGACATCCCGACGTAGTTGGTCGATGTCAGCTGGTTGACGTCCGCGATCGCGCCGAGTCGCTTCTCGAGCGGCTCCGCCACCGTGGACGCCATGATCTCGGGGCTCGCGCCGGCCATCGTCGCCTGGACGACGATCACCGGATACGCGACATTTGGCAACGGCGCAACCGGCAGCCGGAAATACGCAAGCATCCCGGACAGCAGGATCGCGGCCGCCAGCAGAGTGGTCGCGACAGGCCGCCGGATGAACAGCGCCGACAGGTTCACGAGCTGCCCTCCGCAGCGGGCCCGCCCGCGCCTCCGCCGGGACCGTCATCGTGGCCACCACGCGTGTCCGGCGCCGCTCCGTCGTTTTTCCCGTCGTCGCTGCTGCCCTTGCGGCGGCGACCACGCACTCGCTCCGCGAGCCGATCGAAGAACAGATAGATCACGGGCGTCGTGAACATCGTGAGGATCTGGCTGAACGCCAGGCCGCCGATGATCGCCAGACCGAGCGGCCGACGCAGTTCTGATCCGGTGCCCGTGCCCAGCAGCATGGGCAAAGCACCCAGCATCGCCGCGAGCGTGGTCATCAGGATCGGTCGGAAGCGCAACAGCGATGCCTCGAAGATGGCGTCGTACGACGACTTGCCATGCTTGCGCTCGGCCTCCAGCGCAAAGTCGACGATCATGATCGCGTTCTTTTTCACGATCCCGATCAGCAACACGATGCCGATAATGCCGATCACGTCGAGGTCACTGCCCGCGATCATCAACGCGAGCAGCGCGCCAATCCCTGCCGAGGGCAGCGTCGAGAGAATCGTGACCGGATGGATGAAGCTCTCGTACAGCACGCCGAGCACGATATAAACGGCAACCAGCGCGGCAACCAGCAGATAGACCTCACTGGACAGCGAGTCTTCGAACGCCGCTGCCGCGCCCTGGAACGAAGCCTGAATCGAAGGCGGGAGCGCGACCTCCTTCTCTGCGCGACGGATGTCGGCCACCGCTGTGCTCAGCGAGGCACCGCTCGCGAGGTTGAACGAGACCGTCACGGCCGGAAACTGCGACAGATGGCTGATCGTCAACGGCGACTTCGTCAGTTGAATCTTCGCAATCTCGCGCAAAGGCACCTGGCCCGTGCTGCTGGTCTGGCTCGGCAGATACAGGTCGCCAAGCGACTCGACATTCGGCACCGCCTCGGGCTTGGCCACGAGGATCACGCGGTACTGGTCGGACTGCTCGAAGATCGTCGACACGATACGCTGGCCGAGCGAGTCATAGAGCGCGTTGTCGATCGTCGCCGCCGTGATCCCATAGCGCGCCGCCAATTGCCGGTTCACCACGACGTTGACACTCAGGCCATCGGTATTCAGATCGTTCTGGACATCGGTGATCGACGGGATCTGCTTCATCTTCGAAACGAGCGCCGGCACCACCTGCATGAACGACTGCTGGCTGGGCCCGCGTAGCACCATGCGGTACTGATTGGGCGAGATCGTCGTATCGAGCGTCAGATCTTGCTCCGGCTGCAGATAGAGCCGGATGCCAGGCACGTTTGCGACTTCGCCCTGCAGCCGCCGAGAAATCTCCGACGCACTCAACGAGCGGTCGTCATGCGAACGCAGGTTGATCAGGAAGCGGCCCGTGTTCAGCGTGGTATTGATGCCGTCGATGCCAACGTACGAGGTGATCGACGTCACGTCCGGGTCTTTCAGGATCGCGTCCGCCAATGCCGCCTGTCGGTTCACCATCGCGTTGTACGAGACCGAGTTGTCGGCCACGCTGATGCCCTGGATCACGCCCACATCCTGCACCGGGAAGAGGCCCTTGGGGATCACGATATAGAGCAGGATCGTCACCGCCATCGTCGCCAGGGCGACGAACAGCGTGAGCGTCTGATGACCAAGCACCCAGCGCAGCCCGCGTTCGTAAGCCTTCAGCGTGCGGTCGAAAATCCCCTCGCTGATCCGCTCGAAACGGCTGGGGCTACGCTGCGCCTGAGCACGCAAAAGGCGAGCGCACAGCATGGGCACCACCGTCAGCGATACCACCGCCGAGATCACGATCGTAACGGCCAGCGTGATGGCGAACTCACTGAAAAGCCGGCCGATCACGCCGCCCATGAAGAGCAGCGGAATCAGCACGGCAATCAGCGAGATCGTCAGCGACAGAATCGTAAAGCCGATCTCCCCCGCCCCGGTCAGAGCAGCTTGCATCGGCGTCATGCCTTCTTCGAGGTAACGCACGACGTTCTCGATCATCACGATCGAATCGTCAACCACAAAGCCCGTTGCGATGATCAGCGCCATCAGCGACAGGTTGTCGATCGAAAAATGCAGTTGATACATCACCGCCAGCGTACCGACCAGCGACACCGGCACCGAGATGCTGGGGATGATGGTCGCCGGCAGGTTACGCAGGAACACGAAGATCACCATCACCACGAGCGCGACGGCGAGCACCAGTTCGATCGCGGCGTCCGATACCGAAGAGCGGATCACCCCGGTGCTGTCCGACACCACACTGACCTGCATGCCGGCCGGCAGCGTCGATTCGAGCGAAGGGAGCTGCTTCTTGATCTGGTTGACCGTGGCGATCACGTTGGCGCCCGGCTGGCGCTGTACATTCAGGATGATCGCTGCCGAGCGGTTGATCCACGCGCCGCGTTCGATGTCCTGCGGTGCCTGCGACACATTCGCGACATCGCGCAGGAACACGGGTGCGCCGTTCTGATACGCGATGACCGTGTCGAGATAGTCTTTCGGGTCGCTGATCTGGTCGTTGCCGTTGATCGTGTAGTCCAGCTCAGGTCCGTCGAAATTGCCCTTCGGCTGGCTGACATTGACGTTCGCGAGCAGGGTGCGCAGGTCGTCGATATTCAGACCATAACCGGCAAGCTTGTGCGGGTCTGCCTCGACCCGGACCGCTGGCACATTGCCGCCTGCCGCGGTGACCAGCCCGACGCCCGGCACTTCCGAGATCTTCGAGCCGAGCCGGTTGTTCGCCACGTCCTGCAACTGCGTGAGCGACATCGATTTCGACGTAATCGCGAGTGTCAGGATGGGCTGGTCGGCCGGGTTCACCTTCGCGTAAGTCGGGGGTGCCGGCAAGCCGGTTGGCAGATAGCTGTTCGCAGCGTTGATCGCCTGCTGCACGTCCTGCTCGGCGACGTCGAGGCTCAGCGAGAGGTCGAACTGCAGCGTGATGACCGACGAGCCTTCCGAGCTGTACGAGATCATCTGCTGCAGACCCGGTATCTCGCCGAGCTGCACCTCGAGCGGCGCGGTCACCGTGGTCGCCATCACATCCGGGCTCGCGCCCGGATAGAAGGTTTGCACCTGGATGGTCGGATAGTCGACATCGGGGAGCGACGACACCGGCAGCAGACGCACAGCGACGAGGCCCACCAGCACGAGCGCAATCGTCAGCAGCAGCGTGGCGACTGGCCGCAGAATGAAGAGACGGGAAATATTCATCGATGCGGGTGTCGGCGGGTCAGGACGCTGCCGCGGCACTCGCCGCGCCCGAGCCTGGCTGGGCAGGTTTGCCCTGCCCAGCCACGCGGATCTTCGCACCATCGCTGAGGCGGTCCGTGCCGTCAGTCACTACCCTCTGCCCGAGCGTCAGGCCGGACGTGATCACCGTGTTCTTGCCATCGCTTGGCCCCAGCGTGACCTTATGCACCGATACCGAACTGTCGGCATTCACCAGGTATACATAGTCGCCAGGCGCACCGCTTTGCACGGCCGGTGTCGGTACGAGCACCGCATCGTGCAGGGTATCCACCAGCAGCTTCACGTTGACAAACTCGTTCGGGAACAACGCCTCGTTTTCGTTCGGGAAGGTCGCACGCAAGGTGACCGTACCGGTCGCGGTGGCCATCTGATTGCTGATGGCGTAGAGCGTGCCCGTGGCGATTTGCTTGGAGTTGTCGCTCGTGTAGACAGTGACCGGCAGTTTCGAGCCGGACCCGAAACGCTGCAACACGTTCGTCAGCGCGTTTTGCGGCACGGTGAACTGCACTGTGGTCGGTTTCATTTGCGTGATCACGACGATGCCCGTGGTGCTGGATGCCGTCACGTAGTTGCCCGGATCGACCAGTTGCAAGCCCACGCGGCCCGACACCGGCGCAGTGATGCGGCAGTAGATCAGGTCGAGGTCGTACTGCGCGATGGCCGCGATGTCGGCTTTGACGGTCGCCTGATCCTGCTGCACGGTGAATTTCTGATCTTCGTACGTCTGCGCGGCGATCGACTTGTGCTCGGCGAGCTCGGTGTAGCGTGCAAGATCGGCGTCGGCCAGCGCGAGGCTCGCGCGGTCCTTTGCGAGTTGCGCTTCGGCTTGCTGCTTGTCGATTTCGTACTGGCGCGGATCGATCTGCGCGAGGAACTGGCCTTTTACGACCTCCTGGCCCTCCGCGTAGCCGACCTTCGTCAGATAGCCGCTCAGTTGGGGGAGCACCGTTACCGTGGCGACCGGCGTTACCGTGCCCAATTCGGTCAGGATTTCCGGCATGTCGCCTTGTGTGGTCGCTGCTACCGTCACAATCTGCGCGACCGGCGCACGAGCGGGTGGCTTGCGATGCAGCACATGGAACAAGATCAGCACGAGAACAGCCAGCACGACGATCACGAGGAGCCAGCGCGCCCACCGCCGTGGAGGCTTCTGTGTGCCGCCTGGCGTGGCGGAGCGAGCCTCAGGGCTCGAAGAAGGGGACATTTGATCGCTTGAGTCGGATTCTTTCGGCATGTTTACTGTCATCGTCAATAACCCCTCCGCAGTGTACCGAGGAACACCGGGAAAACCATAGCTCACCGCTTCCGAAGTATTACGGTCGCCGCATCGTACGCCTGAGCGCCATTACAGTTATAGAAAAGTCATTACAGGGTGTTAATACGAGCGCTGAAAGCCGAATGCAATGTGCACTCGTCGACCGCAAATCGGCGATTTATTCACACGCATCAAACGGAAATGCGGAGGCGCGAAGATGGAGTCTGAAACCAAGGGTGCGTGTGCGAGGCCTCGACGCCTGGTTATCGGGTACGGAAGACCTCAGGCATGGAAGAGAACAGACGTTGCTGCCGGGGAAGTTTGAAAGAACACACCCGCATCTACGGCTTCGTTGTCCTGCGAAAACTGACACGTGTATGCAAGCGAGCGGGTAAAACGTCGCTCACGATCCGCTCGATGCCATCGAACAACGAAGCCTGACGTTCCGCGAAGGCAGCCGCTTTCGACAAGAGGCGCTGCACGACAGTGACCGATGTCGCGAGGTGTCTCGCTATCGCGCACAGATCCCCTTGAAAGTAATCGAGAACGCGCAGGTAGGCGACCGCTTCGGTGAAAGTACTTGCGAGCTTTTGCTGACGCACTCGATCATCCTCGGAGTTCAACAGAGCGACTTCGGGCTCATCGATCTCCGGCGCGACAAGGCTCATCGCGATCGGATTGTCTGCCCAGTCACCACGCTCGTCAGATGACCTTGATCGAGCATCGCGGCGAACCGCATGGTCGGATTGGCGAACCTGCCGAACCTCGCCCATAGCCTGGAAAGTACCGCTTCGCGAAAGGCTTGGCTATCCACGTGGCATGCCTCGCCTTTGAGGTCTTCGATCGCCTGCTCTCCACGCGTCGTGTACGCGAGGTAGCGCAAGCGACCGAGTATGGGCTCGACTAAACCGGTTAGAAATGACGCGTCTTGTTCGACGGGCATAGTGGGGGGACGCGCGATCTTTCTGCGCACACGGGAAGACCGAGTTCGCAAAATCACCTTCATGCAGACCCGAGCTTAGGGGGTCATCGTATTGAGAGCCGGACGATTCCGCTTTCCCAAAGTGACCATTTGTCACGCCCAGCAGATTGATGAAGAACACCGCGCCCCGAATCGGTTTCAAAGCACGGCATCCAATGCGTCTGGAACGTTCCGGGAAGGCGCGTATTGCGCGAGCCTCGTCCAAAATCCTGGGATTGTTATCGGGATCCCGTCTCTTACATCAACACTATGTCGTACTGCTCCTGACTCAAATTATTCTCGACCTGCAGCGACACCGGCTTGCCGATAAAGTCGCACAGCATCGCAAGGTGCTGTGACTCTTCTTCGAGGAACAGGTCGATCACCGTCTGCGAAGCAACGACGCGGAACTCGCGTGGATTGAACTGACGGGACTCCCTTAGGATCTCGCGCAGCACGTCGTAGCACACTGTCCGAGGCGTCTTGACCTGCCCCTTGCCCTGGCAAATCGGGCACTGCTCGCACAACACATGCGCGAGCGATTCGCGTGTGCGCTTGCGCGTCATCTCCACCAGCCCCAACTGCGAGAACCCATTCACGGTCACCCGCGTGCGATCCCGCGACAGTGCCTTCTTCAGTTCGCTCAGCACCTGGTCACGATGCTCGGCGTTCTCCATGTCGATGAAATCGAGCACAATGATGCCGCCAAGATTGCGCAGCCGCAGCTGCCGCGCGATGGTATGCGTGGCTTCGAGATTGGTCTTGAAAATCGTGTCGTCGAAATTGCGAGCACCGACATAGCCGCCGGTGTTCACATCGATCGTCGTCATCGCCTCGGTCTGGTCGATCATCAGATAACCGCCTGACTTCAGATCGACACGTCGCGACAACGCACGCTCGATCTCGGTCTCGATGTTGTAGAGATCGAAGAGCGGACGCTCGCCCACATAGTGATGAAGCTTGGGGTTGACCGCAGGGGTGAACTGGGTCGCGAATTCGACGAGCTTCTGAAACGTCTCACGTGAATCGACGAGCACTTTGCTCGTTGCGTCGGTCACGAAATCACGCAGCACTCGCTGGGCGAGATTCAAGTCTTCGTATAGAAGGCTCGGCGCCGGCAAGCGCAGGCTCTGACTTTGAATCGTCGACCATGTCTTGCGCAAATAGTTGACGTCGTTCGCCAGCTCCTCGCTCGACGCATCCTCGGCAATGGTTCGCACGATATAGCCGCCCTTCTCTTCGGGCGGCAGCACTGCCGTCAGGCGCGCACGCACGGCTTCGCGCTCGGCTTCGCTTTCGATCTTTTGCGAAATCCCGATATGCGGTTCTTGCGGCAAATAGACAAGGGTGCGACCGGCGATGCTGACCTGGGTCGACAGGCGTGCGCCCTTGGTCCCGATCGGGTCTTTGATGACCTGGACCATCAGGGTCTGTCCGTCAAAGACGGTCTTCTCGATCGGCTGCAGGTTCGCGTTATGCGATTCGCCAGGCACACGCGGATGCCAGATGTCGGCAACGTGCAAAAACGCAGCGCGCTCGAGGCCGATATCGATAAACGCAGACTGCATACCCGGCAGCACACGTACTACCTTGCCGAGATAGACATTGCCCACACGCCCGCGCGATAGGGTGCGTTCAACGTGCAACTCCTGCACCGCACCCTGTTGAACGAGTCCCACCCGCGTCTCCTGCGGGGTAATGTTGATCAGGATGTCTTCGTTCATGTTGTGATTATGGTCCCGGAATCGCTATTCAGAATTCGACACGCGCCGCTCTCAAAAGCTTTGCGGTCTCGAACAACGGTAGACCCATGATACCGGAATAGGACCCTTCCATTCGCTCCACAAAACCCGCTGCGCGGCCCTGAATGCCGTAGGCGCCCGCCTTACCAAAAGGCTCGCCGCTCGCGACGTAGGACTCGATCTGCGCATCGGTCATGGGCGCGAACCAGACTCTCGAAATGGACAGCGCAGCCTGCACGCCGGTGGCCGAACCCACCGCAATCGCCGTCAACACCTCGTGCTCGCGTCCGGCAAGCCGCGCAAGCATCTCGGCCGCGTGGGCAGCATCCGCCGGCTTGCCGAGAATCGCGCCATCGATGGTCACGGTGGTATCGGCGGTCAGGATCGGCGCGGCGATAAGCCCGCCCTCGTTCAGCCGGGCCACCGCGGCCTCGGCCTTGGCCTGACACACACGCACCACATAGTCCTGCGGGCTCTCGCCTGCGCGCTCGGCCTCGAGGGCTTCTGCGGCCTCGGCATCGACAGGCAGCAACAGTTCATAACGCACGCCGATCTGACCCAGCAGTTCGCGGCGGCGCGGGCTTTGAGAGGCGAGATAGATAAAAGACGATACGACGGAAGAGGACGAAGCGACTGAAGCGGAGGTCGGGCACATGGAGAGTGTCGGCAGGAGGGCGCATTCGGCCTGAAGCGGAGCGCGCGGGCTGCGCGTCTCAGGCTCGATGATAAGGATGGTTCTGGGTAATCGTCCACGCACGATAGAGCTGCTCGGCGAGCACCACTCTGACCATGCCGTGCGGCAGGGTCAGACTCGAGAGCCGCAGCAAGGTATCTGCACGCGCCTTGAGCGCCGGATCCAGTCCGTCGGCGCCGCCGATCACAAAGGCGACATCGAGGCCATCCTGCTGCCAGCGCGGCAAACTCTGCGCCAGTTGCATGGTGGTCCAGTCCTTGCCGTGCTCGTCGAGCACGACGAGCCGGACTTTCTTGGGCAAGGCGGCTTCGATGCGCTGACGCTCGACCGACATCACGGTTTCGGCGGTCCGTGCGCCCGAACGCAGCTCGGGCTTGATTTCGATCAGTTCGATGCGCAGCTCGGGGGGCATGCGCTTCGTATACTCGGCAAATCCGCTCGCAATCCAGTCAGGCATTTTGTGCCCGACCGCGAGCACATACAGCTTCATCAGCCAGCCGAACGCGGCGTCTTACGGGCCGCGGTCTTGCGCGGTGCGCCCGAGGCGGTCTTGGTTGCCGCGCCGACTGCGCTCTTGCGTGCCGGTGCCTTGCGAGCCGGGGCGCCCGCTACTGCGCGCGTGCCAGTGGTTTTCGTCGCCGTGCTCCGGGTGCCCGTCGTCTTCGAGCCCGTCGTCTTGGTGCCCGTCGACTTCGTACCGGTCGTCTTGGTGACCGTGGTCTTCTTGGCAACGGTCTTCTTGGCGGCGGTCTTGCGTGCCGCCGTCTTGCGCGCGGGCGCGGCGTCTTCTTCGTCCTCGTCGGCCGTCACGTTGGCACCGCTAAACGCGGACTGCGTGCTCAGCTTGACCTTGACGGGCTTGTCGCCCCATATCTCTTCGAGGTTGTAGTACTGACGCAGCGCGGGCTGCATGATGTGGACAACGGCGTCACCGCAGTCGACCAGCACCCATTCGCCCACGTCTTCGCCTTCGGTGCTGATGATATGACCGCCGGCTTCCTTGACGCCTTCGCGCACGCTCGAGGCGAGCGCCTTGGTCTGGCGGTTCGAGGTGCCGCTGGCGACGATCACGCGATCGAACAGCGAGGTCAGGTGAGTCGTATTGAAGACTTTGATGTCTTGCGCCTTGACGTCTTCGAGACCGTCGATGATGACGCGTTGCAGCTTGAGAATGTCCATTTTTTACGACTGGTAGAGATGATGTTGCCGGATATAGTGCCAGACACTGGCTGGTACATGTTCCGATGTAGGGTCCCGCGCGGCCAGACGGCTGCGCAGGTGTTCGCGGATATCGGTCGCCGAGATATCGAGTGCCAGTGCTTCATCGATCAATATATGACCGTGTGCGGACTGCGCGACCGTGGCAACGTCGGCACGGCGCCGCGCAATCTCGGCCTGGAGCGCCGCCGAGGCAACCTTCGCTTCGAAACCGGGGCGCGACTCGGCACAAATGTGCGCGTAATCAAACAGCCGCGGCCACGCGTGCCACGTATCGAGCCGAACCAGCTGGTCGGCGCCGATCAGATACGACAGCGAGACATCGGGGCCGAGCCGCTCGCGCCACACAGCCAGCGTATCGGTCGTATAGGTCGGGCCACCCTGCTCGATCTCGTCGGTCGAAACCCACACGTGCGTACCGGGCAGCGACAACTGTTCGGCCGCAAGCCGCGTCATCGCGAGCCGATGTTCCGGGCTCGACACACCTGCTTTCTGATACGGCTGGCCGGCCGGCAACAACACCAGCTCGTGCAAGGCCAGCAGGCTTGCAAAACGTTGCGCCAACGCAAGATGGCCGTCGTGGATCGGATCGAACGTGCCGCCGAGAATGCCGATGCGGCGCCGTTCATTCATGCGCTAACGAATCCGTATCGATCAACCGGGGGGCGGGTGCAACCCACATCGTCCGATCGTCCTGAGGCGCAGGGCAAACCTGCGTTTGCGTGTGCGCCGTGTGATCCAACGATGCGTCTGACCCTCGGATCAGCCGCCCTTGCCATGTGCTCGCATGCCGCATCTTCTCACGTCTCCCGCAAGACCCTTGAAAATCTCTGTTAGACCCAGGCGCGCGGGATCAGGAAATCGCTGTACAAACGCTGCTCCTCCGACCCTGCATCGGGCTTCCAGTCGTAGCGCCAATGTGCAACCGGCGGCATCGACATCAGGATCGATTCGCTGCGGCCGCCGCTTTGCAGACCGAACAGCGTGCCGCGATCGAACACGAGGTTGAACTCGACATAGCGCCCGCGACGGTAACACTGGAACGCACGTTCGCGCTCACCGTACGGATGGGCGTGCCGGCGTTCGACGATCGGCTGGTAGGCCGGCAGGAAGGCATCACCGACGCTGCGCATCATCGCAAACCCTTGCTCGAACCCCAGTGCGTTGAAATCATCGTAAAAGATGCCGCCAATGCCACGCGGCTCGTTGCGATGCTTCAAAAAGAAATAGTCGTCGCACCACTTCTTGAAGCGCGGATGCAGATCCTCGCCAAACGGCGCCAAAGCATCGCGGCAGCCCGCGTGGAAATGCCGGGCATCGTCTTCGAAGCCGTAGTATGGCGTCAGATCCATCCCGCCGCCGAACCAGAACACCGGTGCATCGGTCGGATGCACAGCGACGAACACGCGCACATTCATATGCACGGTCGGGCAATACGGATTGAGCGGATGCAGCACGAGCGAGACGCCGAGTGCCTCGAAACTGCGCCCCGCAAGCTCCGGACGCGCCGCCGACGCAGACGGCGGCAAACGATCGCCGAGCACATGCGAGAAACCCACGCCGCCGCGTTCGAAGATGGTGCCGCCTTCGAGCATCGAGGTGCGGCCGTTGCCGCGCAGCGGATCGGTCGGGAGCTTTTCCCAGACGTCAGTCACGAACGGGGTGCCGTCGAGCGCACCCAAGGTCCCGGTGATGCCAGCGTGCAGGTTCAGCAGGTACTGTCGGACGGCGTCCAGGTCGAGCGAAGCATTCATCAAGTGAGTTTCCAGCGAAAGGAGAGGCGTATCCATGCCCAGGGCATGACATCGCTAAAGTATCTCAGATGACCGGAATGCTCAGACCGAGACAAATCGTCGCAGCGCTTAAGCGCGCCGGCCGACCCGTGGCGTTCGCGCGGCGTCCGTCGTGCAGTCGCTTCGACACCGCTCCGGTAGGCCTCACGCCCCTCGCTCGCTGCTAACGCCTCAATGTTTCCGGTTCAACGCGCGATAGCCGATGTCGCGCCGATACTGCATGCCGTCGAATTCGATCCGGTTGATCGTCTCATAGGCCGCCGACTGCGCACCACGCACCGAATCGGCGAGGCCGACCACGCAAAGCACACGGCCGCCGGTCGTTGTCAGCTTCTCATCGGCGAGCGTCGTGCCGGCATGAAAGGTCAGCGCGGTTTCCGTCTCGGCCGGAATGCCCGAGATCAGATCGCCCTTGCGGGGCGCCTCCGGATAACCATGCGCGGCGAGCACGACACCCAGCGCCGTGCGACGGTCCCAGCTGAGTTCGACCGAGTCGAGTTCGCCGGCGATGGCCTGTTCGACGACTTTCGAGAAATCGCCCTTGAGCCGGGCCATGATCGGCTGCGTCTCGGGATCGCCCATCCGGCAGTTGAATTCGAGCGTTTTCGGATTGCCCTGCGCGTCGATCATCAAACCCGCGTAGAGGAAACCGGTGTAACGAATGCCCTCTTTTTCCATCCCACGCACCGTCGGCTGGATGATTTCGCGCATCACCCGCGCATGCAACTGCGGGGTGACGATCGGCGCCGGCGAATAGGCGCCCATACCGCCCGTGTTCGGACCCTGGTCGGCGTCGAGCAGACGCTTGTGGTCCTGGCTCGAGGCGAGCGGCAGCACATGCTTGCCGTCGACCATCACGATAAAGCTCGCTTCTTCGCCACTCAAAAATTCTTCGATCACGACGCGCGCACCGGCATCGCCGAGCGTGTTGTCGGCCAGCATCGAGTCGACCGCCTGATGCGCTTCCTCGAGGCTCTGGGCCACCACCACGCCCTTGCCCGCCGCAAGTCCGTCCGCCTTGACGACGATCGGTGCACCCTTCAGGTCCAGGTAGGCATGCGCAGCCGCGGCATCGGTGAAGGTCTCGTATTCCGCCGTCGGAATGCCGTGGCGCTTCATGAAGGCCTTCGCAAAATCCTTCGAGCTTTCGAGCTGGGCAGCTTCCTGCGTCGGGCCGAATACCTTGAGTCCGCGCGAGCGAAACAGGTTGACGATGCCCGCCGCCAGCGGTGCCTCGGGGCCGACCAGCGTGAACGCGATGCCTTCCTTGACGACAAAGTCGGCGAGCGCCGCGAGGTCGGTAATCGGCACATTGCGCAGACGTTCGTCGAGCGCGGTGCCACCGTTTCCGGGGGCCACGTACACGAGTTGCACGCGCGGCGACTGCGCGAGTTTCCATGCGAGCGCGTGTTCGCGGCCGCCTGAACCGACTACCAATACCTTCATGTGAATCCCCGAGCTTTGAAATCGTACTACTGAGAAGGCGTCAGGCCTCTTCGATCACCGCGTTTGTATACACTTCCTGCACGTCGTCGAGGTTTTCGAGCGCATCGAGCAGCTTTTGCATCTTGAGCGCGTCGTCGCCGGCAAACGTCACTTCCGTCTGCGGTTTCATCGTGACTTCGGCGAGTTCCGCCTTGAAGCCCGACGCTTCCAGCGCGACCTTGACCTTCTCGAAATCGTGCGGCGGGCAGATCACTTCGATGCTGCCGTCTTCATTGGTCGTCACGTCATCGGCACCGCCCTCGAGCGCCGCTTCCATCAGCGCGTCTTCCGACGTGCCGGGTGCAAACAGGAACTGGCCGACGTGGTCGAACATGAACGCCACCGAACCGTCCGTGCCCATGTTGCCGCCAAATTTCGAGAACGCATGGCGCACTTCGGCCACGGTACGAATCCGGTTATCCGTCATGGTGTCGACGATGATCGCCGCGCCGCTGAGCCCATAGCCTTCGTAGCGAATTTCTTCGTAGTTCACGCCGTCGAGAGCGCCCGCGCCGCGCTGAATCGCGCGCTGGACGTTGTCCTTCGGCATGTTCGCTTCGGCGGCCTTTTCAACGCCGAGGCGCAGGCGCGGATTGATCGAGACGTCGCCGCCGCCCAGGCGTGCGGCGACGGTGATTTCCTTGATCAGGCGGGTCCAGATCTTGCCGCGCTTTGCATCCGTAGCGGCCTTCTTGTGTTTGATATTGGCCCATTTGGAGTGACCGGCCATAGAAATTCTCCGTGGCACGCATGGCGCGTGCACTGCTATCTTGTATGCGTTCGTTGACTCGGTTCTGGCGGCGCGATCTGCCGCAGCAGGTATGACTCGAAACCCGCCCGACCGGACAGCGATTTTAGCACGCCGGCCTTTAGTTCTTCGTTCCGAACAGCCGGTCGCCCGCATCGCCGAGGCCCGGCACGATATAGGCCATCTCGTTCAGATGCGAGTCGAGCGAGGCGACAAACAGATGCACGTCGGGATGCGCATCGTGGAACACCCTGACGCCTTCGGGCGCCGCCACCAGGGCCAGAAACCGGATTGAGTCACCGCTCACGCCGCGTTTTTTCAATACATCGACGGCATGCGCCGCCGAATAGCCCGTCGCGACCATCGGGTCGCACAGGATGAACGTGCGCTCCTCGAGATCGGGCGGCAGCTTGACCAGATACTCGACCGGCCGATGGCTCTCATGGTCGCGATAAACGCCGATATGGCCCACGCGTGCCGACGGAATCAGCTCGAGCAGCCCGTCGGACATGCCCACGCCCGCGCGCAGCACCGGCACGATCGCAAGCTTCTTGCCGGCAATCACGGGCGCGTCGTACTCGGTGAGCGGCGTCTCGATCTTGCGCGTGGTCAGCGGCAGGCTGCGCGTGATCTCATAGCCCATCAGCAAGGTGATTTCGCGCAGCAAATCACGAAAGGTCCGCGTCGACGTGTTCTTGTCGCGCATATGCGTGAGCTTGTGCTGGATCAGCGGGTGATTGAGGATCGTGAGATTCGGGAAGCGCGGATCGTAGTGCGTGCCCAGGACGGGCGTGTCGGTTTGGCTGTCTGTCATGACCGGGGAAGGCACGTTGGCTTCGGGGGAAGCGGGTGTCCGAAGTGTAGCGAATTTGCCGTGCGCCGGACATGCGGCGACGCCCCGCCGCGCGCGCAAAGCCTTTGCCGATGCGTGGGCGCCACGCGGGCCGATCCCCTAGAATGAAGCCCTTGCGAGTCGGATGAATCTCTGGAGAACACGATGGACTTGGGAATTGCGGGTCGCCGCGCGCTGGTGTGCGCATCGAGCAAGGGACTGGGGCGCGGCTGCGCCGAAGCCCTGGCAGCCGAAGGCGCCGAAGTGACGATTCTGGCGCGCACGCGCGAGACGCTGGAAGAGACGGCCGAGGCCATTCGCACCAAAACAGGCGCCCGGGTCATCGCGGTCGCCTGCGACATCACCACGCCCGAAGGCCGCACTGCCGCGCTGGCGGCCTGCCCCGAGCCCGATATTCTCGTGAACAATGCAGGCGGGCCGCCGCCCGGCGATTTCCACGACTGGGAGCGCGACGACTGGATCGCCGCGCTCGACGGCAATATGCTCACGCCGATCGAGCTGATCCGTCAGACCATCGATGGCATGGTCGCGCGGCGCTTCGGGCGCATCGTCAACATCACCAGTTCGTCGGTCAAGGCGCCCATCGAGGTGCTCGGCCTGTCCAACGGCGCGCGCTCGGGGCTGACGGGTTTTGTCGCGGGCGTCGCGCGCCGCTACGTCTCGCATAACGTCACGATCAACAACCTGCTGCCCGGCTCATTCGACACCGACCGCATCGCCAAGATGCTCGACGCGGTCGCGAAGAAGTCCAACGTGAGCGTTGACGAAATCCGGGCACAACGGGAAAAGGGCATTCCGGCCGGCCGTTTTGGCCAGCCCGCGGAGTTCGGCGCTGCCTGCGCGTTTCTTTGCAGCACGCATGCAAGCTATATCACTGGGCAAAACTGGCTCGTCGACGGCGGCGCCTATCCGGGCACGTACTAGAGGCGGCCACGCATTTGAAGCACCGTTCACACAACAAGGAGACTGGTCAATGAAGACCCGCATCGCGCTGATCGCGCACGACAGAAAGAAGGACGATATCGTGGCCCTCGCCGGGGATTTCGTCGACACCCTCCGGCAATGCGACCTCGTCGCGACCGGCACGACCGGCCAGTTGCTGATCGATGCCTGGAAGCTGACCGTCGAACGCAAGCTCTCCGGGCCGCATGGCGGCGACCTGCAGATTGGCGCCGAGCTGGCCGAAGGCCGTGTGCAGATGGTGGTGTTCCTGCGCGATCCGATGACCCCGCAGCCGCACGAGCCGGATATCAATGCGCTGGTGCGTGCCTGCGACGTCCACAACGTCGCCTGCGCTACCAATCTCTCCACAGCGCGCATGTTGCTCGACCGGCTCGAACTCGATCTGAAAGGGGTGGGCTGAGCGGCCAGCCGCGACATGACCTTTTTATGACTAAGGGTTTTCCTTAATACAATTGCCTTATTCGGTCTGTACCTTCGCCTGCTCGGGGAATGAAGTAAACAGGCAGATAAAAGATGGAACATGGCAATTGGACAGTCCGCACGAGACTGTATGCGTTGATGGGCATCGCGACCACGGTGCTACTCATCATCGGGGCGCTCGGCCTGACCGGGCTCTCGCGCAGCAGCGCCGCGCTAACCCAGATCTATGAGGGGCGCACCCGGGCGATCGAGCGCATCTCGACCATCGACGCGTTGATCGCCCAAAGCCGCTTCGCGCTCAGCGATGCCGTCCTCGACCCCTCGGCTGACAAATCCACCGCGACGGCGGCGCTGATGAACAAGAACGCGCCGCGGATCGCCTCGCTGTTCAACGAGTATCGTCACTTCCCGCTCTCCGATTCCGAGGCAACGCTCGCCGACACCTTCGAGCGTGACTACGGCAAGCTTCAGAAGGAAGGCCTCGCACCGGCCGCCGCCTTCCTCGCCGCAGGCAACTTGTCTGAGGCGCAGTGGACGATCGAGAAGAACGTCGAACCCCAGACCCTGATCGTTAAAAAAGAAACCGCCGAACTGCGTCAATTGCAGATCGACCAAGGCCAGCGTGAATATGAGTCGACGCAACACGCCGCGGCCGGCATTCGCTGGCTGGTCGGCGCGAGCATCCTGATCGGCGCAGGCATCACCGCCTTGCTCTGCTGGCTGCTTGCACGCAGCCTCTTCACCCAGCTCGGCGGCGAACCCGCCGAGGCGGCGCGTATTGCGCGCGAGATCTCTCAGGGCAATCTTTCCGTCGATGTCGAGACGCGACCGGGCGACACGGCGAGCGTGATTCACGATATGAAGGTGATGCGCGACAAGCTGTCGACCATGGTCCTCGAGATCAAGCAGGCAGCCGAGTCGATCGCACTGGCCGCGGGGGAAATCGCGGCCGGCAATCGCGACCTGACCGAGCGCACGGCCGACCATGCGGCCAGCATCGAACGCACGGCGTCGAACATGAGCCAGATCGTCTCGATCGTGAAGCAGAATGCTGACAACGCGGAGCAGGCCAATGAGCTTGCCGAACGCGCCACCCTGCAGGCGCGCGACGGCAACGACGCGGTCGCGCAGGCTGTCGGACGCATGGAAGCGTTGATCGAACATTCGCACAAGATCGGGACGATCACCTCGGTGATCGAGGGTATCGCTTTCCAGACCAATCTCCTTGCGCTGAATGCGGCCGTCGAGGCAGCGCGCGCCGGTTCGGCCGGTCGCGGCTTTGCCGTCGTGGCGAGCGAAGTCCGCGCACTGGCACGGCGTAGCGCCGACGCGGCGAAGGAAATTGCCGTGTTGATCGGCAATGCAACGCACGAGGTCGATACCGGCTCCGGCACGGTACGGGCGGCCGGCGGCACGATTGAAAAGATGATGAAGTCAGTCCGCGATGTCGCCGCGTTGATCGACGAGATCTCGACAGCCTCGACCGAGCAAAGCGTCGGCCTCGAAGCGATCAACAAGGCCGTGGCGCAGATGGACGAGGTCACGCAACAGAACGCGGCCCTTGTAGAAGAAGCGACAGCGGCGGCTCACGCTCTAGACGAACAGGCGGTCAATCTGAACCGGGCGGTCTCGGTGTTCGTGGTCTAGGCAGTTTCGAACGGGCTCTCAAGCCCGTTCCGAATTGCGGCTCCAACGACCCTTGTGGTCCACCGCTGCCTGCGTCCGGATGGATCGCTTCCTGCTCGACTTACGCCGCTTCCTGCTGCTGATACTGGATCCGATGCAGGTTCGCGTAGAGCCCGTTGTGCTGGAGCAGTTCCGCGTGGCTGCCCTGTTCGACGATACGTCCGCCATCGAGCACGAGAATGCGGTCGGCGCGTTCGATGGTCGACAGGCGGTGCGCAATCACGAGCGTGGTGCGGCCGACCATCAGCGTCTCGAGCGCCGCTTGCACATAGCGCTCCGACTCCGAGTCGAGTGCCGAGGTGGCTTCATCGAGAATCAGGATCGGCGCGTCCTTGTAGATCGCCCGAGCAATCGCGAGACGCTGACGCTGACCGCCTGACAAGCGCATGCCGTTGTCGCCGACCAGGGTATCGAGCCCTTGCGGCATCAGCCCGACCATATCGGTCAGGTTCGCCGCCTGGATCGCCGCCTCGACCTTCGTGCGGTTGATCTCCTGCCCGTACGCGACGTTAGCCGCGATCGTGTCGTTGAACAACACGACGTCCTGGCTCACGAACGCAATCTGCGAGCGCAAGTCGGAAATCACATAGTCGGTGATCGGCACATCGTCGATCAGGATGCGGCCCCCTGTCGGATCGAAGAAGCGCGGCAGCAGATTGACCAAGGTGGTCTTGCCACCGCCCGACGGCCCGGCGAGGGCGACCATTTCGCCTGGCTTGATGGTGAAGTTGATATTCGACAGAATCGTCCGCTCACTCTCCGCAAAGGTGAACGACACATGGTCGAACGCCACCTTGCCGGTCGAGCGTGCGAGCGGCGTGCCCCCGCCGGCCGGCTCGGCCGGCTCGTCGATCAGGCCGTAGATCAGTTCAGCGGCGGTGATGCCGCGCTGCATCGGCTGATTGACGTCCATCAAGTGCTTGAGCGGCGAGATCACGAGCAGCATCGCCGTCACGAATGAGACAAAACCGCCGACCGTGGTCTGATCATGTGCGGACTGGACCACGGCGATCGTAATGACCACCGCAAGCGCGATCGATGCCAGAAACTGCGTGAGCGGCTGGGCCAACCCACCCGACACCGTCATCCGCATCGAATAGCCGCGTAGCCGACGCGACATGCTCTCGAAGCGCGTCATCTCGTAGTTCTGGCCGTTATGCACCTTGACGACCTTATAACCGCCGGCCGTCTCCTCGACGATGTACGACAGCTCGTTCGTCAGACTCTGATAGTCGCGATTCAGGCGGCGCAGGCGGCGGTTGATCTTGCCGACCAGCCAGCCGATCGCCGGCAGCATCACGGCAATGATCAAAGTAAGCCGCCAGTTCAGGAAAAACAGATACCCGAGCAGGAAGACCACCGTCATCGATTCGCGAATCAACGTGATCGCCACGCCGGTCAGGATCGTCAGGACCTGATTGACCTCGAACACGACGGCATTGATGATCGTGCTCGCGGTTTCGCGCTGGAAGAACAGTGCGCTCGCGTGAAGCACGCGGTCGAACATCTTGAGCCGCAGGTTCAGGAGCACCCGGTTCGACAGCCACGACAACAGGTAATTGGACGCGTATTGCGCGACGCCGCGCACGAGCGCAAGGCCGACCACGGCAATCGGCACAAAATACTTCATATGGGTCGTGTGGTCCTTGGACCCAAAACCCTTGTCGAGCACCGACTTGAGCAGCGCCGGGATCCCCGCTTCGCTCGCGGCGACTACTGCCATCGCGAGGATGCCGAGGATGACCGCCCAGAGATGCGGCTTGACCTCCAGCGCAAGCGCCTTCAAAAGGCTTGCGGAGCGGCCGGGAGGCGTTTTCATGAATTCTCAGACAGTCAAAAACGCCATTCTACCGGAGCCGCGAAAGCGGTCTGCCCGCTTTTACCGGGAGGGGCATCCCGGTGCAAACGCAGACCTGCCGGCCTCTTCATACCCCTGGTTATCCCTTACACCCAGTAACCAACTCATCGCCTCGCCCGCTCAGATCGCCCGTTATAATCTGCGGCGCCTAAACGATCTCCCTGTCATATAGTGCGCAAGGCTGCCGACCGGCCGCCCTTTGCGGCCCGGAATCGATGCGGCGCACCGGACAAACCCTGCTTGATCTCGCTCGATGCGCGCCTTTACCGCTTTCAACTGGCTTGCCACTCTCGCGCTTTTTTTGGCGCCAACGCTCGTGCTAATCGTGCGCGGCGGCTCGGGCTATTGTTACTTCGTCCTGCTCGCCCTTTCGCTCGGCGCGATCATCGTGCAACGACACGAACCGGACCTGCTTGCCCCCCTTGTGCGGTACCGCTGGTTCACCATCGCGATGCTCGCGTTTCCGTGCGCGATCATCGTCCAGCAGGTGTACGGGGGCTACTATCTCCCGCGGCAATTCGAACCGATGTCGCGCTTCCTGTTTGTGCTGCCGATTTTCGTCATCCTGTGCCGGCTGCCCTCGGTCCAGTTACGCGCGCTCGGCTGGGGTTGCGCGGCGGGCTCGATTCTCGCGGGCGGCTGGGCCGCAACGAGCGTCTTCCAGACCGGCCTAACCGACACGCTGCGGTTCAGCAACACCTACACCAATCCGATCCCATTCGGCGACACCGCGCTGTTGCTGGCTTTCCTGTCGATCTTCACGCTCGGCTGGGATGGCCGGCGCAACATCGCAGCGATTATTATCAAGACCCTCGGCCTGCTCGCAGGCGGCTATGCGTCGTACCTGTCGGGCACGCGCGGCGGCTGGCTCGCGGTGCCGATCTTCGTGGTGCTGCTCGGCCTTCAGTACGGCTGGTTCACCCACTGGAAGCGAATCGTGCTCGCGGCCAGCACCATCGTCGTGGTGTGCGTCGCGCTGATGTCGACCTCGCTCGTCGAGCATCGCATGACCGATGCCACCTCCGATATCGTCCAGCTTAAACAGGGCAAAGACGACACATCAGTCGGACTGCGCCTGCAGTTGTGGAAGGCCTCGTGGCTGATCTATACGGAGCATCCGGTGTTCGGCGTCGGCAAGGGGCATCTCGAACGCTCACTGGATGAACTGGCGAGTCGCGGTGTCGCGACGAAGGAGATCGTCAACGAGCGCGCCCATAGCGACTTCTTCTCGACCATCGCGGAGATGGGCACGATCGGGCTTGCCTGCCTGTTGCTGGTCTATATCGGCTGGTCGGTCGAGCTCTGGCGCATGCACCGCTCACGCGATGCAGCCACGGCGGCGGCCTCGCATGCGGGTCTGGCGCTCGCCTTGAGCACGGTTGTCTATGGCTTGACGATCGACGTGCTGGTGCCGCTGATGAATACCACGCTGCTCGCGCTACTCAGCGCGGGGCTGCTCGCCATGATCGAGGCGCGTCGGCGTGAAATGGCGTTGGGGGCGCCTGCGCTTTCGGCAGATCGTTCCGGCGATCGTACGGCGGCTCATTGAGCCGGTTGTTCAGTCGATCGATCACTAAGCCGTCCGCTCAGTGACTCATCGAGCCGGTCCACGCCGCCATCAAATCGCCATAAGCCGGCACAGCGCACGCACGTGGGCTTCGACGCCCGGATCGTAGACGACGCTCGCCACCGGATCGGCCACCCGCGCATTGGGACCCTTCACGCGTTCAAGAGCAGCGGCAATCGCGTGCTCGAAGCTCGTGGGATCCTGTCTCGAAAACTCGATCTTCGCATCCGGCGCCACGGCCTCGGCCGAGCCGACGTTGTCGGCAATCACGAGCGGCGTGCCGCATAGCACCGACTCCACACCCACCAGGCCAAACGGCTCGTAGACCGAGGCGACCACCGTGAAATCGGCTGCGCGGAACAGGTCTTCAATCTCCTTGCAGTAGCCGACATAGCGGATTGCGTCGCTGGTCTTCGGCACCGGACGCCCCGCCACCACCAGGCAGACCGGCAACTGCGTCTTCTCGAAAAACGCTTCGAGCAGCGCGTAGCCCTTGCGCTCGTGGCTCGTCGACGAAAACACGAAGAGGGTCCGGTCTTCGGGCAAGCCGAACTTGCGACGCAGCGCAAGCCGCTCGACGCTATCGGCCGGGCGGAAGCGCGCGGTTTCGACCGGCGGGTAATGCACGTGGATGCGCTCGGCGGGCACCGCATAAACCCGCTGGAGTTCGTCGCCCATGCGCTTCGAATGCGCAATGATCGCGCGCGCGCCACCATAGGTCCGACGCTCGATTGCAATTTGCCAGCGGTCGCTGAGCCGCGGCTGGCGGCCGGTCGATTCGACAAAACCCACATGCGTGCCGCCGCACAGCGCGAGGTCGGCAATGCCCGTATGGTTGACGGAGAAGACGTAGGCGTTTGGCCGCGCGCGCAGGCGGCGCTTGAGGAGCCACGCGAAAGCGAGGCCACGCATCTTGCGCGGGGCCCAGTTGACTTTCAGCGTTTGCGCGTCGACCCAGGCCGCTTCGGGCAGGGAACGGTCGATCTTGCGGGCAAAGAGCGTCGGCCGGATGCCGAGACGATGAAAACCCGCGGCGAGATCGCGCATATAACGCTCGGCACCACCACTATTGGTGAGCGCCTGCGCTGTCACGACGAGGTCGGCAACGGGCAGGATCGCCGCGTCGGTCGTCGGCGCGCTGGACTCGGAAGGGCGGAAATTCGGTGCGGACAAGAGCAATCTCGGGTCAGGCTGTCCGGCAGCGTTTACGATGCCCCGTGCCGCGAAGGGGCACGTTCCGGGGTTATCGCAAATCCAGCCGGACCGGCAGATGGGCAATGCGCCGATTGTAAAGGATCGTCCCGTGGGGCCGCCCCTGCACCCCCATGAAACTCAAACGGATAATCACAGATCGATCATCCATCTTCTCAAAGGACTGTTGGATGAGTCTGGCGCGGACATCAACCCAGCGCATGGCCGTCAAACTGCCGCCGCAGCGCCGACACCGATTAGAATTGACGCCGCTCCCGCCACCAGTGACCCGCATGCAAAGTTCGACTCCCCGGCCGCTCGTCTCGATCCTGCTGATCGCGTTCAATCAGGAAGCTGTGATCGCCGATGCGGTGCGCGGCGTCCTGGCCCAGACCTATGAGCCGCTCGAAATCCTCATCTCCGACGACGCCTCGCACGACAAGACCTTCGAGATCATCGAAGCCACCGTGCGCGACTACACCGGGCCGCATAGCGTATCGATCAATCGCAATGCACAGAACGCAGGGATCAGCGGTCATCTCTCCGCGCTCGCCACCCGCGCCAAAGGCGAGTTGCTGTTTGTCGCAGCGGGCGACGATGTCTCGGCGCCCGAGCGTTGCGCGCGGGTGGTCGACTTCTGGCTCGCTCACGACCGGCGGCCCGACCTGATCGCTACCGATCTGGTCGATATGGATGGCTCGGGGCAGACACACGAGCGCCTAGCACCGACTGAACTCGATACCTACCGGAGTTTCGATGACTGGCTCGCCGGACGGCCGCACCTGATCGGCGCCGCCCACGCGTGGTCGCGACGGCTGTTCGAGCGCTTCGGACCGCTGCTACCGGGCGCGGCGGCAGAGGATCAGTTGATGACGTTCCGTGCCATCGTGACGGGCGGTGCGCTCAGCCTGCGTGAGCCGCTGGTGCGCTATCGGCGCGGCGGTTTATCGCGCAAGCGCCGGTACCGCAATGTCGCGGAATTCGTGGCGCGCGCGCAGCGTTCGAATCGGTATGGGCTCGCAGAAGTGACCCAGCTTCAGCAGGACGCCGATGTCGCAGGGCTCGGCGCGCGCATGCACGGCTACCTCGCGCCACAGCTTGCGCGCATCCGCTATACACAGTCGATTTTCGAGATGACGGGCACCTGCGCGCGAGTGCGCTTGCTACTCGGTTCGCGCGAGGTCAAACTGGGCTTCCGCATTCGCATGTTTCTCTATGCGGTGTGTCCGGTGGTCTATGCGCCGGTGTTCTGGGTCAAGCGTGTGGCGCGCGGAGGTCGGTCATGAGCGAGGTGCAGTCCGTTGGCAGTGAATCGAAGCACGAGGATATAGACGGCCTTGGCGTGGTTGCGACAAGCGACGGTCATGTCGATGCCGGTTCGCCCCTCGCGCCTGCTCAGGCCGCCCCCTCGCTGAGTGTCGTCATCATCACCAAAAACGAAGCGCACAACATCGGCGCATGCATTGCCTCGATCCGTTCGCTCGCGCAGGAAGTGATCGTGGTCGACTCGGGCAGCCGCGACGATACGGTGGCCATCGCACGGGCCGCCGGCGCGACGGTCATCGAGACAGAAGACTGGCCCGGCTTCGGCCCGCAAAAGAATCGCGCCCTCTCGCATGCACGGGGTGACTGGGTGCTCTCTCTCGATGCCGATGAGCGCGTCACCGAACAAGGGTTGGCCGAACTTAGTGCAGTACTCGCCGCGCCCCGTCATACGGCCTACGCCTTACCTCGACTCTCGCAGTTTTGCGGTCGCTGGGTCAGACATTCGGGCTGGTATCCGGACTATGTGACACGGTTGTTTCGTCGCGGCAGCGCGCGTTTCAGCGACGATCTGGTCCACGAGCGAATCGATGTCCAGGGTGAAGTCGAATCGCTTCGCGAGCCTTTGCATCACTACAGCTATCTCGATCAGCGGCAAGTCGAAGAGAAGATCGACCGCTATGCACAGGCCGGTGCAGAACAGTTGTTCCAGCGTGGCAAGCACTATGGGCCGCTCAAACCCTACCTCGCAGGCGGGTGGGCCTGGTTGCGCACGTGGGTCTTGCGCGCGGGCTGTCTTGATGGCGCAGCGGGCTCGGGCATTGCCGCCATGAACGCACGTTCGACGGCACAGAAGTATTTGAGGCTCCAGTCCATGCATCGCAAGCGCATGCCGCCGTGCGGGTGCGGTTGACTCGCCCGGATCGCCGCCCCGCTTTTTTGCTCATCAACCGTAGCTCGACGAAGCCGCCAATTCTCCTAAGCACGCCACGTGCGCTGCGGACCCGATTTGCAAGCCAACGCCCTGGTACGCAGCCTAGCTGAACACCCGCTTGATCCGGCACTTGAGCATCGCGCGCCGGAACTTCGAGTTCTGTTCGGGCTCGGGCACCGCGAGCGTGTCGCCAGCCGGTTTGCCGCGCCGCAAATAGTAGCGATCAAAGGTCGCCTGCGTGATCCCCCACTTGTGCAGGAACTGGCGGCGCCCGTCGTTCTTGACGACCTTGCCCGTGCTCTTCTGCTGGAAGTGATAAACCAGGCTATCGCCCACGCCGAGAAAGGTGCGGCAACCCGCGTCCCACATCTTCCTTGAGAAATCATTGTCGCTGCTCATGCCAGGGCTCAATTCGCTGCTGTAGCCCCCGAGTCGCTCCCACCACTCACGATGCACGAGGGTCGGCGGCCAGGTCGCACCCAACCAGTCGGGCCGTACCAGCGAAGGCGCAGCATCGACCAGCGCAGCCGCATCGAAGGTGGCGACATCACGCCCGAAGTTACGCACCACGACACACGGATTGCCACTGTCGACCGGCTCGATCATCGTGCCTGAGAGCATGAACAGATTGCTCGGCATTTTCGGGATCCGGCGTGCGAGGGCTTCGTCCCAGCCCGGGCAGCAATACATATCGTCGTTCATGTACACGACGTAGTCGCGCGCGGCGCGCGCGCCCACCCAGTTCACCGCATGGCAAATACCGATATTGGTCGGCGAGGCGGTGTACTCGAGCCCCTGGAGCTTGACCCATTCGAGCGTGCCGTCGGCGCCGTCGTTCACGTGGATCAGCAACTGGTGCTCATACGTCGAATGCCGGCGAAGGCTTTCGACGCACAGTTGCAAATGCGCGAGGTTATTCCAGGTCGGGATGATGATCGAAAACATCGAAGGCCGTTTCGATGGCGAGGCCATCGAGCAAAAGTGCATGGCCCCGTTGCCAGGGCCATCGCGGTCAATAAAGAATGTCGACGCCCAGACGCGCGTCAGCGGCTTTCAGCGCGGCAAGCAGCGCGTCTGAAGGTTTGATCCGCCAGGCGTCGCCGAGTACGACCTCGCTCTCGGCCGTGTCGCTACGGTAGTGGACGCTCACAGGCAGGCTGCTGCGCACCGGGGTGTTGTCGCGTGGCGCGCTGCGGCGGCCACCGCCATACCCTCCTCCGCCGCCACCGCCGAAGCTTCCCGAACCCCCGCCACCGAAGCCGCCACCGTTACCGCCGCGAGCGCCCTGGCCCTGCCCGTTGCGCGGAGCCGGCGCTTCGACCGGCGCCGCCGGGGGCTCGTCGGTCGCACGATGCGGTTCGAGCAGTGAGCGCAGCAGACGTGCGTCGGCATGACCGTTCAACGAGAGCCGCAACGAGCGCGCGAAACGCGAACGCGCACGCTCGAGGTCCATGACGGTATCGACCGTGAAGCGCAGGCCGCCCGAGAAACTGTCGTTGCGCGCCATGCCCTGCACGACGAGCACTTCATCTTCCTTGAAGAGCGCCTTGTTCGCCTCATACGTCTCGTTGAAGATCGTCGCCTCGACCTGGGCGGTGCCATCGTCAAGGAGCGCGATCATCATCTTGCCGCGCTGGGTCATCTGGGTGCGCAAGCTCGTGATGATCCCGGCGACCAGCTTGTCGCGGCCTTCGTTGAGATCAGACAGCTTGGTGCGCACGAACTGCCGGATCTCCGCGCGGTAGGCGTCGAACAAGTGGCCCGACACGAAGAAGCCGAGCGCCGACTTTTCTTCCTGGAGGCGGCGCTTTTCGGGCCATGCGGCTTCGTCGACGAGCACATGGGCGGCCATGCCGCCATCGTCGGCGTCCATTTCGAACAGGCCGCCCTGCATCGCGTTTGCGCTGACTTGATCGGCGGCTTCCATCGCGAGCGGAACCGAGGCGATCAACTGTGCACGATTGGCGTTCAGGGTATCGAACGCGCCGGCGCGGATCATCGCTTCGATGGTCCGCCGGTTGACGACACGCCGGTCGATACGCGAACAGAAATCGAATAAGTCGGTGAACGCCCCTTCCTCGCGCGCGCGCAAGATTTCCTCGATCGCGCCCTGTCCGCTGCCCTTGATCGCACCGAGTCCGTAGCGGATGGTTTTCGAGCGGCTGCCATCGGCTTCGGCGACCGGTTCGAACCGGTAGGCGGACTGGTTGACGTCCGGCGGCAACACTGCCATGCCGTTGACGAGGCAATCCTCATAGAGGATCTTGACCTTGTCGGTATCGTCCATGGCGAGGCTCATATTCGCCGCCATGAATTCGGCGGGATGATGGGCCTTGAGCCACGCGGTCTGATAGGCGAGCAGCGCATAGGCTGCGGCGTGCGACTTGTTGAAGCCGTAGCCCGCGAACTTCTCCATCAAATCGAAGATTTCGTCGGCCTTTGCACCGTCCAGGCCGTTCTTCGCCGCGCCTTCGCGAAACAACGCGCGATGCGTGGCCATTTCTTCGGCCTTCTTCTTCCCCATCGCGCGGCGCAGCAAGTCGGCGCCACCGAGCGAGTAACCGCCGATGATCTGCGCCATCTGCATCACCTGCTCCTGGTAGACCATGATCCCATAGGTCTCCTTGAGCACGGACTCGACGCGCGGATCCGGATACTCGACGACTTCGCGGCCATGCTTACGCGCGCAGAAGCTCGGGATCAGGTCCATCGGACCCGGCCGGTAGAGCGCGACGAGGGCGATGATGTCTTCGAAGCGGTCGGGCTGGGCGTCTTTCAGCATGCCTTGCATGCCGCGGCTTTCCAGCTGGAAGACGGCGACCGTGTTGGCCTTCTTCAGGATGGTGAACGACGCGGGGTCGTCGAGCGGCACCTGGCTGAGATTCCATTCCTGCTTGGACGGGTCCAGCCGGCGGATGTAGCGCTCGGCCCAGTCGAGGATGGTCAGCGTGGTCAGGCCCAAAAAGTCGAACTTGACCAGGCCGACGGCTTCGACGTCGTCCTTGTCGTACTGGCTGACGGTGCCGCCCTCGTCGCCCTGGGTGTAGAGCGGGCAGAAATCGGTGAGTTTGCCAGGGGCGATCAGCACACCGCCCGCGTGCATGCCGACGTTGCGGGTCAGGCCTTCGACGCGCTGGGCGAGTTCGAGCAACTGGCGGACTTCGTCTTCGTTGTCGCGCCGTTCGGCGAGCGCGGGCTCTTCCTTGAGGGCGTCGTCGA
The DNA here is from genome assembly GCA_026225235.1 of Burkholderiales bacterium. Taxonomy (GTDB): domain Bacteria; phylum Pseudomonadota; class Gammaproteobacteria; order Burkholderiales; family Burkholderiaceae; genus Pararobbsia. The sequence continues at coordinate 117,086 of JAMFSK010000098.1, forward strand.
GCGTGACGAGCTTGCCCGGTTTGAACGGAATGAGCTTGGCGATGCCGTCGGTGAAGTTATAGCCGAGATCGAGTACACGGCCGATGTCGCGCACGGCGGCCTTGGCGGCCATGGTGCCGAAGGTCGCGATCTGCGAGACGGCGTCTGCGCCGTACTTGGTCTTCACGTACTGGATCACGCGATCGCGGCCGTGCTGACAGAAATCGATGTCGAAGTCAGGCATCGACACGCGTTCGGGGTTCAGGAACCGTTCGAACAGCAGGTTGTACTTGAGCGGGTCGAGGTCGGTCACGCCGAGTGCGTACGCGACCAGGGAGCCAGCGCCGGAGCCGCGGCCCGGGCCGACGGGCACGCCATTGTTTTTGGCCCAGTTGATAAAGTCGGCCACGATCAGGAAGTAGCCCGGGAAGCCCATCTTGATGATGGTTCCGCATTCGAAATCGAGCCGCGCGAGGTAGGTCTCGCGTTGGCGGTCGCGTTCTTCGATGTTGGGGTACAGCTGTTCGAGGCGGAGTTCGAGACCGTCTTTCGACAGCTGGACGAGGTAGTCGTCGAGCGACATGCCATCGGGGGTCGGGAACAGGGGCAGCTTGGGTTTGCCGAGTTCGAGCGTGAGGTTGCAGCGCTTGGCGATCTCGATGCTGTTGGCGAGCGCGGACGGCAGGTCGGCGAACATCGCGACCATCTGGTCCTGGGTGCGGAAATACTGGTCGGTGGTAAAGCGTTTCTGGCGGCGCGGGTTGGCGAGGATGTCGCCTTCGGAAATGCAGACGCGCGCTTCGTGGGCGGTGAAGTCGTCTGCGGTCATGAACTGGGTCGGATGGGTCGCGACGACGGGCAGGTTCAGTTCGGACGCGAGGCGGACAGCTTCGCCGAGATAAGCTTCGCTGCCGGGTTGGCCGGCGCGTTGGACTTCGATGTAGAAGCCGTCGGGAAACAGGCTGGACCAGCGTTGGGCATGGCGTCGGGCGGCTTCGGCGTTGCCGGCTGCGAGGGCGAGGCCGATATCGCCTTGCTGGGCGCCGGACAGGGCGAGCAGTCCTTCGGCGAAGCCGGCCTGGAGCCAGGAGACGTCAACTTCTGCGCGGCCGCGGTGCTGGTTGGTCAGCCAGGCTTTGGACAGGAGCTCGCAAAGGTTGAGGTAGCCGACTTTGTTGCGGACGAGGAGGAGCAGGCGGCTGGGTTTATCGCGGTCGTCGGGGTTGGTGATCCAGATATCGCAGCCGACGATGGGTTTGACGCCTTTGTCGCGGGCTTCTTTGTAGAAGCGGACGAGGCCGAAGGCGTTGGCAAGGTCGGTCAGGGCGAGGGCGCCCTGGTTGTCCTTGGCGGCGGCCTGCACGGCGTCGTCGATACGCACGACACCGTCGGCGATCGAGAATTCGGAATGCAGGCGAAGATGAACGAAGCGGGGAGCAGACATGGGGGAATTGTACCGTTCCCGGGTGGGTCGGCGGAACGTCAAAAAGTCGGGGGTGAGGGGCGAGTGGGGGGCTTTTGTTGAGTGAGGGGTCGTTCCTTGTTCAGGCCCCGCGGGGGTGGGTGGGGGCTCCTCAGTCTGGACCGGCCAGGTGCGCGGGCGCTCCTTTTGGCGCCCGAACAGGGATCGGTCGGTGCTTCTTGCTCTGGGGCCGCCCGGGGTCAGTGGGCGCCCTTGCTTACGCCCAGCCAGGCGACCAGAGGGGGGCCGCCCACTCACTCCGGTTGACGGCTCGACATCCCCATTCAAGCTCCCCTTGGATTGGTCCGGCTTTCGGTGCGGACGGGGTGTCTCTCGATCGGCGATAATGCGAGGTTGTCTGCATTTTTCTTTGTTTCTTTTTGAGTTTTTGCACCATGAGCATCGTTAATCTGGCGGCCTATAAATTCGTCTCGATCAAGTCCACCGCCGGCTGGCGGGAGCCGCTGCGCGCGCGTTGCGAATCGCTCGGCTTGCGCGGGACGATTCTTCTAGCGCCCGAAGGGATCAATCTCTTTCTTGCGGGTACGCGTGCGGCGGCAGACGGGTTTCTCGACTATTTGCGCGGGGATGGGCTGTTCGAGGGCAAGTTCGCGGATCTGGAGGTCAAGGAAAGTCTCTCCGCGACGCAGCCGTTTCGTCGGATGCTGGTGAAGCTCAAGAAGGAAATCATCACGATGCACTCGCCAGCGATTCGCCCTGAAGCGGGTCGGGCGGCTGTGGTCGATGCGCGCACGCTCAAGCGTTGGCTCGACGGGGGCATCGATGATGAAGGGCGGCCGGTCGTTATGCTAGATACGCGCAATGGGTTTGAGGTCGATGTCGGGACCTTCGATGGGGCGCTCGACTACCGGATCGGCAAGTTCAGCGAGTTTCCGCAGCAAGTCGCGGAGCATCGCGAAGATTTCGCCGGGAAGACGGTGGTCTCGTTCTGCACGGGCGGGATTCGGTGCGAGAAAGCGGCGATCCATATGGACAATGTGGGCATCGATCACGTCTATCAGTTGGAAGGCGGGATCCTCAAGTATTTCGAAGAGGTCGGCGGTGATCACTATCAAGGTGACTGCTTTGTGTTCGATCACCGGACTGCACTGAACCCGAAGCTGGAACCGACGGCGACAGTTCAGTGTTTTTCGTGCCGGGCGGTCGTGGAGTCGGGCGCGCAAGGGTCGACGAAATTTCAGAGCGGCGAGCATTGCCCGGCCTGCTATGCGTTGAATCGCAAGGCGCTGGCGGAAGCGGCCGAGGGCGGCCCCGGTGGTGAGGGGCGTGAGGCTGATTTGCGCGTCGGCGATGCGGTGCAACTTGCGGGCGGGACTAAGCTTGCCTGAGCGCGGCTGATGAGCGAAATCGACGATCACGCGCCGGGACGTCCCGCTTCGATGTATTGCGGGCGTTTTGCGCCTTCACCGAGTGGGCCGTTGCATGCGGGTTCGTTGGTCAGTGCGCTCGCAAGTTATCTCGATGCGCGTGCGCATGGGGGCCGGTGGCTGGTTCGGATCGAGGATATCGATGGGCCGCGGACGGTGTCCGGTGCGGCCGAGGGGATTCTTGCGTCATTGGCGCGGTTTGGGATGCGCAGCGATGAGGCGCCGGTCTGGCAGACGGGGCGAGGGGATCGGTATCGGCAGGCGCTCGACCAGCTCATTGAGGCAGGCCTGGTCTATCCGTGTGGTTGTACGCGCAAGGAAATCGCGGATTCGTTGACGAATTTTCGGGAGCGGCATCAGACGCTCGCTTATCCAGGAACGTGTCGAGACGGCTTGCATGGCAAGCCGGCTAGAGCGTGGCGCCTAAGGGTGCCGGATGGCGAGGGGGCGGTGATTCGTTTTGAGGATCGCTGGCAAGGGTCGCAGCAGCAGGATTTGGCGAGTGAGGTCGGCGATTTTGTGCTGAAGCGTGCCGATGGGCAGTGGGCGTATCAGCTTGCAGTGGTGGTCGATGACGCGGATGCGGGTGTCACGGACGTGGTGCGCGGGGTGGATCTGCTGGATTCCACGGCGCGGCAGATTTATCTGCAACGCTGTCTGTCATTGCCCACGCCACGCTATCTGCATGTGCCGGTCGTCACGGATGCGAACGGCGAGAAGCTCAGTAAGCAGACGGAAGCTCGCCCGATTGCCGATGGGAAGCCGCTCGAGGCGCTTAAAGCGGCGGCGCTTCACCTGGCGTTGCGCGAGGCAGGCAGGGCGAGCACGCTCGAGGGGTTCTACGGGGTGGCAATCGAGGAGTGGGGAGCACGATTCGGGTGCGTCCCCGTCTAGTTTCTTCGGCCGCATTAGCGCCGAAGAAGGGCTGGATTTCGGCTCAGCGTTTCGGCCGCAGGGCGTCGATCCCTTCACACGCCCGATCTGGTCTGCCGCCTTGCCATTCGGGGCAGACCGGTCGTGTCGCCTTCAACTTTTTTTCTTAGCCTTCTGTCTTGCGCGGCAAGCCGCCGAGCAGTGCGGCGACCTGGCGCTTGGGTGACTTGCGTTCATGTTCGCGGTTCAGTTCGTCGGCCTTCAATGCGCTCGGCGACGGTTCGTAGGGCTTGGTGAAGATATCGTCGTGGACCAGCGGAGCGGGCTGGAAGCGCGGGCGATCGCCGCCGCGGCGACGGCTGCTGTCGTCTTCGAAGCGGGCGCGTTCGCGACGCACTCCGCCCTCGCCTTCTTCGCGGGCACGGGGGCGTTCGCCTTCGCGGCGCGGCGGACGCTCGTGTTCGCCGCGTGCGGGCACCACGGTGACGACGAGTGTGCCGCGATCGAGCGGACGCTTGATCAGCTTTTCGATGTCGGCGAGTTGCTTGCGCTCGCTCGGGCTGCACAGGGACAAGGCATCGCCCGAGGCGCCGGCGCGGCCGGTACGGCCGATGCGGTGGACATAGTCTTCGGCGCTGAACGGCAGGTCGAAGTTGATGACGGCAGGCAGTTCGGCGATATCGAGGCCGCGCGCAGCGACATCGGTCGCGACGAGGCATTCGATTTCGTTGCGCTTGAAGGCTTCGAGGGCCTGCATGCGTTCTGACTGGGTACGGTCGCCGTGAATCGCGGCGGCGATGATGCCGGCTTTTTCGATCTGCTTGGCCAGACGGCTTGCGCCGATCTTGCTGTTGCAGAAGACGAGTACTTGTTTGAGTCCGCGCTCGCGAATCAGCTGGACCACGGCACCGGTCTTGTCGCCCTCGCCTACTTCAAAGACGATCTGGGTGACGTTGGTCGCGGTCGAGTTGCGCACCGCGGTTTCAATGGTCAACGGATCGCGCAGGTAGCTGCCGGCGAGCTTCTTGATTTCGTTCGAGAAGGTGGCCGAGAACAGCAGGGTCTGCCGCGATTCGGGCAGCAAATTCAGGATGCGCTGGAGATCCGGCAGGAAGCCCATGTCGAGCATCCGGTCGGCTTCGTCGAGCACGAGCATCTGAACCTGACCGAGGTTCGCCGTTTTTTGCTGGACGTGGTCGAGCAGGCGGCCCGGGGTCGCGATCAAGATCTCGACGCCGCGGCGCAAGGCTTCGGACTGCGGGTTCATGTCGACGCCGCCGAATACGACGGCACTGCGCAGCGAGGTGTATTTGCCGTAGGCAAACACGTTTGCCGCGACCTGGTCGGCGAGTTCGCGAGTCGGCGTCAGGATCAGCGCACGCACCGGATGGCGCGCGGGCGATGCACTGTTGCTCGCGAGCGGCAGCAGGCGTTGAAGGATCGGCAGCGAGAAACTCGCGGTCTTGCCCGTACCCGTCTGGGCTGCCCCCATCATGTCGCGGCCGCTCAGGACGACCGGAATCGCCTGCGCCTGGATCGGCGTCGGGATCGTGTAGCCCTGCTCGAGCACCGCTTTCAGAATCTCCGGCGCGAGGCCGAAAGAATCGAACGAGACGGCGGGTGCCGGCTGCGCAGGGCTCGGAGCAGTTTGGCCAGACACGTCAGGCGTGTCGGCTGGGGGAGCAGAAGTATCGGACATAGGTATCTAGGGGGGCCTGTCGCACGAGCCGCGCTTACCGCGCCGCGCACGTCTTGGCAACCCGTGATTCTAACACCGCTCGCCGATTGGCCCTGGCGGTCAATCAAATTGCTCGCGCCAAGTCAAGCGGCAGGCTCGACGATCGGCATCGAGTACGACACTGGACACTCCACTTAGTGGGGCTAGCAAACGCCTGTTCTACCGTGTTCGGACGCGCTGCGACGCGCTTTGGCTAAGGCTTGAGCGCCTGGCAGTCGGCCGCTACAGGCGGGGCGTCTTCGCCCTTTTGCTGGTCGTATAGAGTGCCTTCGTCGCCCTTGGTCCACCAGATGTAGTGAGCGCCGATATAGCGCACGCCAGAAGCCGCGATGGAGCTGACGAGCACGACATGCTGGCCCGCGAGGCGGATCACCGCAAAGCTCTGGTCGTTGTCGGTGTTCATGTACGCGACGCCCATCTCATGGCCGTCCGCGCATCGATAGGTGACGACGCTGCGCGAGACTACTTTGACATTCGCAAAAGACAACGCGGGCAGGCGTGCCGCTGCGGCTCGCGCTTCACCGCTTGATGCAACGGTTGCGGCGGTTGATAGGGTTGCTGCGGACGCTGCGGTTGTGGCTGTGGCCGAGGTTGTCGCGGCTACCGGGCTCACGGCTGAAGCCGGTCGCACCCCGTTCGCGAAGGACGGGGATGCGGCCAGCAGGAGCCCGCTCGCCACCACGCCCCCACAGGCTTTGACGACTCCGTAGATTCTGACGACTCCGCAAGCTCTAACGAATCCGTAAGCTCTGACGACTCTGCGGAGCGCCTTCATCCGTAAAAGCGTGGCCATGGGGAACTCCCCTCAGTTTTTTCCCGACACCGGGCGCACTCGCGAAGCGGCGGTCCGCGCACGCTCACGCGCTTCTTCGATGCTCGGAGCCGACGAGACGGCGACACCCATGCGACGTTTCGAAAAACTTTCGGGCTTGCCGAACAGACGCAAGTCCGTGTGCGGGACGGCCAACGCTTCGGCAACGCCCTCGAACGCGATCGCGCGTTCGTCGAGCTGGCCGTAGATCACTGCCGACGCGCCGATTTCACGCATCCCGGTATCGACCGGGAAACCAAGGATCGCGCGTGCATGCAATTCGAATTCCGACTGGCGTTGCGTGATCAGCGTGACGAGACCGGTGTCGTGCGGACGCGGACTCACTTCGGAGAACCACACATCGTCGCCGCGTACAAACAATTCGACGCCGAAAAGGCCGCGTCCGCCGAGCGCGGTCGTCACTTTGTCGGCCACATCTCGCGCCCGTTCGAGTGCCAGCGCGCTCATCGGTTGCGGTTGCCACGATTCGACGTAGTCCCCGGCTTCCTGCAGATGGCCGATCGGCTCGCAGAAACGGGTTTCGATCTGCCCGTCAGCGCCGCGCGCGCGCACGGTCAGTAAGGTGATCTCGTACTCGAACTGGATAAAGCCTTCGACGATCACCCGGCCGCCCTTGACGCGTCCGCCTGACATGGCGTAGTTCCACGCTGTCTCGACATCAGCCTCGGTCCGGAGTACCGACTGCCCCTTGCCCGATGACGACATCACCGGTTTGACGACGCACGGGAAACCGATGCCGCCCGCAATCGCCGCACGCAGTGCGTCGAGCGAGTCGGCAAATGCGTAGGGCGACGTCGGCAGACCAAGTTCTTCGGCGGCCAGGCGGCGAATCCCTTCGCGGTTCATCGTCAGTTGCGTGGCGCGGGCGGTCGGGATCACTTCGGCAAGGCCATCGCGTTCGATTTCGGCCAGCGCATCGGTCGCGATCGCTTCGATCTCGGGGACCACGAGATGGGGTCGTTCGCGTTCAATCAATTCGCGCAGGGCCTTTGGATCGGTCATGTCGATCACGAACGCGCGGTGCGCGACCTGATGGCCCGGCGCATCGGCATAGCGATCGACGGCAATCGTTTCCACGCCAAGGCGCTGCAGCGCAATAATCACTTCCTTGCCAAGCTCGCCGGCTCCGAGCAGCATCACGCGCGTCGCCGTACCCGAGAGTGGCGTTCCGATTGCGTTACCGATCGTCATCGCGTTCTCCGTAAAAAAGTGCGCCGATCCTATCACGGGCGGACTTTGCGGTCTTCCTCCCAGGGCGAGGCCACGGGCAACGTGCCGGCTCCTGTCCAGCGCCCCGCTATCGCCGCGCGACGCCGCCGTTTAGAATCCGCCGGAACCCTGGCCTCTCGAGAATCGACTCCATGACCGACGCCGCCCTACCGTACCAGCCGCCGATTCGCGTGATTTATCCGGCACTCATGCTCGTGATGTTTCTCGCCGCGCTCGATCAGACCATCGTCTCGACCGCGCTGCCCACCATCGTCGGCGAATTCGGCGGCCTGTCGCAGTTGTCATGGGTCGTGACGGCCTACCTGCTGACCTCGACGATCGTGGTGCCGCTCTATGGCAAGTTCGGTGACCTGTTCGGCCGCAAGGTCGTGCTGCAGATCGCGATCGTGCTGTTCCTGCTCGGCTCCGCCCTATGCGGCGTCGTGCAGGACATGACCTGGCTGATCCTGATGCGCGCGCTGCAGGGGCTCGGTGGGGGTGGCCTGATGGTGTCGTCGATTGCGGCGATCGGCGATATCGTGCCGCCGGCAGAACGCGGCCGCTATCAAGGACTGATTGGCGCCGTGTTCGGCCTGTCGACGGTCATCGGGCCATTGCTCGGCGGGTATCTTGTCGAACACCTCTCGTGGCGCTGGATCTTCTATATCAATCTGCCACTGGGTGTGCTCGCGATGATCGTGCTCGGTCTCGTGTTCAAGCCCCATACGCGCAGCGTTCAACACAAGATCGATTATCCGGGCGCCATTTTCATGGCCGCTGGACTCACGTGCGTGATCCTCTTCACAAGCGAAGGCGGTACGACGCTGCCGTGGTCGTCGATCGAACTCTGGTTGCTGCTGATCCTCGGCATCGTGCTGCTGGTGGGCTTCGTCCTCGAAGAGCGCACGGCGCCCGAGCCCTTGATGCCGCTCGAGTTGTTTCGCGAGCGTGTGTTCAATATCGCGGGTGCGGTCGGCTTTATCGTCGGCCTCGCGATGTTTGGTTCCATCACTTTCCTGCCCCTGTACCTGCAGGTCGTCAAAGGGGCATCGCCGACCTCCGCCGGGCTCCAGTTGTTGCCGATGATGGCCGGCATCATCGTGGCGTCGGTGACCTCGGGCCGGCTGATCAGCAGGATCGGACGCTACAAGATGTTTCCGATCGCTGGCACCGCGATCATGACCGTGGCGATGACGCTGCTGTCGACGCTGCAGATCGATACGCCGCTTCGTGTGCTCAACGGCTATATGCTGCTGCTCGGACTCGGGCTGGGGATGGTCATGCAGGTTCTGATTCTTGCGGTGCAAAACGCGGTTGAATTCCGGCATATGGGCGTCGCAACATCGGGCGCCACACTGTTCCGATCGATTGGCGGCTCCATCGGTGTCGCCCTGTTCGGCGCGATTTTTTCGAATGGCCTGGCGAACCGGCTTGAGGCCCTTCTTGCTCCGGGTACGGCGCTGCCGCCGGGTCTCGGACCTACGACGATCCACCAGTTGGCGGAGCCCATGCGGCATGACTATCTGCTCGCGTTTTCAGGCTCACTGCATGCTGTGTTCCTGGTCGCGGCGGCCGTTTCGCTGCTGGGGTTCGTGCTTACCTGGTTCATGACCGAGGTGCCCCTGCGTCATCATGAAAAAGGGAGCGCGGCGCCGGCCATCGAATAGGCCGAAGAAGCGCGAAGCGTAAGACTTCGCCTTCTCGACGCCACTTGAGATACGTCGGCATCCGTCTATCGTTCTTGCGACAGCGGCGCCTCCGCAATCCGGGCGGCATTCGCCGCCGCACCACGCCGATCGTCTGAACGATGGCGGTTTTCTATTAACCCGAGCGGCCCTTGCCGACCGACCTCCATGTCTTCCTCCCTTTCCCGCATCCCCGACGCCACGAGCCTGCCCGAACTCACGCTGCGCGGCATGATTCTCGGCGCACTGATCACGGTGGTCTTCACCGCGTCGAACGTCTATCTCGGCCTCAAGGTCGGCCTGACGTTTTCGTCGTCGATCCCGGCGGCGGTGATCTCGATGGCGGTGCTGCGCGCTCTGCGTGGTGGCAATATCCTCGAAAACAACATGGTTCAGACTCAGGCGTCGGCGGCCGGCACGTTGTCGTCGATCATCTTCGTGATGCCGGGCCTGCTGATGATCGGGCACTGGCATGGTTTCCCGTTCTGGCAGACGCTGGGGATCTGTGCAGCGGGTGGCATGCTGGGTGTCGTATTCACGATCCCGTTACGCCGCGCCATGGTCGTCGACAGCGACCTGCCTTACCCCGAGGGGGTGGCGGCGGCAGAGATCCTGCGCATCGGAAGCGCGCCACTCGAAGGCGTCGATGTCGAAGCGCAGAGACAGCCTGCTGACCGCACCGGCGTAACCTGGGGTGCGGGTGCGCAAAATAGAGCGTCCGACGTGAGCGAACCAGCGGGTCAAAGCGCTTCAGGCTCGAGCACCAGCGCGTCAGGGCACGCTGAAGCAGGGGCCCGCGAAATCGCCCTTGGCGGCATCGTCGCGGCGCTCTTCAGCTTCGCGACGGCGGGTCTTAAGATTTTCGGTGAGAGTATTACCGCATGGGTGCCGGCCGGCGCCGCGGTCTTTCGCCTGACCACCGGCTTCTCGCTCGCCCTGATCGGTGCAGGCTACCTGATCGGCATCGTCTCGGGCCTGGCGATCCTGCTTGGTATGGTGTTGACCTGGGGTGTCGCCGTGCCCGTGCTGACCTCGACAACCATCCACCCAGCCGGGCAAGCACTCTCTGAATTCGCGACCGGCCTATGGGCGCACAACGTCCGCTTCATCGGGGCCGGTACCATCGGCATCGCCGCAATCTGGACACTGATCACTCTGGTCAAACCGATGATCGAGGGCGTCAAGACCTCGTTCTCCGTCCTGGGCAGCGCACGTCAGCACCGCGATGGCCGCCTGGTCGTCGGACGGACTGAACAGGATCTCGCGCCACGCTGGATCATCCTGATCACGCTGGTCCTTGTCGTCGTCTGGCTGGTGACCTTTGGCGCTTTCCTGTCGGATGCGCCGCTCACGTTCGGCTTGATCGCTTCACTGGTGTTGTGCGGCGTGGTGTTCGCCGTCGTGTTCGGGTTTCTGGTCGCCGCGGCGTGCGGCTATATGGCCGGCCTGGTCGGTTCATCGACCAGTCCGATCTCGGGCATCGGTATCGTCGCCGTGATTCTGGTCTCGCTGCTGATTCTCGGGGTGAGCCAGGTCAGCGGGCTGCTCGCCAGCAACGAGGGCCGCCAGCTCGCCATCGCGCTCGCCTTGTTCACGACGTCGGCCGTAATCGCGGTGGCAACGATCTCGAACGACAATCTTCAGGATCTGAAGACCGGCTGGCTCGTCGGGGCAACACCGTGGCGCCAGCAAGTCGCGCTGCTGATCGGTTGTGTGGTCGGCGCGGCCGTGATTCCGCCCGTGCTGAATCTGCTCTACAACGCTTATGGTTTTGCCGGTGCGCTGCCCCATGCAGGCATGGACCCGGCACAGGCTTTGTCGGCGCCACAGGCCACCTTGATGACCGCGATCGCCACGGGGATCTTCACGCACCAGCTCGACTGGTCGATGCTCTGCATCGGCCTCGTGCTCGGCGCCGTGCTGATCGCAATCGACGCCTGGCTGGCCAGGCGCGGCGGCGTCGCACGGTTGCCGGTGATTGCCGTCGGGATCGGGATCTACTTGCCGCCGACAATCGGCTCCGTGCTCGTGATTGGCTCGGTACTCAGTTGGGCGATCGAGTGGGTGCTGAAGCGGCGCGCAAAGGCACGGAACGTCGACTACGCGGCATTCGCCGACCACGCGAACCGGCGCGGCGTGCTGCTCGCGTCAGGCCTCATCGTGGGAGAAAGCCTGGTGGGGGTGGTGATGGCCGGCGTCGTCGGCTTTACCGGGAAGGACGCACCGCTTGCGATCGTCGGCAGCGGTTTTGCCGCGACGTCCGAGTGGCTCGCGTTGGTGGCGTTTGTGATGGTGTGTCTGATGATCGCGCGACGCGTGCTGGCGGCGGCCCGCTGAGCCGCCTTAAACCTTAGACGAACGCGTCAACCGTCGGGATCTCGCCGCGTGGAGCAATATCGACGTCGAGCAAGGTGATCGCCGCGAACGACGACCATACCGAGGACCACCCGGCACGCATCGGCGCGTTTTGCTTGAAGGTCGCCTGATCGACGGGACCCAGCACTTTCGCGCCATACCCATTGTCGAGATAGCCACCTGTGCGCTCGTAAATTCCACGGCGGGTTCGATCCGGCCTCACCGGCAACTCGCCGGTTTGCAGGTACTTGTTCACGTTCAAGGCAAAGCGGTTGAAATCGATCGCTCCGTCGATCCATTCCTCGAGATCAGACGTATCGACCAGCGAGTCGGTCACTTCCGAATACCGGACTCTGCCCAGGTGTTCGTCGATGAAATACGGCTGGTTCAGTTCGATCGGCACCGGCTGCGGCGGCTCGTGATTCGGAAACCCAAGCACCTCGACCGCAGCAATGTTCATTTCACCGATGGCGGTCATCAATTCAGGTTGCTGCGTCAGGTACTGGCTCAACTGATTCGATTGCATCTCGTCGAGATCTGCCCCGCTGACCACGAGCGTGCCGGGGCTGATGAGGTTGCCGTACAGCATCACCATCCGTTGCGTGAGGACCTTGAGGCGCCGGACCGGGACATTGACCCGGTAGTGCGAGAGCGCGCCCGAGAGGACGTCGGTCAGCGTGGCCGCGGTCTGCACATGCTGCCGGAAGCGATTCTGACCGCGAAAGGCCGCGCGAACCGAGGCGTACTGCCGGGGATTGAACGGTAGCGGGTCACCCGGTTTGAATGCGACGACGGGGCGGCGCAGGAACGATGACCGCTTCTCGCGGAGCGCGTCTTGGACGGCGCCCGCGAGCTGACCCGCGTCTTTTCGCTCTTGCGGCGCAATGACGCCGGGCACCTGCCGCGGCTGGGGCGACGCTACCTCACCGATCCCACCGGGGAACGGATCAAGTTGTCCACCACCTACGCCAGGACTGGTTATGACCATTGCCATCGACTATTCCCAAGCAAAGTTCTCAAACGGGCTCACGGCATCAGGGGAAGCGCCCCGCCTTCCCTTGTGGGGCAAGGCGCAGCGGCAGCGGCGGTCGCCGTCTGTACACGGCGCAAGAAGCCATGGTCCAGACGCACTCTAGGCAGCTTCACCTTCATGTCGATGCACTGAGTGTGGCAGGTCTCGCGAAGCGCAAAGGCAAGAAAAAAGCCCCAATGAGGGGCTTGTTTCGGGTTTTGGTGGGCCTCCCGTGAGTCGAACACGGCACCAACGGATTATGAGTCCGCTGCTCTAACCAAGCATGAGCTAGAGGCCCGGAAAGGGGATGGTCAGGCGGGACCCGCAGAATAACGAGCCGGCCCGGATATGACAAGCGCCCCCGCAGGGGCGCCTGGTGAAGATGGCAAAGTTTGACGTCGAACGGGAAGGCGTCCGACGCACGTTCAGGCCCTTCCGCCACCGCCATCGACTCCGGATTTCGTCCGGGTCGGGTGGGCGACGGCGTCAGGCCCCTCGAATCAGTTGCCTTCGAGGAAAGACTTGAGCTTGTCCGAACGGCTCGGGTGACGCAGCTTGCGCAAGGCCTTGGCCTCGATCTGGCGAATCCGTTCACGCGTGACGTCGAATTGCTTGCCGACTTCCTCAAGCGTGTGATCGGTGCTCATCTCGACACCAAACCGCATCCGCAGGACCTTCGCTTCACGCGGGGTCAGCGAATCGAGCACGTCCTTCACCACATCGCGCATGCTTGCATGCAGGGCCGCATCGGCCGGCGCCACGGTGTTGGTGTCCTCGATAAAGTCGCCCAGATGCGAATCGTCGTCGTCACCGATCGGCGTTTCCATCGAGATCGGCTCTTTCGCGATCTTCATGATCTTGCGGATCTTGTCTTCCGGCATGTCCATCTTCTCGGCCAGCGTTGCCGGATCCGGCTCAAGGCCGGTTTCCTGCAGGATCTGGCGCGAGATCCGGTTCATCTTGTTGATCGTTTCGATCATGTGAACCGGAATCCGGATCGTGCGGGCCTGGTCGGCGATCGAACGCGTAATCGCCTGCCGGATCCACCACGTCGCATACGTCGAGAACTTGTAGCCGCGGCGATATTCGAACTTGTCCACCGCCTTCATCAGGCCGATATTGCCTTCCTGGATCAGGTCGAGGAACTGCAGCCCGCGGTTGGTGTACTTCTTCGCGATCGAGATCACCAGGCGCAAATTCGCCTCGGTCATTTCACGCTTGGCCTGACGTGCCTTCAGCTCACCGGCCGCCATCTGGCGGTTGGTTTCCTTGAGGTCCTGCAACGGCAGGACCACGCGAGCCTGGAGGTCGATCAGGCGTTGCTGCTGTTCCCGGATCGCCGGAATATTGCGATCGAGCACAGCGGCATAAGCATGGCCTTCCTTGACAATGCCCGGCGCCCATTCGAGGTTCGTCTCGTTGCTCGGGAAGCGCGAGATGAACTCGGCACGCGACATCCCGCACTTGTCGACCACCGTGTGCAGGATCTGACGCTCGACCGTGCGCACTTCCTCGACCTGGGCGCGCAGCGTGTCGCACAGACGCTCGACGTTCCGCGCCGTGAAGCGGATCATCATCAGCTCGGTCTGGATGGTTTCCTGCGCCTTCAGGTAGGCCTTCGACTTATAGCCTTCCTTCTCGTACGCACGGCGCATCTTGTCGAACCATTCGCCGATCGCGGCGAACTTGGCGAGCGAGTCGACGCGCAGTTTCTCGAGCTGCGCTGCATTCGCGCGCTCGGCCACTGCACCGTCGTCTTCCTCTTCCTCGGCTTCGTCCGCTTCCTCTTCTTCCTCGTCTTCGGATTCGATCGCTTCGGCTTCGGCGGCGTTGAAACCGTCAGCATCTTCAGCGTTCTCGTCCATCAGTCCGTCGACGAGCTCGTCGATGCGCATCTCGTCGTTCGCGACTCGCTCGGCCATCGCGAGAATCTCGGCGATCGTCGTCGGGCAGGCGGAGATGGCCATCACCATGTGCTTGAGGCCGTCTTCGATACGCTTGGCGATCTCGATTTCGCCTTCGCGAGTCAGCAACTCGACCGTCCCCATTTCGCGCATGTACATCCGCACGGGGTCGGTGGTCCGGCCAAACTCAGAATCGACGGTCGACAGCGCGACTTCCGCTTCTTCCTCGACTTCGTCGTCGCTCGACGCGGCCGGGGCGTTGTCGTTCAACAGCAGCGTTTCCGCATCGGGGGCCTGTTCATAGACGGCCACACCCATGTCGTTGAACGTGCTGATGATGCTTTCGATCGCCTCAGCTTCGTTGAGATCGTCGGGCAGGTGATCGTTGATTTCCGCATACGTCAGGAAACCGCGGTCCTTGCCGAGCTTGATCAGCGCGCGCAGCTTCGCGCGGCGCTCTTCGAGCTCCTCAGCAGTGCCCGGCTGATGCGAGGCAAACGCATCCTTGAGCAGGGCCTTCTCTTTCGCACGACGGTCACGCGCCTTGAGCTTCTCGACCTTGGGCGCGGGTTGCTGGTCCTCGGCGGGTGCCGCGGCGTTCTCGACAGGTGCTTCGTTCGACGATTTCTTCATTGGACTGGCCGTAGCGGCTTGTATCTCGGCGTTCGGCTGTTCTTCAACATCCGTCTCGCCCGTTGAAACCTTGCTCTCGCGCGCCGTAGAGGCAGCATCCTTGGCAGATGACTTCGCGGTTGCGCTCGACGCCGGCTCTGCCGCGGGCGCCCTGGCGACCGCCCTCGAGGCGGCGCCGGCCGCTTTGGAAGCGGCCTCCTTTTTGCTCTTCGCGGCGGTACTTCCGACACTCCCGACGGCGCGCTTGGCGGTGTCCTTCGGGCTCTGTTCCGCGACTGGCGCCGCGGCCTTGCTGGATGTACTCCGGGTGGCGGAGGCGGAACGCCTGCCGGACCCGGTTGAGCGTTCGTGCGTATCCGCCGAAGCCGACGGCGAGCCCACGGCCGGGTCGTGCGAATTCACACGCTCGTCCTGCGCCTTCACCTTCGTCTTGCCGCTCGTCGTCTTCACCATTACGATCTCGCCCCATCAACAGAACTTCGTCAGACACCCTGTCAAAACCCGGCCATCGCCTGCTGCGCGGCGCCGTTTCAGGTGCACCCGTCAGAAAAGACCCCGCTGAAAACCGTCAATTATAGCAGTCACTCGCGTGCTGCCAGTGGCGCAAGCCGTCTTCTGAGGTCAGCGGTTTGCCTCAGCAGATCAGCATATTCGGTCGTTTCTTCGGTTGTCAGCTTCGACTGTCGCGACAGGCGCTCGCAACGTTCGCGCAACGCCTCGTAATGAAGCTTCGCAAGCGCAGCGCGCAGCTCTTCGCCGGCCATGCGCTCCTGATCCTGATAACGTTCGACCGATCCTTCGGTCTCGGGTGCGAGCAGAAGATCCCGCACGTTTTCATCATAGGTCAGAATTTCGCGAAAAATCTCTTCATATACCGGCGCATTCGCCGTATTTCGCAGCACCTCTGAAAGCAACCTGAAATCCGCGCTCTCGCCAAGCGCGCGGACATGCATCAATATCTCGTCGAACAACTCGCGCCGCTCCGCAAACGCAATCGCCGTCCATTCATCTTCCCCGATCGCCGCGATACTGCGCGGATACATGATCAGGTTACGCAATGCGCGCTCTTCGTTGCCGGTCACCCTGCGCCGCGCGGCCTTGACCGGCGCGTCACGGACCGCGCGCTGAATCGCACCGTCGATGCCGCAGAGTGCCGCGACTTCGCCGAACGGCAAGCCCAGCCGGTCTGCCAGCATATGGACGACCTGTGTCCGGAATGCGTTCGGCGGCAGCGCCCCCAGCAGCGGTTTGGCCTCGAAGAGCGCCTTGGCCCGCCCTTCGGGCTGGTCGAGCGGCTTGTCCGCGACGATCTCGTTCAGCAGGAACTGCGAAAGCGGCAAGGCGCGCTCGACTTCGCCGGCAAACGCATCGCTGCCAAATTCACGCACAAAGCTGTCCGGGTCATGCTCGGCCGGTAAAAAGAGGAACTTGATCGTCCGGTTGTCCGCCGCATGCGGCAGACAGGCATCGAGCGCCCGTCGCGCGGCGCGGCGTCCGGCCTTGTCGCCGTCGAAGCTGAACACCACCATATCGGTCTGGCGCATCAGCTTCTGCACATGGACGGGCGTACAGGCGGTGCCCAATGTGGCCACCGCGTTCGGAAAACCGAGCTGCGCAAGCGCCACCACGTCCATATACCCTTCGACCACCAACACGTAACCCTTCTCGCGAATCGCCAGACGGGCCTCGAACAGCCCGTACAGCTCGCTGCCCTTACTAAATAGGGGCGTTTCGGGCGAATTCAAATACTTAGGCTCGCCGCCATCGAGCACCCGACCGCCGAAACCGATCACCTGGCCCCGAATATTGCGGATCGGAAACATGACCCGATCGCGGAACCGGTCATAGCGCCGTGCCGCGCCGCCCTGCTGCGCATCGGTCTTGTCGCTCACCAGCACCAGACCGGCCTCAACAAGCGCCTCGGCACGGTAATCCTCGAACGCCGCCTCAAGATTCTGCCAGCCTCCCGGCGCATATCCGAGCCCAAAATCCTTGGCGATCGGTCCCGTGAGGCCTCGTTTCTTCAAATATTCGATGGCCTGCGGGGCGGTACGCAAAGCTTTGCGGTAATAATCGCTCGCCGATTTCATAACGTCGACCAAGCCCGTGGTCGCTTTCCAGCTCACTCCGTCCTGACCTTCGCCGCCCGGACGGGGTTCCTGGGGCACCACCATCCCGACAGACTGCGCAAGCTCGTTGACCGCTTCGGGAAACGTCAGCCCGGCGTGCTCCATCAGGAAGTTAATCGGCGTGCCGTGGGCGCCACAGCCAAAGCAGTGATAAAACTGCTTGGTCGGACTGACGGAAAACGACGGGCTCTTTTCATTATGGAACGGACATAGCCCCATAAAATTCGCCCCGCCCTTTTTTAACTGCACATAGCGACCGACCACCTCGACAACGTCGACGCGGTTCAACAGGTCCTGCAGGAAAGAGTGGGGAATCAAAAGCCGCCTTTACTACCGCAAGTCTCTCCGACTCCAGCCTAACCCGCGTGCCGGACCGGAAACGTTCCGCCCCAATCGGCCGCGCCACGTTGCGCCCGGCCTACCCCGTATTCACGTCGAACCGCTCGCGCGGCCGTGTCTGTCTTGTTCGAAGCGCCCGAGCGCGCCCGTCGTACTGCTTTCGCGCTGGCTTCGCGCCGCTTATTTCGCGGACAAGGCCGCCTTGACCTGACCTGACACCGCCGTCATATCGGCACGGCCTGCGAGCTTGCCCTTGAGCACACCCATGACCTTGCCCATGTCCTGCGGGCCAGCCGCGCAGACTTGTGCGATAGCGGCGGCGATTTCCGCCTCGACTTCCGCCGCACTGAGCTGTTGGGGCATATAGCCGCGAAGCACCACCAGCTCCGAATCTTCCTTGTCGACAAGATCCTGCCGTCCCGCGCTCGCGAACTGCGAGATCGAATCCTTGCGCTGCTTGACGAGCTTGTCGATTACGCCGGTGATCGCTGCATCGTCCAGCTCGATTCGCTCATCGACTTCACGCTGCTTGACCGCCGCGAGCAATAACCGGATTGTGCCCAGTCGGTCCGCATCGCGCGCGCGCATCGCGGTTTTCATGTCTTCGGTGATCCGTTCCTTCAAGCTGCTCATCGACGGCGAGTCCTCAACACAAGATATTAGGAAATAAAGTGGCGTCTCGCCGGGAGACTGCAAGACCCACACATTCGACTCACGGGACGATCACGCCCGGAATCAACTTCGAAAACGCATTTTCCAGCAAGACAAAAACCCGCTTCGGACAATCCGCAAGCGGGTTTTGCTTGGCGCGCCCCACATACCGGGCGCTGCCGTTCAATACATTTTCTTCGGCAGCATCTGGCTGCGCAGCGCCTTGAAATGGCGCTTCACCGCGGCAGCCTTCTTGCGCTTGCGCTCAGAAGTCGGCTTTTCGTAGCACTCACGCGCGCGGAGATCGGTCAACAGACCGGTTTTTTCGATCGTGCGTTTGAAGCGGCGCATCGCGACTTCGAACGGCTCGTTCTCTTTGAGTCGAATGATGGTCATGATTCGAAAACGGGACTGAGAGGTTCCGACGGCTTATGAGTGTAGCACACGGGTTTGGCGTTTCCCAAGCCGGGAAATGCGCAAAAAAAAGGCAGATCGCAGACCTTTCGAGGACCGACTCCGCGGGGCTGGAGAGCCCCATGGGCTTGGGATCCAGCCCGCTCAGGCCAGGCTGGCCTGCGCCGGATTCCGGCTTTCCGCAATCGCCTCGGCGGCGGCGACGGCCGATGCCCAGGCCCATTGGAAGTTATACCCACCCAGCCAGCCGGTCACATCGACCGACTCGCCGATAAAGTGCAGGCCTGGCACCTTGCGCGATTCGAAGCTCGCCGATGACAGTTCGGTCGTGGCGATGCCTCCGCCCGTAACTTCGGCCTTGCGCCAGCCTTCGCTGCCTGCCGGCGTCAGCGTCCAGTGGTTGAGCGCATCGCCGAGCACACGCAACTGACGGTCGGGGATATCGGCCACCCGGGCGTCGGGTGCGAGCCCGTGAACGGCGACCCAGACCTCGGCAAGCCGCGCCGGCATCCAGCCCGATAGCTCCGTGACAACCAGTTTCTTCGAACCCGCCTTGCCCTCGAGCAGCCGGGCAGTGGCATCGAATTCGGGCAGCAGGTCGATCGTCAGCGGCGTGCCCAGCTTCCAGTAGCTCGAAATCTGCAGAATGGCCGGCCCCGACAGGCCGCGGTGGGTCAACAGCAAGTCCTCAAGAAAATCTCCGCGCGAGCGGCCCTTCCCGGTACTCACGCGCGCTTCGATGGCCAAGCCGGACAATGCGGCAAACGGCTCCCAGCCGGCCGACGTGAAAGTCAGCGGAACGAGCGCGGGAGACGGTTCAACCATCTCGAGCCCGAATTGACGGGCGATTCGGTAAGCGAAGTCCGTTGCGCCAATCTTGGGAATCGACAGGCCGCCGGTGGCGATCACGAGCGACTTCGCGCCGATCTCGCCCGCACTGGTGGATAGCCTAAAGGATCGCCCACCCGCGTCGCCCGCGGCGCCGCCGACACTGATTTCCTGCACGTCGACGGGGCGCCGCCAGGTCACATTGCCGGCGCCACATTCGCGCACCAGCAAGTCGATGATCTGTTCGCTCGATTCATCGCAGAACAGTTGCCCCTTGTGCTTCTCGTGAAATCCGATTTTGTAACGTTTGACCAGGGAGACAAAATCCTGCGGCGTGTAGCGCGCCAGCGCCGAGCGGCAAAAACGCGGGTTCTCCGACAAGTAGTTGGCCGGCCCCGCGTCGCGGTTGGTGAAATTGCACCGCCCGCCGCCCGAAATCCGGATTTTCTCCGCGAGCCGCGTCGCGTGGTCGATCAGCACCACCCGCAAACCGCGCTGCCCGGCCACGGCGGCACACATCATCCCGGCCGCGCCCGCGCCGATCACGGCGACATCGAAATTTTCCATGGGCGGGATTGTACGTGGTGCATCGGGCGAAATCGGGGCACACGTTATAATTGTCGATTGCTTGAACGGCGCGGCTCGACTGCGTCCGCCCGGTGCCTCCGCGGCATTGAGCCCACGCCTACTCACTGACTTCCTGCGCCATGCTCGTCCTCGGTCTCGAAAGCTCCTGCGATGAAACCGGTCTTGCGCTCTACGACACACAGCGCGGCCTGCTTGCGCACGCGCTGCACTCACAGATCGCGATGCATCGCGAATACGGCGGCGTCGTGCCGGAGCTTGCTTCGCGCGACCATATCCGCCGCGCCCTGCCCTTGCTCGAGCAGGTGCTGGAGCAAGCTGGCGCGACGCTCGCCCAAGTCGACGCGATTGCGTTCACGCAAGGTCCCGGGCTGGCAGGTGCGCTGTTGGTCGGCGCGAGCGTGGCCAATGGGCTAGCGCTTGCGCTCGGCAAGCCCGTGATCGGCATCCACCACCTCGAAGGGCATCTGCTTTCGCCCTTGCTGGTCGATGCGCCGCCACCCTTTCCGTTCGTCGCGTTACTGGTTTCGGGCGGTCATACCCAACTGATGCGGGTCACCGGGGTCGGCCATTACGAAACGCTCGGTGAAACGCTCGATGACGCAGCCGGTGAAGCCTTTGACAAGACGGCGAAGCTCCTGGGCCTCGGCTATCCAGGCGGCCCCGAAGTCTCACGCATGGCCGAGTTCGGCACGCCGGGCGCGGTTATCTTGCCGCGGCCGATGATCCACTCGGGCAACCTCGATTTCAGCTTCAGCGGTCTGAAGACCGCGGTACTGACGCAAGTCCGCAAGCGGGGCGCGAACGTCTGCGAGCAGGACAAAGCCGATATCGCGCGAGGGTTCGTCGATGCGGCTGTCGAAGTGCTGGCCGTGAAATCGCTGGCGGCACTCAAGCAAACCGGGCTCAATCGCCTGGTGGTCGCGGGCGGTGTCGGCGCCAACCGCCAGCTGCGTGACGCGCTGAACCAGGCGGCACAACGCCGCGGCTTTGCCGTTCATTACCCCGATCTGGCGCTTTGCACGGATAACGGCGCGATGATCGCGCTCGCGGGTGCCTTGCGGCTCGAACGCTGGCCCGAACAGGCCGAGCATTCTTACGCCTTCACGGTCAAGCCACGCTGGGATCTGTCGGCGCTCGCCCGCTAAAGCACCTGGCGTCTCGCGCGCTGAACGCCATTCGCGTCATCTCATAAAAAAGCGGCACCAAGAAAAACACCCCGACGACTGGATTGATATCCAGCTTTCGGGGTGCAGTTCGCTCGCCATTTCGAAGGCGAGCGGTGTTCTTTTGTCGCGCGCTCTCAGGCGACGAGTTTCGCCACGCTGCTCTTTTCGCCTGCCACATCCTTCGCGAAGAAGCGCTGACGAATCGAAGCGGCAATACCGTTCGCATCAAGACCGCACTCGGACAACAGCTTGGCCGGATCGCCATGATCGATGAAACGATCCGGCAAACCGAGCTGAAGAACCGGACGGCTCAGGCCGCTTGCGAGCAGGCTTTCCACACAGGCCGTGCCCGCGCCACCCATGATGCAACCTTCCTCGACCGTCACCAGCACATCGTGCGTCTCGGCCAGATGGCGAATCAGATCATGGTCGATCGGCTTGACGAAGCGCATATTGGCCACAGTCGCATCGAGCGCGGCGCCCGCTTCGACGCTCGGCGCGACCATCGAGCCAAACGCGAGGATCGCGATCCGGTGCCCGGCGGGCTTGCCCGACTCGCGCACCACGACGCCCTTGCCGACCGGCAACGCGGCAAGATGCTTGACCGTCTCGACGCCCGTGCCCGTGCCGCGCGGGTAACGCACCGAGGACGGCCCATCGATCGAGAGGCCGGTGTGCAACATCTGACGGCACTCGTTCTCGTCTGCCGGCGCCATCACCGTCATGTTCGGAATGCAGCGCAGGAACGCCATGTCGTAGGCGCCCGCATGCGTCGCGCCGTCTGCGCCGACCAGGCCACCGCGGTCGATCGCGAACAGCACCGGCAGATTCTGCAGCGCGACGTCGTGAATCAGTTGGTCATACCCACGCTGCAGGAAGGTTGAATAGATCGCCACCACTGGCCGTAGGCCTTCCGTCGCCATCCCGCCCGCAAACGTCACGGCGTGCTGTTCGGCGATGCCGACGTCGTAATACCGTGCCGGAAAGCGCTTTTCGAACTCGACGAGCCCTGAGCCTTCGCGCATCGCCGGCGTAATGCCGACCACACGTGCATCGAGTTCCGCCGCGTCGCACAGCCATTCGCTGAACACTTGTGTGTAAGTCTTGCGACCCGGCTTGGACGGCTTGATGCCCTCGACCGGATTGAACTTGCTGGTGCCGTGATAGAGCACGGGTTCGGCCTCGGCGAGCTTGTAGCCCTGCCCCTTGCGCGTGACGACGTGCAGGAATTGCGGACCCTTGAGACCCTTGATGTTCTGCAGGGTCGGGATCAGCGATTCGAGGTCGTGCCCGTCGATCGGCCCGATGTAGTTGAAGCCGAATTCTTCGAACATCGTCGCCGGAACGACCATGCCCTTCGCATGTTCCTCGATGCGGCGCGCGAGCTCCAGCATCGGGGGCGCCACACTCAGCACCCGCTCGACGCCCTTCTTGGCGGCGGCATAGAAACGGCCCGACATCAGTCGTGCGAGATAACGGTTAAGCGCGCCGACCGGCGGCGAGATCGACATATCGTTATCGTTGAGCACGACGAGCAGCGGCAGGTCGTCAGCGACACCGCCGTTGTTCAGCGCTTCGAACGCCATGCCGGCTGTCATCGCGCCGTCGCCGATCACGGCGATCGAATAACGCGACTCGCCCTTGACCTTCGAGGCATGGGCCATGCCGAGCGCGGCCGAGATCGAGGTGCTCGAATGCGCCGTGCCGAACGTATCGAATTCTGATTCGTCGCGACGCGGAAAACCCGAGATGCCGTTGGCCTGACGCAACGTTCCCATCCGCTCTCGGCGGCCCGTCAGGATCTTGTGCGGGTACGTCTGGTGGCCGACGTCCCAGACAATGCGGTCATTCGGCGTGTCGAAAACGTAGTGCAGCGCGATCGTCAACTCGACCGTACCGAGGTTCGACGACAGATGGCCGCCGGTTTGCGACACGCTGTCGAGCACGAAGGCGCGCAGTTCATCGGCGAGCGGCGTCAGTTCGCGGCGATCCAGCCGGCGCAATGCCACAGGGTCGTCGATGGTTTTCAGCAAGTCATACATCGTTCTTCGATTCCAGGGATCTTCGGCGGTCTTGGACCGTCTGTTTTTAATTCGCGCGTTCGACGATCAGGTCGGCGAGTTGCGCGAGGCGCACGGCGCGCTCGCCAAACGGCGCGAGCGCTGCATGCGCCTCGGCCTGCAGCTCGGTCGCGAGCCGGCGCGCTTCGGACAAGCCCATCAGCGATACATAGGTCGGCTTGCCCGCTTTCTCGTCCTTGCCGGCCGTCTTGCCCAACGTGGCCGAGTCGGCAGTGACATCGAGAATATCGTCCACGACCTGGAAGGCCAGACCGATCGCCGCCGAATACCGTTCGAGTGCAACTGCGAGTGCCTGCGCCTCGATCACCTCGGCGACTGCGGTGCCGCCCTCGGCGCCCGCGCGGGTACCGGACGCAGCCGCTCCAGACGCCGTGGCAACCGACGCCTCAAGACTATCAGGTGCTTCCTCGCCGCACAGCGCGCCCATGCGCACGGCTGCGCGCAACAGGGCGCCCGTCTTCATCCGGTGCATCTTTTCGAGCGAGGGACGATCGAGCGCAATGCCCACGCTCGCGAGGTCGATTGCCTGCCCGCCGGCCATGCCGAGCGAGCCGCTCGCGAGCGCCAGTTCCCGCAACAAGGCGGCTTGCCGGACCGGCGGCACCGGCGCCGCGCTCAGTGCGATAAACGCCTGCGACTGAAGCGCGTCGCCCACCAGCAGGGCGGTCGCCTCGTCGTACTGGACGTGAACCGTCGGTTTGCCGCGCCGCATGGAGTCGTCGTCCATGGCCGGCATATCGTCATGCACCAGCGAGTAGACATGGATCATTTCGATCGCCGCCCCAGCCGCGTCGAGCGCTTCCGGGGTGGCGCCGGTCAGCAGGCCGGCCGCATGCACGAGCAGCGGCCGCACGCGTTTGCCGCCGCCGAGCGTCGTATAGCGCATGGCATCGTGCAGCCGGCTCGGCTCGAGGTCGGCCGGGGGCAAGCGTGCTTCGAGTGCCGTCTCGGTGCGGGCAAGCACCGAGCGGGTCCATTCAGTGAAATTCATGCATCGTCCTCGTCAGTCGCCAAGGGCTTGAGGACCTCGCCGTCGAGCACGCGGACCTGATGCTCGACCTTTTCCAGTTGTTGCTGGCAGTACGAGACCAGTTGCGAGCCGCGGCGATAGGCACCCAGCGATTCCTCGAGCGACAGCGCACCGCCTTCCATCCGGGTCACCAGCGTTTCGAGTTCGGCCACGGCCGCCTCGTAGTTCGCGGGGCCAGCCGACTCCGGCGCCTCGCCAGCGTTGGCGGGAGAATGCGGGGTAGCGGTGTTCGCCATGTCAGTATTTAAGATCGCAGCCAAGTCCGTCATTCTACGGTAAAAAGGCCATGGGCCGCCCTGCGGGGGGCATACCGACCGACACTGTAAGGTTATTTTCCTGACGAAATCATAGACTTATCCCGAATACGCGGGCGGCTGTGCCCCCCCGGAACGCCCGGGCCGGGTATAATCTCCGGCTCCCCAAATCGAATTTTCGATGGTTGGGTTGTTCACTGCTTTCACCGCGTTCGGGGAGTGGGAATGTCCAATCTGAGCAATGCTGTTCAGCTTAAGTCCATTCATAGTCAGTTGCCGGTTTCGGCATATTTCGATCAGAACCTGCTAGCGCAGGAGATCGAAACGTTGTTCAAGCGCGGACCGCGCTATATCGGTCACGAATTGATGGTGCCGGAAGCCGGCGACTATTACGCCCTGCCCGGCGAGGCCGAGGGGCGCGTGCTCGTCCGCAATGAGGGCGCAATCGAAGTGCTCTCGAACGTCTGCCGCCACCGGCAGGCGATCATGCTCAACGGTCGCGGTCACACCGACAATATCGTCTGCCCCCTGCATCGCTGGACCTACAACCTGCAAGGTGAGTTGCTGGGCGCCCCGCATTTTCCGGACAACCCCTGTCTCGACCTGGGCCGCACGCGGTTGCAGAACTGGCAGGGCATGCTGTTCGAAGAAGGGGGCCGCGAGGTTGCGCGCGATCTGGCCAACCTGGGCACGCGCCACCATTTCGACTTTTCGAGCTTTCAGTTCGATCACGCCGAGATGCACGAATGCAACTACAACTGGAAGACGTTCATCGAGGTCTACCTCGAGGACTACCACGTCGTGCCCTTCCATCCGGGCCTCGGCAGCTTCGTCTCGTGCGACGACCTGCAATGGGAATTCGGCGACTGGTACAGCGTGCAAACGGTTGGCGTTCATCAGGGCCTGGCCAAGCCGGGAAGCCCGACCTACCGGAAGTGGCATGACGCGGTGCTGAATTTCCGCAACGGCGCCCCGCCGGAGTTCGGCGCGATCTGGATGGTCTATTACCCGGGCCTGATGATCGAGTGGTACCCGCATGTGCTGGTCGTTTCGTGGTTGATCCCGCGTGGGCCGCAGCAGACGACCAATATCGTCGAGTTCTACTACCCCGAGGAAATCGCGCTGTTCGAGCGTGAGTTCGTCGAGGCCGAGCGGGCGGCTTACATGGAAACAGCCCGCGAGGACGATGAAATCGCCGAGCGCATGGACGCGGGCCGCCGCGCGCTGATGATGCGCGGGGAGTCGCAGGTCGGCCCCTATCAGAGCCCGATGGAAGACGGCATGCAGCATTTCCATGAGTTCTACCGGCGCGAGATCGAGCCGACCGGGGCACTGCGATAGGGCGAGCCGGCTAGCGGCCGCCTTGCTCAAATCGGCGCCGCGGAGGACTATCGTTTTCTCATCGATTTGTTCGCCGCGGCTCTCCGGCAACGCATCAGCCGGCGGTTTCCGGCTAATCACGAGGTCGTCATGCCCCACACCCATTTCACCACCCTGATTTCCGCCGACAATCTCGGCGAGCGGCTCGATGCCGCCACCCAGTCCGCTACCGACCCGGCCACCGGCCTCGTGTTTATCGCGGATTGCCGCTTCGATCTGACCGATCCCTCGGCCGGTGAACGCGCCTACGCGGCCGGCCACCTGCCCGGAGCCCACTACCTGAATCTCGACCGCGAGTTGTCCGGAGCGAAGACTGGCAGCAATGGCCGCCATCCGCTACCCGATCGGGACACGCTCGCGCGCACGCTTGCCGCACGCGGCTTGAAGAAAGGGCAGCAGGTCGTCGCCTATGACGCACAAGGTGGCATCTACGCGGCGCGACTCTGGTGGCTGCTGCGCTGGCTTGGCCACGACTCGGTGGCGTTGCTCGACGGTGGACTGGCGGCCTGGTCGGAAACCGGTCGCGCGTTCGTGAGCGATGTTCCGACCGAGGCAGCCGGAGATTTTGTGGCGGGTGCCCCGCTTGCCGTGACGATCGATGCGGCGGGTGTCGAACGGAACCTGCAATCGCGCGAGCGGACTGTTGTCGACGCGCGGTCGGCAGATCGGTTTCGCGGTGAAAACGAGACGCTGGATCCAGTCGGCGGCCACATTCCCGGCGCGCTCAACCGATTCTATAAGGACAACCTCCAGCAGGACGGCCGGTTCAAGTCTGCCCATACCTTGCGCGAGGAATTCCACGCGGTGCTTGGGCCCGTGCCACCAGAACGCGCGATCATGCAATGCGGCTCGGGTGTCACGGCCTGCCATAACTTGGTCGCGATGGAAGTTGCCGGTTTGCACGGCGCGGCGCTCTATGGCGGTTCGTGGAGCGAATGGTGTGCCAATCCGTCGCGGCCGGTGGCAACGGGGCAGCACGCTTAGCCCTGGGCAGCACGCTTGGCCTGGACAGCACCCTTAGTCTGGACAGCGAGCAGAGAAGGTGGGCGCCTCCAAAGCGCCCGACTCCGCGTTACGTGGTCAGGGGTTCTGCTTCGACGCAATTCGCCGGCATCGAGCACCTAGCGTCGCCCCCTCGCCGTCAGTGCGCTTCCTCCCAGTTCGCGCCCGATCCCACTTCCGCCACCAGCGGCACCTTGAGCTGCGCCACACCACACATCAGTTCAGGCAGGCGCTCGCGGACTTCGTCGAATTCCTCGTCGGGCACCTCAAGCACCAGTTCATCATGCACCTGCATGATCATCTTGCTGCGCCTCTGAGAGGTCTCGAGCCAGCCCTGCACCGCGATCATCGAGAGCTTGATCAGATCCGCCGCAGTACCCTGCATAGGCGCATTGATCGCCGCCCGCTCGGCGGCCTGACGGCGAGGGCCGTTGCCACCGTTGATCTCGGGCAACCACAGCCGGCGCCCGAACACGGTCTCGACATACCCATACTCGCGCGCACTCTGACGCGTCTCTTCCATATAGGCCGCGACGCCGGGATAGCGCGTGAAATAGCGGTCGATATACAGCTTGGCCGCATCGCGCGCGATGCCGAGATTGGCCGCGAGACCGAACGCACTCATGCCATAGATCAGACCGAAGTTGATCGTCTTGGCGACACGGCGCTGGTCTGAGCTCACCTCAAGCGGTGTCACCCCGAAGATCTCGCCAGCCGTCGCACGGTGAATATCTTCACCTTCGGCAAAGGCCCTCAACAGATTCTCGTCGCCCGAGATATGCGCCATGATCCGCAACTCGATTTGCGAATAGTCGGCTGACATGATCCGGCTCCCCGCGGGCGCGACAAACGCCTCGCGAATGCGCCGGCCCTCGACCGTGCGCACGGGAATATTCTGCAAGTTCGGATCGTTCGACGCGAGCCGCCCCGTCACCGCGACCGCTTGCGCATAGTTCGTATGCACACGGCCCGTCTGTGCATTGATCATCTTCGGCAGCTTGTCGGTGTAGGTCGACTTGAGCTTCGACAGCCCGCGATAGTCGAGGAGCACCTTCGGCAGCGGATAGTCTTCCGCGAGCTTCTGCAAAACTTCTTCATCGGTCGACGGCGAACCGCTCGGGGTCTTCTTGACGACCGGCAACTGAAGCTTCTCGAAGAAGATCTCGCCAATCTGCTTGGGCGAATTCAGGTTGAATTCACCGCCGGCCAGTTCGTAGGCCTGTTTCTCAAGGTCGATCAGCTTCGCGCCAATCTCGCTGCTCTGATTCTGCAGGCGCGCTGCATCGATCAACACGCCATTGCGCTCGATCGACCACAGCACACGCGCGACCGGCATCTCGATATCCCGATAGACCTCGAGCAGCTTCGGCGCCTTGGCGACGAGCGGATAGAGATATTGATGCAGCCGCAGCGTGATATCGGCATCTTCGGCGGCATAGTCGCTCGCCTGCTCGAGCGCGACTTCATCGAAGCCGATCTGCGAAGCGCCCTTGCCGCAAACGTCTTCATACTTGATCGTCTTGAGCCCAAGGTGCCGCAACGCCATACCGTCCATATCGTGCGGACGATGCGACTCGACGACATACGACTGCAACAAGGTATCGTGCTCGACACCTGCGAGACGGATGCCGTGGTTCGCAAACACGTGTTCGTCGTACTTGAGGTTCTGGCCGAGCTTGCGGCGTGCTGGGTTCTCGAGCCAGGGCTTGAGCTTCGCGAGGACTTCGTCGATCGGTAACTGCGTGGGCGTATCGGGCCCGCGATGCGCGAGCGGAATATACGCGGCTTCGCCCGGCTCGACCGACAAGGAGAGACCCACGAGACGCGCTCGCATCGGTTCGAGCGACGTCGTCTCCGTGTCGACCGAGGTCAGCTCGGCAGCCTCGATTTTTGCGAGCCACGCGTCGAACACCTCCCACGTCTGGACCGCGACGTAGTGCTTTTCGATTTGCGCGGCAGCCATTAGGTCCAATTGCCCCACTTCCGGCGCACCGTTCGCGCCATTGCCACCTTGAGGCACGCCTTGCGTTGCACCGTTCGGACTGCCCGCACTGGCCGTGTCCGCGTCGTTGAATCCGAGCCCCCCCTGCGAAGCAAAATCCGCCTCGCGCAGCCAGGTCTTGAACCCATGCCGCTTGAAAACGTCCCGCATCGCATCCGCCGCCTCTGCCCGGGTCTCGAGCGAACTTTCGATGCTTTCGACATGCGGCGTCAAATCACAATCGACGTCGACCGTGACGAGCTTGCGCGCAGTCGGCAGGAAATCGAGTGCGCGTCGCAGGTTCTCGCCTACCGCACCCTTGATCTCGGCAGCATGTTCGATCACGCCATCGAGCGAATCGAACTGGGTCAGCCACTTGACCGCGGTCTTCGGGCCGCACTTGTCGACGCCCGGCACGTTATCCACCGTATCGCCGATCAGCGACAGGTAGTCGATGATCCGGTTGGGCGGCACGCCGAACTTCGCGACCACCCCGGGCGGATCGAGCGTCTCGTTGCTCATCGTATTGACGAGCGTCACATGATCGGTGACGAGCTGCGCCAGATCCTTGTCACCCGTCGAGACGATGACCTTCATGCCAGCCGCCTCGGCACGATGCGAGAGCGTGCCGATCACATCGTCGGCCTCGACCCCCTCGACCATCACCAACGGCCAGCCCAGCGCGCGCACAGCAATATGAATTGGCTCGACCTGACGCGCCAGATCTTCGGGCATAGGCGGCCGGTGGGCCTTGTATTCCGTGTAGATCGCGTCGCGAAATGTCTTTCCTTTAGCGTCGAATACGCACGCGCTATACTCTGCTGCATACTCCTTGCGCAAGCGCCGCAGCATGTTGATGATTCCATACAGCGCACCCGTCGGCTCGCCATCCGGCCCCCGCAGATCAGGCATCGCGTGATAGGCCCGGTACAAGTAGCTCGAACCGTCGACCAATAAGAGAGTCTTTCCGTCCAGGTTGGGTTGCACAGACATATGAACAAAAGAAAAGTGATTCCGAGTCTGCGTTCAATTGCAGATCAAGAGAGGGCGACAGCCAAGAAAGCCCGCGCGTCGTGGCAGATGTTCACGATTATGGCAGAGTTCATCGAGGCGACTGAGTACCTCTCGGAGATCCGGCCAGCGGTCAGCATCTACGGCTCGGCGCGACTCAAACCCAGCACGCCTTATTACAAGCTCGCGGTGCAGATTGCACGCAAGCTCTCGGACGCCGGCTTCGCGGTGATCTCGGGCGGTGGCCCCGGCATCATGGAAGCGGCCAACAAGGGCGCGCATGCGGGCAAGGCGCCGTCAGTCGGCCTGAACATCGAGCTGCCGCACGAACAGCACGGCAATCAGTGGCAGGATATCTCGCTGCGTTTCAGGCATTTCTTCACGCGCAAGGTCACCTTCGTCAAGAACTCCGACGCGGTCATCGTGATGCCTGGCGGCTTCGGCACGCTCGACGAACTCGCCGAAGTGCTGACCCTGATCCAGACGAAGAAGTCGCGCCACGTGCCGATCATTCTGGTCGGCTCGGAATTCTGGGAAGGGCTGCTCGGCTGGTTCAAGGGCTCGCTCATCCCGATGGGACTGATCGGCGAGAACGACCTCGACCTGATGAAGGTCACCGACGACCCTGACGCGGTACTCGCGCATGTGCTCGCGTTCTATGAAGAACGCGGTGCACCGACGGAAGTACCGGCCAAGAGTGACGACGACCGGATGTTCTACCTCTAGGCTCCAGCTTGCTGGAGTCTGGGCCTAGTCGAAGTCCGGCACACGACCTGAGCCTGAATTCAGGCCGAGGTTGAGTTTGGATTTGGGTTGGGGTTAGGGCTCAAGGCTTTGACGAGGACCGGGCGCAAGCCCGGAACTCGCTGGACCTGATACTCACTGGAACGCAACCTCCGCGAAGCTGCGGAGCTTGCGGCTATGCAGTCTCGCCAGCCCGTTCTCGCGCAACAACTCCATCGCGCGCACCCCGATCTGCAAGTGTTGCCCGACTTGCGCGCTGTAGAACTGGTCGGCCATCCCCGGCAGCTTGAGTTCGCCGTGCAGCGGCTTGTCTGACACGCAGAGCAAGGTTCCATACGGGACGCGGAAGCGGAAACCATTCGCCGCGATCGTTGCGCTCTCCATATCGAGCGCAATCGCTCGACTTTGCGACAGGCGCATCACCGGTTCACGATGGTCGCGCAACTCCCAGTTACGATTATCCACGCTGGCCACAGTGCCGGTGCGCATCACGCGCTTGAGCTCCTGCCCTTCGAGTTTCGTCACATCGGCTACCGCGCTTTCGAGCGCCAACTGGATCTCAGACAGATTCGGCACTGGCACCCAGAGCGGCAGGTCTTCATCGAGCACATGGTCTTCGCGAACATAACCGTGCGCGAGCACATAGTCACCGAGCCGTTGCGTGTTGCGCAACCCGGCACAGTGTCCGAGCATCACCCACGCGTGCGGGCGCAGCACGGCAATATGGTCGGTGATGGTCTTCGCGTTCGACGGCCCGACCCCGATATTGACCATCGTGATGCCGCTGCCATCAGCCCGCTTCAGGTGATAAGCGGGCATCTGCGGCAGGCGCGGCGGCGGCGAGCCCTGCGGCGCATCGTTGTCGAGGTTCGCGTTATACGTGGTCACGTCGCCCGGCTCGACGAAGGCCGAATACTGACTGCGATAAGCACGCTCGTCGGGGTCGTCGGTCTTCTCCATGATCTTCAGGCCGAGCTTCACGAACTCGTCGATATAGAACTGATAGTTCGTATAAAGAACGAAGTTCTGGAAATGTGTCGGCGAAGTGGCCGTGTAATGACGCAGCCGGTGCAGGGAAAAATCGACGCGCGCCGCCGTGAAAAGTGCGAGTGGGCGCGGACCACCCTCGGGTGGCTCATACGTGCCATTGACGATGCGATCGTCGAGCGCTGCCAGATCGGGCACGTCGAAGATGTCGCGAATCTGTCTTAAACGATCCGGGCTCAGGTCGCCTTCAAGATGAATCCCTTCAGGAAACGCAAAGTGCACCGGGATCGGCTGGTCGGAGCGGCCCACCTCGATCGCGACCTTGTGGTTGCGCGCCAGCAGGCGCAATTGCTGGCGATAGTAGTCGCCAAACAAGTCGGGGCGCGTCAGCGTCGTCTCGAATACACCTGGTCCGGACACGAACCCGTAGGAATGGCGTGAGTCGATATTGGCATTGACTTCGGTGCGGACCCTCACGAACGGGTAATACGCATGAACATGGGAATCGAACTGCTCGCCGCGGCGGTAACGCGCAAACGCATCGCGCAGTGCCGCGGTGTTGGTTTCATAAATCGTCGTCGCGCGCGCCACAGCTTCGGCGGGATCGGCGATCAGTTCAGTGTCGAACGGCTTTTGGCTCATCGTCAATCGCTCAGTGTTGTCCGACACCATTATCTCCCCGATTTCTGCCCTGCGAGCCGCAGGGGGGTGCCCGGTTTGCTAGAATCGGCGCATCAGAACGGAGAATGACAATGAAGCCGCACCTCGTCGCAGCCGGCGCGCTTTGCGCGATACTTGTCCTTGTCGGGACCCTCGCCGCGACACCCGCCCAGGCGGCTGACCCCGCGCAGGGCAACCCGCTCGCGGTGCCCCCGCAAGTCGACTCCTCGCTCGCCACCCCGCCGCAAGTTCGTGAAGGCGCGACCACGCCACCTGTTGCGACCCCGGCGCCGACCAAGTCGCTCTCACCGAATGAAGCGGCCGGCCTGCCCGACCTCGATGCGATCAACCGGAGTCCGACCAAGAACGGCAGCGCGAACGCCAACGTCGAATTCCCCGATCAACGCACGCCGAGCTTTCACCAGAAGGAACGCAGCGGCACTGAGATTACCGAATATCGCGATCATGCCAAGCCGACCGAAATCGACGTGCATTCGAACTTCGGCACGAACTACCGCATGAGCCCGCCGACCGACGACTCACCGAAAATTCCGAATGCCGGCAATGGCCCGAGCACCGGCCGCCTCCCGTCCATCAACATCACCTATTGAGTGCATGGCCGTCTTCACCGCAGTCACCGAGTCACAACTCGAACACTGGCTCTCGCACTATTCACTCGGTAAGGTGCTGGATTTCCGGGGCATTGCGTCGGGCATCGAGAACAGCAATTTCTTCCTGACGACTGAACGCGGCGAGTATGTGCTGACGATCTTCGAGAAGCTCAGCGCCCAGGAATTGCCGTTCTACCTGAACCTAATGCGGCATCTGGCCGGCCATCAGGTGCCAGTGCCTGACCCGGTGATGCGCGATGACGGCCGCTTGTTCGCGGAACTGCATGGCAAGCCCGCGACGATCGTCACCCGGCTCGCAGGCCGCCCCGAACTCTCACCGCGCGCGCCGCATTGCGCCGAAGTCGGTCAGATGCTCGCCCGCCTGCATCTGGCTGGACGCGATTTCGGCGAGGCACAGCCGAACCTGCGCAGCCTCGGCTGGTGGGAACAGGTCGTGCCTGAAATCGTCCCGTTAATCGACCCCACGCCGCGCCGCTTGCTGCTCGATGAGCTCGCCTACCAACAGGCGTTCTTCGCTTCCGCTGACTATGCGACGCTGCCCGGCGGCCCGTGTCATTGCGACTTGTTTCGCGACAACGTGCTGTTTTCACACGGCAGCAGTGCGTCTGGAAATACGCCTGCGGCGGCCGATAGTATCGCGGCCGATGCAAGCGATGGAAGCAACGTAAGCGAGCCCGACCGGCTCGGAGGCTTCTTCGATTTCTATTTCGCGGGTTGCGACAAGTGGTTGTTCGATCTCGCCGTCACGGTCAACGACTGGTGCGTCGATCTCGCGACCGGCGCGCTCGACGCTGAGCGCGCCACGGCGATGGTGCGGGCCTACCAGACGGTACGCCCGCTCACCGATGCGGAACAGCGCCGCTGGCGCGATATGCTACGCGCCGGGGCGTTCCGTTTCTGGGTCTCGCGTCTCTATGATTTTCACAAGCCTCGTGCGGCTGAAATGCTCAAGCCGCATGATCCCGGACACTTTGAACGTATCCTGGTCGACCGGATCGATACCGAATCGGTCGGCACGCTGTCTTAGTTCAGCTCCTGTCATCCCGTTTTGCCGAGAGTGCACTCACCGTCCATGCGTCTGATCGAAGTTCCTGCCAAAACTGGCTATGCGTGGTTCCGCCAAGGTATCTGGGTGTTTCGGCGCAATCCGGTCGCCTTCATGCTGTTGTTCGTTGCCTACCTGTTTGCCTGGCTGCTGCTTTCGCAAGTGCCAGTGATCGGTGGGCTGCTGCCCCTGCTGTTCGTGCCCGGCGTATCGGTCGGCTTCATGGCGGCCTGCCGCAATGCGATCCAGGGCAAGCCGGTGTATCCGACCACCCTGCTCAGCGGATTTCGCGATCACGGCAAGGTGGTGTCTCGCCGCCTGCTCGGACTCGGTCTGATCTATGTGCTCGGCATGATCGCGGTGTTCGCCGCCTCGTCGTTTGCCGACGGGGGCATCCTGTTCCGGGTCGCGGTGCTCAATAGCGAGATCGACATCACCGATATCTCGAACGGCACGCAAATCACAGGGGCGATGTTGATCGCGGCGCTCGCATATATCCCGATCTCGATCGTCATGTGGTTCGCGCCGATCCTGGTGGCCTGGCATGACGTGCCACCGGTCAAGGCGCTGTTTTTCAGCTGGATCGCGTTGTGGCGCAATCGCTGGGCCTTCACGGTCTATACGCTGTGCTGGGGCGCGCTCGATATCGCGATCACGCTGCCGCTGACGCAGATTGCGGCCCTCGCCGGAGGCAGCCTGCTCGCCTTGATGGTAATGATTCCCTTGATGGTCGCCATCGTCGCCATGCTTTATTGCTCGTTCTATGCGACCTATCGCGGCTCGTTCGACGTGCCCGATGCGCCGGAGCCGTCGGCGCCGGCGAAACCCACTGTTTGAGGATTACTCCTCGATCGGCTGAAGCTTAGCGACTGACAGGGCCAGCCACTTCTGCCCGTTGCGCCGGAAATTGACTTGAGCACGCGCATCCGCGCCGGCGCCTTCGAGCGCCGTAATGGTGCCCTCGCCGAACTTCGTATGAAACACCGCCTGCCCGACCTTGAAGCCCGTATCGGCCGCGCGTTGCTTGTCGGCATACGCCGGCAGTGGCGTATTGCCGGTGTAAGCATCCGAGGCGCGCCGGCCGCCGCCGTACCCTGAGCCACCATCGTCACTGCGCTCGCCACCCGGGCGGCCAGACCAGTCGCGACCGTACCCTGCATTGTCCGGGCGGCCGCCCCAGCGCGTACCCGGCTCGCTCTTCGGGGTCAGCCACTTGAGGGACTCCTGCGGCAACTCGTCGAAGAAACGCGAGCGAATGTTGTAGCGGGTCTGACCATGCAACATCCGGCTCTGCGTGAATGACAGATACAGGCGTTCGCGCGCACGCGTGATCGCGACATACATCAGGCGCCGCTCTTCCTCGAGACCATCCTGCTCGACGGCCGAGTTCTCATGCGGGAACAGGCCCTCTTCCAGACCCGTAATAAACACCGCGGTGAATTCGAGCCCCTTTGCCGCATGCACCGTCATCAACTGCACGGCGTCCTGCCCTGCCTGCGCCTGGTTGTCGCCCGCCTCGAGCGAGGCATGCGACAGGAAACCCGCAAGCGGCGTCATGACGTCGGACACCGGCACATCGGCGTCGATGACCTGCAGGCCGTCCGCGTCGATTTCGAGCGCATTGCCAGCGTTGGGCGCCATCGCAATCGCGCGCGCTGGGGCATTGAGCCCATAGCCTTCTTCGCCGACAAACGCCGCGGCCGCATTGATCACTTCCTGCAAATTCTCAAGGCGGTCTTCGCCTTCACGCTCCGTCTCGTAGTGCCCCACCAGACCGCTTTCGCGGATCACGTAGTCAACCGTCTCGGGCAGACTCAGCGGCAGCGTTTCGGCGCGCATCTTGTCGATCAGCTTGCTGAAAGCACCGAGGCTGCTACCGGCCTTGCCGCTTAGGAACGGCACGGCTGATGCCATCGAGCAGTTATGCAGGCGCGCGACGTCGGCCAATTGCTCGAGCGAACGCGCTCCGATGCCGCGGGTCGGGAAATTGACCACGCGCCCGAAAGCCGTATCGTCGTTCGGGTTGTCGATCAATCTCAGATAAGCGAGCGCGTGCTTCACTTCCTGACGCTCGAAAAAGCGCAGGCCGCCATAGACGCGGTAAGGCAGCCCCGCGCCGACCAGGGTGTGTTCGATCACGCGCGACTGCGCATTGCTGCGGTAGAGGATCGCAATATCGCTGCGCGCGAAGCCCTGATTGATTAGCGCCCGAATTTCCTCAACGATGAAACTCGCTTCCTGCGTATCGGTCGCCGCCTCATAGACGCGCACCGGTTCGCCATGCCCCGCGTCCGTGCGCAGGTTCTTGCCGAGCCGCCGCGAATTATTGGCGATCAGGATATTGGCAGAATCGAGAATGTGGCCGTGCGAACGATAGTTCTGTTCGAGCTTAATGAGGTGCTGCACACGGAATTCGCGCTCGAAATCGGCCATATTGCCAACATTCGCACCGCGGAACGCATAAATGCTCTGGTCGTCGTCGCCGACGGCGAACACGGCACTCTGCTCGCCCGCAAGCAGCTTGAGCCACGCGTATTGAAGGCGGTTGGTGTCCTGAAATTCGTCGACCAGAATATGCCGGAAGCGCCCTTGGTAATGCTGGCGCAGCGGCGCCGACATCGTCAGCAATTCGTAGCAGCGCAGCAGCAGTTCGGCGAAGTCGACCACGCCCTCGCGCTGGCACTGCGCATCGTAGGCTTCGTAGAGTTCGACCAGGGTCCGGTTGAAACTGTCGGTCGACTCGACCTTCGAGGGCCGCAGGCCCTGCTCTTTGGCGTTGTTGATGAAATGGACGACGTTTTTAGGCGGATATTTCTCGTCGTCGACATTGAGGCCCTTCAACAGGCGCTTGACCGCGGAGAGCTGGTCCGCCATGTCGAGGATCTGGAACGTCTGCGGCAGACCGGCGTCGCGGTAGTGCGCGCGCAGCATCCGGTTGCACAGGCCGTGGAAGGTGCCGATCCACATCCCGCGCGTGTTGATCGGCATCATCGCCTGGAGCCGCGCGACCATTTCTTTCGCGGCCTTGTTGGTGAAGGTCACCGCGAGAATACCGTTGGGGCTGACCTGCCCGGTCTGGATCAGCCAGGCGATCCGCGTGGTCAGCACACGCGTCTTGCCGCTGCCGGCTCCCGCGAGAATCAGCGCGGGCTCGTCGGGCAGGGTCACCGCGGCGTGCTGTTCGGGGTTCAGATTGGCAAGCAGATCGGGCATGGAGGGCTTTTTCGCAGAACGGTCACAGGGCGGCTGCACATTATATGTCTCGTGGCGCCTCGCGGCCGACGGATGCGCATGGAGCATTTTTTATGCGCCGCGGCCTGTCAAATGGGGCCATTTCCCTTCCTACCTCGGCCAACTGACGCTTCGATGCCGTTAAACGCCCGCCAGAACCCTTATAATTCAAGCTTTCACGCCAACTTACCCAGAATTCAATGAGCGACAGCATCAGCGCGGCCCAAGGCGAGCACACCGATACCCCGGCCGCGGTTCCCGAATCGACGCTTGCGAAGAGCTTCGAGCCGCATACGATCGAGGCCCACTGGGGCCCCGAATGGGAAAAGCGCGGTTATGCCAAGCCCGCTTTCGTCGAGGGACAAAAGGATTTCTCGATCCAGCTGCCGCCGCCGAACGTCACCGGCACCCTGCATATGGGCCATGCGTTCAATCAGACGATCATGGACAGCCTCACGCGCTACCACCGCATGCTCGGCGAGAACACCCTCTGGGTGCCGGGCACGGACCACGCGGGGATCGCCACGCAGATCGTCGTCGAGCGCCAGCTCGATGCGCAAAAAATCTCGCGCCATGATCTGGGCCGCGAAAAATTCGTCGAACGCGTCTGGGAATGGAAGGAGCAGTCGGGCTCGACGATCACGAGCCAGGTCCGCCGGCTCGGCGCGTCGATCGACTGGAGCCGCGAATACTTCACGATGGATGAGCGCATGTCGAAAGCCGTGCGCGAAGTCTTCGTGCGGCTGTACGAACAAGGCCTGATCTATCGCGGCAAGCGTCTCGTCAATTGGGATCCGAAGTTGATGACGGCCGTGTCCGACCTCGAAGTGGCGAGCGAGGAAGAAGACGGGTTTCTGTGGCATATCCACTATCCGCTCAGCGACGGCTCCGGCCAGCTGACGGTGGCGACAACACGGCCCGAAACCATGCTCGGCGACGTCGCCCTGATGGTTCACCCCGAAGACGAACGCTATGTGGCGCTGATCGGCAAGACCGTGAAGCTGCCCCTGAGCGATCGCGAGATTCCGATCATCGCCGACGACTACGTCGACCGCGCGTTCGGTACGGGTGTGGTCAAGGTCACGCCGGCACATGATTTCAACGACTATCAGATCGGTCTGCGCCACAAGCTGCCGATGATCGAGATTCTGACGCTCGAAGCGAAGATCAACGATAACGGCCCCGCCGCGTATCGCGGTCTCGATCGCTACGACGCGCGCAAGCGGATCGTTGCCGATCTCGAAACGCTCGGTCTGCTCGCCGAAACCAAGAAGCACAAGCTCCAGGTCCCGCGCGGCGACCGCACCCATGTCGCGCTTGAACCGATGCTGACCGACCAGTGGTTCGTCGCCATGAGCAAGCCGGCGCCCGAAGGGACGCTGCACGCCGGCAAGTCGATCACCGAAGTGTCGCTCGATGTCGTGCGCAATGGCCAAATCCAGTTCGTTCCGGAGAACTGGTCGACCACCTACTACCAGTGGCTCGAAAATATCCAGGACTGGTGTATCTCGCGCCAACTCTGGTGGGGCCATCAGATTCCCGCCTGGTACGGCGAGAACGGTGAGATCTTTGTGGCCCGCACCGACGCCGAAGCGCGCGAGAAGGCCCAGGCGGCAGGCTACACCGGCGCGCTCAAGCGCGACGACGATGTGCTCGACACCTGGTTCTCGTCGGCGCTGGTGCCCTTCTCGTCGCTGGGCTGGCCCGAACAGACGCCTGAACTCAAGCACTTCCTGCCGTCCTCGGTGCTGGTGACCGGCTTCGACATCATCTTTTTCTGGGTCGCCCGGATGGTGATGATGACGACGCACTTCACCGGTCAGGTGCCGTTCGACAAGGTCTATATCCACGGCCTCGTGCGCGACGCCGAAGGCCAGAAGATGTCGAAGTCCAAGGGCAACACGCTCGATCCGATCGATCTCGTCGACGGGATCGACCTCGAGTCGCTCGTAGCAAAGCGCGTCTACGGCCTGATGAACCCCAAGCAGGCCCAGCAGATCGAGAAGAAGACGCGCAAGGAGTACCCCGACGGTATTCCCGCGTTTGGTACCGACGCCTTGCGTTTCACGATGGCGTCGCTGGCGACACTCGGCCGCAATATCAATTTTGATCTCGCGCGCTGCGAGGGCTATCGCAACTTCTGCAACAAGCTGTGGAACGCCACGCGCTTCGTGCTGATGAACTGCGAAGGACATGACTGCGGCGTGGCGCCCTGCGTGGGCGACTGCGGCCCGGACGGCGCACTCGATTTCTCGCAGGCGGACCGCTGGATCGTCTCGCTGCTCCAGCGCGTGGAAGGCGATGTCGCCAAGGCCTTCTCCGACTACCGCCTCGACATTGTTTCGAGCACGATTTACAAGTTTGTCTGGGACGAGTACTGCGACTGGTACGTCGAACTCGCGAAGGTGCAACTGCAAAACGGTACGCCGGCGCAGCAACGCGCGACGCGCCGCACCCTGCTGCGCGTGCTCGAGACGGTGCTGCGGCTTGCCCATCCGGTGATTCCGTTCATCACCGAAGCGCTCTGGCAAAAAGTCGCCCCGCTCGCGGGCAAGTATCCGCAGGCGAGCGCTGATAGCAACACTGCCGCGCCTTCGCACGAAAGCGGTGCGGCACCCGCTTCGATCATGGTGCAGCCTTACCCGCTGGCCGAACCGACCAAGATCGACGAGGCGTCCGAGGCATGGGTGGCGCAGCTCAAGGCCGTGGTCGACGCATGCCGCAACCTGCGCGGCGAGATGAACCTGTCCCCGGCGGTTCGCGTGCCCTTGCTCGCGAGCGGCGATGCGCAGCGGCTCCAGTCGTTCGCGCCGTATATGCGCGCATTGGGCCGTCTGTCCGAAGTCACGGTGATGCCGGACGAGGCGGCTCTCGACGCGGCCGCGGCAGGCACGCCGGTTGCTCTTGTGGGTGCGGACAAGCTTGCGCTCAAGGTCGAGATCGACGTCGCCGCCGAGCGCGAGAGGCTGTCAAAGGAAGTGACCCGGCTCTCCGGAGAGGTCACAAAAGCACAGGCCAAGCTAGGCAACGAAAGCTTCGTGGCGCGAGCGCCTGAAGCGGTCGTCGAGCAGGAACGCAAGCGTCTCGCGGAATTCGAGACCACGCTGACCAAGCTCCACGCACAACTGGCGCGCCTGGCTGCATGAATTATTGAGGTTCGACCATCACGGCGAGGTATTGAGAGATGCTGAAAGTCACTAAGGCGGTATTCCCGGTTGCAGGCCTGGGCACACGCTTTCTGCCGGCCACCAAGGCCAGCCCGAAGGAGATGTTGCCCGTCGTCGACAAACCGCTGATTCAGTACGCGGTCGAAGAAGCCATTGCCGCCGGCATCACGGAAATGATCTTCGTCACCGGGCGCAGCAAGCGCGCGATCGAGGACCACTTCGACAAGTCGTACGAAATCGAGCACGAACTCGAAGCACGCGGCAAGCAGAAGCTGCTTGATCTCGTGCGCAGCATCAAGCCGTCGCATGTCGACTGCTTCTACGTCCGTCAGCCGGAGGCGCTCGGCCTCGGCCACGCGGTGTTGTGCGCGGAGAAACTGGTTGGCGACAACCCGTTCGCCGTCGTGCTCGCAGACGACTTGCTGTACGGCGAGCCGCCCGTGCTGACTCAGATGGTCGAGACCTTCGACCACTATCACAGCTCGGTGATCGGCGTCGAAGAGATCCCGATCGAAGACTCGCGCTCGTACGGGGTCATCGAGGGCAAGGAATGGGAGCGCAACATCATCAAGCTGGCAGGCATCGTCGAAAAGCCTGCGCCTGAAGTTGCGCCTTCGAACCTTGGCGTGGTCGGCCGCTACATCCTGAAGCCGCGGATCTTCGACCATCTGCGCGCACTCAAGCCGGGTGCTGGCGGCGAGCTCCAGCTCACCGACGCGATCCAGTCGCTGATGGCCGACGAGCAGGTCATCGCGTACAAGTATCACGGCACGCGTTTCGACTGCGGCAGCAAGATCGGCTACCTGAAGGCGACGGTGGAATTTGCGCTGCGCCATCCCGAAGTCAAGGACGAGTTCGAGGAATACCTGCGCACGCGTTCACCCGTGATGGAAAGCTGACGAGGGGTCAAACCCATCGGCCTGAGCAGTGCTTGTCACGACTGCCCGGGCCGAAAAAAAGCCGCCGAATGTTTCTCGGCGGCTTTTTTATCGTCTGGACGACGGGGACCGACAGTCGTCAACCGGTCAATCGGTCGGTCAATCCGATTTACCGCCGCTTCATCATGAAGATGAAGATCTTGTCTTCGGTCCGGGTATCGACGAGCTGGTTACCGGTTTGTTTCGCAAACGCCGCGAAGTCGCGCTGCGAACCCGGATCGGTCGCCATCACCTTGAGAATCTGGCCCGACTGCATATCGGCCAGCGCCTTCTTGGCGCGCAGGATCGGCAGCGGACAGTTCAGCCCGCGTGCGTCCACTTCCTTGTCGAATTCCATGACCACGCTCAGACCGTCGCCGCGCAGAGCTCACGCAGTTCTGAAGCGAATTTCTCGACGGTCTCCGGCGTGGTGTCCCAGGCGCACATCAGGCGGCAACCGCCCGCGCCGATGAAGTCGTAGAATTTCCAGCCGCGCTGACGCATCACGTTGGCCGCCGCAACCGGCAGGTTGGCGAACACGGCATTGGCTTGCGGCTCGAACATCAGCGAGACGCCCGGAATATCTTCGACGCGTTGGCGCAGCAATTGGGCCATCGAGTTGGCGTGACGCGCATTGCGCAGCCAGACATCGTTTTCGAGCAGACCAAGCCACGGCGACGAGATAAACCGCATCTTCGAGGCGAGCTGGCCCGCCTGCTTGACGCGATACGCAAAGTCTTCAGCCAGCTTGCGATTGAAGAACACCACCGCTTCGCCGACCGGCAGGCCGTTTTTCGTGCCACCGAAGCAGAGCACGTCAACACCCGCACGCCAGGTGATTTCCGACGGATGCACGCCGAGGGCGGCGACGGCGTTCGCAAAGCGCGCGCCATCCATATGCACCGTCAGGTTGCGGCGCTTGGCGATCGCCGCGATCGCGCGCACTTCCTCGACCGTATAGATCGTGCCAACTTCCGTCGCCTGAGTCAGCGAGACGGCCTTGGGCTTCGGGAAATGAATATCCGAACGGCGCGTGACGATGGCCTCGATCGCGTCGGGCGTGAGCTTGCCGTTTTCGCCTTTGGCGACCAGCAGCTTCGAGCCGTTCGAGAAAAACTCGGGACCGCCACATTCGTCGGTCTCGATATGGGCGAGTTCGTGACAGATCACCGACTGGTACGACTGGCACATCGCCGCCAGGGCCAGCGAATTCGCGGCCGTACCGTTGAACACGAAAAACACTTCACAGTCTGTTTCGAACAGATTACGGATGCGGTCACAGACCTTTTGGGTCCATGTGTCATCGCCGTAACCGGACTCGTGACCGCTGTTATTGCACTCGATCAGGTAATTGAGTGCTTCCGGGCAAATGCCGGCATAGTTGTCCGACGCAAAATGCTGCATGACGCTCCCGCCGCTGGGTCAAAGACCGATATTGTAGTGCGACCTGCCCCTTGCTTGCCGGCTCGTCAAATTTCATTGCGATTCAAGTGTGAGCGAAACAGGCAAGTCAGGGTCGGGAAGGCAGCGCATATTGCCGATCATGCCTCCCGACGCAAAAGACACCCCCAACGTGGATCGCCCTCAGAACGAGGTACTGGACCTGACCACCCTGGCCATATTCCGTGCCGTCGTGCGCGAAAATGGGGTGACCCGGGCCGCCGTAAGGCTCAACCGGGTCCAGTCGAACGTGACCACGCGCATCAAACAACTCGAAGAAGCACTGGGCGTGGCCCTCTTCACGCGGGAAGGGCGACGCATGGTCCTTACCCCCGAGGGCGAGAACCTGCTGCCTTATGTCGAACGCCTGCTCGCGCTTGCCGCAGAGGCCTGTAAATCGATCGGTGAACTGAAGCCGACAGGCCGCCTGCGACTCGGTGCGATGGAAAGCACGCCGGCAAGCCGAATGCCATCGCTACTTGCGAGCTATAGTCGTGAATGGAAGGCGGTGGGGATCGCGCTTTTCGTCGAGACGCGCGACGTGCTCGTCGAACACCTTCGTGCTTTAAAGCCGATGCCATTTTCGTCACCGGCCCCTTCGAGGAGGCCGATCGGCTCCTGT
Organism: Burkholderiales bacterium; assembly: GCA_026225235.1. Classification (GTDB taxonomy): domain Bacteria; phylum Pseudomonadota; class Gammaproteobacteria; order Burkholderiales; family Burkholderiaceae; genus Pararobbsia. The sequence continues at coordinate 160,455 of JAMFSK010000098.1, forward strand.
TCGAATGCGAATCGGTCTTTTCTGAAGAATTGCTTCTGGTAACGCTGCACGGTCATCCTCCCGTGCAGAGCCCCGCTGACCTGAAGCTCGATACGATGATCGCCTTCAATCGAGGCCGTGCCTATCGGAGGCTGGGCGAAAAGTAGTTTGGCAGCGGGACTGCAACCCAGCCGCATCGTCGAAGTGCCGGCCTA
>JAMFSK010000099.1 GCA_026225235.1 Burkholderiales bacterium
GACAGGAAGCGGCGCAGTAAGCTATTCCTGTGAAACGCTGACGGAGATTGTCCGGCGACTGCATCAGCAGGCGGGCATAGAAGGCGGCAACGCATCGGCGGCGAGGCGCACGTTCGCTGTGCGCCTGCATCGGGACGGTCGCTCGCTGAAACTTATTCAGCAACTGCTTGGGGTTTCGAGCCTGTCTGCCGTTAAGAACCTGATTCAAGGCGATCCAGTTCGCCTGTCGTCCATAGTAAGCGGGGTGATCTGACGGACCAACGAGTCGCGAGACGGCGCTGGTACGATTGCGAATTTGGTTATAACATTGTGTTTACGTGCGTTTAGCAATGGCATAACATTGTACTTACGGTGGACTTATGAGAACGACGATTCGCAGGATGGGTAATTCGCAGGGCGTGCTGATTCCAAAGCCCGTCCTCGCGCAGTTGGGACTGGAGAACGAAGTGGAAATGGAAGTTGAAAACGACGCGATTGTGCTGCGTCGCCCTCGCCATAAGGCTCGCGACGGTTGGGCTGAGGCGAGCAAGGTGCTTGCTGAGAGCGGTGATGACGCGCTGGTGATGGGTGAGTTTGGCAACGCCGACGATGCGGAGCTTGCATGGTAGTGCGCGGCGAAGTCTGGCTCGTTGCGCTCGATCCGACGCTAGGTAGCGAGATTCAAAAGACGCGGCCATGTGTCGTGGTATCGCCGCCTGAAATGCACGACCATCTGCGGACGGTCATCGTCGCGCCGATGACTTCCAAGGGCCGCCCTGCACCGTTTCGCATACCCGTGACGTTCAAACGTAAACAGGGGTTGATCCTGCTGGATCAGATTCGCGCGGTAGACAAGATGCGGCTGGTAAAGAAAGAAGGCGTGATTGCCGATAAGACGATGTTGGACACCCTGCGTACCTTGCAGGAAGTGTTCGCAGAATAGGAAAAGCGCCTCATGGATTTCCACCTGGTCACGAATGGTACGGACGAGACTCAGCCTTTACTCTACCAATGGGAAATCATGATGCGAGTACGGGCAAGTTGCTTGGTCGATATGTTGGTAAAGCTCGAGCTGGCAGTGGTAGACCGCGGGACCATTACGTTCGAAACGTGACGCGCCTGCTTGCTGGACTGCCGTACCGGAAGAACAAGCCAGCCGCATTCCGCGCAGTGCATCGCGCGTTGGCAGAAGAAGTTCAACGGGGCGATCGGATTACGCTGACGTTGCTTCGAAATATCAATCCCGGCGAGGATATCAACGAGGCGGAACGGTCAACGATTCGGGCTCTGAGCTGCACTTTGAACGGGTAGGAAAACGATGAACCTTTCAAATCATGCAATCGAAAAGATGGGGTACCGCCGAAGACATCCGGATGAGTCGCTCACCGCCGAGTTCTCCAGCATCTCCGCTTTCTGGGTCCAGGGCGTAGCACTTCCCGAACGTGCGGTCATCATGTCGAAAGGATTGGTCGACGGCGCATAGTATTCGATTTGCTTGGCCAACAGCTTCAACGCAGCGTGTACTGCGCTCGTGGACGAGGAGTTCTGCGAGGACGAAACAGCGTGGCTGACTCAAAATAAGTGCGCACCTCCTTCCTGTGAGTCTTGAACTTTGGATTCCGGCTAAGCTCCGCAGAGTACCTGACCGCATACGGCACCTGCGGAATCACTCTTTCCGTGTACGTGTACAACGTGGCGAACCGGTCAAACGGTCTGTCGCGACCATCCCCGCGATACCCAAGACGAGTGAGGCGCTCGCTGGTTATGGCGTCCAGATCATCAGCAAGATTCATCGCGACCAGTAACTGCATTCTGGCGTCTACAGGGAGGTTGCAGCCATTGTAGCCGTGGATCTGGCTCTGCCCCGCCCCTTGCGATGCCAGCACACGCTTCCTGAGTGCATACACTTTTCACCCCAGCCGCCCGCATCCGCGATTGCGCTCCCGCTTCAAAACCGCGTAGAATGCCGGCCTACGCGGGCGTCGTATAACGGCATTACCCTAGCTTCCCAAGCTAGAGACGTGGGTTCGACTCCCATCGCCCGCTCCAGATGCTTGAACGATGACCGGGCCATCCGCCCACACGCATCGGCAAACATACTCGCGCCCATGCCCATCACCGTTCGCCCCGCCCTCCCTGCCGACGCACTTTCCATCGCCAAGATCCACGTGCTCGCCTGGCAAAAGGCGTATCGTGGCATCGTTGCGGACACCTATCTCGACACGCTCTCCGTAGAACGACGCGCAAGCTTCTGGCATGGCGTGTTGTCGAGCCCCGAGCATGGCGCCACCCCGCAGGTTCAGGTCGCCATCCACCGCGACGCAGTCAGCGGAGAGACAGTTGTCGGCTGGATCGCCTACGGTAAGACGCGCGATACGGACAAGGACGAGACGTGGGCTGAATTCCAGGCGATCTATCTTCACCCGTCGCACTGGGCCCGCGGAATCGGTCGGCAACTCAGCCAGGCCGCGCTCGACTGTCTCGCGGAAGCGGGCTTCTCCAACGTCTCGCTTTGGGTGCTCGCCAAAAACACGCGAGCCAGAGAGTTCTATGGGCGAATCGGCTTCGCCGAAGATCCCGGTTCAGCCAAGCTTTTCACGATCGCAGACGCGTCGGTCGAGGAGCTGCGCTACGCAGCCCCTCTCGCGCCGGCAAAAGCAGCCTGATCAGAAAGACCCAACTGCCCTACCCCCGTCCGGAAAAGAACTTCCGTGCTGACCACCGGAGAATCGTCTAAACCTTGACGACCGGCGGCATGCTCGTTTGCTTGACGAACAACGGCTCTTCGCGCCATTGGGTCGCCTGCTCGAATGCATAGCCCAAGGCCAGCAAACGTGCTTCGCTCCACGCCGGCCCGACAAACGACAAGCCAACCGGCAGTCCACGCACCATCCCCGCCGGCACGGTCAGATGCGGATACCCCGCCACCGCAGCCGGAGTCGAGAAGCCGCCACTGCCGCTATCCCCATTGATGAAGTCCGTCAGCCACGCGGTGCCGCCAGTCGGTGCGACGATCGCATCGAGCTTGTGTTCGCGGATCACCTTGTCGATCCCATCTTCGCGTGCTCCCTTGCGACAGGCAGCGAGCGCCTTTTTGTAGTCTTCGCTATCCAGGTCGCCGAGTACTTCGGCTTGGGTGAACAGTTCCTGACCGAAGTAGGCCATCTCCGTGTCTCGATGCGCGGTGTTGTACGCAATCATGTCAGCCAGATTGCGAACCGGTGCGTGAGGCGCAAAAGTCCCCAGCCACAACGGCAGATCGTGCTTGAATTCATACAGCATCACCGACAACTCATCGTTGTCGTAGCTGACCTTGGGCAAGTCGATCGGATCGATCACCACCGCGCCCATCAGGGTCAATTGAGCGATCACACGTTCAATACGCTGATCGACTTCATCGTGACTCGTGAAGTACTCGCGTGCAACACCGATGCGCGCCCCGCGCAACGCGTTCTTGTCCAGCGCGCGCATATAGTCGTCGGGCGCCGGCGCATTCAAGGTCGCCGGATCATTCGGGTCCGTGCCGGCAAGAATCGACATCAGCAAGGCAGCATCGCTCACGGTTCGAACGATCGGCCCTGGTGTGTCCTGGGTATGCGAAATCGGGATGATACCGTCACGGCTGATGCGTCCAACGGTTGGTTTAA
>JAMFSK010000100.1 GCA_026225235.1 Burkholderiales bacterium
GCTTACTGTCCGGTGGCGGTACTTTGCGAGCCGTGCTCATTGCTCATCTCTTAATCAGGTTGCGTAACCGGATTTTATCGGCGAGGGGGCTTTCGCGACACCCTCTTCAGGCCGGGGAGGATGTCAACTCGATATTCTGTTGCCCCAGTTGGACCTTCCGCCGGCGTGCGTCGGTGTGAATCACCACGCGAGCCGGCACGGCATCGGTCAACCTCAGGTCATTTGCTGCCGTCATGCCGTCGACCAGCATACGTAACCGTTCCCGACGTGCAATCGCGTCGACCACCGCACGATAGTCCGGGGTTGTGGGGCGCTTCGTCAACGGGTTCAGCACGGGCTTGTCGTACAAGCCGCGATCGATCCGGCGCAGCCCCGCCCGCGAGCGCCATACGCTGAAGCGTCTTGTCAATCGCGTCGCGATTGCCAAATTGCGCAAAATCGGCCGGAACCCAGACGCTGCCGGGTTCCCCCGCCTCGATCAGCGCGGAAATGCGGGACTTGATATCAGACATGAGTCTTCCTTGTCCGATATTTCCCGGCACGCGGGTCTGACCTCCGCCGAGCAGTCCGATCCGTCGAACCGACCTAGCGCGGTGCTTTCGGCCACGTCGGGCCATCGAGGCCCCTTGTTCGAGCGGACCTTCAACGAGGCGTATGTCATCTCCCCCGGTTCACTTGACGTTGAATGGTCCCGCCCGCGTGACGGATGCATTTCAGCAGCGACGGTCTCTGACCGACCCAACTCGGCCGTTCAAAGCTGTTTCAGGCCAACGTCAGCTTACTGGGTTCTTCGGACGTTGCGTCTTCGCATGGAGACTCCTCGGCTGCTATCTTCCAGCCGGAACACTAAAGACGTGCTCGTGATTGCCGATAGACATATAGCAGCAATAGAACGGCACTGTGCCATTACGAAAACACCGCTTACTCAATCATCTACGTCCATTGTCAAGCACATTACTGATCACACGAACTACCAATGAAATTCCCGATTCTATGTGTGCTTTTGGCTACACTTTGCGGCGGATGCGCAAACATCAGTCAACCTACGCAAAACAATGATGCTCTTGCGACACATCCGGATCCCGGTGTAGTCACCGCCACGTCACTGCTGGAAGCCGCTGCAAATACTGCGACGATCACGCCCTCGAGCCACGCGATTCACGACCAGCGGTTGATAACGTTGGGCATTGAGCCGGGGTCCCACAAGGCGGCAGTTCTTGACGCGTGGACCGAAAAAATCGAAACCGATCCGGTTATCACTGCCAATGTGCAGGGTGGGCCCCAAGTAATGGGGCAGATGCTACTCGACCCAGCCGCTCGCGACACGCTAGTTAAGAACGGATGGGCCCACCTAAGCCCGGAAGAGCGGCTTGCCTTCTTCAAGCTGCTTACGCAGCTTGTTGACAAGATGATGCCTTCGGATTGCTATGGCTTGGGCGACTCGCGCGCTGTTATGACAAAGGCGGCCTCCATCAAGACTATGTCGGATGCAGAGATAGATGCGTACTTCGAATTGATGTATGACATGCTGCGTGTGTCAGCGCTGAACACCCCAATTACGATGCCTACCCCCGTGCAACATGCCGCGGCGGTGGCAAAGTTCGGGCTGGCGGTGGAGGCCGAACTAAAGGGCAATAAAGCAGATCTCGACAGGTTAGTAGCGTTTGCTGTCAACGGGGCTAAAACGTCGCGGACAAACGCTTGTTGGGGAACGGGTGTATCACTGCATGCCGTCATTTCAATGAATGACCCGGATCGGGACGTCATGCTTGTTTCCTTCATGCAAGCTGTAAAGCAGACACCAAGTTCTGCCAAAGCGGCGGCGTCTCTATACGCGCAGGAGAATTTCCTGTTCGATCAGCATCAGCACTATCTCGCCGAGCAACAGATGCAGGCCGATTCCGCAAAATCGGACCAGGAGAAAGCATCGTTTCTGGCGGGGCAGGCCTCGGCGCTCAATTCGCTAAATCGGAATGACGAAGCTCTGAATTTGATTAAACAGGCGTTGCAACTCTCCAAACCTGATCGAAATTTTCATATCGTCGCCATTGAGGCCAATATTCTTTTCAGCATGGACAAGCCTCAGGCAGCGCTAGACGTGTTGCTCCCTCAACTGGCTCACGCTCGTCTGGCAGAGCAAAAAAATCCGGGAATACTTTCCGTCTATGGAGAGCATTTCATTACAGCGACTTTCTCGTATATCCGGTTGGAGCAATGGCAAAACGCAATCGATACGTTAGTTGACGCCCAGTCCCCCTTGGAGGGGCCGAGTTTTTACGCTTATCGTGGCCTGCTCTATCGGTACATCGTGAAGCGGGCCAACGATCCGACACTTGACAATGCGACGCTTGAAAAGAATGCCGAATACTACATGCAGCACGACCCAGGGCACTACGGTATGCTCCTGAAGCTTTGGGCAGGGGATGATGTTCATCTGGACATCGATCAAATGATTAAAGCAATTTCAAATGCCGACAACCAAGAGGCCGCAAGCGAAGTACTGTTTTACAGCGCAGCATTTGACAAATTTGTCAAAAATGACTCTAACGGAGCGCGTGCAAAATTAGAAAAACTCAACAAACTTGCTCCATATGGAAGCGCCGAATGGATTTACGGCAAATGGGTTTTGTAGAAAATTGATGATTCTAGAGTATTGGCAAGAGAAGTGACATAAGTAATTTGACCTGTGAGAACGATCAACCCATATAAGCCGGCTGCCCTACGTGTATAAACGTCAAACGTATTGGTTATAACTTGCGTTCTAATGGCCGTTACCTGGGGGCGGATTCAATCGGTCGATGCAACACACTACTGACTGCGCAAGCAGTAGGAGTGTTGCAAATGAAACAACGGCCACGGATATCCTATTCAGCAAGCCAGAAGGCACTGATGTGGGAGCGCTGGAAACAAGGCTGGACGCTACACGAGATTGGCAAGCTCTTTGACCGGGGAACACGTCTGTCCAAAGATTCTTTGCCGAGACTGGCGGATTTCGGCCGGCTGGGCGGCGTCGTGCAACGACGGCATTGACCTTGGCAGAACGCGAGGAGATCTCGCGAGCAATGGTGGCGGGCGAATCGATTCGCTCAACTGCGGCTCGACTCGGTCGAGCGCCATCGACCATCAGTCGAGAGATCAAACGCAACGGCAACCGCAACGGTACTGTGCGAGCCAGGCCGACCAAGCCGCGTGGCAACGAGCGCACCGCCCAAAGCGCTGCAAGCTGATCGAGAACCGAGTATTGCCACGCATTGTGGCTGATAAGCTGCGCTCGTGGTGGTCGCCGGAGCAGATCGCGGGATGGCTCAAGCAAACCTATCCATCGGACGAGAGCCATCATGTGTCACACGAGACCATCTACCGTAGTCTTTTCATTCAAGCACGTGGCGCCTTGAAGAAGGAGTTATTGGCACATCTGAGACGCACTCGCGGTATGCGTCGTTCTCGGAGCTACACGCAGAAGACGGCGACTCATGGCCAGATCGTTGACGCAGTATCTATCCGTGAGCGACCCGCCAGCGTCGACGACAGAGCGGTACCTGGTCACTGGGAAGGCGACCTTGTCTTTGGCAGTTGCAACAGCCAGATCGCGACGTTGGTCGAGCGCCAAACACGGTACGTGATGTTGGTAAAACTCGATGGCAAGGAGTCGCAGACCGTCGTCAATGCGCTGATCAAGCATGCTCGCAAGCTTCCACAGGAGCTCTATAAGTCGCTGACTTGGGACCGAGGCACTGAGATGCATGCCCACAAGCAGTTCACCATTGCGACCGACATTCAGATCTATTTCTGCGGTCCACAGAGCCCTTGGCAACGCGGAAGCAACGAGAACACGAATGGGTTGCTTAGGCAGTACCTGCCGAAGGGCACGAAAATTTCGGGTATCTCACAGCTGCAGCTCAACGCGATCGCCAGACAATTGAACGAGAGACCGCGAAAGACACTCGGTTTCCACACCCCCGCTGAGATGTTCAATCAATGTGTTGCATTGACCGGTTGAATCCGCCGGGCGGAAGCCGCCATTGGACTGGCCTGAGAAGAATATCGACGGCTGTCCCTTTATGGGTGAACCCGGAAGTTCGATAGCGGACGGAGGTCGACCCATTGAAGGCATTCACTGCCCGTGTGGCGGACATTCAGGCGTCGATCTTGCATCCGCCGAACTATCGCTTCGCGTCAGCGTTCTCGAACTGCACCACATGCAGCGCAAAAGTTAGCACTGGAAGTGCGAAGTGGCTGACCGCATTAGCCGATGCAGAAGCTGTACGTGCGGATGCATCGATAGGGGCAAGCAACGATCAAGGTTCTCAACGACGGCTATTCCTGCCCGTGCGACCAACCAGAAACATTGATGTAGTAGCGAACCGCCTTGCCCACGCCGCGGCTCCATAGTTGTCCACCCGCGACCATCTCCGACAGGTCACGCGTTGCCGTGGCTTTTGAAACCCCTGTCATTTTCATGTATTTTTCGGCGTTCAAGCCGCCCAAGAAGCCACCGTTACCGTCGTCGAGAAGTCGCTGCAACACTTTGCGCTGCCGCTCGTGAAGCCCGTCAGTCGCATTTCGTTCCCAGAAACGTTTCTTCTCGATAGCGAGGTCGATGACTTTGCTCGCGGTGTCGAAGGCGGCCGTACATTGGCGTGCAAACCATTGCACCCAAGACGTGACATCCACATCGCCGCGTTGCGCTTGGTTGAGAACTTCGTAGTACTCGGACCGCGAAGTCAACAACTGCCGCGAAAGGCTGTAAAAGCGCACCGGTGCTCGAAAATGCTGAGTCATCGCCATGTCGGCAATGGCTCTGCCTATGCGGCCATTACCGTCCTCGAATGGGTGAATGCTCTCGAACCAAAGGTGCGCGATAGCGGTACGCGCCAGACCGTCGATCGCCTTTCCGTTCAGAGGGGATGTCTCGGAGAACCATGCAAGGAAGCGCGCCATTTGTGCGGCCACCTCCTTGGATGGCGGCGCTTCGTAATGCACAACCTCACGACCCGGCATGCCGCTCACAATCTGCATCGGATCGTCATGGTCACGGTATCGGCCAACAGCTATTCGGTTAATGCCTGATGTACCCCCAGGGAACAAGGCAGATTGCCAGCGGCATAGGCGATCCTCGTTGAGGGGCTCGTCACATTCCGTTGTAGCATCGCTCATGACCTGCACCAGACCATCCACATTGCGATCGGCGGGGCCCGTGGCCGCCAGCCCGAGTCGTCGCATTACGGAGGAACGGACAACATCGAGCGACAACCGCTCTCCTTCTATGGCAGCGGTCGCCAACACGTCATCGGAAAGCGCGTCTAATGCCACTTCGCTGGTGCTTCCCAAACTGATGGCCTTGGCCTTGCCTTCGATCACGCCGTGCATCCGATAGGCCATAGCCAGATCGGTTGCGGCCGTCCGCGCGTCGTAGACGAGGTTGGGCCAGGCAGCGGCGCGCCAAATCCATGTGGAATTTTTGCTCATGAGCCGCATTATACTCAATTCGGCTCACACTATGAGCCGAATTTGCGGACATTGCGTCTCACTCGATTTGTCCATGAGCCGCTTGACACTCAAAATCGGCTCAATTTATGAGCCGATTTTCGGGCGTTGCGGCTCACTCGCTTGTGCCAATGCGAATCTGTAACGCAGGTGCCCCGGAAAAATGGGGAAGCAAGCAGTCCTCGGGCAACCCGCCGCCGAAACCATGCCGGCAATCGCCCTCACACCGATGACACGCTCATTGGTGGTAGCCTAGACAACGCGCTTCAGTGCCTGCCGCCCCCGACCTATCGCCCTATAAGCCCAACAGGAGCCGCTGCATGAATGCCCCGACTGATCCTCCCCGCAAGGTCGACCCGAGTGCTGGGAAGCTGATTCCCTCGTCCGGACTGGTCGACATTCCGAAGCTCATCACGGCGTACTATTCCGAGCGTCCCGATCCGTCGAACCCGACGCAGCGCGTTGCTTTCGGCACGTCGGGCCATCGCGGCTCTTCCTTCGAACGGACCTTCAACGAGGCGCATATCCTCGCCGTCAGCCAGGCGACCTGCGACTATCGAGTGCACCGCAAAATCGAGGGACCGTTATTCCTCGGCATCGACTCCCACGCGCTCTCCTACCCGGCCTATGTCACGGCCCTCGAAGTGCTCGCGGCAAATGGCGTCGAGACGATGATCGCGAAGGACGACGAATACACACCAACGCCGGCGATCTCGCACGCGATCCTCACGTACAACCGCGGCCGCACCTCGGGTCTCGCCGACGGCATCGTCATCACGCCCTCGCACAACCCGCCCGACAGCGGTGGCTTCAAATACAACGCGACCAATGGTGGTCCGGCGGATACGGACGTCACCAAATGGATTGAGCAACGTGCCAACGCGCTGCTTGAAGGGGACCTTAAGGACATCAAGCGGATCACCTTCGACAAGGCAATCGGCGCAGCAAGCACGCATCGCCACGACTTTATCGATGCCTATGTGGCGGATCTGGGCAATGTGCTCGACATGGAATTGCTGCGAGATTCGAAAATCCACATGGGCGTGAACCCCCTCGGCGGCGCCGGACTTCACTACTGGCAGCCGATCGCCGATCGCTACAAGCTCGACCTCACGATCACCAACGACGAAATCGATCCGACCTTCCGTTTCATGACGGCCGACTGGGATGGCAAGATCCGCATGGACCCGTCATCACCCTACGCGATGCGCAGCCTGGTCGAACTCAAGGACCGGTTCGACATCGCGTTCGCCTGTGATACTGATCACGACCGCCACGGCATCGTCGCGCCGAGCGCCGGGTTGATGCCGCCGAATCACTATCTGGCGGTCGCCATCTACTATCTTTTCGAACATCGCCCCGACTGGCGCAAGGATGCGGCTATCGGCAAGACGATGGTCAGCAGCAGCATGATCGATCGGGTGGCCGCGAAGCTCGGCCGCCAGCTCTATGAAGTGCCCGTCGGCTTCAAATGGTTCGCACCGGGCCTGCTCGACGGATCGCTCGGTTTCGGCGGCGAAGAAAGTGCGGGCGCCTCTTTCCTGCGCCGCGACGGCACAGTCTGGTCGACCGACAAGGATGGCCTCACGGCAGCTCTGCTCTCGGCGGAAATCACCGCGCGTTTGGGTCGCGACCCGGCCAAGGTCTATCAGGAGCTTGCGCAGGAATTCGGCGCACCGGCGGCAGACCGAATCGACGCACCGGCCACGCCCGCGCAAAAGAAGAAGCTTGGTGCGCTGTCCCCCGAACAGGTGCGCTCGTCCGAACTCGCAGGAGAAAAAATCGAGAGTGTGCTAACGACCGCACCGGCCAATAACGCGCCGCTCGGCGGACTCAAGGTCATGACAGAGCATGCCTGGTTCGCTGCGCGGCCATCGGGCACGGAAGACATCTACAAGATCTACGCAGAGAGCTTTAAGGGACCGGAGCATCTGCAACGGGTCATCGCGGAGGCGCAGACGCTTGTAGATGCGGCTTTGGCGGGTTAGTCCAGGTAGCTGGATCCGCCATGGGCGGGCCTCCTGTGCTATCGTACCGGCGCGTTTGGTGCTCGCGCGTGTGCTCTCGCACGCGCAGTTAAACGGGAAACAGGGTGTGTCCGCGGATACCAACCTGTGCTGCCCCCGCAACGGTAAGCGATCTGGCTGATGCACTGGCCCACTTCATTCAATTGCCACTGCATGTGCGGGAAGGCGAATGAGGTCTGATCGCTAGCCCGGATACCGGCCAACGCGAGTGGCGAATCCCGTGGGGGTGCTCAGTCTCCCCCGCGCTCGCCGACCGCCGAATCCGCGGGGGACGGACGCCGGCGCTTACCGCCAGGACGCCGACGCGCTGCGTCGAGCATCCGGCGACTGACGCGCAGCACACCCCATGACCCAGACTACGTCCGAGACCACCACACGAGACATCGTGCTGCTCACGCATGCGGACACCGATCTCGCCACGCTGCAATTCGCAGCCGAGGCGCTCGGCGACACGGAAGCCGCGGTACGCGGCGTCTCGCTTCACACGGTCTCGCGTGCCGACCGCATGAGCGAATGGCTCGCGACGCAACTGGGCGCGAGCTGGATCGTCGTGGTGCGTCTGCTCGGCCGCGCCGACGAGGTGCCCGGGCTGACCACGCTAGCCCTGCGCGCAAGGGAAACAGGCTGCGCGCTGATGGTGCTGAGCGGGACGGGCGAGACCGACCCCGAACTCGACCGCCTCTCGAATGTATCGACCGACGTGCTGCGCGACGCGAATGCCTACTGGCTAGCGGGGGGTGTCGACAATATCGCGCAAAGCCTGCGCTATTTGTCTGACCGGCTCTGGTTGACCGCGCTTGGCTATGAAGCGCCACGCGCTTTGCCTCAACACGGCGTCTATCGGCCGGACATGGCGCCCGAAGCCGCGCTCAAGTCGTTCAAGACCTCGCGCCGCGCCGGCGCTGCCGCGATCGGGCTGCTCTTCTATCGTGCCCATTGGACCAGCGGCAATCTCCACTTCATCGACACGCTTGTCGCTGCACTCGAGCAGCGCGGCGCCGATGTCTTGCCGGTGTTTACACATTCGCTGCGCGAGACTGAAGATGACGATTTCCCGCTTGCGCTCGGTTTGTTCGAGCAAGCGGGAGGGATCGATCTGCTGATCAACACGACGTCGTTCGCGATTGGCGACACGACGGTCGACGGTCCCGCGCGCGCCGATCACGACAACGCGAATGTGTTCGAGCGGCTTGGCGTGCCAGTGCTTCAGGCGATTACGAGCGGCATGACCCGCGAACAATGGGCTCAATCGCCGCGCGGCCTGAACCCGCTTGATACCGCGATGAATGTCGCATTGCCTGAGTTCGATGGACGCATCATCGGCGTGCCACTGTCCTTCAAGGCAACGCCAACGAGCGGCGCGCACTCGGCCGCGGCAACGCATTACGAGGCGGTCCCTGACCGGGTCGAGCGCATCGCTGGCCTCGCGGTGCGACTGGCGGCTTTGCGCATTCGGCCGGCGGCGGATAAGCGTATCGCCTTCGTTTTCACGAATTCGAGCGGCAAGGCGGCGCAAATCGGCAATGCGGTCGGTCTCGATGCACCGGCTTCGCTGATGACGATCCTGCGGGCGATGCAGTTGCGCGGCTATCGGATTGAAGGCCTCCCGGAAAGCAGCGATGCCTTGATGCAGAAGTTGATCGAGCACGGCAGCTACGATGAAGACTTCCTGACGGCCGAACAGATGCGCACGGCCGCCGCACGCGTCTCTCTCGGCGACTATGTCAACTGGCTCGATGCGCTGCCCCCGGGTCCACGCAAGCGGATGCTTGAGCAGTGGGGCGATGCGCCTGGCGCCGCGTATGCGGACGAGAACGGGGATCTGGTGATTGCCGGCCTGGCGTTCGGCAACGCGTTTGTCGCACTCCAGCCGCCGCGTGGCTATGGCATGGACCCGGATGCGATCTATCATCAGCCCGACCTGCCCCCGACGCACCACTACCATGCGTTCTATCGTTGGCTGCGTGACACATGGCAGGCGGATGCGATCGTTCACGTGGGCAAGCACGGCACGCTCGAGTGGCTGCCGGGCAAAGGGGTCGGCCTGTCGGAGGATTGTTATCCCGACGCCTTCCTCGCAGATATGCCGCTGTTCTATCCTTTCATCGTCAATGATCCGGGAGAGGGTTCTCAGGCGAAACGGCGCGGGCATGCGGTGGTGGTCGATCATTTGATGCCCCCGATGACGACCGCTGATACCTATGGCCCGCTTGCAGAGCTGGTGCAGCTGGTTGATGAGTACTATCAGGTCGAAGCGCTCGATCCGGTCAAGCTGCCGCTGTTGCAACAGCAGATCTGGGATCTGATTCGAAAAGCGAAGCTCGATACGGATCTGGATCTGCTGCATGCGCACCATCATCATGATGAGGAAGGGCATGCTCATGACCACGGCGAGCATAGTCATGCGCATGCTGACGCGCATGAACACGAACACGAACATCATGATCATGACTATGCGCACGACCATCATCACGATCATGACCACGATCACTCCGCTCATCACCCGAGCGTCGACGCCGGCATTCCCGCCGTACTCACCGACATGGCGGGCAGCGACTTCGCGCATCTGATCGAGGATCTCGACGGTTATCTCTGCGAACTCGGTGCAGCCCAGATTCGCGATGGCCTGCACACGCTAGGCGCGATTCCCGAAGGCGACGTCCTGATCGACCTGCTCGCTGCCCTGACCCGCATTCCCAACCTCGATTCGCCGAGCCTGCCAGAATCAGTCGCGAGCGCATTCGAGTTCGACTGGAACGCGTTGCAAGCCGACAAAGGCGCGCGTCTCGACGCAGTACAGCCCGCCCTCTCGATACTCACCGGCCGGCCTCTGCACACGAACGCCGACGCGATCGATGCAATTCTCGCGCTCGCACGGAGCCTGCTCGTCGATTTCGCCTCGCAACAATTCGCGGCAGACACAATCGATACCAGCATCGCCACCATCTTGCAGCGGCCGACAACGCCGTCCTTGCAAGCCGTGTTCGCCTTCATCAGCGCGTCCCTTGTACCGAACCTGCGCAAGACGCGCGACGAAATCGATCACCTGCTCGACGGACTCGACGGCCACTACGTTCCCGCCGGCCCGAGCGGCGCGCCGACACGCGGGATGGCGCATGTACTGCCCACCGGCCGCAACTTCTATTCCGTCGACCCCCGTGCGATTCCCTCGATGGCGGCCTCGAATATCGGCGAAGGCCTCGCCGACGAGGTCCTGCGCCGCCACCTCGATGAAAGCGGTCGCTACCCCGAGTCGATCGGCATCAGCGTCTGGGGCACCAGTGCGATGCGAACCCACGGTGACGATATCGCCGAGGTGCTCGCCCTCCTCGGTGTCAAACCCGTCTGGCAGCCAGAAAGCCGCCGTGTCACGGGTTTTGCAGCGATTCCGCTCGCACAGTTGGGCCGTCCCCGTATCGACGTAACCTTGCGCATCAGCGGCTTTTTCCGCGATGCGTTCCCGCATCTGATTGCGCTGGTCGACGACGCGATTCGCCACGTCGCCCATCTCGACGAGCCGCCTGAGTCGAACTTCGTCCGCAAGCACTACCTCGCCGAGATCCAGGCCGATCTGCTCGCCGGGCATCCCATCGAGGTGGCGGAACGCCAGGCGCTCTACCGGATCTTCGGTGCAAAACCGGGCAGCTACGGCGCCGGCATCTTGCCGCTGATCCAGGAGCAGAACTGGCAAACACGCGACGATTTCGCGCGCGCCTATGTCGAATGGGGCGGCTATGCGTACACGCGCGGCGAATACGGCACCAACGCCCACCACGCATTCCGCACCCGGCTTGCGGGGGTTGAGATCGCGCTGCAAAACCAGGACAACCGCGAACACGATATCTTTGATAGCGACGACTACCTGCAATTTCACGGCGGCATGATCGCCGCCGTCCAGGGACTGACGGGTCACCGGCCGCGGCACTACTTCGGCGATACGCAAGACCCGGCAAACCCGCGGGTGCGCGACCTTAAACAGGAAGCGCTACGTGTATTCCGTGCGCGCGTGGTCAACCCGAAATGGCTCGCCAGTATCCAGAAGCACGGCTACAAGGGCGGGCTCGAACTCAATGCCACGGTCGATTATTTGTTCGGCTACGACGCAACCGCGGGTATTCTCGACGACTGGATGTACGAGGACGTCGCGCAGGCCTATGCGCTAGATCCAGGCATCCAGCGGTTTTTGTCGCAAAGCAACCCGTGGGCCTTGCAGGCGATCACCGAGCGCTTGCTCGAAGCCGCGCAGCGCGGTATGTGGGAGCAGCCGGACGCTCAGACGCTTGGCGCGCTGAAGCAACTGCATCTCGACGGCGAAGCGCAGCTTGAAGCGCGCGGCGAATAAAGCGGAGCCAGGCGATTCTATGAACCCCATCTTCCCGTTTGCCGCGATCGTCGGGCAAGACACGCTCAAACGCGCCTTGCTGCTCTGTGCGGTCAACCCGGCTCTGAGCGGTGTCCTAATCCGCGGCGACAAAGGCACCGCGAAGAGCACCGCTGCCCGCGGACTGCGCGAGCTGCTGGTGCCGATCGAGCGCGTGCCTGGCTGCCCGTACAACTGCGCGCCCGGCGCGGCGCTGGGCCAATGCGAGGCCTGCAGTCAAATCGATGCCGACGCGGCCGCCGCGGCGGCGCTCGCCCCGGTCCCGTTCGTCAACCTGCCGCTTGGCGCGACTGAAGACCGTGTGCTCGGCAGTCTCGACATCGAACGTGTGCTCAAGGATGGCAAACGGGCGTTCCAGCCAGGCCTGCTGGCCGCTGCGCATCGCGGCATTCTCTATATCGACGAAGTCAACCTGCTGCCCGATCATCTGGTCGACTCGCTGCTCGATGTCGCCGCGATGGGTCAACATACGATCGAACGCGAAGGCCTCTCGATCAGCCATCCCGCGCGGATCACGCTGATCGGGACGATGAACGCGGAAGAAGGCGACCTTCGTCCTCAGTTGCTCGACCGCTTTGCGATGATGGTCGAAGTCGGTGCGCCCGATGTGCCGTCGGTGCGGAGCGAAGTGGTTCGCCGGCGCCTCGCATTCGATGCGGACGCAGACGGTTTTACGGCGCGTTGGGAGACCGAGACCGAGGCTTTGCGAAAGCGCGTCCAGGAAGCGCGCGAACGCCTGCCTCACGTCGACCTGCCGGACGCCTTGCTCGATTTCGTGAGTACGCTGTGCTGCGAATTCGGGGCGACCAGCTTGCGTGCCGACATCACACTCAACAAGGTGGCCTTGACCCATGCCGCGCTCGAAGGTCGCTCCAAGGTCGATATCGACGATATCGCCGCGGCCGCCGAACTGGTATTGCCTCACCGACGCAGGCGCAAACCGTTCGAGCAACCCGGACTCGATCGCGAACGGCTCGACGAGGCATTGGACCGCATGCGCAACTCGACGCCGCCGCCGTCCGGTTCTCCGGATGAAGCAGACCGTGGCGACGACAATGGCACGAACCACGAGGAGAACGCGACGGCCGGACAAAGCGATCACACAGAGAATGCCGCTGCTTCAGCACCTGTCACGGTGTTCGGCGCCGCGGAACCGGATACCGCTCCAATCCTGAAGATTGCAGCACGCGAAGAAGGCGGTGCCGAAGGTCGCCGCAGCGTGGCGCTCGCCGCAACGCGGGGTGCCTATACGCACGCAGTCGCTGCGACACAGCCCAGTCACTTGGCCACCGATGCGACGCTGCGTCATGCGATCCTGCGCCAACCTGGCGCCCTGCAGGTGACCCGCGACGACCTGCATGACAAGGTCATGACGGGCAAGCAGGCGCATCTGATTCTCCTGATCGTCGACGCGTCGGGCTCAATGGCGGCACGCCGCCGGATGGAAGCCGTCAAGGGCTGTGTCCTCGGCCTGCTCGAAGACGCCTATCGACGTCGAGATGAAGTCGGCGTCATTGCGTTTCGCGGCGAAAGCGCCGAGCTTGTGCTGCCCCCCACGCGCAATGTCGAACTCGCACAGCGCGCGCTCCAGGGCCTCCCGACCGGCGGCCGGACGCCACTCGCGCAAGCACTCGAACTCGGCGCGCAAGTCCTGATGCGCCAAGCTGCTGCGCGTGCCGCCTCCGACACGCAGCTCAGGCCGCTGCTCGTGCTGATCACCGACGGCCGTGCCAATGTCCCGTTCGCCGATGGCGCTCCCGACAGCGACCCGTGGCAAAGCACACTCAAGTTTGCGACGCAGCTCGCCGATACGCGTGTCAGCGCGCTGGTGCTCGACACAGAACAAGGCCTGATCCGCTTCGAACGCGCGAAGGCGCTCGCCGAAGCCCTGCAGGCCGAATACCGCCGGCTCGACGACTGGTCGGCCGACACCCTCGCCATTACGATCCGGGAGCGGCTCGCATGAACTACCGAAGCCGCCCCCTTGCTTTCCAGGACTTGCCATGATTATCTGCACCGGCGTCGGCCCGGGTCACCTCGATTTCGTCACACGCGGCGCAGCCGAGCATATTGCGAACGCCAATGTCGTAGCCGGCTTCGACGCTGTCGTCGATGTCGTGCGCCCGCTGATCCCCGCGTCTGCCCAGATCGTCACGATGGGCTACCGCGATCAGGTCGCGCAGCTCGATGTGGTCGCCCAGCTTCATCATGCTGGCAAACGCTGTGTGGTCGTCTTTATGGGAGATATCCATTTCAGCGGCTTCCAGTTTCTCGAACGCGTCGAACGCGCCTGCGGACACGCCGTCGAAGCGATGCCCGGGATCTCGTCGGCGCAGGTCATGGCCTCGCGTGGGAAGGTCTGTTTCGACGAAACGACCTTCGTGACGTTCCACCGGCGCGGCAATCTTGAGCCCTTCAAACGCCATCTGGTCCATGTGCTCGAAGACGCACGCAACGCGATCGTGATTCCACGGCCGTGGGACTTCATGCCGAAAGATATCGCGGCGTGGCTGCTCGCCCAGGGCATTGCGGGGGATCACCCCGTCGAAGTCTGGGAGAACCTCACGCGCGGCGACGCTGAGTGGCGCGGCACCCTTGCAGAGTGCACACGCGAGTTCACCGATATGAGCATCATGCTGATCCGTACACACACACCGATGGCGAGTCAGATCGAGCCGCCGCCAGCCGTGGCAACGACAACGGCAACAACCACCGCGGCGAGCCCCAAGGCGGCATCATGAATGCCGCCGTACCCGCGCATGCCCCCGCTGGTACCGCGCCCGCTGACGATTACGCGATCGTACTGGCTGGCCACGGCAGCCGCGACCCGGACGGTGTGCGCGAATTCGAAGCCCTGGTCGAATTGATCCGCTTGCGAGCCCCCGCGCGTATCGTGCAGCACGGATACCTCGAATTCGCTTCGCCGACGATCGACGTGGCCGTCAAGCAAGCCATCGATGCCGGCGCGCGTCATGTAGTGATGGTTCCGGGTGTCCTGCTTGCGGCGACGCACGCGAAGAACGATATGCCGAGCGAACTGCTCGCCTTGCAGCGGCAATTCACGAACACGCGTTTTTCATTTGGGGCGGCGCTCGATCTGCATCCGCAACTGCTACAGTTGTGTGCACAGCGCATCATCGAGGCCGAAGGCGCGGCTCATTCGAGGACCGGAGAAACTGTGCCTCGCAGCGAGGCCTGCCTCGTCGTGGTGGGTCGTGGTACATCGGACCCCGACGCGAACTCGGAGATTTCGAAACTCACCCGCATGCTCGAAGAAGGCCTTGGCTTCGGCACGTCGCTCACCTGCTATGCCGGTACGGCCAAGCCCCGGGTCGCAGACGGCCTGCAAGCCGCCGCCCGGCTCGGCTACCGGCGCATCGTCGTGCTGCCCTACTTCCTGTTCGACGGGATTCTCGTCAAGCGCATCTATGCAGCGGCCGATGAACTGCGTGCGCGGCATCCGGAACTCGACATTCTGAGTGCATCGTATCTCGGCCCACATCAGCATCTCGCCGAGGTGTTCATCGAACGCGCGGCGGAAGGCGCCGAAGGTCGCGCGGCAATGAACTGTGCGCTGTGCAAGTACCGCGTGCAGATCGTCGGTTTTGAACAGCAGGTCGGCACACCGCAACGCGCTCACCATCTGAAGGTTCGAGGTCTGTCCGAACGCGGTAGCGAGCCAGCAGGCCAGGCAGATGCGACGAGTCTCGCGGTGACGGTGACGGCCATGGGTGCGCTCGCGTCCTCCGCCGAATTCAAACCGTATGTCCCCCATCCGATCGAAGCCGAGAGCATGCGAATCATCGGCGAAGGACGC
This sequence comes from Burkholderiales bacterium, assembly GCA_026225235.1. Taxonomy (GTDB): domain Bacteria; phylum Pseudomonadota; class Gammaproteobacteria; order Burkholderiales; family Burkholderiaceae; genus Pararobbsia. The sequence continues at coordinate 15,713 of JAMFSK010000100.1, forward strand.
GATTGGTCGATGTTTTCGGCAAGCGATATGCGCGTGCTTCAACGCCTCGTTCATACAAGCGGCGACTTCGATATCGTCGACGATATCTTTATCTCAGCAGGGGCGTCCGACATCGGGCTGCGCGCGCTGTTGAGATGCAGACGTGTAGTCACCGATGTGACGATGGTTCAAGCGGGACTCAAGCAGGCCGTGCTCGACCAACTCGAAGTCGAGACATGGTGCGGCGTGCACGACGATGCGACGCGCGTGCTTGCCGAGACGCACGGTCTCACGCGTTCGGCTGCCGGCATCCGGCGTGCGTGGGAAATGTTCGGCAATGATGTGGTCGTAGCGATCGGCGATGCGCCGACCGCCGTCATGGAGACTGTGCGCCTGATCGAGCAGCATGGCTGGCGGCCGCAACTCGTGATCGGCTTGCCGGTCGGTTTCGTCGGCACGCGCGAATGCAAGGCCGCGCTGCGCGAGACCATGCAGGTGCCGCGCATCACTAACACCGGAACGCGCGGAGGCTCGCCGTGGGCCGCAACGGTCGTCAATGCGTTGATGATCGGCGCGATCGATTCGATGGCCGAGAATGCGCGCGCCGGACAAACGACTGAAGACAGCGCTGAACGACAGAGCAATGCATCTCTAGGCGCGCGTACCCCGGGAGCCGATGCATGACAGCCATGGGACAGTTTTTCGGCATTGGCGTTGGCCCTGGCAATAGCGGCCTGATCCCGGTCGCGGCCGTCGCCGCGCTGCGCACCGCCGACCTGATCTACGTGCCGCGCGCAACGACAATGAGCGATTCGGTCGCACGCCAGAGCCTTGGCGACCTCGATCTGCCGGCTGCGCGTTTTCGCGAGGTCAGCTTCCAAATGGACCCGGACCGCTCCGTCCTCTCAGAACACTATGCCGAGCTCGCCGAGACGATTGCCGTGGAGTTGCGCGCGGGTCGTACTGTCGCCTACCTGACGATCGGCGATACCCTGACCTACTCGACCTACGGCTATCTGCTCGCTGCCCTGCGCGATCTTGAACCGGGCTTGCGGCACCAGACCTTCCCAGGCGTCACGAGCTTTGCGGCGACGGCGGCGGCGCTGTCATGGCCGCTCGGCGAGGGCAAGGAACGCATTTTGCTCCTACCCTGCCCCGATGACATCGGGGCGTTGCGCGAGGATATTGAAACGCATGACGTCGTCGTGCTCCTAAAGATCGGCAAACGCCTGCCCCAGGTCCTCGACCTGCTGATCGAACTCGATCTGCTCGGCCAGTGTGCGTTCGGACACCGGGTCGGGTTGCCCGATCAGCAACTCTATCCCGACCTCAGTGCCGCGCGTCCCGCAGACGCGACAGGCTATCTGTCGACCCTGCTGATTCGCCGGCACCCGCGCGAGCAACGGCATCCGAAGCTAAAGGCCCGCTGATGAAAGTCTATTTTATTGGCGCCGGACCGGGCGCCGCCGACCTGATCACCGTGCGTGCCGCGCGGATCCTCAATGTGTCGAAGATGGTGCTCTATGCGGGGTCGCTGGTGCCCGTCGAAGTCCTCGAACATTGTCACGCCGAGGCGGAGGTCTTCGACACCGCGACGCTCAACCTTGAACAGCAGGTGGCCTGCTACAAACGCGCGCTCGAACAGGATATCGACGTCGCGCGGCTGCATTCGGGCGACCCGTCGATCTATGGGGCGACCGCCGAGCAGATGCGGCGGCTCGAACAACTTGGCATCGACTACGAAATCGTGCCCGGCGTCTCGTCGTTCAGCGCTGCTGCGGCAACGCTCGGTGTCGAGCTCACACGACCTGAAGTCTCGCAGTCCGTCGTGCTCACGCGGGTATCGGGCCGGGCGTCCGCAGTGCCCGAACTCGAGTCGATCGAGCAATGGGCCCGGCATCGCGCGAGCATGTGCATCTTCCTGTCCGGGCCGCACCTGAAGAAAATCGTGGCCGACCTGCTGCTTCACTACCCGCCCGAGACCCCCGTGGCGCTGGTCCATCGTGCCAGCTGGAAAGACGAGCGTTCACATCGGAGCACGCTGGGCAAGATCGTCTCCGAGGTCAAGGTCAAGGAATGGCAACTGACGACGTTGCTGTTAGTCGGGGACGCGCTGGCCAAGGCCGAGGGGGTTGAATCGAGTCTCTATGCGGCAACCTTTACCCACCGATTCCGGCGCGCCAGTGTGCGCAAGCGGCGCGCTGCATGACGGATCCGACCAGCGCCTCCTCCGCGGCACACGCGTCGCTCGCGACGTCTCTGGCTGACCCCTCGATCGCGATCTGGCTGGTTCGCGAACAGGCGCTTCCGCTCGGCGAACGCTTGCAGGCGGGCCTGAGTGCGCGGCTCGTGATGCCGTGGCGCGAAGCAGACACCGCACTCAGTCAGCGCGAACGCTTCCGGGCGGCGTTTGGTTCAGCCGGCCAATGGGTGCTGGTCATGGCCTCGGGGATCGCCGTGCGCCTGCTCGACGGCTTGCCACAAAACAAGCATACCGACCCCGCTGTGGTCGTGATCGATGAAGCGGCGCGCTTTGCCGTGTCTCTGCTGGCTGGCCACGAGGGCGGCGCCAACGCGCTTGCCTACCGTGTCGCCCGCCTCACCGGCGCCGTGCCGGTCATCACGACTGCGACAGAAGCCCTCAAGACGCTGACGATCGGTGTCGGCTGCCGGCGCGGCGCCAGGGTCGAACAGATCGAGGCAGCGGTGCGCCTCGCACTGGGCGAGCGCGGCATCGGCGGCGTGCGTGAAGTGGCGACGGTCGACCTCAAGGCCAACGAGCCGGGCATCCTCGCATTCTGTGAACGCCATGCGCTGCCATTACGCGTGTTCTCGCATGAGCAAATCGCCGCGCGACCGTGGACCGACCGCCCTTCCGCGTGGGTCCGCGACAATGTCGGCCTCGAAGGCGTGTGTGAACCGTGTGCGCTGCTGGCCTCGATTCGCGGCACGCTGCTTGTCAAAAAAACTCCCCTCGACGGCGTCGCCATTGCGATCGCCGATGACTCACCTGAATGGATTGACCTCGAATGACTGCCGGTTTCCTGAATCTCGTATCAGTCGGCCCCGGCTATCGCGAACTGATCGCGCCGCAGGCTGCGGATGCCCTGCGCGAGAGCGATGTGGTGGTCGGCTACGACTTGTATCTTCAATGGATCGCCCCGTGGATCGAGGGCAAGCGAATCCATACGCTGCCGCTCACGCAGGAGCGCGAACGCGCGGCCCTTGCGATCGAACAGGCCCGTGCAGGACAACGCGTCGCGCTAGTCTCGAGCGGCGATATCGGCGTCTACGCGATGGCCGCGCTTGCCTTCGAGCAGATGGACGAGGGCGATACCTTCGGCTTGCGCGTGACGCCCGGCATCACCGCCGCCAACGCGTGCGCCTCGTTGCTCGGTTCGCCGCTGTCGCATGACTTCGCAACGCTGAGCCTGTCGGACCTGCTCTGTCCCTGGCAATGGATCGAGCATCGCGCGAGCCATATCGCCCAAGCCGATCTCGCCGTGGTGCTCTACAACGTCCAGAGCCGGCAGCGCCCCGACGGGATCTACAAGATCCTGCGCGTGATGCTCGAACACAAGCGTGCCGATACCTGGTGCGGCGTGGTGCGAAATGCTTATCGGCCCGACCAGCAAGTCGACATCGTTCAGCTCGGCGATCTGCCCGCGCGGCAGTTCGACATGCTGACGACGATCGTGATCGGAAACCGTTTCACGCAGCGCAAGCGCGACTGGATCTACACCCCGCGCGGCTATGGCAACTGGGATGCCTCGCGCTCGCTCAACCACGGCGAGGCGGGCCCGCACGCTACCGACGTTCCCGCCTCGCTGGCCGCCGGCGCGACGCCTGAACGCAGTGCAGACGCCACCGTGCCGCTCGTTGCCGAAGCCGTCCAAGTGGCTCACGTTGCCCAACCCGATCACGACACCGCGACCGGCGCCGATCTCCCCACCGATGCGATCTGGGTCTTCTCCGGCACACGCGATGGCAACGAGCTTGCACGGATGCTGGTCAACCTTGGGCAGCCTGTGGTGGTCTCGGTCGCCAGTCAGTATGGCGAAGATCTGGTGGTTCGCGACGTACCGGGTGCGGCGGTGATCGCCGGACGCCTCGGTATCGCGCGCCGACGCGAACTACTGCGTGAGCGGCGCGCCCGCTCGGTCGTCGACGCGACCCATCCGCATGCAAGCGAAATGACGCATCAGTTGACCCAGCTCGCCAGCGAACTCAAGATCGACTATGTCCGCTACGAGCGTCCCGACTCGACCTCCGACGCGCCGGTCCAGCATTGCGACGATGTGCACACCGCCGCGCATCTTGCGGTGGAATTGGGCAGCCGGATTTTTCTGGCGACGGGCGTGATGCAGCTCGACAGCTTTCTCAAGCATCCGGACGCCGCACAGCGCGACTGGTATCTGCGACTGACACCGGACCCCGTCCAGCTGCAGCGCGCACTCGACGCAGGCATCCAGCGTGACCATATGATCGCCATGCAGGGGCCGTTCTCGCAGGCATTCAACGAGGCGCTATGGCGTGACCTCGAGATCGACTGTGTGGTCAGCAAGGAATCAGGAGAGGCAGGCGGCTATTCCGCGAAGGCGTCCGCAGCGCGCGCGCTCGGCATTCCGTTTATCGCGATTCGGCGACCTGTGCACGATCATCCGAATGTGGTCCGCGATTTTGCGTCGGTGCTGTCTCTTCTGAACCTCCCGACCCTGACATGATCCGACCTCCTCTTCCGGTCACCGTCGTCACCGGTTTTCTCGGTGCGGGCAAGACAACGCTGTTGTCCAATCTGTTGAAAGAGACGAAGCGCAAGCGGCTCGCCATCGTCGTCAACGAGTTCGGTGAAGTGTCGATCGACGGCGCCCTGCTGCGCGAACACGAACGTGGCGATGAAGTCCAGGTGCAGGATGTCGCCAATGGCCTGCTCGCCTATGGAGACGATGCGCTGTTCTTGCCCTTGATGGCCCAACTCCATCAGCGCCGCGATCTGATCGACCATATCGTCATCGAAACCTCCGGTCTCGCGGTGCCGACTGCGGTGATGGAACGTCTGCAGAGCGATCCGGTGCTCGCCGAACGCTTCATGCTCGATGCAACGCTCGCCGTCGTCGATACGCCCTTGCTCCTCTCGGGACAGTTCGATACCGACGACAGTGAGACGAACCCACAAGCGCATCCGGACGGGAGCACAACAAAGGCAACGAAGACGGCGGCCGCAGCGTCGACCACAGCCGCATCGATTGCCTCGCTGTTTCGCCTGCAGATCGACAATGCCGACGTCGTCGTGCTCAACAAGATCGACGGTCTCGACAAGCGTGCCTTGATCGAGGCCGAGACACGCATCCGCGCACTTGCGCCCAATGTGCGCTTTATCGAACTCGCTCATCACGCGCGGCTCGATACGCGTCTTGCTCTGGGTCTGCGCCTGCATCAACCGGGCGAGGGGCGCCATAGACACGTCTATACCCAGGTTGCCTCCCTGCAGGCCTCGCCCGAGCTAAGCCGCAACCTCGATGGACATAGCCATTCGGGGCTCGCCCCGCATACGCATGGGTTACTGAGTCACAAACATTTCCACGAACATGACCCAGGCTGGCAGTCATTCGTGCTTCACGCGCATGCGCCGCAGGTCGAGGGCACCTTGCTCGCCGCGCTCGAGCAGGCCGCGCAAGTGGAACCGGTGATGCGGATCAAGGGGTTCGTCCACCTCGAACACGATGCGGGACCGGTGCTGATACAAGGCGTGCGCACACGGATCGTTGCACTTCGCGCGCCGGTCGATAACGAGGTCGATCAGAAGATCGACCACAAGGCCCATCACGAAGCCCACACCCACCCCGTGATGCCGGCCATCGAACCCAAGCACACGGAGTCGCAGCTCGTTTTTATCGGCTATCACGCGGCGCGCAAGCGCATCGCCGAGTTGCTTACGCAACTGACCGGCACCGTATGGCACTAGCACCCTGGGCATGCCCCTTCTGGATACCCGAACCGAGACGAAGACGACACCCATGAAGACTGACCACGAATCGCATCAACGCATGACCCAGCGGCGCAAGGAAGGCTTCGAGAAAAAGCGTGCCGCAGCCGACCTGGAAAAGGGCCTGCTGATCGTCAACACCGGCAGTGGCAAGGGCAAGACCACTGCCGCGTTCGGCATGGCCGTGCGCGTGCTCGGCCACGGCATGAAGCTGGGCGTCGTGCAGTTCATCAAGGGTGCCTTGCATACCGCCGAACGTGATTTTCTGGGCAGCGTTGCCCAATGCGACTTCGTGACGATGGGCGACGGCTATACGTGGAACACGCAGGATCGCGATGCCGACATGGCGACGGCGCGCAAAGGCTGGGAATCGGCCAAGCAAATGATCCTCAGTGGCGACTACCAGATGGTCGTGCTGGACGAACTCAATATCGTCCTCAAGTACGAGTATCTGCCCATCGAAGAAGTCCTCGAGGTGTTCGGTCAGCGCCCTGCCATGCTGCACATCGTCGTGACCGGCCGCCATGCACCGGACGCGCTCATCGAAGCCGCCGACCTCGTCACCGAGATGCGCCTCGTCAAGCATCCGTATCGCGAGCAGCATGTGAAGGCGCAACGTGGCGTCGAGTTCTAGACCATGAGCGCCTGCCCCGCGCTGTTTATCAGCGCTCCCGCATCCGGCCAGGGCAAGACCACGCTCACCGCCGGGCTTGCGCGCTATCACCGGCGTCTGGGGCGGCGCGTGTGCGTCTTCAAGACGGGTCCGGACTTCCTAGACCCGATGATTCTGGCGCGCGCAGCCGGGGCCCCGGTCTATACGCTCGATCTCTGGATGGTCGGCGAGGCCGGGTGTCGTGCCTTGCTGGCCGAAGCGGCACAGCGTGCCGACCTGATCCTGGTCGAGGGCGTGATGGGCCTGTTCGATGGCACGCCGAGCAGCGCGGACCTCGCGGCGACATTCGGCATTCCGGTCGCCGCGATCATCTCGGCACAATCGCTCGCACAGACCTTCGGAGCCATTGCATTCGGCCTCGCAAAGTTTCGTCCCGACGTACCCTTTTACGGTGTGCTCGCCAACCGGGTCGGCTCGTCGCGTCATGGCGACATGGTCCGCGAGAGCATACCGGCCGACATCCGCTGGCTCGGACTCGTGAGTGCAGATCGGGAATGTGCCTTGCCCGATCGCCACCTGGGCCTCGTTCAGGCCAGTGAGATCGACGATCTCGAGCTTCGACTGGAACGTGCCGCGGATGCGATCGGTGCAACGATGCTGGCTGAATTGCCGCCGCCGGTCGACTTCATCTCGGCACCTGCCGGCCGGCCATCGATGCCGACCTCACTGGCCGGGCGTCGCATTGCAGTCGCACGCGACGATGCGTTCTCGTTTATCTATCCCGCCAACCTCGACTTGCTCGAAGCGCTGGGCGCGCAGCTACGCTATTTCTCGCCACTGGCCGACGAACCGGTACCGGAGGAGGTCGATGCGCTCTATTTGCCCGGCGGGTACCCCGAACTGCATGCACCGCTGCTGGCCAGCAACGAGCACTGTGCCGCCTCGATCCGCTCGCATGCGCATGCCGGTCGCCGGATCGTCGCCGAATGTGGTGGCATGCTTTACCTGCTCGACTCGCTGACCGATACGGCAGGCACGACAACCGCCATGCTCGGCCTGATGCCAGGCCAGGCGAGCCTGACGAAACGGTTCGCGTCGCTCGGTATGCAGCAACTGACTGTCGGCGACAAGGGCACGTTAACCGGCCACACCTTCCACTATTCGAAGCTCACGACGCCGCTCGAGCCGGTTTATCATGCGACGCATCCCGTCACCGGCTTGCGTGGCGAAGCTGTCTTTCAGCATCGCTCGATCATTGCCAGCTATATGCACGCCTATTGGCCGTCGAATCCGGCTTTCGCGGCTACGCTGTTTGCCCCCGACTCCCTTCTTGCCTGACCCCGATGACCGCCGCACTTGAAACTTCGATCGCCTTCGCCAAAACCCTCGAACCCGTGGGCTCGCCATGCACCGATGTCTGCAAACTGGATCTGCAGACCGGTTTCTGCCTCGGTTGCCTGCGCACCCGCGAGGAGATCAAGGCCTGGCGGACCCTGCCCAACGAGGACAAGCTTCGGGTGTTCGACCTGCTGCTTGTCAGACTGGCCGACCGCGGTGCCTGCGAGCGACCGGCCGAATCGCCCTGACAAGACCTAGCCGTCTCAGACGTCCAAGGCCGTGAACAGCGCGCGCACCGCAGGCAAGCGTATCGCCCGTGCGAACGGATCGCAGGCTGCTGCGGATGCGATCAGACGCGGGTCAAGCTGAGCGCCCGTGGTACGCCGGGCCGGCTCGACTGAGCAGGCAATGCGCCTCACCCCTGCATTCGCCGATGAGACATTCGAAACGCCGTCGGGCGATGTCTGCCGTACAGACGAATCCACCGAGTTAGCGTGAGTGCTGTTCGAGCCGGTGGTCGTCGTTGACACCGTCGCGTTGGTGGTATCAGTTGAGCCGATGGATACAGCCGTTGACTGCTCCGTTTCTGAGCCTCCCCCTCCACCTTGGGCGCCATGGCTCACAAAGTAGCCGGATTGCGGCCGGCTCTCAATCACGCCGCGGCTCTTCAATAGTAGAAAGGCGCGCACCACGGTCGTAATGCTCAGATTGTATTGCTCACTGGTGCGCCGGACGGACAGCACACGTTCGCCCGGCTTGAGCACACCCCGGGCGACCATGCCCTCGATCTCGCCGACCAGCCTCTCGTAGAGCTTCACGCGGTGCCTCCCTCTCGTTGATTCGCCATCGCCCGGACGCTCGACAACGCGTCGCGAACCGGAACTTCATGCGACCCAGCATAGACGGGTTCAGCGCCCCCCCTCGTGCACAGTCTCGCTGTTTGCGCAAGAGAACAGTTGAGTTCACAAACAGGTACACACCCAGGTACGGAGAAGGGTGTGTGACCGGCGCGGAAGCATATCGGCACAACCTTACCAAACTGACGTTTCAAGCACTGCGTGTTCGGTAGCGCGCATTCAGATGCATTTTTGCGGCTGTTTCGTGCGAAAGCAAACTATCCGTTTCACTTCAAAACGCTACGCTCGGTGCATTACTGCTGGACCGCCTTTAAAAAAAATCCCGGGGTGGCGGTCCTGGTTCGTCTTTATCCCCGGTTTCCTTGAATCGAATGAATGGACACGATCGTGCCGGCACACACCCCGCATGGGTTTGTGCTTGCTTAATCCCCCCGTGCAATTCAGTTACAGATCGGCGCGGTCGTGCACTTATTTCTGGCTTAGGCTGTTGCTGCTTCACCCCGAAACCCGTGGTACTTACCTGGACTGAAAGATGAACCTCAAAAATCATCCTGCGTGCCGTCCTTTTACCGAAGCCGGCAACTTGTCTCAAATCTCTGCGTATTACGAAGAGGGTCGTAACATCATGTGGATGATGCTGCGTGCCCACCCCCGGCCATGTTTTAACCAGGAATTGGTGACCGACATCATTACCCTCGCGCGTTGCGCGCGGGAGTCGGGCCTGCCGTTCGATTTCTGGGTCACAGGCTCGCTCGTACCGACGCTGTTCAATGTCGGCGGCGATCTGAGCTTTTTTGCAGAAACCATCCGCGCCGGTCAGCGCGAACCCCTGATGGCCTATGCCCGCTCCTGCATCGACGGACTCTACGAGATCTACACGGGCTTCGGCACCGGTGCGGTCTCGATCGCCATGGTCGAAGGCTCGGCGCTGGGCGGCGGCTTCGAGGCCACTCTGGCCCACCACTACGTGCTCGCGCAAAAGGACGCGCGCATGGGCTTCCCGGAAATCGCCTTCAATCTGTTTCCGGGTATGGGCGGTTATTCTCTGGTGGCCCGCAAGACCACGACCAAACTGGCTGAAGAGTTAATCAGCAGCGGCGAGTCGCATATGGCTGAATGGCATGCCGATAAAGGTCTGGTAGATGGTTTGTTCGAACCGGGCGACGGTTTTCTCGCCACCCGTACTTTCGTCGACAGTCTCAAACCGAAACTGAATGGCGTTAAAGCCATGTTGCGTGCGCGGCAACGTGTCAATCCGATTACCCGCGCCGAGTTGATGGATATTACTGAAGACTGGGTACGGTCCGCTTTCACCATCGAGGAAAAGGACCTCGCTTTTATGGAGCGGCTTGTGATGTTGCAAAATCGGCGCACGTCGAAATTGCGCAATGTCGGATGAAGGTGGATCCACTTCATGGCTGAAGTCACATACAACTCCATGTAAGACACCAAGCCTGCCTGCATTAATCGAGCATAGCCTGGTCTGTTTGCCTTACACTTGTTTTGAGTGTGTTTCCTTTACCCGCCGGGGACAGGCTGGCTTTGCCAGCCTAGGTAGCTAAAGGTCTTGGCAGCATGCAAAAGCTCAGGCGATAAGCCTGAGCTTTTGCTTTTCTGCCATCCACGTTTCAAACGCTTCGGCCGTCATCGGCCTGGCGTAGAGATAGCCCTGGACGTAGTCGATCCCGACCTTCTTGATGAACTCTTCTTCCGCCGCGGTCTCGACTCCTTCCGCCACTACGCCGAAGTTGAGCGCCTGCGCCACCGCGACCATCGAGCGAACCAGCGCCTGCGATTTTGAGTTCGTATTGATGCTGCGCACGAAGCTCCGGTCGAGCTTGATCATGTCGAGTGGGATCCGCGCAAGCTGCGACAACGACGAGTACCCGGTGCCAAAGTCGTCGAGGTGGACCTGCGCGCCCATTTCACGGAATTGCGTGATCAGACCGAGCGCCATTGCTTCGTCTTCGATCAGGCAACTTTCGGTCAGTTCGAGATCGAGCAGGCAGGGATCGAGGCGCGCCGTCTCGAGTGCATCGGCAAAATCGTGAACGATCGCCGTGTCGGACAGCTGGCGCGCCGAGACATTGATCGCCACGCGGATATTGAGGCCCTGTTCGCTCCAGCGCCGCGCCTGCGCGGCCGCCGTTTGCATGACCCATCGGCCGAGCGGCCCGATCATGCCCGACTCTTCTGCGTAAGGGATGAAGTCGAGCGGAGAGACCAGCCCGCGTTCGGGCGAGATCCAGCGAAGCAGCGCTTCGACCCCGATCACGGCCCCGGTGTCGAGGCGCAGCTTGGGCTGGTAATGAAGGATCAGTTGGTTGTCTTCGAGCGCACGCGGCAAGTTGGTGTCGAGCCACATGTACTCGGCGACCTTCTTGTTCATCTCCGGCGAAAACACTCGATACGTGCGCTTGCCCTGGTCCTTCGCCACATACATGGCAGTGTCGGCGCAGCGAATGAGGCCCTCGAGCGTGTCGCCATGTTCGGGACTCAGCGCGATGCCGATAGAACAGCCGGTATAAACCTCGATCAGGCCAAGATTGAACGGAATACGCAGACGATCGAGAATGCGCTGCGCGCACTTTTCGAGGTCGGCGACGCTTGCGCCCTGGCTCAGGACGATAAATTCATCCCCGCCAAGCCGGGCCACGATGTCGGTCTCGCCGAGGCAGCCTTTGACGGCCGCCGACACGTCCTTGATCAGCCGGTCGCCGATCACGTGGCCATAGTGATCGTTGACGCGCTTGAAGTTGTCGAGATCGAGGAACAGGATGCCGACCTGCGGCATACCTTCGGCAGCGAGCGCGCGCCGGATCCGGTCGTGGATCGCGTTGCGGTTCGGCAGCCCGGTCAGGGCATCGGTATTCGCGAGTTCCGACAGCCGCTGCTGGGCGCGTCGTTCCTCGGTGATATCGGTACCCGAACAAATCAGGAATTTCTCGTCTACACCACTGCCGCTCTGAACGAATTTATTACGAAACAGATAAAGCCGAGGACCGGCAATCGTATTGATCAGCCGTTCGACTTCGTAAGCTTCGCCGGTGCGGAAAAAACCACTGATATTCTGGCTCGACGCCTGTCCTTGTTCCGGGGTCATGAACATTGCGTAGGCATTTTTGCCGACTACGTCTTCTTCACGCACGCCCGTCACTTCTTCACAAAGTCGGTTGAATCGCTGAATATTGCCGTACTGGTCGAGAATTACGACAAGTGAATTGACTTCGGAAACGACCTGTTCCGCGAACGATAAACCGTGTACCAGATCGCGGGCGACCGAAACGGTATCGTTATATGCGGAAGCCGTTCCAGCCCATTCCGAAAAATTGATTTTCTTGCCAACGAGGTGAAGCTGGAGCGGGTTGCCGAAAATGTTGATGTCGAGCACCAGGTGCGAGGTCACGCCCGTCATGTTGCGCACGCGGGCAGCCTGCTCGGTGCTTAGCGCAACCGAGACGGTCGCTGGCCCGCTGACGGCGGCCAGTTGCAACGCATTGCTGTCGCTCGACAGCCGCCAGCATGGGCTGGCGGTACCGAAATGAGCATACAGCACCGGGTAATCGAGTTCGACACTCATGGGACCCCTCCGAACCAATCTAAGGGTGCGGGTTGTCACGGTAGGTTTGTGCTTGCGGTACACAATTACCCTTGCTTTGAGGCGAGACGTCTCGGCAGCAAAAGGAACTGAGCATTCCGCAATAGGAATTCTAATCAGCGTAGCACGTTCTTTTTATAACCGTAAGCCGATGAGAAGGGGCAATTCCCGTCAGCTCATCGGATCGAGCTGTCTTTTGCCCCCTGCCGGGTTCCGACGAGGCGGGACCCTTCTGCGACAAGGGTTCCGTATTTCGCAAGTGGCATATCGAAAAACGCCACGAAATGTCTCCGCGCCTTACCTGCGCTGCTTTACAGCAGATTCGATGGCGGATTTTGCAGCGGCTTTGGCGGGCGCCCGGTTTCGCCGGGTGCGAGCCTGCCGAGCCACTCAGTACAACGACCTGCCGGGCGGCATCCCGCCGCCCGGCCCTGCTTCATTCGCCCTTGAATACAAGCCTGAACTTGTGCAGCAGCGGTTCGGTATAGCCGTTCGGCTGCGAGCGCCCTTCAAACACTAGTGCACAAGCGGCCCGGTAGGCAACCGACGAGTCGAAATGCCCGGCCATGGGCTGGTAGAGCGGGTCGCTTTCATTTTGCTTGTCGACCACCGCCGCCATCCGTTCGAAGGTCTCGCGCACCTCGGATTCAGTGACGATGCCGTGGCGTAGCCAGTTCGCGATATGCTGGCTCGAAATCCGCAAGGTTGCCCGGTCTTCCATCAGGCCGACGTTGTGAATGTCGGGCACTTTGGAACAACCGACGCCCTGGTCGATCCAGCGCACGACGTAGCCGAGGATGCCCTGGGTATTGTTTTCAACTTCCTGACGGATCTCTTCCGGACCCCACTCGGGCGCCTCGACCACCGGCACGCTCAAGAGGTCGTTCAGCAGACCGTCGCGCGCCGCGGCGAGGTCGACCTTTTCGAGTTCGCGCTGGACGGCTTCGACGTCGACCTGATGATAGTGCAAGGCGTGGAGCGTAGCCGCCGTCGGCGACGGCACCCAGGCGGTGTTGGCACCTGCCTTCGGATGCGCGATCTTTTGCTCGAGCATCGCGGCCATCAGATCAGGCATGGCCCACATGCCCTTGCCGATCTGGGCGCGGCCACGCAGGCCGGCGCTCAGGCCGACCAGCACATTGCTGCGTTCGTAGGCGACGATCCAGGCCGACGACTTCATATCGCCCTTGCGCATCATCGGGCCGGCTTCCATCGCCGAGTGCATCTCGTCGCCGGTGCGGTCGAGAAAGCCTGTGTTGATAAAGGCGACGCGGGCCGCTGCCGCGCCAATGCAGGCGCCGAGGTTCACGCTGGTGCGGCGTTCCTCGTCCATGATGCCCATCTTGATCGTGTTCGCGGGCAGGTTCAGCAGCGTCTCGACGCGGCCGAACAACTCGGCGGAAAAGGCGACTTCGGCCGGTCCGTGCATCTTCGGCTTGACGATATAGAACGAGCCCGTGCGCGAGTTCTTCTTTTGCTTGAGGTCGTGCAGAGAGCCGAGACTCGTGAGCACCGCGTCGAGGATCCCTTCGGGAATCTCCTTGCCCTCACGATCGAGTACCGACGGGTTGGTCATCAGATGACCGACATTGCGGATAAACATCAGCGAACGGCCGTGCAGGACCACGCTCGAGCCGCCGGGCCCCGTGTATTCACGGTCGGGGTTCAGGCTTCGGGTAAAGGTCTTGCCGTTCTTGCTGACTTGCTCGGTGAGGTCGCCACGCATCAGGCCAAGCCAGTTCCGGTACACCTGGACCTTGTCGGCGGCGTCAACGGCGGCAACCGAATCTTCGCAATCCATGATGGTCGTGATCGCGGACTCGACGACAATGTCGTTGACGCCTGCGGCATCGGTCTTGCCGATCGGCGCGGAGCGGTCGATCTGGATCTCGAGATGCAGGCCGTGGTTCTTGAGCAGAATCGCCGAAGGCGAAGCAGCGTCACCTCGATATCCCGCGAACTGAGCCGGATTGGCCAGGGCGAGCGCACCCTGGGCGGTACTGATCTCGAGCTTGCCGCCCTTGACCGCATAGCCCGTCGCATCGACATGCGAGCCGCCCGCGAGCGGCGCCGCCTGGTCGAGCAGAGCGCGCCCGCGCGCCACCACACGCTGGCCGCGAACGGGATTGAAGGCGCCGCCACGCTGCGCGCCGTCGGTGTCGGCAATCGCATCGGTGCCGTAAAGCGCGTCATACAGACTGCCCCAGCGCGCATTCGCCGCATTCAGCGCATAGCGTTGGTTCGACACCGGCACCACGAGCTGCGGGCCGGCTTGCGTCGAGATCTCGCTATCGACGTTCGCGGTGCTCGCCTTGATTTGAGCGGCCTGCGGCAACAGATAGCCGATACCTTCGAGAAACTGGCGGTAGGCCGCCATATCGCGAATTGGGCCGGGGTGGGCACGGTGCCACGCATCGAGTTCAGTCTGCAGCCGATCGCGTTCGGCGAGCAGCGCGCGGTTCTTCGGCGCGAGGTCATGGACCAGCGCATCGAATCCCTGCCAGAACGCCGCGCTGTCGAGCCCGGTGCCGGGCAGCGCCTCTTCTTCGATAAAACGGCTCAGTATCGCGGCGACCTGCAGGCCGTTGTGCTGGATGCGTTCACTCATGTCTTCCTCTGGGGTCCAGGTTAGGTATTCGAAGGGGCGCTCAGGCTTGCACGGCGGCGACGCCGGCCTTGGCAATCTGTGCATCCTCGGGCGCCTTGACACCCGACACACCGACCGCGCCGATGACCTGTCCGTCGACAATGATTGGCACTCCGCCCTCGAGCGTGCCGCTCAGGACCGGAACGGACAGGAATGACGTGCGGCCGCCATTGATCATGTCTTCATAGACCTTCGACTCGCGCCGGCCGAGTGCCGCGGTGCGGGCTTTCTCGACGGCGATATACGCGCTGATCGGAGCACAGTTGTCGAGACGTTCGAGCGCGAGCGGATGGCCGCCGTCGTCCACGACCGCGATCGCCACAGCCCATTGGTGCTGATGCGCTTCGGCGCGCGCCGCGGCCAGGATCTGGGTGACATCGCTGAGCGTCAAAACTGCCTTGGTTTGCATGGATCGGTTCCGTTTTCAGGGCGAGTCAGAAGGTCGACTCAGAGGGTAAGTAGACGTTGAACCTATAAGTCTAACTCGCGATCGCTGCAAAATTTCTAACTTGTGTTTTCGGCCGCCTTTCAAACGCACGCCCCAGAGCGGCATTGAACAATGTCGGTCCGGGGCGTGCGGTACGGGAGTGGTCACGCCAAGGGCAGTTATCCAGGCTGTTCTTGGCGATTCATCAGGCCGTCAGGATCAAGGGAGCTTCGCAAACAGCAGGTTGAGCCCTTCGCTGATCAGCGGATGCGCGATGATCAAATCACGCACGGCGGTGTAAGGCAGCTTGCCGATCATGGCCATCTGGACCGCAGTCACCACGTCGCCGGCGTTCTGGCCGAGCATCGTGAAGCCGAGAATCTGGTCCGAATGGGCGTCGACGATCGCTTTCATGAAGCCTTTGACGTCGCCGTTGGTCCTTGCGCGGGGCACCGCTGCCATGGGCAGTTTGGCCACCCGGACCTCGATACCCTTTTGCTTTGCCTCGCTCTCATTGAGACCCACCCGGCCCAGTTCGGGTTCGATAAACAGCGCATACGGGATCAGGCGATCCTTGGTGGTGACGTGGCCGCCCGCGAGTTGCGACTTCAGCACACGATAGTCGTCGAACGACGCGTGGGTGAACATCGGTGTGCCCGCCACTTCGCCGATGGCCCAGGTGTTGGGGGCCGAGGTCGCGAGACGCTCGTCAGTCTTGATGAACCCGCGCGCATCCACCTCGACGCCGGCTGCATCGAGGCCGATGTCATACGTTCTCGGTACACGTCCGGCCGCGACCAGGATGTGGGTGCCGTTTACCGTGCTGCCGTCGCTCAGTTCAATGCTGACCGTCTGGCCGGATTGCCCCGTGACGCGCAGGGGCTTGACGTGGGTACGCACGTCAACGCCTTCTTCAGCAAATGCAGCCTCTATGGCATCGGTCACATCCTGGTCTTCGCGCATCGCCACGCGAGGAGCCTCCTGTACGAGGGTTACCTCGCTGCCGAGACGGCGAAACGCCTGTGCCATTTCGAGGCCGATATATCCCCCACCGATCACGACCAGATGGTCGGGCAGCCTGTCGAGCGCGAGTGCTTCGACGTGCGTCATCGGGTCGGCTTGGCGCAGACCCGGCACATCGGGAACCGCGGCGTAAGTCCCGGTATTGATGAACGCATGCTCGCCTTCGACCATTCGCACGCCGCCATCGTTCAGCGTCACTTCAATACGACGCGGCGCAACGAAGCGGCCGGTGCCGAGGATCAGGTCAAAACCCGAGGCGTCGAACGCCTTCTGGTTCACTTCGACCATTCCATCGACGACCTCGCGCACAAACCGATGAACTTGCTTCATGTCGAGCCGGGCGTCGGCATGGCCTTCAAGGATCTTCTGCGAGCGAACGGTATGAGCAATTCGTGCGCTACGGATCAGCGCCTTGCTCGGGATACAGGCGATGTTGATACACGAGCCGCCGATCATCCCTTGTTCGACGACGGCCACACGCTTGCCATTGCGCGCCAGTTCCATGGCAAGCGACTTGCCGCCCTTGCCACCACCTAAAAATACGTATTCGAACTTTTCGATTGAAGACATTTTCGATCCTTCTCTTCGGTTTTAGCGGCGTCAGGCCGTTGCAAATGGGTTGTGTCCGCGCTGTCCGGGAGGACTGGGTCTGATAAGCCCGGCCCGGCCTGCGGTGTGACTCAAATGTAGGCGTGATGCACCCGAAACGTCTTACCGGATCGACTCAAATCAATGTGCATTCGTCTCATTCGACGGATCGGCGATGAACAAGCGCCGGGAACCGCAGACTTCGGTCCACCCCGATCTGCCTGCCGCGATGGGCGTACGGGCGCCCCCGGGGACGCCCACCTGTAAGCCGCGGCTCACACGGCCGCCTGGCGCCCCGCGGCGGCAACTTCTGTCCTGCCGGCAAGCATCCACACACTCGCGGCGATGACGATCGCGAAGACACCGGCCACACTGAGTGCCGCGGAGAAACCGCTGGCGAAGCTCGAACGCGCGGCATCGGCCAGAATCACACGCATGGCGTCGGGCAAGGATGCCGTCGCATGCGCCACGTCTCCGGCCAGCACGTGCGACATAAATCCGGCATCGGCATGGCTTGCCGCGGCCGGATTCGAGGCCAGGTTCGCCTCGAGCACCAAACGCGTACGCGCCGTGAGCACCGCCCCGAGCACACCGACCGACGTGACGATCGCCGTGAAGCGCGTCGTGGTGCTGATACCCGATGCCATGCCGGTGCGGTTGGCGGGCACCCGGGAGACGATGGCTTTCTGTGTGTCGCCATTGAGGACGCCCGCGCCGCATCCCGTCACGAGCATCCCGATCGCCACCAGCCAGTAGGTAGCGTCTTGCGCAACCATGGCTGTCACGAGGTTGCCGATGCCGATCATGAGCAGGCCCACCGTCAGCGTCGCCGCAGTCGGCATCCGCCTGGACAAGGCCGCGCCGATATAAGGCCCGACAATCATGGCCAACGCGAACGGCAGCATGCCCATGCCAGCGGCAACCGCCGACAGACCAAACGCGTTTTGCAGGTAGAGCGGAAGAAACGTCATCATCACTTGCGCACAGGCGGCGTATCCGAACATCGCCAGCACGGCTCCGACGAAGCGGGGTTGCCGGAACAGCGTCAGGTCGACCATCGCGTGATGCCTGACCCGCTCGACCAGAACAAACGCCAGCAGGAGCGTCGCGCTCGCCGCGCCTCTTGCGATCGTCGCATGATGGGTCCAGCCAATGGACCCCGCACCAATGAGTGCCCAGATGCCGATCGCAAGCGCAAGGCCAAACAGCATGCTGCCGATCACATCGATCGGACCGGCGGCCGGGTTCCTCGATTCGCGAATCGATCGAAAGACGCACCACGCCAGCACACCGCACACCGGGAGATTGAGCAGGAAAATCCAGCGCCAGCCGAACCACTGGGTAATGGCGCCGCCAACGAGTGGCGCGACGGTCGTCGCAAGGCCCATGCAAGTCCCCCAGATGGCCCACGCGCGCGCCCGCTCCGCCCCTTCACGGAAGGTATGCGCGATCACGGCAAGCGCCGACGTCAGCAACATCGCGGCGCCCACGCCCTTTAGCGCGCGGGCCGCGTTCAACATCATGGCAGACGGCGCGAGCCCGCACCCCAACGAAGCGATGGAGAAGACGGCTAGCCCGATCAGCAACATCTTCCTGCGGCCAAAGCGGTCCGCCAGCCCCCCGGCCGGCAACAGACAGGCCGCAAACGCCACCATATAGGCGCTGACGACCCATTCGACGTCCGCGAAGCCGACATGGAACGTGCGCGCAATCGAAGGGAGCGAAACGGCGACGACGTTGGTGTCCAGCACGATCAACGCACACGCGGCAGCCGCAGTTCCGAGAATGAAACGGGCGGCCTGCGGGGTGGGCCGGTCGTCTTCAGTTGCGTCGCCCGCAGCCGTCAGGCCCGCGTCATCGCCCTGCCGCGCGAGCGTCGTCGATGGCGGCGAGGCGCGCCCGGGATTCGAAATGTTGGACATGTTTGCCGCCAAAGTGGATCCGAGGCGCTCATGGTAAAGACGTCGCTATTGGAAGTCATTGATATAAAATCAAAGAATAATTAACGAACTCGTCAATACGATGCAAACCCTTGAACTCCGGCATCTTCGCTGCGTCGTCGCCGTGGCGAAGCATCTGCACTTTTCGAAAGCGGCCGAAGAACTCGGCATTGCGCCTCCGTCGCTCACACGTCAGATTCAGGAGGCCGAGCGCCTGTTGGGCCTGCAGTTGTTTCACCGGACCAAACGATCGGTCGAACTCTCCGCCGCCGGCAAGGCATTTCTCGAGGAAGCAGTTGCCACACTCGATCATCTGTCACGAGCGCAGGAAATGGCGCGCTCGGCCGAACGGGGGGAGTTGGGGAGAATAGAGATCGGTTATGTGGCGTCGGCCGCTTACTCGGGTATCTTACAGAATGCGGTGCGTACATTTCGGCAGGCGCATCCACGGGTCGAAGTGAATGCGCACGAAGTGCCCATGGATCAAGTCACGGCCGCCATGGGCGCGGGAAGAATCGATCTGGCTTACGTGCGGCCGCCGATGACTTTGCCCACTGACATTCTGTCGACGACGGTGCTTCGCGATGCCTTCGTGCTTGCGTTGCCGACTGACTCGCCGCTTGTCGCGTTTGCTGCAGTGTCGCCTGCGCAATTGCGCGACGAGACCTTTGTCTTGCCCGAGCAGGAATTTGGCACACTCGAAGTCGGTCGCCGAGGGCGCTTCACGCCCCGAATCGGCAGCCGACCCGGCTCACTCGCGGCGGTCCTGGCGAGTGTCTCACTTGGCGGCAACGTGTCGATCGTGCCGGCGACGCTCGCGGACTGCCTCGTGCTGCCGGGGATCGCCTACCGACCGATCACGGGCAAGCCCGTCATGTCGGAAATCGCGCTCGCTCATCGCCGATATGAGCGAGCGCCGGCTGTTCGCGCGTTTCTGAAGCACGCGAAACGCGCCTAGCCTGCTGTGGCAGCAGCGCGCGCCTTGGCCGCAAGCGCGGCGAACTCCTCTTTGCCGAATGCCGTACCGTATAGACCCCAGCCGCCTTCTGCCGCTTCGGTCAACAAGATCCACGTGCGCGTAGCCTGCGTCGGGTCGCCTGAAATCTTCGTGACAATTTCGGTGGCTTCCTTGACTAGCTGCTTCTGACCTTCACGACTCAGTGCCGCCGGCGGAGTGATCACCTGCACGCGCACGGTGCGCGCTGCTACCGTCGCCGCGGTCTGCACGGTCGATGGCGCCATGCGATGAATATAGGCTGCCGTATTGTCCAAATGAAACGCGCCCGGCGTAGCCACGCCCTCTGCACGGAGGACGGCCAGGGTCAGTGCCTCACCCAGCTCGCGGTCACTGCCGGCCGGGAACAGATCAGCAGGTGCGTATACGTCGATCATCGGCATAGTCAGAATCTCCTCGTTGTCCGTCTTGTTGGGGATGCTCGGATAGCGTCTCAGCGTAGCATTCACGTGGAGGGGCGATGAAGCGGGACTTCCCGCAAGCCTGTACGTTTCTGCTACTTTTTGATGGAGGAGCGCCGACTTGCTGAAGGCTTCTTACCGAAGCCTTATCGAAATGCAACTGCGTCTAGTTCGATGACTACGAGCGCCGCTTCATTCGACCGGCCGTTTCCAGAAACGGGCTGATACAGCTGCCGTACCGAAGGCACGATGATGCCGTCGAACTCGTCGTATACCGAGACGTCCTCGCGCACCACGTCGCCCAGAACGCTCGATATATGATCTTGCCGCCGCAGCAAACCATCGGGGCCGAAGTAGCAGATCTGCCGTGGCGAATGGCAGGCGATATGGGCGGGCAACAAGACGCTTAGGCGGCGCCACTCTTCCCCGGCCTCCTCGACAGGCGCGAGCTCTTCAGATTCAAAGCCGGGATAGGTATAGAGGAACGGCGTCGTCAGGCTCGTCCACAGCGTGTAGCCGCAAAAATACAGGAAATCGAAGGAATCCCATGCGACGCCCGTCGCGCGGCGGACGTAGGTCGCATGCGGTTGGTCGCGATGTTCGAGCACTTGCTCATCGAACGTCTCGATACTCACATAGTTGGGTTCAAAGAAGCCGATATGGTCCTCCATCAGGAACGGCCTGATCACAGCACACTCCTCCCGCGTAGCAGCGAGAAAAGTCACCGGGCCCAGGGCCTCGCCCATCGAACGGAAAGGGGCGCTCGTTCCTTTGATGGAAAACCGTGCTTCGATATCGATGAACGTGGTCCAGCGATCAAGGCCTCCGTGCGCAGTCACAGCTCGCCTTAGCAGATCGTTCACGTCATCCTCGTTTTTTTGTTAGGGGCGCGCCAGCTTGCTCCACGTCGACACTCAGTCTAGCCGCTCAACGCATCGCTCCCCTGCGGCAAATGTACAAGACTGCTACTTTTAAAGTGACGGACCCAAGACGGATGATCTTATTGCTCCCCTGCCCAAGCCCTCCCATCGAGCGATGGATCCCGTCCGAAGGACTTCTTGTTGTTCAGGCGTATTGCCTCACCGGATACTCCTTTGCTCACTCGCTCTCATAAGCCTCCTCAATGCAGCGCGCCAGAATCATGGCCGTTGCATTGGCCGGCATCAACGTCGACGTGATTGGCCGGTAGACGGGGTCGCCACGCGAGATAGTGGTACCACTCAAGGCACAGATGCCAGCGCTTCTCGCAATCATCTTGCGCCAGAGCTGATCGCCATATCGACAGGACGTCGAGTCGCACCAGGTGACCGTCGCCGTCACGCGGCTCGGACGCGCGGTGACCTGGACCTCGGCAGAGCGTCCCTTGTCGGCAAACGAGCCGGAAGGCCGGGGCGGATGGCGGCGGTTGCGGCCGTCGGCGCGGCGCAGGGCAAGCGCTCGGTCCATCGTCAATTCGGCGCAGTGATGCAGCAGACCGACGGTCTGCTGCCAAGGATCTAGTTGCAAGGACTCGGCTGCCATGGTTTCCCCTTTTTGTACGGTGCGACTTGACGACAACACCACAATAGCGAGCTAGAAACCATGGCGCTATTGTACGAAAGGATGGGGTGGGGTCCTTGCCTCTCCCGGGCGCACGGAAGACCTGCCATTCCCGCTCCCAACGCCGGGATTCTTCGGCCATTTCGAATTATCAATTTAGTCCTGGATCTTGCAATCTACAGACGTGCCGTCATGCCTCGAACGGAGTCGAAACGCCCTATTCGTCGAGCAAATCCGCTCAATACGATCGTCCGTTTTCGATGCTATGGTCCGCTCCATCGGGCGTCGAATACGACACCACCTAATCGCGTATTGGCTTCAGAGAGGACCCTATTGATGAGCACGACTGCACACGGCTACGCCGCCCATTCCAAAGACACACCGCTCGCACCGTTCAGTTTCGAGCGCCGCGATCCGCGTGAGAACGACGTACAGATCGACATCCTGTTCTGCGGTGTCTGCCACTCCGATCTTCATACCGCACGCGGTGATTGGGATGGCCTGATCTACCCCGACGGTACCCTCTACCCCTGTGTACCCGGTCACGAAATCGTCGGTCGCGTCACGGCGGTCGGCAGCCACGTCTCGAAGTACAAACGCGGTGATATCGTCGGCGTGGGCTGCATGGTCGACAGCTGCCAGCATTGCGCGGCATGCGACGAAGGCCTTGAACAACACTGTGCCCACATGCCCACCTGGACCTACAACAGTCCCGACCGGATCACGGGTGACAACACGTATGGCGGCTATTCGGACTCGATCGTGGTCAGTGAAGAGTTCGTGCTCAAGATTCGGCATGCGGAAAAAGACCTCGCAGCCGTCGCACCGCTGCTGTGCGCCGGTATTACGATGTGGTCGCCATTGCGCCACTGGAACGTGACGCAGCGTCAACGAGTCGGCATCGTTGGCATCGGTGGCCTCGGTCATATGGGCATCAAGCTGGCGCGCGCGATGGGCGCGCACGTGGTCGCCTTCACCACGTCGGAGTCGAAGCGGCAGGATGCGCTGCGCCTCGGCGCGCAGGAAGTCGTCGTGTCGCGCGATCCGGCCCAAATGGCTGCGCAAGCCGGTAGCCTCGACTTCATCGTCAATACGCTTGCCGTCCCGCACAACCTTGATACCTATACGGCGCTGCTTAAACGCGGCGGCACCATGACGCTGGTCGGGATTCCGTCCGAGTCGCATCCGTCGCCCTCGGTCGCCAGCCTAATCGGCATGCGCCGAAGCCTGGCCGGCTCATTGATCGGAGGTATTGAAGAAACTCAGGAAATGCTCGACTTCTGTGCCGAACACGGCATCCTCTCGGATATCGAGACCATTCCCATGCAGGACATCGAGACGGCCTATTCTCGGATGGTGAAGGGCGATGTGAAGTATCGCTTCGTGGTCGATATGGCGTCGCTGAAACAAGCGGCATAAAGCATGGTACGAAGCGTGCGACGCACGAAGCGCCATCCAAAGCAAGCACGATGAAATTCTCCGCCTGACCTTGTCGGGCGGCGCTTTTTTTTGGCACTCTTGCGTTCCACCGCGTCCACACGGCCCAAGATCGCGGGGCCAAAAAACAGCACCCGTCGCACAGCGCAGACAAAATTAGATGTGCGCCATCTTATTTATCACCTAGGGTCGTAAGCGCGGTAATCAAGTGCAAGATCGTTGTCGCGCAAATCGACGCTGTATCAATGCGTTTTTTTACGCCAGAATAATCAACTCTATTGGGACACCCCTCACGACTTGCCGGAAGGTACGCCCATGAACGCGGCTCCCCCGTTGCCACTGTGTTTTGCGTTTGGTCGCTGCGAGATTTTCGTGGCGCGCCGGCAATTCAAATACGAAGGCCGCATCGTCCCGCTGACGGACCGTGCGTACGACATCCTGATCGCGCTGGTCGCGCGCCGGGGTCAAATCGTCAGCAAAGCGGAATTGATGCGGGAGGTCTGGCCCGACCGGTTTATCGAGGACAACACCCTCGAAGGCCAAGTGTCCCTGCTGCGACGCCACCTGGCGGGCGACCGCGACGCCATTCGCACCGTGGCCGGCCGGGGCTATCAATTTGTCGGTGAAATGGTCACGCTGGTCAATGAGGTGCCGCGTTCGCCGCGCCAGGTTATCGACTTGCCCGTCAGCTTGTCGCCGTTGATCGGACGAGAGGCCGACCTGAGCGATATCGCCGAGGTTGCCGCTTCTCATCGGCTTGTCACGCTGGTGGGCACCGGCGGTGTCGGCAAGACGCGGCTCGCCGTCGAATGCGCTCGCGCCCTCGCCCCGGCGTTCCCCGACCGCATAGCAATCGCCGAACTCGCGCCGCTGACCTCCCCTTCGTTTGTCGCCCTGGCAGTGACCAGCGCCTTGGGAGTCCCCCCAGCCGATGGGCAGGTCTTGCTGGATCGCATGGCCTCGGTATTGCATGAAAAGAAAATGCTCCTGCTGCTCGACAACTGCGAGCATGTGATCGAGGAAGCCACTCGCATCGTCGAAATCATCCTGCGCGCCAGTCCGTTGCTACACGTCATTGCAACCAGCCGCGAGCCCTTGCGTGTCGAAGGCGAATACGTTTATCGGGTTCCTTCGCTCGACCTGCCCGACGAGGGCTGTACAGCCGTGGACCCATCACGCGAGCCGGCCGCCATGCGGCTCTTTTTTGCACGCCTGGACTCCCGGGTGGCGTATGGCAGCGCCAGCTTCGAAGACCGCGCGGCCGCAAGCCGGATCTGCCGCCGACTGGACGGCATTCCTCTGGCGATCGAACTGGCAGCGACCCGCGCGCCTGCGCTGGGGATCTCCGGCGTCGCCGCGCTCCTCGACAACCGCTTCGAATTGCTCGGCGGTGGCAAACGAACGGCCCCGCCGCGCCACCAGACCCTGCGCGCAACACTCGACTGGAGCTACGAGTTGCTGTCGGAAGCCGAACGCGAAGCGTTCGAAACGCTCAGCGTGTTCCCGGACCAGTTTTCGCTGGACTCCGCCTTATCGGTGTTGGTCGAGCCCACTGACGACAAGACGGTTGTGTTCGACTCCATTGCCAGCCTCGTTGCGAAGTCGCTCCTGAACTGCAATATGTCGCGACCCGAAGCCACGTACGGCATGCTGGAGTCGACCCGTGCCTACGCGAAGAGCAAGCTCGATCACTCCGGCCGATTTGGTCGCACAGCGGTTCGCCATGCAAAATATTTTCTCGCACGATTCGAAGCTGTCGAGCACAGGTGGGATAGCGCGCGGGGCGATGAACTCGAACCCGTCTTTCGGGCCTGCTTGGCCGATCTGCGGGTGGCAATCCAACGCAGCCTGTCGGATGGCCTTGATGTGGCGGCAGGCATTGCCCTGGTCACCGCGGCGATTCCCTTCTGGGTCAAGCTGTCGCATACGGCTGAATGTGTGGATTGGGTGAGCACCGCGCTCGAGCTCAGCGCCACCCAGCCGCAGCCCGACGCGATATGCGAGATGAAACTCCATGCCGCCCGAGGCCTGTCGCTCATGTACGCCGTCGCCGCCGAGGATGCCGAAACGAATCTGAATACGGCACTCGACATTGCGGAGCGTTTGAATAACGACGAATACCGACTCAAATGCCTATGGGGGCAATGGGAACTTGCGCTGGGGCGAGGTGCGCTAGACCGCATGATGGTGCTCGCCCAGCGTTTCACGGGAATCGCACAGCACAGTGCGGACCGGCTCGACTGGCTGGTCGCCGAGCGCATGCTCGGCATGTCCTGGTTACGCCTTAGTGGACCCGACAAGGCACGCCCCCATATCGAACGCGCTGTCGTAGGAGCTCGCAATCATCCAGATGCGCATCCCTCGACACGCTATTTATATGATCAGGAAACAGCGGCGTGGTGCGCCCTGGCCTCCGTATCGTGGCTTCAGGGCAGGCCCGACGCGGCGCTCCAAGCCTTGGGACAGGCAAGAGATCGCTCGCGGTTGATCGCCCACGCCGCCAGTGTGTGGTATGCCCACACCATGGGTATGTGCCCGATCGAGCTCCTGACCGAAGGTGTCGCGGCGGTAGAGTCACCCACGGCATACAGCCTCAACACCCTATGCCGCTACGGGATGTCGACCTGGAGACCTCGCTCCTTGTTCTGGCAGGGGATTCTCCTCATCCACCACGGCGACATCGATGCCTACGATCGGGTCATCGCGCCGTTGTTCGAACGCAATCCGCCGATCCAGTTCACGGCGCACCTGACAGGCTATCTCTCGGCGGTCTGCGATCAGCTCATCGAACTGGGCCGCCTGAACGACGCACTTCATCTGGTGAATCCGGCTCTTGAACATGCGGAAGCCGTCGGCGATGTCAGCACGCTTCCCGAACTCGTCCGGCTCCGGGGCGAACTGGTGTTGGCGCAACGTCTACCGGGTTCGGAGGGCGTTGCACGCGCTGCGTTCGAGCGAGCGATCGCGGTCGCGGCGAGCGCCCATTTCGTATCTTGGGAATTGCGCGCGGCCACCAGTCTGGCACGCTTGCTGGTGGCACAGGGCGAAACATCTGAAGCACGCACGCGGCTCGAAGCCGTCTACGCGAAATTCGCAGAGGGTTTCAATACGGCCGACCTGCGCGCCGCAAGAATGCTCCTTCAGACCGTGCATGCCGAGCGTCTGCGCTAGCCCGCTTTAAAGCACGAACGAAGGAACCGCCTCGCCTCGCTCGCCTCGCTGCCATTCTCAGCCAGGCAACGCAACATGCTGCAAACGAAAGGACTCGCCGCCTCCCGACCGAACACGTGACGCCGGAAGGTCGCTGATCTTGCCGATCGACTCAAGGGCGTCCACGCCGCGTACGAGCTCCACCAACCGCGTGGCGCCCATCTTTCTCATGAGCTGGCTGCGATGCATCTTGACCGTGATTTCGCTGATCCCCAGCTCAAAGCCAACCTGCTTGTTCATCATCCCGGCCGTAATCAGCAACATCGTCTGGCGCTCACGCGGCGTCAGCGAGCGATAACGTTCGACGAGCTCGGCCATTTCCTGCTCGCGGCGCCTCAACTCACGGGCCCGCGTGGCAGCCGAAATCGCAGCGTCGATCAACTCTTCGGCATGAAGGGGTCGGGCGAGGACTTGCATGGCACCTGCCTGCATGGCATCGACTGCGCTTCGGACATCGCCCGGACACACCACACAAATGGTGGGAAGAATCGTGCGTGATCGTGTCAGGTGGTGTTGCACTTCGAGGCTGCTGATCGTACGACAACGATTGCCCAATACCAGGCACGAGGCATCGTGAGCCCGAGGCGAGCGGACGAACTCTATCGCGTTAGTGAACATGCGAACTTCGACCCCATACTGCGACAGTGACTCATCGACAAAACGACTTAGCAGGGGGTCTTCGTCGAGCACATCGACGACCTCGCCGGCCAATGACAGAGTTCGGTTCGTCGCCTCGCACGGCATGTGAGTCATCCTGACGGAGCCGGCGATCGGCTTGGAGGAGAGATACGTTGAGAGGGTCATTGCGCTCCTTGAATCTGCGCGAAACCTTGAACACCCAACACCGAAGGCAACCCGACACTCAATGCATCTTGAGCAGCGCAGCAACCCGCAAAGGCTGGCGCTTCCAATATCCGGCTGGGCGACTGAACTCCAGGATCCGCGCGGACAACAGAAATCCGGCGAGTGGAGCTAGGGGATACACTAACCAAAGCGACCTTGAGAGTCCTTGATTAAACCTGCGGAAACCTTGTTTTAGCCCGGAAAAGTTCACTTTCCAGGCCACAAGCCTTCGCGGACGCCTGCTTCGGTGTGTCTGATGGGGAAAAACCTCGTGAAACGCCGCCGAATCGCGCTTAAGCCGCGCGTTCTCGCTTCCATGACCCGGGGCTGCTCCCTGTTAAACGCTTGAACCATCGACTCAAGTGGCTCTCGTCGACAAAACCACAGGCGGAGGCAATCTTGTTCAGCGGGAGAAAGGTATCCGCCAGCATTTCCTTTGCCATCGCCACGCGTTGTTGAAGCGCCCACCGATGCGGTGTTTGACCCGTCGACTGTTTGAACTCACGCGAGAAGTGACTCTCTGACAATTCGCAGGCCAGCGCGATCGTCGCAAGCGTCAACCCGGGCCGGCCCGGAGCGACCATCATCTCCTTCGCGCGACGCAGTTGCCAGGGCGCAAGCCCGCCGCGAGGGACGCGAGGCGAAGGCGGCGCACCGGCCTCGTGAAACATCACATACGCATAGGTCTCCCACGTCGTCAGGTCGAAGAACGGCGCACGGGTCTGCACGCCACGCCCAGTGAGGGCTCCGGCCGGGGCATCGAGCGAACTGATCTGCACGGTCTCGAACGGCCCGCAGAGTTGGTCAGCAATCTCCCTTTCCCACTTCATGACATCTCCTCGTTGCCGCGCCAAAGCACGTCAGGTCAGGGCAGGTTCTCGACGATCCGTATCTTGCTCGCGCGATAGCCCTCGGGGAACAGCCGCTTCACCGCAGCGTGGAAGTGCTGAAGGGGCGCGACGCCGCGCAACACGATGGGCGGCTGTGACGGACCCTCTGCGCCGCGCGGCCGCGACAGCATCATGTAGGGTAATCCTTCGACGCCGACCTGCCGCGCCAGCGCCTGATGCTCGAGCACGATATCGGTGTAGCGCCCCAGTTCCAGCGCTTCCCTCAAGCCTTCTGCATCGACGCCGCACGAAGCAGCGATACGGATCAGCGTGTCGACCTCTCCAAGGTTCGCTCCGTCCTGGAAGAACGCATCGAACAAGGCGCGATGAACCTCGTCGAAACGACCGACCGCACCGGCGAAATGCGCGGTCTCGAAGGCCAGCCGGCTGCGCGGCATGACCGGCGGCATTCGCAAGGAAACACCCCGCTCCGCCGCAGTGGGATAAACCGTGCGGGCCCATGCCTCGATTCGCTCCGGTGCGTCGTCCGGCGGCAGCGGCATGGGCTCAGGCCGCAATTCGAACGGATGCCAGCGCACCGCCACTGCGGGGCCGTACACCTGCTGAAATTGCTCGATCACCGGCAACTGCATGTATGAAAACGGGCAGATGTAGTCGATCCAGATGTCGAGAAACAGCGTGGGTATGGTTTCCATGAGAAGGCGATGACTAACCAGGCACGGCAACGCGGCTTATTGCGGGCGGTTCTGCGCAGGTTTGCCCACAGGTTCGTCGTTAGGGTCCCGGAATATGACCGTCCGGATTTTTGCTGTCAAGCGATGGCCACCCGGCAAAACGACAGCCATGCACGGCAAGCCGCAGGGTCAGTTTCATATATCGCGCGGGCACCTTTAGCCCCTGATCGAGCAGGCTTTTCCCCGCCTCACAAGCGTCTTCACCGACAGCCAACATAGTCCCTTTTGCATCGTTTTGCCATGCTACCTAGGGATGGGTTTCCAACCGCGCGTTGGACTTCCTTGCCGGCTCCGGACAATTTGTCCGATATGTTGAGACGGCTGCCCCGTTTATCTTTGCGCCCCCAACCCTTAAATTCCCTACCAACGCGAAGCAGCGCAGCAAGTTCGCTTCGAAGATCGAATTAACGTGCTCGTCGCTCATGTGACGGCCTAACCGATTAGCAGAGATATCATGTCCAAACTCTTTACCAGTGTGAAAGTCGGCCCGTATGAATTCACGCACCGCGTGGTACTGGCTCCGCTGACCCGCATGCGCGCCGAAGACGGCGCCATCCCCGGCCCACTGATGGCCGAGTACTACGCACAGCGCACCTCGAAGGGCGCTTTGCTGATCGGCGAAGCGACCATTGCTGCTGCCAACGGCAACGGCTACCTCGGTGCACCGGGCCTGTTCGACGACAACCAGATCGCCGGCTGGCGCGCCGTGACTGACGCCGTTCATGCGAAGGGCGGCAAGATCTTCCTGCAGCTCTATCACGCAGGCCGTCAGTCGCACGTCGACGTGCAACCGAATGGCGCCCAGCCTGTTGGCCCTTCGGAAGTCCTGCACGGCGGTGTCGCTTACACCGCCACGGGTTGGGTGCCGAACACCCCGAACCGCGCCTTGAAGACCGAAGAAATCGCCGGCCTGGTCGAGAGCTTCCGCAGCGCCGCCGCCCGTGGCGTGCAAGCTGGCTTCGACGGCGTCGAGCTGCATGCCGCCAACGGCTATCTGTTCGACCAGTTCCTGCAAGATGGCAGCAACAAGCGGACAGACATCTACGGGGGTTCGTTCGAGAACCGCGCGCGCTTCCTGATCGAAACCACCAAGGCCGTCATCGGCGTCTGGGGCAGCAACAAGGTGGCCGTGCGTCTCGGACCGAGCGGCACGTGGGGCGACATGTCGGACTCCGATCCGGACGGCCTGTTCACGTACGTGGCAGAGGAACTCGACAAGCTGAACCTGGCTTACGTACATCTGATCGAACCGCGTGTGCTGGGCAATGTCGACGATGAAACCAAGGATCAGAATCCGGTTGCAGCGCAAACCATCCGCAAGCACTACAAGGGCACCCTGATTGCAGCGGGCGGTTTCAAGGGCGATACCGCAGAAGCGATCGTTACTGCAGGGGACGCCGATCTGGTCGCCTTCGGTCGCGACTTTATCGCCAACCCGGACCTGCCGGAACGTCTGCGTCGCAATCTGCCGCTCAACGCCTACGATCGCCCGAGTTTCTTTGGGGGTACCGAGGTCGGCTACACGGACTACCCGTTCTACAGCAGCGAAACCGTCCCGGCCTGATTGAAGCGCGACATTGACCGATGTGCGCGGCGGGCCCCGCGGCACCCTGATTCACGGTGCCGCGCGGCCGGCCGCGCATGGGGTCTAATTCTGGAGTTCCCATGAGTTCCTTGTTCTCGCCAGCAAGCATCCGAAGCATGGTGTTGACCAATCGCATCATGGTCTCGCCGATGTGCCAGTACGTCGCAGAAAATGGCGCCGCCACGACCTGGCACACCGTTCATCTGGGCGGTCTGGCGAATTCCGGTGCGGGGGCTCTGTTCATCGAGTCGACTGCCGTCGAAGCGGCCGGGCGCATTACGCCGGGCGACCTCGGGCTGTGGGACGACACCACCGAAGCGGCCCTGAAGCCGGCGATCGATGCCGTTCGTGCCTATTCAAACATTGCGCTGGTCATGCAATTGGGCCATGCGGGCCGCAAGGCATCGAGCCAGGTTCCATGGGAAGGCGGGCAGCTGTTACCTGCGAGCGAGGGTGGCTGGACCCCCTGCGGACCTTCAGCGCTCCCGCAGATCCCGGGCGAAACGCCGCCACTCGCGCTCGACCGCGCGGGCCTCGACCGGATTCGCGCGGCCTACGTGGCTTCGGCGCTACGTGCCGTGCGCCTCGGTGTCGATGCGATCGAGCTGCACGGCGGTCATGGCTATCTGCTGCACGAGTTCATGTCGCCGATTTCAAACCAGCGGACCGACGAGTACGGAGGCACCCTCGAAAACCGTCTGCGCTATCCGCTCGAAATATTCGATGCCGTTCGCACGGCGCTGCCAGCGGACATGCCGCTTGGCGTGAAGATTTCGGCCAGCGACTGGGTCGAAGGGGGCTGGGATATCGATCAGTCCATCGAACTGGCGAAGGCGCTGAAGACGCGAGGAGTCGACTGGATCACTGCCTCGTCAGGCGGCATTTCACCGCTCCAGAAAATCCCCGTGGGCCCGGATTATCAGGTCCCGTTCGCCAAGGTGATCAAGGAAGCAAGCGGTGTCACGACGATCGCGGTCGGATTGATCACCGACGCTCGCCAGGCCGACAACATCGTCGCCTCGGGTGCGGCGGATTTCGTCGCCGTGGCGCGCGGGATGTTATATGACCCGCGCTGGGGCTGGCATGCGGCCGCCTCGCTGGGCGCCCACGTTGAAGCGCCTCCGCCTTACTGGCGTGCGCCCCCGCGCGAGCACGCCGATATCTTTGTCGAAGTGGAACACGGCGCTCGCTAATTCCGGCGCAAGGCATCGTTGGTTGAGAGAGGCGCTCCGCGGCGAGCCGAGATAGCGGTATAAAGCCCGGAGCGACTCAGGGCTCCGCTCGACTCGCGCGGCCCGGGTTCAGAATCTCCTCGACGAAGTCGACAAAGGCGCGGGCTTTTGCGCTCGCCATCCTGCCCGTCGGGAATACAGCCCACAGATCGACGCCGGGCAATGTCCAGTCAGTGAGCACGGCTCGCACGGCACCGCTGGCCAGTTCCGGCGTAAACATCCATTCCGAGGCAATCGCCAGGCCCACGCTGGCGAGCACCGCTTCGCGTACGCCCTCGGCCGCCGTCACACGAACCCGCCCCGACACGGTGACGGATGCCTCCGCGCCCGCCTGTTTGAACGACCAGTGGGTTCCGCCACCGCCCTGCGTGTAGACAATGGCCTGATGCTCGGCGAGATCCGCCGGTGTCTGCGGCTCGCCCACGACGGCGAAGTAAGCGGGCGTTCCCAGCACCACCCGCCGAGAGTGTGCGATGTTGCGAGCGGTCATCGCCGAATCGCTCAGCACGCCCATTCGCAGCGAGACGTCGACACCTTCCTCGACCAAATCGATGTTCGCGTCGTTGAGTATGACGTCAATGCTTAACAATGGGTGGGCTGCAAGGAAACTCGCCAGATGCGGCATGATGTGCAACCGTGCGAAGGTCACGGCCGCCGAGACGCGCAGACGCCCGGACAGCCCCGAGCTCGACCCGCGCGCGGCGTCCTCGGCTTCGTCTGCTTCGTCGATGGCGCGTCGAGCATGCTCATAGAACGTTTGCCCCGCCTCGGTCGGCACCAGGCCACGCGTGGACCGGAGCAAGAGCCGCACACCGAGCCGTTCTTCAAGTTGCGCAATCGATTTAGACACCGCGGGCTGGCCGACTTCGAGCAGGCGCGCGGCCGCCGAAAAAGAGCCGGACTCAATCACACATACAAATGTTTCCATCGCACTGAGGCGATCCACGTCGGCTGCTCCTTGGCACGGGATGGCCGAAGGTGCCATCCAATTTGATAGCGCGCATTGTATGCCAGTGCAGCGGTTGACCACCGGCAACCCGCGCGTTAGGATCTGACACATGATTGCTTACGCCGCCTCCCGCCTCCGCGCCCTGCCCGCATGCTGTTGTAGCCTGCCCGGGAGAGCTTGCTTCTAGCGCATCGATCTGCGTCACGCTCAAAGTCTCTGCTGGCCACCCGTTACCCAACCGGTGGCTTTTTTGTTTTTGGCGACTCTCACTTTATGGAAATCTGATGTCTCTCGCCTTGTACGACACCTGGTCGCGCACCCTGCGCCCGTTCACGCCGATACACCCCGACCACGTCGGCCTGTATTGCTGCGGCCCCACGGTGTACGACTATGCCCATATCGGCAACCTGCGGACTTACGTGTTTGAAGACATCTTGAGGCGGGCGCTCGAACTCAACGGCTACATTGTGCGACACGTCGTCAACATCACCGACGTGGGCCATCTCGTGTCCGATGCCGACGAGGGCGAAGACAAGATGGAAAAGGGAAGTCGCCGCACCGGCGAGTCCGCGTGGCAGATTGCCGAACGCTACACGGCAGCGTTCCGCGCCGACTGGCGCGCGCTCAATCTGCTCGAGCCGTCGATCTGGTGCCGGGCAACTGACCACATCGGCGAACAGATCGCTTTTATCGACACGCTGGAGCGTAAGGGCTACACCTACCAGACTGCGGATGGCGTCTACTTTGATACCAGCCGGCAGGATGACTATGGCTATCTTGCACGTCTCGACTCGTCAGGCCTGCAGGCGGGCAAGCGTGTCGCCGTGGGCGACAAGCGGCAAGCCACCGATTTCGCGCTGTGGAAATTGAGCCCGCCCGACTCACGGCGCCAGATGGAATGGGACAGTCCGTGGGGACGCGGCTTTCCCGGCTGGCATATCGAGTGCTCGGCGATGTCGGCCCAATACCTGAGCCCCTGGTTCGATATCCATTGCGGTGGTGAAGACCATATCGCAGTGCATCACAGCAATGAGATCGCCCAGACCCAGGCGTGCTACGGCACACGGCTCGCCAATTTCTGGATGCATGGCCATTTCCTGACGCTCGATACCGCAAAGATGGCTAAATCGAGCGGCGACTTCCTGCGCATACAGACCTTGATCGACCGTGGCATCGATCCGCTGGCCTATCGGTATCTGTGCCTGACGGCGCACTATAGAAGCACGCTTCGGTTCACGTACGACGCCCTCGATGCCGCGCAAACCACGCTGGATCGCCTCCGCAAAGCGTACGCAAGTTGGGCGGTCGACGGCATGGCGGGTGCCGGTGCCGGTGCCGATGCCGATGCCGATGCCGATGCCGATGCCGATGCCGATGCCGATTTTGTGGCCCGCTTCAATGCCGAAGTCAATCAGGACTTGAACTTGCCACGTGCGCTTGCGGTGCTTTGGGACCTCGTCAAAAGCGATCTGCCCGAGGCCGTGCGACGCGCCACAGTTGACCGCTTCGATACGGTCCTTGGACTCGGGCTAGCCGACTGGCGACCGGATCGGGTCGAGATACCCGTGCCCATCAAGGTGCTGGCTGATCGGCGCCAGGAAGCGCGGATCGCCAAAGACTGGGCAGAGTCTGATCGTTTGCGAGAGGCGTTAAAAGCCGCGGGCTGGGGTGTGGAAGACCAGCCTCACGGTTATCGTCTTCACGAATACCCGGGAAAGACAGGTCCGCTCCCTCACGTGATGTGACCGGCGCACACCAAGGTATAGATCGCAGGCGGAGCGATCGAGAGTACGCTGCCGTAACGCTTGAATCACGCGCCAATCGCAGCTACTCATCTCGCCACGCGACTCTACCTTGGAGACGCTCGTGAACACCACCGACAATCCGCCGAAACGCAACATCCTGATTACCGGCGCAACCGGTCAGGTCGGCCGCGCCGTTATCCGCACGCTTAAGGATGACGATTCGATCAAACTGATCGCAGCGGGCCGATCGGAGGAAAAGGCGGCGAAGCTCGGCGTCGCCTGGAGAAAACTGGACTACGACGAAGCATCGACGCTGAGCCCCGCGCTTCAGGATATTGACTCAGTCTTCATGGCGACCGACTACACCGTGGGCATGCTTCGTCAGAGCAAGGCATTCATCAATGCGGCGAAACGCGCGGGTGTTCATCACATCGTTCATCTGGGTGCACCTGGCGACGACGACACCCATGTGGATCACTGGGGATGGCATCAGTTTGTCGAGCGGTATATCGAATGGAGCGGTTTCTCGTTTACCCATCTGCGTCCCGAGATTTTTATGCAAAATCTGCTGGGGTATGGCGGAGCGAAGCCCATTGAAGAGGGGGTCATTCATCACTACGTCGGCGATGCGAAGATCTGCTGGGTTGATATCGACGACATTGCAGCGGTGGCGGCTGAGTGCCTTCGAGAACCCGTCAAGCACAGCAGTCAGACGTACCGGCTGGGATATGACGCAAAAACCTACCATGAGGTAGCGACCATTCTTTCGTCGGTCACGCAGCAGCCCTTTCGATATGAGCCGCGGCCCGCGGCCGAGTTTCTCGAGAAAGTCCTCGCTGCGGGTGCCGACTATGCGTACATGCAGTGCGCACACAATAACTACCAGAATTACGCGACGGGCAAGACCCCGGGCGCCGACTACACATTCGATAACTTCGAAACGATTACGGGCCACCCACCGACACGCTGGGAGGCCTTCGCCATTCGACACAAAGAAGCATTCCAGTACTAGCGCGGCGTATTCAGAGGCTGTTTCCAAACTCTCCGCGCGCGACACTGGAAGAGGCCAATAGGGAGCGTTCGATCTCTTCGATTTTCGCCAAAACCCTGACGCAGCTTTCGTAATACGACTGTCCATCAGGGGTCAGGTGCATTCGCCGCGTGGTTCGGTGAAGCAGACGTACCCCCAAGTACGACTCCAGGCTCTGGATGATATTCGTCACCGACGCCCGGGGCAGCTGCAGCGTATCAGCGGCCCGGCTAAAGCTGTTCGAGTCCACCACTCGCACAAATACTTGCATGGCCTGCAGCCGGTTCATTCCGCGCCCCTTGGACAGTATGCAGATCGCATACGCATGAACTATGCATCGGAGATTGTTAACGTGCCTCGAATAACTCTGTATCGAAATGGCTGATTATCTGCCGACTAAAGATCCCTAAGATGCTTGCATTGGAGTTCGCGGCGTGGCAGGAAACGCAGCAGTTGCAGCGAGCCTTGATCTTACCTTCGGTTTCCCCAATCGGGCGGCATCCGAGGCCAGTGCCCATCTAAAGGCCGCTCGCAGGTTCTTTCCCAAAGCTGGGGACCTGTAATCTCAATCAGTAATCCTCTTGGAGTTTGAAATGACAATCAGCAAGCGAAAGATTCTCGTGACGGGTGCGACCGGGCAAATCGGCGGCGAACTCATTCGCCTTCTTGAGCATGATGCCAACCTCGAAGTCGTTGCCGCGGCCCGCAGTCCGGAAAAGGCCAAAGGTCTTGGGGTTCCCGTGGTGTGGTTCGACTACGATCGCGAAGAAACGTATGCGCCGGCACTTCAGGGCGTAGACAGCATTTTTATGTTGACGGGCTACACCGTCGACATGCTCCGGCAAAGTTACGCGCTGATCAACGCGGCGAAGCGGGCTGGCGTGAAGCACATTGTTCACCTTGGCGCCCCGGGCCACGATGACACCCGGGTCGCGCACTGGGCGTGGCATCAGCTCGTGGAACGTTACATCGAATGGTCGGGCTTCGCCTATACCCATTTGCGGCCTGAGTTGTTCATGCAGAACCTCCTGGGCTACGGAGGTTCCGAAGAAGAAGCCAACGGCACCATCCGTCACTATGTCGGCGACGCAAGCATCAGTTGGGTCGACATCAAGGACGTTGCCGCGGTCGCTGCCGTCACACTCCAGCATCCGGACGATCACGCGGGCAAAACCTATCACCTGGGCTACGACGCGAAGAGCTACCCCGAAATCGCCAACGTTCTCACGAAGGTCGTGGGCCAGAACTTTCGCTACGAATCGCGGCCGCCCAAAGAGTTTCTGGATGGGATGCTGGCAGCCG
Source organism: Burkholderiales bacterium (assembly GCA_026225235.1). Taxonomy (GTDB): domain Bacteria; phylum Pseudomonadota; class Gammaproteobacteria; order Burkholderiales; family Burkholderiaceae; genus Pararobbsia. Next base: position 52,582 of record JAMFSK010000100.1, read on the forward strand.
GCGCCGACGTCGCCTATATGAGCTGCGTTTATCAGAACTGGATCGACTACGAAGCCAGGACGATTCCGTTCGCCGACACGGTCTATGACAACTTCTTCGCATTGACCGGCCGTCAACCCAAGACCTGGGCCGAGTTCGCCAAAGAGAACGCCGCCGCGTTCAAGTATTGAACTGAGCGCACCGACCAGCCCTAAGGAAAATCATGACTTCGTACCAGTATTTCGAGTCGGCGAACTTTCTGTTTCAGAAAGGCGGATCGCTGCCGGTCGCACGCCTCGCCTATCGAACAGTGGGCAAACTCAACGCCGCCAAAGACAACGTGATTCTGATTCCCTCGTGGTATTCGGGCACGGATGACGAGAGCGAAGCGGTGTTGAGCGGTGCAGGTCGTGCGATTGACCCCAACGACCACTTCATCATCTTTACCAACCTGCTGGGCGGGGGGCGATCCAGTTCGCCCTCCAACACGCCACCCCCGTTCGATCGGGCGCGCTTTCCGGAAGCCACCCTCTTCGACAATGTTCGTCTTCAGCATGAGCTGCTCACGAAGACGTTCGGTATCGAAAAGATCAAGCTGGCGATGGGATGGTCGATGGGCGGTGCTCAGGCTTATCAGTGGGCGGTGCAATACCCCGACATGGTCGAGCGCCTTGCCACGATCGCCGGTTCCGCACGCACTGCCTCTTTCAACCGCGTGTTCCTGCTATCCATGAGACGTGCACTCGAACTCGATCCGGCTTTTGAGGGCGGATATTACGCACGGCCACCGGTCCAGGGCCTGAAAGCATTTGCATCGATCTACGCGGGTTGGGGCGTGTCGGAGGAGTTCTTCCGCTTGAAAACCTACGCTGCGTTCGGAGCCGACAATCACGAAGAATTCGTCAAGTTCTTCTGGGAGCCGCTCTTCCTGAAGCACGATGCGAACGACCTGCTCGCACAACTCACGACTTGGGAAAATGCCGACATCAGCAACAACAGTCTGTACCAGAAGAACCTGGTTGCAGCGCTGTCCGCCATCAAGGCGCGAACCGTGGTTTTGCCGATAGAGACGGACCGCATTTTCCCGCCAGTCGACAACAAAGCGGAGGTCGAACACATCGCCGACGCCGAATGTGTCGTGGTCAAGTCGGCGTGGGGACACATGGGACCGCTGGAACCGGGCGCGCAAAAACAGATCGACGCATCACTGGCCAAGTTGCTCGCAGCTGCATGAGACCGCATTGAACCGTGACTGGTAGCTTGCCGATAGTCGCACTATTTGCGTCGGATATCGAATTAAATAAAACAAATTTCTGGCCGCCCGCTCTAAAGAGTATGTTCGATTGAAAGGTATAAGAAAGACAACAATTCAGGAGACAACGATGACAGACGTGCAGGCAACGGAATGGAAGAAGGACAAGCAACCCGGTAACTATTCCGTGTTTGCACAGGGGCACGAGCAACTGCGGGCAATCAAAAAAAAGCTTCCGCTGCGCGTGCTGTCCTCCGCCGATTTCGCCCATTGGCAGCGCTATGGCTATGTGATCGTGCGTAACGCCGTGCCGCCGGGAAACATCGCGCGTGCAGTCCGCTTTCTATGGGAATTCCAGGAGATGGACCCAGCCGATCCCTCGACATGGGACAAAACCGAACTGCGCCCGCATGAAATGAAGGAAATCACGGGCGCCGGCATGGTCGAGGCCTATCACCATCAGTCACTCTGGGACAACCGCCAGCATCCGCGCATTTATGATGCATTCGTCGACATCTGGGACGAGGAGGCGCTCTGGGTCACGATCGACCGCGCCAATCTCAATCCACCGAATGCGGGAAAGCGCAAGTTCGGCGGATTTATCCACTGGGATGCCGACACCACAGCCGATCCCTTGCCCGTCAATTGCCAGGGCGTGCTTGCGCTCTCGGACACCAGCGAGGACGGCGGAGGATTCCAATGCATTCCCGAGCTGTTCGAGCATCTCGATGCCTGGCGTAAGTCAGCCCCGAAAGATCGCAACCCTTGGCAGCCCGACCAGAAGGATGTGCCCTGGCCTATCCGATTCGTCCCGATGAAGGCAGGCGATCTGCTGATCTTCAATAGCTTGCTTGCGCACGGTATTCGCCCGAACACCTCGACCGACAAAGTGCGTGTTGCGCAATACATTTCGTTTGCGCCCTCGCAAGAAAGCCTGCCTCAGATGCGCGAGTGGCGGGTGAATTCGTGGCGACGGCGCGAACCGCCATCGGGCATCGCGTTCCCTGGCGATCCGCGGGAATGGGAGAAAACCCGATACCCGCATGCCAAACTGAGTCCACTCGGCGAGAAAATTCTCGGCTCGAGGTCGTGGGCTTCGAACGAGCGTTTCGAGAGCGCCGACTGATGTTTGCAAGCGAGGGACGCTTAAAGGCGCCCCCGCGCCCAGGGCGATCGGAATACCGCCAGACTTGTTACTCCCCCCGTTCGATTTCCCGCGCCAGACTATCTCCCATCGACAACGTGTGATGAGTGACAAGCAGCGAATGGAATCGCGCTTCAACAACGAGGTGCGGGAATTCAACTGAATTGGGGGATCAAGAAGCCATGACTACGTCCATCGAGAACGAACGCAAAAGCGAACAGCCCGCGATGCAGGCCCCGCCTGTCGTGTCGCCACAGGACTGGGAGGCAGCTCGCGAGCAACTGCTCGTCAAGGAGAAGGTCCATACCCGCGCCCGCGACGCGCTGGCCGCCGAGCGCCGACGCATGCCGTGGATGGCGGTAGAGAAGACGTATGCATTCGAGGGGCCTGCAGGCAAAGTCAGCCTGCTCGATCTGTTCGACGGCCGGCGGCAACTGATCGTCTACCGCGCCTTCTTCGAACCGGGCGTCTTCGGCTGGCCCGATCAGGCCTGCCGGGGATGCTCGATGGTGGCCGACCAGGTTGCACACCTCTCCCACCTGAATGCCCGTGACACCACGCTCGTCTTCATGTCTCGCGCGCCTCAGACGGACATCGCGCAGTTGAAAGCGAGGATGGGCTGGGAGATGCCGTGGTTCACCGTCACAGACAGCTTCGACGCGGACTTCGGGGTGGGCGAGTGGCACGGCACGAACGTGTTCTACCGCGACGGCGATCGTGTGTTCCGCACCTACCTCATCAAAAGCCGTGGCGACGAGCAGATGGGGAGCACCTGGAACTACCTCGATATCACGCCGCTGGGACGGCAGGAGGTCTGGGAGAACTCACCCGAGGGTTATCCCCAGACCCCGCCCTACAAGTGGTGGAACTGGCACGACAGCTATGTGGCAGACGCCGCGCCTGACAAGAAGTGGGTTGAAGTTTCTGACGCCGGCGAGGCGGCGCTCAGAGACGGACCAGGGACTGACACACGAGCATGAAACCCTGAACGGGCACGACGCCATGAGGCTTGAGGGTAGCGCTGTTTGACGACGCCGGAAACAGGCGTTGCACATGAAGGTCCGTAATCGTCTGTTCGTTACCACGCACACGCACATCGTCGCCCCTCCGTCGGGATACCCGTGCATAACGTCACACGCTCAGGTCATACTCTTCAGACTCCGCAAAATATGCGAGGCGCGCTCGCATATTTTGCGTGAGTGTGGCGTGCCAATGCAGCGCGCAATACGGGCTACCTTCCTTCTTCGAACGGCAAAAAACTACAAAATGAATCCATCTATTGGGGTTATGCGTCCGCTTGCCATCGCGTCCCTTTGCATCACGCTTACAGCCTGCGGTGGCGGACCCCCGAAGTTTCCAGAAAGGTTCACGGTGGGCGGCACGGTGACCGGCACGCCAGCCGCTTCACTGATACTGCTCGACAATGGCGGCGATCCGCTGACGATCAATGGAACGGGCAGCTTCACGTTCGCCATGCCGGTCAACAACACAGCCCCCTATTCAATCACTGTCGGCACGCAACCGGCGTGGCAAACCTGTGTCGTTACCGACGGCACGGGCAAGATTCAGGACGGACCTCAATCCGATGTTTCCGTCGACTGTTCGACCCTCACCCCGGCAACGGCCGTCACGCTCGCAACCACGGCCCAGCTCACGACTGCCCGCCCCGGTGGCGGTACTGGCGTCGAGTTGTCCGGTGTTACCGCCGATGCAAGCGGCAATGTGTTCGCAGTCGAAAGCAGCGTCGGCAATGTCTACGAAATCAATTCGTCTGGCACGGTCGCCGCACTCGGCTCGACTACCGGCAACGCGTCGGCAGCGGCCTGGAGCGCAACGAACTCGACGTTGTATGTCGGCGATCCGCTTGACGGCACCGTCGTGAAGTTCGTCGGCACCAGCGGCGCCTTCAGTGCAGGGACGCCGGCAATCAACGGCCTGACCAACCCGACCGGTGTCGCAGTCGACAACAGCGGCAATATCTACGTGGCCCAAGGCGGTGCAAGCGGTGGCGCGACCTCGTCGATCAACGAATATTCTTCGAGCGGCGCGTTGATTTCGACGATCGCGACGGGTTCGGCCTCGTTCACGCCGTATGGCGTAGCTGTCGACGGTAACGGGAATATCTACGCGTCGGATAAGACGCACAACGAGGTCGTGAAGATCGTGTCGGGGACGCCGATGGTGCTCGCGGGTTCGGCTGCGGTCGCAATCTCCGGCACAACGGAGGGCGTCGACGGAGTCGGCGCTGCAGCGACCTTCAACGCACCGACGAGCGTCAGTGTCGATTCGCTTGGAAACCTCTACGTGCTCGACTCGGGCAGCGGCGACATTCGCCAGGTGTCACCGGTCGGCAGCGTCGTCGCCCTGACTAACGTCAACAATCCGACGGCTCTCGCCGCAGGACCGAACCAGAAGATTTACTTTGTGACATCGGATGGGGCCGGCACCGGCGACGTGCAGAGTATCGTGCCGACGGGCACGTAATCCGCCAGTTCGGTCATGAAGCGGGGGGCATTGGCGAATGCCCCCCGCGCCGATCACCCCGCGGGGTTGACCGCGCACCGTGTAGTAACCACGGATTACCCCCCGCCCCTCCGGCAAAACCGAATCCTGATCGGTACCCCCGCGATCTCCCGCGATGCGGGGCGAGCCGCCTATTTCCGACGGTCCCTTCATTAGTGTGTTATCACTGCGTGTGGTGTCGTTTGCCACCCACATCGATCTACGCGGGTTCCTCCGAATCCCTGGTCTCGCCCATTCGTCTTCTTTCTGTCATTCCGATCGGGCTCCCATGCGCAATGATGTTCCTGTTCCGCCTCCCGAAACACAGGTCGTCCGCCCCTCGGCGGCACTGGTGGCTCTGCGTGTGGGTACCCGGGAACGCCATCGCACGCTCGACACTCACTTGCCTGTCGCGCAGCCCGATGCCACGCATGCAGACTACGTGCTCCATCTCGAGGCGCTTTACGGGTGGCTCAAGCCCCTGAATGACCCGTTGTGGTCGCTGCCCTGGCCGGAAGCGGTGCGGGCCTCGCGACGGCGTGGCAAGGCCACCCTGATCGTCAATGATCTGCGTCGGGCTGAGGCAATGGCCTTTGGCCGGCCCGGTGAACCGCCGTTGTGCCCGTCCGTTCCCCGATGCCACGTGCTCGACGCCTATGCGATCGGCGTGGCCTATGTCATCGAGGGCTCACAGTTGGGAGGCGCGGTTCTCGCCCGCCACTTTATCGGCGGTGGCGGTGGCGGCGATAGCAAAAGTGACGGCGGCGGCGGTGACGCCCGCGCATTTTCCTATCTGGTCGGTTACGGCAAGGAAACCGGGGCGCTATGGCGAACCTTTATTGCGTTCGTCGACGACGCCGTGCGCTCGGAGCAGGACATCGCGCACATGCTCCGCGGTGCCTGCGATGCATTCGACACCATCACGGCATGGATGATCACGCAGCATCTTTTGAACGAGGCTTCGCGCCCGGCCGACCGTGACCGCTGAAACCACGCTCGAGAACTGCGCGAGCGAGCCGATCCACATCCCCGGGACGATCCAGTCGCATGGTGCGTTGCTGGCGTTCGATATGACCGGGAACCTCTGCTTCGCGAGCGCTAACGCTGCACCGATGCTGGGCCTCTCACTCCTGCTCGATCAACCCATGATCAGGCAGGGACTCCCATCGAAGATATCCGACATGATCGCCGGCTGGCTTGACGATCCCACCGCGGATTTCGAGCCGCTCGATACCCCCCTGGCCGGTCGTGATGTCGACGTGCTTGGTCACCGTAACGTCGATGGGCTCCTCGTCGTCGAATTCGAACCTCGCAGCGAGTCGGCAACGACCGTATCGTCGTTTGCCCTGATCGCCCACAAGGCGATCGAGCGTCTCAGGCGTCAAGTCAAGATAGAGAACCTCCTTGGCCTCGCTACAGCCGAGATCCGCAAGATCACGGGTTTCGACCGCGTGATGGCCTACCGCTTCCGTCATGACGACAGCGGCGAAGTCGTGCGTGAAAGCCGCCGCGACGACTTGCCCGATTGGGAAGGCCGCCGCTATCCGTCGAGCGATATCCCCGATCAGGCACGCCGGCTTTATGTGCTGAACACGCTGCGACTGATCGCAAGCGTCGACAGTCAGCCAGTTGCCGTGCTGGCATCTGGCGAGGGCATGCTGCAAGTGCTCGACATGAGCCTGTGCGGGCTGCGCAGCGTGTCGCCGATCCATATCGAATATCTGATGAACATGGGCGTCGTCGCCTCGCTGAGCATCTCGATCGTGGTCGACGGCAAGCTTTGGGGCATGATCGCGTGTCATCACGGCGCGGCGCGTCACGTCCCTCATGGGATCCGGATGGCCTGCGAAGTGCTGGGCCAGATGCTTTCGCTTACGGTCTCAAGCATCGAGAGCGCAGCGATGGCGGCCCGTGCCCTGCGCTCCGCAGACACGCTAGCCCAAATCGGCCTGCGTGCACGCGCTGCTGACGACTTGCTTGCCGGTGTCGCATTCGACGAACCGAATCCCTCCGGGCTCGTCGATGCCGACGCGATGGTGTGCATATGGGGCGGCAAGATGAAAGTGTGCGCCGGGACCGTTCCGCCCGACGTCGTCAAAGTGCTTGCAGGCCTCCTCGAAACCATCGAGCAAGACACCGTCGTATCGGCCAGAGTGGCCGAAACCCATCCCTTGCTGGCGGCAGCGGTTCACCCGTTTTGCGGCATTCTTGCCGTGTGCTTCGATGCGGGACATCGTGGTTGGGCGATATGGTTGCGCTCGGAACAGATCGACCATGTGCGCTGGGCGGGCAAGCCCGAAAAAACCGTTCGTATCGGGCCAAACGGTCCTCGGTTAACCCCGCGGGGCTCATTTACAGAGTGGCTCGAAGAGGTCCGTGGGTCCAGCGTGCCCTGGGATCGTGGCGATGTCGAGACGGCGAGCAAGTTGCGCGCAGAGCTCAACCTGATCGCCGGCGTTCACGCGATCGAAATGGAACGCGTACGCCTGGAACTCCTGGCGTCGCTCGGACATGATCTGCGTGATCCGCTGCAATCCATTTCGCTGGCTGCGCAGATCCTGCAACGGAAGTCCGGCGACGGCGTTCAGCTAGGGGCGCGCATTGAATCGTCGAGCGGACGAATGGGACGACTCGTGACACAGATCCTGGACATGTCCCGTCTTCAATCGAACAGTGGCATCACGCTCATGCCGGATACGTTCGATCTTGTCGAACTATTGAACGAGATCGTCAACGACACGACGTTCGTTCGTCCCGGTGCGGAAGTGGCACTCGTCGCGCCGGCGATGTTGACAATGCACGCCGACCGGGATCGTCTCGCCCAGGTCGTGTCCAACCTGCTGAGCAACGCGCGCCACCACGGTGTAATCGGCATGCCCATCACCGTCTTCGCGCGCGTTGAGAGCGCTCGTGTCCTGTTCGGTGTCAGCAACCATGGGGATCCGATCGCACAGACGACGAGAGACGGACTATTCAAGGCATTCAGACCCGAGTCCGCGAACAACCCGCGCAACCGGACGGGGCTAGGGCTTGGCCTCTATATCTCGACGGCGATTGTCGAGGCACATGGCGGAACGCTAGAGCTCGAATGTGCCGACGGGATGGTCACTTTCGTGGTCGATATCGCGGTCGGGCAAAAATAAACGATTTCCGGCTTTCAAGGCTTGCCATCGCGCGCCCGCTGCGGGCACGATGCGAAGACAACCTCGCCTAAACACGGTATCGAGCATGAACGACCCAGACAAAAGTCTATCGGCACGCCTCAGTCTTTTAAAAGGCATTCTCCCGATCAACCGGGCTGGGGCATGGCGCGACGCACTCTCGGGCATATCGCTCGCCTCCATGGACATTCCCCAGGTGCTCGGCTACGCGCGTATCGCCGGCATGCCGACAGTGACGGGGCTATACACCGCCTTTCTGCCGCTTGCTGCGTTCGCGCTTGTCGGCGCCTCGCGTCATCTCGTGGTGGCGGCAGACTCGGCTACCGCAACCATCTTTGCCAGCCGGGTTTCCACGATGGCGCCGATGGGGAGCGCTGAATATGTGGCGTTGGCGGGAATGCTCGCACTTCTGACGGCCGCGCTTCTGCTGCTCGCCCGCATCTTCAAGCTTGGATTTCTCGCCGATTTCCTTTCGCGTACCGTGCTGGTCGGTTTTCTGGCGGGCGTGGGCGTGCAAGTGTCGATTGCCATGCTCGGCGACATGTCCGGTATCTCAGTGCCGATCCCTTCGTCGCGAAGTTTTGCACAGTTGATGTACGTCGCCGGGCATCTCGGACAGACGAATTTGCCGACTTTTGCACTCACCGTGCTGGTGGTGGTTGCTATCCTGGGCCTTAAGCGTTTTCTGCCCCGTGTCCCGATGCCGATGGTCGCCGTGGCGGGCAGCATTGCTGCGAGCATGGCCTTCGATTTCGCCTCTCACGGCATTTCGGTGCTTGGGCCGATCAACGGTGGCTTGCCACCACTTCGATTTCCCGCCGTCACATGGCAACAGTTTTTGGACCTGCTGCCGGTTGCCGCGTCATGCTTCGTGATGATCATCGCGCAAAGCGCCGCGGCGGCACGCGTGTTCGCCGAGAAGTATCACGAAGAAGTCGACACCAATGCCGACATCCTCGGATTAGCCGCGGCCAACGCGGCCGCCGCGTTCAGCGGTACGTTTGTGGTGAACGGCAGCCCGACGCAGACAGCCATGGCCGAACAGGCGGGCACGCACAGTCAGTTTGCGCAACTCACGTTTGCCGCGGTAGTAGTCGTGGTCCTTCTGTTTCTGAGTCCCTTGCTGAAATACCTGCCGCATTGCGTGCTGGCCGGCATCGTGTTCACCATCGCAGTTGGACTGATCAACGTGCAAAGCCTGAAAGCGATCTCCAGCGAAAGCCCCGGCGAATTCACACTGGCACTCGTCACGGCCGCTGCGGTCGTCCTGATCGGCGTTGAGCACGGCATCTTGCTGGCCGTTGCGCTGTCGCTGATGCGTCATGTGCGGCATAGCTACCATCCGCATACGATGGTGCTGGAACCCACCGCCCCGTCGGGGCGATGGCAACCTGTGCCGACCAAACCGGGTGCCACGACCGCGCCAGGCCTCATCGTGTACCGGTTTGGCTCGGATCTGTTCTTCGCCAATGACCACTTCTTCGCGCTGGAAGTCATCCAACTGATTGACTCGGCGAATGACGTGTTGCACTGGTTCGTTGTCGATGCGGGAGCCATCACCGATCTCGACTATTCAGCCGCTCGCACCCTGAGCGATCTGATTCAGAATTTGCAGAAGCGCAAGATCGCCGTGATTTTTGGCCGGGTGAACGTCTATCTGCGCGCCGATATGGACAGGCACGGCATCACGCGAACCCTCGGCGCCTCGAACATTTTCGAAACGATGCACGAGGCACTCGCGGCCACGGGCGTGAACCCGACTGCACACGAGACAGGCCTGCCCTAAGCCGTCTGCGGCAGACTGTACGTTGGCCATTCGTGGCGGATTTTTGCACGTTCTGTTCAGAACCGACGATCAGATACTTACTTCGCGCCCTTGCCTTTGCTCAGGCTTCACGTACCCTTACTTTTCGGTACTTTGGCTCGTGTACCCGCGCCCGCATTCTTCTTCAACTTGGTCTGATTGAAAACAACCGCGGCAAGGACCAGCTTCTTTAGAGCGCGCTCATTGACTTTGTCACCCTCGAAAAAATCAATGGCTCGTCTCGCGTTCCCTTCGAGTCCCGCGTTGAAAAGCTTGTCGGGGTCCGCGAGGCCTGCGCCGTGCGCAAAGGTAAGCTTCACCTTACCTTTGTGGACATTGGCGACCGCGATCATGCCGTCGTGAGACCACACCGGGCTTCCCATCCACTTCCATTCTTCGACAATCTCCGAGTCGGCCCCAAGGATGCATTTGCGAACGCTGGCGAACGTTGTGCCGCGCCAGTCCGTTAGCTCTGCGATCATCTGATCGATAAGTTCTGATGGATTCATTGGATCTGACGTCTCCTGTTCGGGTCTCGTTTTCTGATTGACATATTACCGCCGAGCCAGAGTGACGCAAGCAGGAACGCGGACCGGCACGATGCCAAACCGAAAAAAAACGAGCCAGCGTTTTGCGGTCCAGTACACGCAAGCTTGCTCGATGCGGACACCGTCTGCCAGAACCGTATATCGCATTCCCGGACGATAGATTACTTTGCAGTGCGGCCTGGTCCTTCAAGCGGAGTTCGATCTTGCCGGGCTTACCTATTCACCGAGAGACGGCATGAGCGTCGCGGTGCCCCCAGAAAAGAATATATCGAACAGAACAATGGACACGCCTATGTCTGCGCAGCATTACAAGGCTGACGGGATTTTCGTAGAACGCTACACGCCCCCGAAGTCTAATTCCGCTCCGTCGAGCAGACCTCCCGTCCTCTTGGTTCACGGCGGATGCCATGCTGCGTGGTGCTGGAGCGAGCATGCGCCGATCTACTCGAGCGCCGGCTATGAGGTGCATGCCTTGAACTGGCTTGGCCGGGGCGGGTCCGATTTGATATCGGACGCACAACTCACCGAAGCATCGTTTCCGGATGTAGTCGAGGACATCGAGAAAGTCGCCGGTCAGCTCGCTGAACCGCCCATTCTGATCGCGCACTCGATGGGAGCCTTGGCGGCACAGCTCTACGCCATGAAGCACAATGTTCGTGCGCTGGTACTGCTTACGCCGGTCGTGCCAAGCAACGTGGGCGCAACGCCGATCGAGATACCCATCGACCTCGCTCAACCTTGGGGCCCCCCTCCCCCCGAAGTCGCACGGCAACTTTTCTTCCAAGGACTGGACGACGAGGCAAGCGAACGCGCCTTTGGCCTGTTGGTTCATGAGTCGAGCCGTCGCGTTTACGACGCGACGCGCTGGACAGTTCCTGTGGACGTATCGAAATTCAATATGCCCATGATGGTGCTTTCAGGTGCCCTCGACGTGCTAACGCCGCCGGATACCGGCGAGAAGCTTGCTCGACTCTATGGTGCGGATTATCACGTTGAACCGGAGCTCGGCCACAATGTTTTACTCGGCTCAGGCGCGCGCCGCGTTGCTGAGAAAGTGACTCAGTGGTTGGACGCGCGGTTCTGAAAACAACGCCCGCAGGGCGGACAGAGAAGCGACTCATCCACGTAGCGATGTTGAGCGGCTCGTCATCGGCCGAAGCGGGCGGTCGCGCTTCGCTTCTGCGATCCACCCTTGGAAGCATCGCTGAGCGGTGCACAGCGTATTTGGCAAAGCTATTCCAACGCGCAACGGCGACAATGAGGGACCTGTAACGATCACGAACCCCGTGCTCGCTGGAGCCTCGCCTCCCGAGCGCGTGATTCGGGTCCCATTGCACACGCTGATTTCGATGCCCTTGAGCCCTGACCTCCTCCCTCTTCTCGCCGCCCTGCCGCTGCGGAACCTCTCGCGCGAGTATCCGAACCACCTGGCTCACTTGATGAACGGCCCCGCCGACGCGCGGTCGCCTCGCGAACTCCATCCGGTCTTCTACGGGTGTTTCGACTGGCACTCGGCCGTGCATGGATACTGGTTGTTGGCTCGCGTGCTGGCCAGTCAACCGGAAGACGCGTTACGCAGCCGCGTCGAAGCGGTATTCGACTCACACTTCAACGCGGCATCCTTTGAGCGCGAGACGGATTACTTCGCTGCGCCAGGGCGTGCCTCGTTCGAACGTCCCTATGGCTGGGCCTGGCTGCTTGCACTGGCCCAGGCACTGAAGGAGCTGGATCATCCTCGCGCGAAATCGTGGAAAGATGTCATGCAAGCACTCGTCGTTGGGATTCGCACGCGGATGCTCGCTTACTTGCCGAAACTCGATTATCCGATTCGCGCAGGAACCCACGCGAATACAGCATTCGCCTTGATATTGGCGGGCGACTACGCACGAAGCGTGACAGACGGCGAACTCACCGACCAGATCGTCAGCGCGACGCTACGGTACTTTTCCGCAGACACCGACTATCCAGTACGTTTCGAGCCCAGCGGCGATGACTTTCTTTCGGGCGGATTGACGCAGGCAGTTGCCATAAGCCGCGTCCTCGACGCGAGTACCTATGGCACATGGTTCGACGCCTTTCTGCCCCATTTTACGAGCACCGACACCGTGCTCAAGCCGGCTCGCGTCAGCGATCACTCAGACCCGAAGACTTCGCATCTCGATGGGCTCAATCTCAGCCGCGCCTGGTGCATGAAACAGATCGCGGCTCAATTGCCGGCAAACCATGCGGTGCGCCCTGCGCTGTTTGAAAGCGCGGCAGCCCATATAGATGCCGCGCTCCCGCATGTGGCGAGCGGCGCCTATGAGGGCGAGCACTGGCTTGCGACATTCGCCATGCTCGCTCTTGAGTGAGTTACTGCTGTCTGCGTTTAAGTCGTTTTGCGGCCCTCACCGGATATCCTGGATCCGTGATGAGCCCGTTACACGCGCTAGAGTTCCAGCGCGCGTAAGCGCAGTGCATTCACGATCACGGATACGGAGCTGAGCGACATGGCAAGCGCGCCGACGATCGGACTGAGAAGGAGCCCCAAGGCGGGATAGAGCACGCCGGCGGCGATCGGTATACCGATCGCGTTGTAGGCAAACGCGAAGACCAGATTTTCACGGATGTTGCGCATCGTGGCCCGGCTCAAGACAATTGCCCGCGCGATGCCGGCAAGATCACCTTTTACCAGGGTGATTCCGGCACTCTGGATGGCGACTTCTGTTCCCGTTCCCATCGCAATTCCGACGACGGCCTGGGCCAGTGCCGGGGCGTCATTCACACCGTCGCCAGCCATGGCCACGGTGCGGCCCTCAGCCGCGAGCCTTTTGACAGTCTGGATCTTGTCCTGTGGCAGAACGTCGGCTTCGACTTCGTCAATACCGAGCTTGCGAGCGACGGCCTCGGCAGTTTTTTTGTTGTCGCCCGTGAGCATTACGATCCGGATACCGTAGCTCCGCAGCATATCGAGGGCCGTTTGCGTAGTCGCCTTGATCGGATCGGCAATGGCGATGATGGCGCCCGGTTTGCGGTCGACCGCGAGAAACAACGCGGTCGACCCGTCGCTACGAAGTTCATCGGCTTTGCACTCAAGGTCTCCAAGCGTGATACCGAGATCAGCCATCAATTTCGCATTACCCAGTGCGACCAATCGGTCGCCCATTCTTCCCGTAGTCCCTTGGCCGGTAACTGACGCGAAATCAATCGCCTCTTGGATCGATACGTTACGAACTCGCGCAGCGGCAACGATGGCCGCGGCAAGAGGATGTTCACTGGACCGCTCAAGACTGGCTGCCAACGACAAAATTTCAGACTCCGACAGTCCAGATGCCGGAACGATGGCTGTCACCCTGGGTTTGCCTTCAGTGAGCGTACCCGTCTTGTCCACAATTAGAGTATCTACCTTCTCCATGCGCTCAAGGGCCTCCGCCGACTTGATCAAGATGCCAGCACCAGCGCCTTTTCCAACGCCAACGCCAATGGACATCGGGGTGGCAAGACCCAGTGCGCAGGGGCAAGCGATGATCAGGACGGAGACCGCCGCAATCAGCGCGTAAGAGAGTGCCGGCGCGGGGCCCCACAAAGCCCACGCGACGAACGTAATGACGGCCGTACCAAGTACCGCAGGCACGAAGTAGCCTGATACGACGTCTGCCATTCGCTGAATAGGTGCCCGACTCCGCTGTGCGTCGGCGACCATTGTGACGATGCGTGCGAGCATCGTGTCGGTGCCAACCTTCTCAGCCCGCATGATGAAGGAACCGGTGCCGTTCACCGTGCCTCCGATGAGCTTGTCACCGGTTTGCTTGCCGGCGGCCATCGACTCACCCGTTACCATGCCCTCGTCAACGGCGCCTTTTTCCTTCAAGTACTTCACCGTCAACCGGCACGCCATCCCCAGGCCGCACGCGCAAAAGGTCGCCAACCCGAATCAGCTCAATGCCCACTTCCTCGTCCTCGACCCCGGCGCTCAAGCGGCGCGCTGTTTTGGGTGCCAGTTTTAGCATGGCGCGAATTGCGCCACCGGTCTGTTCACGTGCCCGCAGTTCCAGCACCTGCCCCAGCAATACGAGAACGGTGATCACAGCCGCTGCTTCGAAGTAAACGGGGACGGTGCCCCCCATCCCTCGAAAGCCAGAGGGAAACACGCCCGGAACACATGTCGCGAAGAGGCTATAAAGGTAAGCCACGCCTGTTCCGAGAGCGATCAGGCTGAACATGTTCAGACTACGATTTACGACTGACGCCCACGCGCGTTCAAAGAAAGGCCATCCTGCCCACAGGACAACTGGTGTGGACAGGGCAAATTGAATCCAGATGGACGTGTGCGCCGCGACAAGATGATGCAGACCAAGTCCAGGAATATGCCCCCCATCTCCAGCGCGAAGACCGGCAGGGTTAGAATTAGGCCCACCCAGAACCGACGAACCAAGTCTACGTGTTCGTGGTTCTCGCCGGGTTCCGCCTTTGCCTTTACCGACTCCAGCGTCATCCCGCAGATGGTGCAATTGCCCGGCGCCACCCGACGTATCTGTGCATGCATTGGGCACGTGTAGAGGGCTCCTGCGCCGGCCGGCGTCAGGCGCGCAATCGACGTCATGTCGCGGACAATGAGGTTGTGCATGACTGGTCACCGCCGTTTTCTCAATGCGCAGCCGACAAGGCGCTGCAGCGCCGCTCAACCACCTGCAAATTCGAGTACCACCCGAGAAGGCACATCTCCGCGCGTCAAGCGTGCGAACACATCATTGATCGCGGAGAGCGGCTGCAACTCGATATCGGCCTTCACCTTGCCAGCCGCGGCGAAGGCGAGCGCTTCGGCCATGTCGCCGCGGTTGCCGACGAACGAGCCGCGAATCGTGATGCAGTTGGCCACAACGTCGAACAGAGGCGTCGGGAATTCTCCGGGTGGCAAACCCACCAATACACAGGTGCCGCACTTGCGCGTCATGCCGACGCCTTGCTTGAACGCCCCGAGCGATGGCGCCGTGATTAGCACACCGTGTGCGCCGCCCCCCGTGGCCCTCTTTACAGCGGCGACCGCGTCGCCTTCCTTCGCGTTGACGATCACGTCGGCCCCCAGGCGTTTCGCATGGGCGAGCTTACCGTCATCAATATCGACTGCGCACACAAACAGTCCCATCGCCTTCGCGTACTGAATGGCCAGATGCCCTAGGCCGCCTACGCCGGATACCACAACCCATTCTCCGGGCCGCGCCTGCGTCTCCTTGATGCCCTTGTAGGAAGTGATGCCCGCGCAGATCAGAGGCGCCGCCTCGCGCGCGGCGAGACTCGCCGGTATGTGTGCAACGTAATTCGGGTCGGCGACGATGTACTCCGCAAATCCGCCGTTCCTCGTATAGCCGCCAAACTGGGCATCCGCACACACGGGTTCCCTTGCAGCCAGGCAATACTCGCAATGTCCGCACGCCGAATACAGCCACGGTACACCCACACGATCGCCTTCCTTAACGGCGGTGACACCCGACCCCAGCGCCGTGACGATGCCAATGCCTTCGTGCCCGGGTGTAAACGGCAGCGTGGGCTTTAGCGGCCAGTCGCCGTTCGCGGCATGCAGATCAGTGTGGCACACACCGCAAGCCTCTGTCTTGACCAGGATCTGACCTGCTCCGGGCGTGGGAATATCCACTTCCTTCAGTACCAGTGGCTTACCGAACTGCTCGACAACCGCGGCTTGCATTTGAGATGCCATGACTCGTTCCTTGATTTAAATGCCTTCAACGGCTCTGCGCCACGGCCGGTCACCGTGACCGTCCCTAGGGCCCAGGGCGTCTAGACGAGTACGCCCTGGGCTTGACCGGGCATCCGCGCTTGAATGAGCTTAAGCCGCGGTTTCAGAGCGCGATAGATTCGGAAAATACTCAGCCAGAGCCGGCAGAAATGATGCTGTCATGGTTCCCTTCGGACATTCTTTCCCGAGGCACGCTCACGGTTGATGCAGATCAAGTCTCGCCCTTCGCCTGGAAGTTAGAGTGGGTCAAATGCTGGAAATCAGCGTGCGCCGCGATGTGGCTGGTGCGTTCGACGGACCGTCGTCACGAACGAACTCAGCGACACGTTCGATCCGCCAGCCATCACATTCAAACGACCTCGGCGTCGATGCGAATGCGCCATTGCAAGCCGGTAAGATCACTTGAGGGAATCCCGTGGATACTCGCTCCAAGACCATTACTACCGAAGCGCCAGCGCTTTCGCATCGACCGATGCTCGGTCTCAATCTGATCAAGGCCGGCACGGCGCACAACGTCCGAGTCGTCGAGCCCGAGACACCGTCCGAGGGTTCCACCGTCTATGTTGTCGACGACGAAAGCGATGTGCGGCGCAGGGTTCGTGCCGTGCTTGAAGACGACGGTCACGCTGTTGAGACCTACGCCACTTGCGAGGCCTTCCTCGAAGCATATCGCCCGGGGGGGTGCGCCTGTCTGCTGGTGAGTGCCCTTTTGTCGACCATGACTGGACTCGAATTGCTTCAGCATCTCGATAGGGAAGCGTATCGGCTGCCTGCGGTCATGATCATGGGCAACAGCGACGTACCGATGGCGGTCCAGGCGATGAGGGCGGGTGCAGTCGACCTGATCGAAAAGCCTATCGACAGCAGGAAGTTGCTCGACAGCATCGCACGCGCGCTCGATGAGGGGCGTGACTTGAACAAGCTCATTGCGGGGCAGGCGCGCGCCGCCCGACAAATCGCAGATCTGACGCCTCGACAGCGCCAGGTAATGGAACGGGTTCTCGCCGGGCATCCAAGCAAAAACATTGCGGCAGAGCTGGGCATCAGCCGCCGCACCGTCGAGAACCATCGTGCTTCGATCATGAAGAAGACGGGCTCGAAATCGCTTCCGGCACTCACACGCCTGGCGCTCGTGGCCACCGTCGACGCCGGATACGCGATCGCCGGGCAGCATTAGCAGCGGTATTTCACCCGGGTCGACGTCAGGTCACAGCGGGCCAGAATAACGCCAGTATCCGCGCATGGCGACGTCGCCGGAAACCGGTTGCCGACCTCAATCCACTCTTGGATGCGCCAGAAAGAACCTGACCATCTCGGCGCTTGCGTTCGGGCCCTGTGGATCGGTATATGAGCCCGTGCTGCTGCCGCCCGCCCACGCATGAGCTGCGCCGTCGATCGACCAACCTTCTGCGCTAACGCCATTCGAAGCACTGAGAAGTCGCAACGCATACCCACGCCCCGCGACCGACGCGGGAACAGTGTCGATCACCTCGGTCCCACCATTTTCAAACGCGCCGAGCAGGGCGTTCGAGTTCGATGCATGAACCGTTGAATCAGCCGTCCCCTGAAAAACAATAATCGGACGCAGCGGAGCATCGCCTCCACCGGCGGGAGCGCTATGCGCCCTCCCGCGGCCACCCTTCATGACGGCAAGCGCCGATTGCAGATCCGTAGCGCTCCCGTACGGCAGACCCGAGTGAATGCCGGCAGCCGCGTAGCGCTCGGGATAGACGTGGATCATGACGTCGGCCATGGCCCCGCCCGCGGAGAGGCCGGCGACGTACACGCGGCGCGGATCGACTCTGTATCGCTCCATGATCTCGCCTGTGATGCCGTCGATGATCGACGGCTCGCCCTGCCCGCGCTTTTGATCCGAAGGCTGAAACCAGTTCCAGCATTTCGACGCGTTCGCCCGTCGTGACTGAATCGGATAAGCCACGAGAAATCCGTCTCGTTCGGCGATTTCGTTCATCCGGGTGCCCGTGGCAAAGTCGTTCGCGTCCTGCGTGCATCCATGCAACATGACGATCAGCGCGACGGGTTGCCCGGCATAACTGCGCGGTACATACAGTTTGTAATCCCGCCTTCCCGTCGGACCATCGAATGCATGCAGACTGAAACTGCCAGGCTCAGAACCGGGTGGCCGCTTGCCCGGCGATTTTGACATCGGTTCCGTCGGGTCTGCTTGAGGCGAGACGGTCGGGGTACCCGCCTCGGCCGTGTCTCCCCCGCCCATCAAGGCGCGCTGGATCAGCGTCGTGGCCTCGGCCGGCCCATGCGTGCGCATGCGCTCCAGGGCCTCACGCATGGATTTCAAGAAGCCTTCGTTTCCGAACATGGTCAAGTCCCGTGGATCAGTTGGCGCGCCAGACGATCCTGTCTGCAAGGACGACCTTCACCGCGGGTGAGGCAGGCAAAGCATCCAGCACGACGACGGACGCAACGTCGCCAAGCCCAATTCCGCAAAGACACCGGGCCAATATTGCAACGCCCGGCGAATCGACGCAATATGCAGCGGTCCTCAGCCGAGAGCGAATGCTGCCGAGCCTTTCCGAACGCCGCTGTCAACATCCTTGAAAACCGACACGGTTTTCGTCAGCCGGACAGCCTGCTCTTCCAGTGACTGTGCCGCTGCAGCGGCCTCTTCGACCAGCGCGGCATTTTGCTGGGTGACTTCATCCATCTGCCCTACGGCAAGATTGACCTGCTCGATACCCTTCATCTGCTCCTGGCTGGCGCCAGCGATCTCGCTGATGATGCTCGCCACGCGCTGGATGCTCACCACGACTTCCTTCATGGTTTCACCGGCACGATTGACCAGTTCAGTGCCGCGATCGACCTGGGTGACCGAGTCGCCGATCAATGTCTTGATTTCCTTGGCGGCGGTTGCAGAACGTTGTGCCAAGGTGCGCACCTCTGTGGCGACGACCGCGAAGCCACGCCCCTGTTCTCCTGCGCGCGCGGCTTCGACGGCCGCGTTCAGCGCGAGAATGTTGGTCTGGAACGCAATGCCGTCGATCAGGCCGATAACGTCAACGATCTTGCCCGACGACGAATGGATCGACGACATTGTCGCGACGACTTGTGAAACCGCGGCACCGCCCTGTACAGCCACTTCGGACGCCGACACTGCCAGCCGGCTCGCCTCATTCGCGTTCTCGGCATTGTGCTTGGCGGTGGCGGTGAGCTCCTCCATCGATGCCGCGGTCTGCTCCAGCGAAGCGGCCTGCTCCTCGGTGCGGCTTGACAGATCGAGGTTGCCCGAGGCGATCTGCGACGACGCCGTCACAATGTGTGTCGCGCCCATGCGGACCTCGGAGACCGTGCGCCGGAGATTTTCATTCATCCGCTTGAGTGCGCTGAGTAATCGCCCGGTTTCATCGGTGCTGCGGACTTCGATCACGCACGTCAGATCGCCTTCCGCAACCGTCTCCGCCAGCAGGATCGCCTCGTTGATCGGCCGGACGATCGAACGGGTAATGATGAGGCCGGCTATCGCGGCCAGCAGGGTCGCGATGACGGACAGCACCATCACCATCATCGTCGCCGAATGCGCCTCGCTGATGGCGACATCACTCGTTTGAGCCATCAGTTCGGTTTGGTGACTGACCATTTTGTCAATCGCCGAGAAATAGACATCCTGGACCGGAATCACGTCCTTGAAGAGCACCCCACGCGCCTGCTCGATCGAGCCACCGTCGAGCGTCGCGATTGTCTTGTTGACGGCCTCCTCGTAACTCACACGACTCGCCACCATGGCTGCAAAAAGGGCTTGGCTATCCGTCGAGTGGAAAAGCGGGCCGGCCTTCGCATAAGTCGCATCGATCTGCTCGGACGTTTCCTTGATTCGCTTTTCATACTTCTTGATATCGGCCGGTTCTGACGCCAGCAGCATATTGCGCAAGTTGCGCACTTCGCGGTCGGTATCGTTCTTGATCTCGTTGCTCAGCGACACCTTGACGTATTTGTCTCTGACGATGTCGTCGGTGAGGCTGCTACCCGCTTCCAGACGACTCACTGCGATGATTGCGACTGCTGCGAGCAGAAACACCACAAGGCCGAAGCCGATTCCCAACCGCATGCCAATCTTCAGATTTTGCATTTTCATTTTTGTGTCGCTCGTGGGCACTGCAAGCAGTCCCCTGTCAGCAATATACGAACAAGGCCCGCCAATGCGAGCCTTGTTCTGGGCCTAGCTTTTCATACAGGATCAGAAGCGCGTACGAATCCCGATCCGTGCGGCGACTTGCTCATCGGAGCCGCCACCCGAGTTGCCGAAGAAGCTCGAGCTCGAACCGATTTCAGCTTGCACCGGTACACCCTTGTTGCTTCCCGATGCCTTTTGATAGACCGCCAGCACATAGACGTCAGTGCGCTTGGACAGCGCGTAGTCCAGGATCGAGCTGACCTGGTTCCACTTGCCCTGCGAGAAACCGCTCAGGTCGGAATAGGTATAGGCCAGCGCGGCGTACATAGCCGGCGTGAACGAATACTTGCCGTCGATTTCATAGTTGTTGAAATGCGAGTCCGGACCGGTTAGCCCTTCGAAGCGCGTATTGGTCCAGTTGCCGAACACCATGGCCGGGCCGAATGCATAACGCGCGCCGACGCCGATAGTGCGCAAGTCTTTGCTGCCGTTGGTGTTGACGTTGGCGATCGTGATCGGGAAGGCCGGCGTCGAGGCGCCCGGGTAGCTGATGTCCGTGTAGGCTGCGCCGATACCGAACGGGCCGCCGTCGTAGTTCGCACCGAAGCTGACCGTACGCGATGAACCCTGCGTGGTCACACCCGCGGCCGTCGTGTTCGGATTGCCGCTGAAATCGGTCGAGTTCGAGAAGCCGAACAAGGCGCCGAACGTCAGCCCCGAGAAATTCGCGCTCGAGAACTTCACTGCGTTGTTGATCCGGCTGGAAGTCAACTGGTCGACGTCGTTCATGCGGAACGCGTAGTTACCGATCGTGAGACCACCCGCTGCGTACTTCGACACATAATCCGTTGAAAACGAATATTGACGACCGAAAGTCAGCGCGCCGACACCGGTCTTCGACAGACCGACGAAGGCTTGGCGGCCGAACAGCGTGCCGCTTTGAGCAGCCGCGCCATTGGCGACGCTCAGGCCGCCTTCAAGCGTGAAGATCGCGCTAAGACCGCCGCCGAGATCTTCCGTCCCTCTCATGCCCCAGCGATTGCCCTGGATCACGCCGTCGTCAAGCTTCACCTTACTCGACGAACCGCCCGTTGGGGTGGCTGCATGGTTGACATAGCTGATACCCGCATCCAGCAAGCCATACAGCGTCACACTGCTTTGCGCGTGAGCGCCCGAACAGGCGAGGATGCCAAGACTGGCCACGGCCAATTTCGTTTTCATTGATTAATCTCTTCTGACAGCGAGTGTTGTTTAAATAAACCGTCTTGCGGTCTTATCTGAAAAGTGAAGCTTGACGCGTCAAAGATCGGAAGCGGCCCGCTCTGAATCTTTTGAATCAGCGCGCCATTACTCGACGGTTCGACAACTCTTTAACGGAGAGAATGAAGAAAACTTTAACGTTTGCGCGACGGACGAAAAGATCCCTTTTGACCGGCAAGAAAGATCAATCGCAGCGCTGATCAGGTTGTTTTGGCTGGGCCGGCCGACAAAATCGCCTCCCCTTCCAAGTCGATTTCGATTGGAGAATGGCGACGTGCCTCACGCCGGGCCGAAATGCCCATTGATCAAAACGGCTATACCGAAGGACACTCACACGCTCGCAAACCCAACTTGGATACCGAGAAACGGTATAGCTGAAGGCTTTTTGTAATGACCGGTACCGGGAACCATCGTGCGGCGCTGCTGGAATTCAATCGCGATCGGGCTACTTCCTAAGCAGCCCGGGCATGCACGAGACGCAAACCCCATCCGGTTGCAATTCTTCCATCACTTTGCTGCAAAGGTGCGATCGCGTCGAACAGGCGGGCTTTCAACAGTTCCCGTGCCGGCAGCGAGAGACGGTCCACGTCATAGGTCCCCGTCAAAGCTCCCCATAACTCATCGGGAAGCGGCGACCATTTCACGTCTACGTCTTCGAACTGCACATGCTCGAAGCCAAGTTCGAGCAGTTCGGTCCAGCCCGCCTCGGTCCTCGTGCGTCGATCGCCAAACGGCAGCGGTGCTGCGTCTTCCTTGAGAATGGGCCGCAGCATGCTCAGGTACACCTCGTTCACGGCTCCGAGCAAGAACGTACGACCTACGACCGCTGCCAACTGCCCCTGAGGACGAAGCACTCGACGGACTTCGCCAAGCACCTGCTCGATGTTCTCCATCAGCATCAGGGCCATATGCGAGACGACACAGCTGATGGTGCCGGCCTCGATCGATAGCGCCTGCGCCCGCTCGTTCAGCAGGGTCACCTCTGCGGGAAGATGGGCTCTTGCGGCATCGAGCTCGCCCTGACTCATGTCCACTCCTACAAGACGAAGCCCAGGCTGTTGACGATCGGCCAGTAGTTTGAGCAAATGTCCATCGCCGCATGCCAGATCCAGAACTGTCATCGCCTCCGGTAAATCGGGTACCCGGGCCGAGAGCACCGCATATGACGACGCATAGTCCACTCCTGCCGAGTTCGCATCGAGATTGAGAAATGCGGCCCCGGTCGCACCCGTCTGTCGCTGGTGAAAATCTTGAAGGTATGTTTCAACGGCAGAATGCGTGTTCATCTTGAACTCTTGAGCTGTGGACTGGGGTGCGTGTTTTGAATTCTGTTTTCGCAGTATGGTCGAGTACCGGGCGACACGAGATTATTGACTGACGACAGTGGCATGGCAATCCTGGTTCAGACGAGCTGCAACTTGCCTTACTAACAAACGCCATCACAGCA
>JAMFSK010000101.1 GCA_026225235.1 Burkholderiales bacterium
ACCTGAGCACGCGTGATAGCCAATTTGACTGAAAAGATAGGGACGATATGAGCGACTGTGCAATGTTAAGTGCGACCCAACTGATCTCAGGTTTTCGTCGTCGTACCTTGTCACCGGTGGAAGTCATGTGCGCGGTGCTCGATCGGGCAACGCGCCTGGACCCCCAGGTGAATGGTCTGTGCGGGATCGACGAGGAGGGCGCTCTGGCCGCAGCCTGCGAAGCTGAAGATCGTTGGGCGAGGCGCGCCCCCTGCGGGCCGCTCGACGGGGTGCCCGTCTCGGTCAAGGATCTCGTTGCCGTACGGGGCCTACCTACACGCTTCGGCTCACTCACCGCGCGTGCCGATTTAGAGCACACCGATGCGCCCGCGGTCGCGCGCCTGCGACGGGCCGGCGCCATCCCGTTCGGCAAGACCACCACGTCGGAGTTCGGCAACAAGATCGTGACGGACAGCCCGCTGACTGGCGTCACACGCAACCCCTGGGACACACGCCGCTCCGCGGGCGGAAGTAGTGGGGGGTCGGCTGTGGCCGTCGCCCTCGGTATGGGACCGCTGTCGCTTGCCACCGACGGCGGTGGCTCCATTCGCATTCCCGCGTGCTGGAGCGGCGTGGTCGGATTCAAGCCGTCTTTCGACTTGGTTCCTGCGGGGGCCGCAAGTTCATTTACCGCATTGTCGACGCTCGGGCCGATCGCGCGATCGGTCGAGGACGCAGCGCTCATGCTGGGTGTGATGGCAGGTCCCGTAAGCGCTGATCGATTTGCCCGAGTCGAGGGCGGCCGGGACTACTGCACGGGTCTCACCGATGGTATCGCCGGGCTGCGCATCGCGTTCAGTCAGCGACCCACGGGTGTGCAGGTCGATCCCGCGATCGCTGCATGTGTGCGGCGAGCAGCCCGGCTGCTTGAAGCGCTGGGCGCGCATGTGGAGGAGGTCGAGGTCCCTCCGCTCACCGGTTATATGGCGAGCAAGATGCACTCGATTCAGTGGGCCGTGTCGTTTGCCCGGCGTGCGCGGGCGATGAGCGATGAGCAACGCGCTCAGTTGGACCCGGATGTGCGTGAGTTGGCCGAGTTCGGGGAGCAGATCGGCACCGCAGCGTTCGTCGACGCGCTCGCCGCCCGACATACGCTCGTTGAGGAGATGGGGGGCTTTTTCGAGGAATACGACCTCTTGGTGACACCGACCTTTCATATGGCGCCGCCACCCGTGCCGGGTTTGCCGAACGCGCTACGCATGGCGCCGCCTCTGACGTCCTGGTGTAACCAGACGGGTCAGCCCGCTGTGAGCGTGCCGTGCGGCTTGACCGACGAGCACCTCCCTGTGGGTTTGCAAATCATCGGAGCGAGAGGCACGGATGCACGGGTGCTGCGTGCGGCGCGCGCCTACGAATCGGCGCGCGGTCCGTTTCTCGAGCCACCCATGGTCGGTGCCGACGTACTTGCGCAGTTGGCCAGCCGCCCATCGGCCGGCATCCCATCATGACGCAGGCCCTGATGCCGATCTCGCGGTGGGTGACCCATGTGGTCGAGCGATGCGCGGAGCTCGGCGTGGCGCTCACACCACCGCACCGCCAGGTGGTTGCCGCAGCGGTTCTTGACGTCAAAGGCATGAACATTGATGCGGCGCTTGAACCGCTGTATGAATGGGGTGGAGAACTGGGCTCGCTACTCACTCGTCGCGCGATAGGAGCACTGGGTGCCACACCTGCAGACATTCAGAGCTATGGCAAGGCGGCGCTCCTTGGAATGGATGTTCCGCTCGAGTGGGGCGCCGCGCTCCTTCATCCGCGCTTGGGCAAGTCCGTGCGCGCATGCCTACCTACAGCCGAGACGATCATGCCATCGGTCACCCGGCGCGGCGGGCCTGGCGCTAGCGTGGACATTCCCTTGCACGGGGTGTCGGACATGTGGAGCTTTGACCACTTCGACACGGTCTCGCTCTCGGTGGCCGACGCGCCTGCTGCGCACGAGATACTGATCGCGGTCGCACTGGCCGATCGAGGTCGTCCGCTGGCGCGAGTGACTCCGGGTTAGATTGTCCGTCCTTCATGCGGGGTGTCAAATTGCTGCCTTATCAAGTGGAGCGTCCGCGCGCTTCCTTGGGTCACGAGAACCACACTACGTGACCGACGGATGGATCGGTCGAGAAGACGGGTTTGACCGTCTGTGACACTGCTTGCTCGAAAACGACCTGATCGAGAGGCACCACCACGCCAAACCCTTCTCGTCACCTTCTGACCTGACGGCGGATGAAGGGCAGTCCCGGCATTTAAATCCATCGGGCTATCTTTCGGCGATATTGCCTTCGACTGTTTCCCATGAGGGTCGCAAGTGTCTGGCTAGGACGGCATTTTCCGCAATCTCGCGCGCGAGCGTGAACGACATGACGAGGTTCGAAATGTCGCTGGGCTCGAACCCGGTTTCACGAAGAACCGATTCCCATCCGTCCATGACCCGCTGCGCCATCACCTGTAGATCAACGCGTGCTTCATCCGGCTCGTAGCCGAAGCTCGTGCTGGCGTGAAGCAGGTTCTCTTCGCTCACGACTGCGGAGCCATCGCGTGCGATGGCCATGGCGAGCATGCCGCCATGTTGTGGATGCGGCACCACATCGTAAGCTGGCGACAGTCCCCAATGTCCGTTGCGATACAGCACCGCATGGTTACGCGGGTGATCATCCCCGTTGCCGATCAACGCATTGAACGTCATGCGCCGCCATAATTCTCGCTGCATGGCGACAACATCTACTCCGGGAGCCCCGCACCAGCGGCGCAATTCATGCGCGAAACCTGGGTAAGAGCGCACGCGATCCCCGCGGACCTCTCCGCGGCCAAGGTGAAGTACGGTGTGCGCGCTTGCGAAGGCATGCCGCGACATGCCTGCCCCGGACCACGAGCGATCAAAGCGTTTAACGGCGATGAATTCACGTTCACCGGCGCGACGGAATTCGACCGATGCGGCCTCAATTCCGCACCGTGCGGCGAGTCGCATGGCAACGTACTCACGCGCCGGATAGTGGGGCAAGTCGCCCCGGTCTTGAAGCTTCGCGAGCCACCAATGACCTTCGTGAATGACCGTCAGCTTCGGCCGCTCTCCGCCCATGCTAGTGCCCGGCAAGCCGCTCACCTCGCGGACGGCCGCGCCGTCTCCCCGCGTGTCAGGCAAATTATCCAGCGCATCGATGAGCTGGCGCATGGGCGGCGGGCTCCATTCGATTTTGTTCGAGATATCGTCCCCGACCTCGATAGCGCCGACTGAATCCCCGGGTGCCAGTTCGAGACGGTCAATTTCATCGAGCGTCCGGCCGGCCTTACGCTCAAGCAACGCGAGACCAAATCCCTCAGGCGACGCGTCCCGTAGTACGCCGAATACACCGTTGTTTGCCGCCTCCGTTGCCGACTTGGTCGAGCGTGTGAGCGGTAGCCTTAGAGGATCGAGCGGCAGCCTCCCTTCGAGCGCGCGGAAATCTTTGTCGTAGCTAAAGCGACCCAGCCGCGGCTCCCACGAGAAAGTTCCAGCGAGCACCGGCTCGCTTGATCCCGGTAGCCAGATCCACACGGGTTTTGAGCGCGCCGCCGTCATGGTTGTCCTCGAACCCGCCGAGGAAGCCCTCTTTTTAACGCCGCCATTGCCTGGGCATCGTCTTCAAGGCGTGCGATGTCATCGACTGGCTCGAGCAGATCCATAGCCCAAAGCACGAGAAACCAGAATCCGATTTGAACCGTCGACGCGCCACGCTCCATGTTAACTACGGAATTGAGCCCGACCCCTGCCTTGGCGGCCAGCTCGGACTGTGTCCAGTAGCGTGCCTTGCGAGCGAGCGAAATCCGCTCGCCGAGCGCGCGGAGCGTGTCCTCGACGGCGAACGGCAAGACGTCGGCAGAAGAGATGGATTTCACTATATATCAACATTTAACGAGGATAGCTTTTATTATATGCACATATGATGAGCGCTGCCAAAACCAATTCGAACGGGAGCCGGGATGGACACCCGGTTCCTCCTCCGGAGGGGGCCTGCACTCCTCAGTTGCCCTCAGTCGCCTGAGGCGACCGTCGCCAACGCGCGTGCCGGGCAGAGGGCTGAGGGGCAGCCAGCGCGCTCGCACTTTGGGCGTGGTTCGACTCGGCGCCTATCGGTCCCAACGCGGTTGCCGTCATGCTGCGGCAACCGCGGATGGTTAAGGCTGCGGTTCCTGGCGTCTAGACACGCGTGTCGCGACGGCCCTCCCTAGCGTCGCGGGAAACGCAATGCGTGACCGACAGGTCGTTCAGACGACAAGACGGGTTGTACTGTCGGTGGCGATCGTTGCTTGAATGCTCCTACGAACCGGCGATCCTGCAGCCGGGCAAAGCTCGGGGCACGTCATGGCGAATCATGAGAGAGGCTTGCATCATATGCTGCAGCGCAGAGCACTGAGGCAGTCGAGAGGGTTGTGCCGTTCCCCCCTCGGCAAGCGTACTCAGCATGTTGCGTTTTGCTTCGCCGGTCCCCGGTTGATCTCCACCGGCCGCGAGCGCTCTCACGGGTGGATCGCCTGCGCGTCAAGGAACGAGCCGGGCGGAGGTGGGCGATGATCTTGCCCGACTTTACGACGCTCGCGCTGCAATGTGTGCCCGGTGTCGCTCCCGCGACGATGACGGCGATTGTCCGTACCGAGTCCGCGTTGAACCCCCTTGCGATCGGTGTGGTGGGCGGGCGGCTTCTGCATCAGCCCTCCAGCATCAACGAGGCGATTGCGACCGTTCGCGCACTGGACGCCGGGCACTGGAACTACAGCGTAGGCCTTGCGCAGGTAAACCGGGCGAACTGGCCACGCCTCGGACTGAATGTGCAAGATGCGTTTGACCCGTGTCGCAACCTCGCGGCGGCCGGGGCCATTCTTCAGGGTTGCTTTCAGTTGGCACGTGCTGGCCAGGCAGACGTGCAGCGTGCGCTCAGGCAAAGCCTGTCCTGCTACGCGAGTGGCGATTTCGTAACAGGTTACCGCACCGGCTACGTGCAGCGGGTCGTGAACAATGTCAGGGACGATGCGATGGACCACACCGCGGACCCCGCCTCGGTGCGACTCCTACCCACCGTGCCGGCGATTGCGCCGAACGTCTTGCCCATTCCTGTCGTCCCCACAGACTCGAATGATCCTCCCGCTCAACCGTATCGACGGACAACTGAACACGGTCAATCCGGAACCCACCCGGCCAGCCCGATCGATGCGCAGCCCGCTGAGCGCGACGAGAAGCCAGACAACAGCGCAGTCGTGTTCTAGCGTGAAGTCGAGTCGCTAAGGGGAGGGGGCAAAGCGGAAAGGTTGGGCCGAAGCCCATGTGTAATCGGAATATAGGAGCTATTCATGAAATTAGTAATCCTTATCTATAAATCTCCGAAGAGTTCGTGCAATCCGTTTGCTTTTACTGCTCGAGCAGTAAGGATGGCGATCGGGATCATCGCGCCCTTCTTATTGGCTTCGCCGGCTTATGCACAGCTCTCGCAGGTCAACACACTCCTCACGACCATCCAGACGACTTTGCTGGGTGTGGGCGGGGTGGTCTGTTCGATTTCGATCATCTGGGCGGGTTTCAAGATGATGTTCCAGC
>JAMFSK010000102.1 GCA_026225235.1 Burkholderiales bacterium
CCTCCACCGGGCCACCGATCACGATCACGTTGCCGAGCCCCACGGCCGGCACCAGCGGCGCAGTATCGACGTCGGCCTCGACCCGCTTGCCCAGGTCGGTCTCGTAGCGGCGCAGCCAGGCGACGATCACCCGCGCGCGATGTGCGCCAATGCGCGGGATCGAGCGCCACCAGCTGCCGCCACGCGCATTGCACTCGTCGATCAGCGCACCGAGCGAATCGATCCCTTCCCCCATCAGACGCCTGGCAATCAGCGGGCGAAACCACAGGCCCACGCCGTGATCGAGCGACGGAGTAGCCGCCGCCAGACGCGAAGCCTGCTCGACCATGCGCAAGGTGACCGCGGTCAGCTTCGCGCTGCCGTGCTGCTTGATGGACGCCTTCAGGTGATTCGCCAGAACGGCCGAGCCGTGGCGCAGCGCGAGTTGCACCAGGTCTTCGAGCATCGTGCCCAGAAATCGCGTCATCGCCTCGGCGCTCGCGGCGTGAGGCAAATGGCGGGGCTCATCCGGATCGTAGTAGCGACGCGCGATCACACCCGGCTCGATGCGCTGTACGAACGCCCGCAGCGCCGCGAAGTCGGTGCGGGTGTAGGTGCGCGGTGGCGGCAGGGCCAGCTGCTGGACTTGATTGGCGATGGCGCCCTCTCTTGGTAGACGCGCTCCCGAAAAACGCGACTTAAAGCAGATGATTAGGTCGTTATCGAGGCTCGATCTGCGATATCACTAATTTTACCCATTAAACGCTTGTCTGCTAATAACAACTATCAGACATGTCTCATCGATAGTCTTGTGCTTTTGCAAAGGCAATCGTTGTGCTCCGCTAAGACCCGCGGTCGTTATACTTTGCGCAGCGTCGGGCTTCAGCGTCAGCAAAAATCGAGCTTCGGCTGGCGAACTACGCGCCCCCACACAGCGGGTGCACCTCATAAACACGGCGACTGTTACGTTGCGACGTATCCTTAAAGGAAGGTTCGGTCGTGCGATACCGCGACCGCATTGCCGAAGTGCTCGCCGAGGCGCGCGGCCAGCGAGTCATCGTCAAATCGATTCACCGGGACGGCGTCGAGCGGCGCAGCGCTGTGAAGCGGCTTAATCTCTTACCGCTCGATGATCAAATGTTGCAAGTAGCGCCGCCCCAACGCCGGGGATTGAATCACCGAGCAAGTACTTCGCGCCGCTGCCATGAGGCGGCGCAAAGCCCCGGTGATACGGCGAGCGCACTCACGAATTCAACTTGTCCTTGAACGCCTTTCCCAACGTGAATTGGCAGTGGTGGTAGCAGCAATTGCAGCGTTTCACCGGTCCTCGGATTGCGACCGGTCCGCGCCGCGCGTTGGCCCAAGCCGAAAGTGCCGAAACCGACTAGCTGAACGCCCTCGCCTTCAACGACTGCTTTCGATACAAGCGCGATGAACGCATCGACGGTCTCACCGGCAGCGCTCTTGCTTGTAGAAACGGCCGAGGCGATAGTGCCAACCGATTTTTGATTGTTCATATTCTCTGAGGTTGCTTGTTGTCCCGCCGGCGAAGGGTCATGGCAACACGGGACGATACCGGAGGCGTTTGTCCGACCCAAATTGCCCGGGCCGTGAGAGTGAGGGCGCCGACGGCTGAACCTGCCTGTCCGCAACAACCAATCCGGCGGGCGGTCGCAAGTGCACGTTGCCTTGACCGCCTTGCTGCGAGACTTCACCTGGCAGGCGGACAACTTCAATGAGGACGGCAAGGTCGTGGGCGCACCCCAGCGCTGCCGCACGCGAACTGGCATCCTCGTAGTCGGCGGCGTCGCATCCTGGCGCCCTGCCCATTTTGACTCATCGATGTTGCCTATCAAGTTGTTCCGCGCGCGTCTCGCGTGCCGTTAGGCAAACGAGCGGTTTCCATGGTTAGGTCGCCCGCGCGCCTGCCCAATGTCCACGTTTCGGGACGCTAGCCGCAGCGGTGAGCGCTCACGCCGGCATGCGCCGTCCAAAGTTGCTGGGCAGGCACTCCCGAAGCGGCCCTCTCCGGCTCGAACGCGAGAAAAACCAAACTGCTCAGTCTCTCGATTGCACCGGACATCATGTCCCGTTCGTTCACCACAAATGTCTAATTGGAAGCCACCACGATCGGTCAGTACACCTGAGGTAATACAACATCGCGGCAGTTCTCCGGACGCGGTAAAGCGACCTGCATGGAAGGACACCTCTCGTCACGCCCACTACGTGTTACCAGGCGTCGCATTGCTCCAGCCCGTGATCGGTGATCGGTGATCGAAAGCGTGCGACCTGTCAGCTATCCCCGGGGTCCGCCCATGCTTTTGTTAGCCGTCTTGCCTGGCGCACTTCCAAGGATCTCAGGGCAATGCCGATGAGGGTCTGCCGCGACCCAGCTTTGTCCGCTCAGACCTCGATCACCAGGGCAGGATTGAAGGCCGAGTTTTCCCATTTAAGATCCTGCGGCGCGCCCGCCATGTTCAGATTTTTAGCGTAGCCTCGCGGATTCGCAATCACCCGGGCCTCGCCTACCCGGTAGTCGAACGAGTCGTGGACATGGCCGTGAATCCAGATGTCGGCCAGATCAATGATGTGACGCAGATCACTCACGAACCCGGCGTTCACCGGATCATCGCGGTAGCGCGGGTGCACCGACGCCGGCGCCACGCCGTGATGGGTGACGACGACCGTGTGACCATCGAACGGCGTCACGAGCTGCTCCTGGAGCCAGGCGAAGGATTGTTCGTGCTCGGCGAGCGCATGCTCCGGCATGAACCATTCGCCCTCCGCTGCCCGGATCACCGTGTGATCGTGCATGAAGCGACGCGCCATCTGCATGCTGCGCTCGCGCGTGCCGTAGAGCTCATAGTCGGTCCACAGACAACAGCCGAGGAAACGCACGTCGCCAATGATCACTTCATCACGCTCGAGAAAACGAACCTGCGTGCCGGCCGCCCGCTCCCGGATATCCCGAGTCAACTCCCCGTACACCGATCCGTAGGCCTCATGGTTGCCGTGCACATAAATCACGGGTACTGGCCAGTCGGCGAAAACATCGACCGCGTCGGTCCCTGCGGCAATGTCGCCGGCCAGCACCAGCACATCGGCGTCTGTGACGTCGAGCGCGCGGTAGTCGGGGAAGCGTCGCCGTAGCGATTCGAGGTGGAGGTCTGACGCGATCTGGATGCGCATGGTGGTTGCCTAACGTCGTCGACAGGGGGAGCGCACACAGGTCTTGCCGCGCGATGACGGCACACCGGTGCACGGCGTATCGCGAGGCCCGACACGATGGTGATGGGTGGGTGACTGGTAGGTAAGCGGTTGGCTACTGGCGGGTGCGCCGGGCGCGGGTGCGCTTGGCCAAGGTCAACACGCTGACCAGCTCCGGCTGGGTGTCTGAACGCATCCACATGCGCGAGCAGGGCTTCGGTTCACCACCGCCGGTGGCGTACCAGAACGACGGCACGGCGCCCTCGGGCATCTGTTCTCGCCAGAGGCCCGTGACTTGCCCAAGCTGGATCTCTCCACCGTCAGTGGCGCGATCCAGCACGTAGACGGTAAAGGCGCCTGCTTCCAGTTGTGAAGTCGCGTCAAGCAACGCCTCCGGACCACCGACCAGCCATCCGTCCGGCAAGTGCGCGCCCCCACGCATGGCGCGCGACGCGACGATCAGGAAATTCAGCATTTCGTCGGTCCATCCGACGCAGCGCCATGCCTGATAAGGCCTGGCGAGCGCTCGCTTGACCGGGTGGGACTCCGCCCAGCTCGTATCTGTCATTAACATCCACTAGGCCTCAAGGTAGTTCCGACACCACTGCCATTGCTTGTCCAGCGCGGCGAATCGTGTTGGCGGGCAATGGTCACCCGACCGTCACACCATCCCCAGCAAAGCCTAGAGCCAGCGGCAAAGCACTGCTCG
>JAMFSK010000103.1 GCA_026225235.1 Burkholderiales bacterium
TAGGTCAACAAACAGAACGGCACGGCGGAGTTGGTTACGCCGACGACAAAGAGCGGCCAAGCGTGCTCTTTGAATTCCAGGCGGGCGTCAGATTTCCGCAGTGCGGGCAGCAACAATAGCGCTGCGATCCCGACGCGCACCGCGATCAACGGGACAACCCCGAAGGCCGGCGCGCCGATTCGCATGAACAGAAACGACGCCCCCCAGATTGCGGCGAGCGTGACCAACTGAATTGCGTTCATGTCTACTGCCTTTCTCCTTCGCAAAGACGCCAAGAAACGATTGCAACACGTCGAGCGATCGACACGTGCGAGTATCTATTCTTGATAGGCACTCCGGTGATTATTTTTCCAGGCCGGTGCGGGCCTCGAGCGCGCGCACGACTGCCACCATATCGGCGCGGCCTAGACCTAGCGCCTCTGTCTCGCGAAACAGCGCATGACAAACATCAAGTAACGGTGACGCCATCTTTGCATCGCGTGCCGCTTCCGCAATAAGTCGATTGTTTTTCAGAACGTCCGTTATCGAAGCCTGAACGTCGAAGTCCCGATTCACAAGTTTGAGTGTCTTCACGCGTGAGATGCCGCTAGCCATCTGACCGCCATCCACCACGGCACGGAATTGCTGCAGATCCAGACCATGGTGATCGGCGAAATGGATTGCTTCAGCGAGGCCGGTGACAGTCGTGATCAGGAAAATATTGACGGCAAGCTTCATCAACAAGGCACTCGGTACCGCGCCGCAGACATGGGTTTCGCTGCAAATTGGTCCGAGCAATGTGCGCACGCTTTCCACCACTTCCGGTTCTCCGGCCAGCATTCCGACAAGTTCTCCCGCCTCGGCGGGTTTCCGCGAACCCGAAACCGGCGCTTCGACATAGTGGCCGCCAGCGGCACGAATGTCCGCCTCGAGCGCAGACGAGTATTCGGGCGATGTCGTACCCATGTGAAGAATCGTGTGCTGCGCGACGTTAGCGGCGAACTCGGGTGTCCCGCGTGCGAGTGCCGCGTCGATTGCATCGCCGTGGGCGAGCATCATGAGGACGGTCGATGCCCGGCTGAACACTTCCGCAGGGCTAGCAGCGACGCTGGCTCCTGCCGCTCGCAAGGGCTCGCTCCGGTCGCTCGACCTGTTCCAGACGATCAACGACGTTCCTGCGCGCGCCAAATTCAGGGCCATGGGTTGGCCCATCACACCAAGACCGATAAAACCGATATCCACTGTCACCTCCACCCGACGATAGGTCCAGATGGCATTGTAAGGGCCGTTCTCGATTCAGTTGGCGGTCGCCCGCTTGTGAATTACACGGGAGGGTATAAGCGCCTGGCGTCTGTCGGTCTACACGTATCGCCGCTAAACTGTCAGCGGCCTCCATTTCGTGCACACACTGCGACCCATATCCAGGTCAGATCACGTCGTTGCGCAAGGTGACCAGCGGAAACTCCCGGACATCCGATACGCTGAATGAGGTGACATCAAGCATGGTCATGTTCTCCATGAATGTTGGACATGCCCGTCATTTTTCCGGCATTGGCCCCGCCTGGCGACGCCGGAAACGCGCCTTGCCATCCCCCGCCCAATGCCTTGTACAGATTCACCAGCGAAACCGCTAAGTCAACCGAGCTGGACGCTAGCGCCTGTTGCGTTCCGAGTAAATCCTTTTGCACGGCCAATACGTTCAAGAAATCCGTGGCACCCGCGCCGTACTGGCGTTGGGCATTGTCGAGCGCAATCTGGTTTTGCGCGACTGCTTCGGCAAGCAAGTCGTGGTGTATCTGGCTGGCATTGTAATCGCTCATCGCATCGTCCACCTCATGCCAGGCGTTCAGCACCGTGCGCTGAAATGCAATCGCGGCCTCCTCCTGTTGCGCGTTACGCAGCGCCAGTTGCCCCTTGAGGCGGCCGCCGTCGAACAGCGGCATGTTGAGCGCAGGACCGACGCCGAACATTCGCGAACCCCATGTATCGAGATCGCCAAAATGCATCGCCTGCAAATTGAACTCTCCTGACAGGGTGACGCGCGGATAAAAATCGCCTATCGCGACGCCGATGTTCGCGGTCGCTGCGTGCAAATGAGCTTCGGCTACACGGATATCCGGGCGTCGCTCCGCCAACTCGGAGGGCAAACCGGCGGGCACGCGCGATGACATCGAAGGAATCGGCGCACTGTCATGCAACTCGCTTTCAAGACTGCGCGGTGCAGCGCCCATCAGAAAGCTCAGCGCATTGACGAGCCGTACGCGTCGACTCTCGAGGGAAGGCTGTTGCGCTTCAATCGTGCTGACCTGGGCGGACGCCTCAGCCACGTCCAAACGCGTAGAGATTCCATCGGCAAACCGAATACGTGTCAATTCGAGGCTATGACGCGCAATTTGCAGATTCTGTTCGACTATATGGAGTTGCGCCTGTACCCCACGCAACTCCATATAGTCGTCCGCCGTTTCCGCCAGCGTCGCCAGCAACACGTCGCGGCGGAGATCGGCGCTCGCTTCGATGTTGGCGTCGGCCGATTCAATCTCCCGACGCACGCGGCCCCATAGATCGAGTTCCCATGACGCATCAAAGCCAGGCCGCCAAAGGTTGTAGTCGTGTTTGCCGTCGAGTCCGGAAATATCTAGCAAGCCGTTCTGACTCGATCTAGCATGCTGGTATGACGCTGCTCCATTGACGGAAGGTGCCGTGTCCGAACCAGTCACACGGCGTGCCGCACCGGCTTGCATCAGCCGGGCCGTCGCCGCTTTCACATCGAGACTCGATGCCGCGACACGGTCGATCAGAGACGACAGTTCAGCGTCGTGAAACGCCTCCCACCACCGCGGATCGAGCGTGCTATCGACGATGCGCGACGAGGTTTTTGTACTCGGCGCGGCGATGGAGTGCTTCTCGTCGACATGCCAACGATCGGGCAGCGCCGCAACCGGTCGCTGAAAGTCGGGCCCTACCGTGCAAGCCGTCAGCGCGGCAACGGTGAGCAGGCAGACACTCAGCGCGATTCGTGAAATCAGCAGGCTCATCGCGCGGCAACCTCCGCGTCAACCGCGCCGTGAATGCGCTCAGTGCGAATGGTTGCATTTACCGACATCCCCACGCGCAGGTGCTCCAGTGCAGCTTGCCCGGCGTTCAGCACGATCTTGACAGGAATGCGTTGTACCACCTTCGTGAAATTGCCGGTCGCGTTGTCAGGTGCAATGGCGGCGAACGTGGCACCGGTTGCGGGCGCGAAACTGTCGACAGCGCCCCGCAGTACAACGCCCGGATACGTATCTACTCGAACCTCAGCCGTCTGGCCCGGATGCACGTCAGTCAGTTGCGTCTCCTGGAAATTGGCGATCACGTATGCCTGTTGCAACGGGACGACCGCCAGCATCGGCGAGCCAGGCGTCACATATGCGCCCAAACGTACCGCGCGTTGCCCGACCACGCCGTCGATCGGTGCGACAATACGCGTCCATGACAGATTGAGATGCGCCGTATCGAGCGCAGCCTCCGCCTGCTGAAGTGCGGCCTGAGCGCGCTCACGCTGTGTCGTCAGGATGGCCACCTGCTGCCTTGCGGCAATCAAACCGGCCTCGCTGCGAGAAACATCGGAGAGCGCCATATCAGCCTTCGACCGCGCCTGTTGAGCGTTTTGCAGACTACCCGCGCCATGCTGAGCGAGATCGGTATAGCGGTCGAAATCGGCTTGCGCAAACACAGCGTTCGCATGTGCTGCGCTCAATCCCGCTGCAGCCTGATCGATCAGGGAGCTTTGCTGGATAATGCTCGCCGACACGTTGTCAATGGTGGCCTTTGCGACCGCGACGTTGGCTTGCGCCGCTGCAACCGCTGACTTGTAGTCGCGGTCGTCGATCTGCGCGAGCACGTCGCCTTTGTGAACCACTTGATTGTCGTCGACGGTTAATGCCGCGACTTGGCCCGCGACGCGCGGTGCAACGGCCGTGAAGTCTGCGCTAACGAACGCATCATCAGTGCTTTGTCCGGGTGGCTTCAACACCCCGTATGTCAGCGCGGCCGAGAGTCCCAACAACACGATGATCAGCGCGCTCGCGATATAAACCTTCCGGGTCGATTTCAACTCAGACATAGCTCAACTCTTTCATCACAGGACCAGTTCGATGGATTGATTCAATGTTTCACCGGAGGCGCAGAGGGAACGGCGCGCGGCGGATACACGCGCGTGGGCACCAGCGGAACCAGCAGAATCAGAGCGAGCGCGATCAGTCCCATCAGACGGAATACGTCCGCTGAAGCCAGCACCAACGCCTGCTCACGAACATGCTGATCGAGCAGCGCGAGCGCCCTGTGAGTGTCCAGATGCGACCGCGACGCGAGGTCCTTCAGCGTCAATGAAAGAGATTGCGGACGATTGCCAAATTGATCGATCAGCACGTTCGAGTGAAAGCGTTCGCGGGTCGCCATCAACCCTTCAGTAACGCCTCCGCCAACGACGGCGGCAAGACCTTTGACGGTGTTAAACCAGGCCGAGGCGAACGGACCTTCCATGGGAGTCATGCCGTTAGTCGCGAGCATCAGCAATGGAATCACCGCCATGGGTTGCGCGACGATCTGGATAATCTGAATCACATAGAAGTTCTCGCGCGTCCAGTCGAAGGTCACGAAGCTGCCCGCGAAGCATGACAGCCCGGTCAAACCGAGTCCTGTTGCCAGTACCCAGCGGCAATCGACGCGGTGCAGATTGCACAGCGCAGCCACCGCCGGCAATGCAACCAGTTGGGGAAGCGCGACGCACAGTGCGAGGGACGCTAGCTGCAGTGGCCGGTAACCGCGGACTTCGCTCAGGTACGTACCCGGCGTGGCCGCTAGGGCGACCAGGATCAACAGCACACCGCCAAGCGTGATCAGCGCGTGAGTGAGATTACGGCGTGCGAGCAACTGGATCTTGAAGAACGGCAAAGGATGAAACCATTCATTGGCAAGGAATAGCGCCATCGCTACACCGCCGCCTGCAAACAACGCGCAGATAAACGGTGAATCTGTCCAGCCCAGCCTTGTCCCCTGCTCCAGCGCGACGACCAGCATGCCAATTGCCGGGACACCGAGGAGCACTCCGCGCCAGTCGAACTGACCGAACCGTTCGAGCCGCAACGGATCTTGCGGCAGACCCCAAGCGACCATGCCCGCCGAGACGAGCGCGAGCGGTAGAATCTGCCAGAACAGAAAATGCCAGTTGACGTATTCGGTCCACCACGCTGCCAGCGGTACACCGAGGTTGGGCGCGAAGGTCGCTGTCAACGCGTAGGCGGCGAGCCCATAGAGCTTGATGCCGGGCGGCAGGAAACGCAAGGCGACGGTCATCAGCATCGGAGGAAGGCAGCCGCCGGCAAGGCCTTGTAGCGCTCTCAATGCGAGCAATGCGCCGAA
This sequence comes from Burkholderiales bacterium, assembly GCA_026225235.1. Lineage (GTDB taxonomy): Bacteria > Pseudomonadota > Gammaproteobacteria > Burkholderiales > Burkholderiaceae > Pararobbsia. Next base: position 5,383 of record JAMFSK010000103.1, read on the forward strand.
CGTCGTCGCAAACGGCGACGCGACTCCAAGCAATGCAAAGGCCGTGACCGCAACGCCGGTGAATCGCCGTAGCGAGAACGTGACGGAACACCATGGCGCGAACATCATCGCGCACACTTGTGTGACCTGGTAGACGGTGCCAAGCCAGGAGCCGCCATCGCGACTAATACCCATCGCGCCACGAATATCGACCATGGCGATCTCCGTGACGTGATCATTGACCTGTGCCATCACGACGGCGATCAGCACGCCCACCAGACCGACGATCACGCGTGCGTTGAAGGCAGGCGCCGCGGCGACTTTCGGCGCAGATGCAGTTGCAGATGCCGATGCCGATGCAGATGCAGATGCAGATGCAGAAAGAGTCGCCGATGAATGGATGACGTCGGCGTTCACACTATCCGCCTGGCCGCATCGTGCGCGCGAAAAACTAGACAGGTCGGCAAGGCCGTTTGGAAGAACCGCATGAGACTCACTCCGTGGATGACACAGGAGCCAGTCTAAGAAGCTGCAGACGATTTGAAAATTGCAACGTTTGCACCTGAAGCATGCGTCAGACGCACGCCTCAGGCCGATGTTCGAACGCGCCGATCAGCTGCGACACACCTCACGTATGAGATGCCTCAGCCATTGATGCGCGGGATCGTTGTGCAGGCGCGGATGCCATGCCTGGATCACGACAATGGTCTCCAGCGGGATCGGTATCTCGAACGAGCGCACCTGCATCCCGAGCCTCTGCGCCGTCACCGCTACGTGTTCAGGCAGGCCGACGATCAAGTCCGACAGGCCGAGTGCGAACACGCCCGAATGAAAAGACGGAACCACCAACGACACCGTGCGGCGCAGGCCAAGCGCGGCAAGCGCGACATCGATCGGACCTGCGATGCGGCCGCGGCGCGAAACGCTGATGTGATCGTAAGACGCGAAACGCTGCGGCGTGATCTCGTCGTCGAAGATCGGATGGTCCTCCCGCGCCAGTCCGACGAAAGTGGTCGTGAACAGCTGCTGCACGCGGATATCCGATCCCATCGGGCGCATCGCACTGATATAGAGATCGCTTTCTCCGTCCAGCACGACATGCGGCTCCGTGTCGTTTTCGGGCTGGAATCGTAAGACCGAGCGCGGCGCTTCCCGCCGGACGCGCTCGAGCAGCAGGCTGCCAAAAGAACCAGAGAACGTATCGTTCGCGTACACGTTGAAGTGCCGCTCGAGAGTAGCCAGATCGGTTTCGCGCTCAGGTCGCAACAGGCGCACTGCGCTTTGAACGGAGTCACGCACCTGTTCGCGTAACGCAAGCGCACGCGGCGTAGGTACCATGCGCCTGCCAACCTGGACGAAGATCGGATCGCCGAGCGCGTCGCGAATCCGCGCCAGCGTCCGACTCATGGCGGGCGCGCTTAGATGCATCCGCTTTGCGGCGCCGATTACCGACCCTTCTTCGAGAAGGGCGTCGAGTGCAATGAGCAGGTTGAGATCAGGTGCTTGCATGACGCTCAATCATACCGGATGAGGCGTGGACTCCTTTTCGTTGTTGCAATGCACTTCGCCGCGGAAAAGCAAAGACGTCAGTTTCACGTGCCTCGTCGATCATCGCTCGCAATATTATCGGCGCGCGGGTTCGAAGGAAAAACGCCGACGGAGCGCGCCGGGGAACGGCGCGACCGCACTCGAAGCGTCCGACTGAACCCGCGGCACACCCGAAACTTGTCGAGCACACCATCACGTGAATTGGCAACCAGACAGACAATCCTATCTTTTTGGAATGAATGGTCTTATTATTAAACGACTATGACCAGATCCCCTGCGCGCGCCAATTCGTCGCCGCTGCCCGAACGAGGGCGGCCTCGCGAATTCGACATCGACAACGTGGTCGACGCAGCAAGCAAAGTCTTTTGGGAGCAAGGCTACTACGCCACCTCGATCGATTCGCTCTGCAAGGCGACGGGTCTGTTTCGCGCGAGCCTTTATGGCACGTTTGGCGATAAGCATGGCTTGCTCGTGGCGGCTTTTGACCGCTATGCAGAAGGTGCGATTGCCAGGCTAAAGGAACGTCTCGAGGCAGATTTGCCGCCGGCCGAGCTACTCCGTCAAGCACTGCTTCACTATACCCACGTGGCTTCTAAGCTCTCGGAGCGGCATGGATGCCTTATCACGAATGCGGTGACCGAACTATTGCCTGCTGACGAATCCCTGCGTCCCCACATTGAGACGACGCTGCGGCGCATTTCTTCTCATCTCGTGGCCGCGGTTGTCAAAGGACAGCAAGCTGGGGTTTTCAACCCAGATCTCGATGAACAGGAAATCGGGAATTTCCTCTTGTGCATGATCCAGGGCATGCGCGTCCTCGGAAAAGTCAGCATGAGCGAGAAGGAACGTGTCGCGATCGTCACGATGGCCATGCGAGCCCTAAACTAAAAAATTTCTCTATTTATGGAATGATCGTTCATGAATACTCACCTGGGTGCAGGGGTCACACCGCTTCATGATCCAAAGACGTTGCCTCCCGGCGTCGACGCCGGACATACCCACGAGGCCTACGGGAAGGGCGTCGTGTTGTGCGTCGTGGCAACTGTCCTGATGGGCATCATGTTTCCGGTCATGACGAGTGCACTGACCCACATCGATCCATTCACCTTTACCTCGCTGCGCTACCTCGTCGCCGGCACCGCCTTTCTGATGCTGCTACTCATCAAAGAAGGCAAGAGAGGGTTGCGTGCCTGCGGCGAGTCGATCGGTCTGGCGTGGTTGTTGGGATCGGTGGGCTTCTGCGGCTTCGGATCCTTTGTTTTTCTGGGTCAACAACTCGCCGGTCGTGAAGGCGCATTGACCGCGTCCATCATGATGGCGACCCAGCCCATGATGGGATTGCTGGTGAACTCGGTGGTCCGAAGAAGCAAGCCGCCTCTATTCTCACTTTTGTTCGTTCTGCTGTCCTTCGCCGGTGTGTCGCTGGTCGTGACAAAGGGCAACATCGCGGCCGTGCTGCGCGAGCCTCAGCATTACTCAGCCAATGTACTTATCGTGCTCGGCGCTCTGTGTTGGGTCATCTACACATTCGGTGCATCTCGATTCAAGCAATGGTCAGCTCTGAAATACACCACCCTGACTACATGGCTCGGCCTCACTACGATCATCGGATTGAATGTCCTGCTCTTTGCATGCCGCGTTGTTCCCATACCCTCGACCGCTTCGCTGCGCTCCATACTGCCGCACTTGCTATATATGGGCCCGATCGCCGGCTTTATCGCGATCCTTTGCTGGAACATGGGAAACCGGATTCTCACTCCACTCAATGGTGTCTTGTTCATGGACGTACTTCCCCTGACGACCTTCGTCGTGTCTTCAACGATTGGGGTCGTGCCCGAGGGCGTGCAAGTGGTTGGCGCATGCATCACCGGCGCCGCGCTTATCCTGAACAACCTCTTTCTGCGAAGCCGGGCCAAGAGGGTTTCCTCTGCGTTGTAGTCGACACATCTTGCGCCCGGAAAAATCCACTGCCGCCCCGGGGGATTGCACGTCCCGATCCGATCAGCCGACCTCGGCCGCCCACGCTTCGGCGTCGGCTCCAGCCGGGATGCGAACCGGCGATGACGGATCGGTTGCTGCGCGCCAGACGGCTTCGGCGACATCCTGCGAATGTGTAACCGGAGTCGACGTGTCGGTCAGCCCTGCGACGACCTTTTGCACAAGTTCAGCGTAGGCCTCATGGTCGAAGCCATGCATATGGGCACGCGCGTTATCGCCGAAGCGGGTCTCGGGCGAGCGGCCCGGCAGCACGAGGCGTGCTCGCACGCCGAACGGCGCGAGCTCCAGTGCCATCGACTCGGTGAATGCGTTCACTGCCACCTTGCTCGCGCTATACGCAGCAATCAGAGGCAGCGCCCTCAGCGTCACGCTCGACGTGACGTTCACGATGACACCGGCCTTGCGTTGCCGAAATTGCGGAATCACGGCCTGCGTCATTGCTATCGTGCCGAAGGTATTGGTCTCGAAGATGTCACGCACCGTCTCGAGCGGGACCAGTTCGGCCGGGGAAGCTGCGCCAAAGCCGGCGTTGTTGACGAGGACATCGATCGGGCCAGCGGCCTCGATAGACTGCCGACTGCTCTCCGGATTCGTGACGTCGAGCGCCAGCACGTGCAGCCGGTCTGAAGACGGCAGCACGTCGGCACGCGGCGTACGCATCGTGGCGACGACGTTCCAGTCGCGGGCCAGGAAGTAGCGGGCAATCTCGAGGCCGAAACCGGAAGAGCAGCCGGTGATCAGGATGGTTTTCATAGGAAATCCTGTGAGGTGGTTTGGACGTCCCCTCACGATAGGTCTCCTAGGCCGTACTTACTACAATCAGAAATCCAAATTTCATTGGCAAGAGTCCGGCAATGATCAATCCGTCAGCCGAAGCGGGGGGTGCTGGCGGCACCTTCAGCGTCACCTTTACGCGGCACGTCAGCCGGTCGCCTTGCAGTAAGCCCGCGAGGAGCAGGCGCTCGTCTAGCTTCAATACTTCAGTTTCGGCAACGTGATCGACGGCCGTTCCAGCGGGCGGCGCTCCAGCGGAGTCGACATGACGATCGAAGTCCGGGTTTCGCCATATAGGTTGATTCGTTCGATCAACCGTTCAAGGTCAGCCATGCTCACCGCAACCAATCGCATGACATACGAGTCCGCGCCAGTCACGTGATGGCATTCGAGGACTTCGGATATCGAGTTGAGTAGCTTGAGAAATTTGGCTTTGGCAGGCTGCGGGACAGTGATGCCGACCAGTGCACTCACCGGGTAGCCCGCCGCGCCTGGATTCACGCGCGCCACGTAGCCCTCGATGATCCCAGCCTCCTCAAGACGCCTTACGCGTTCCGTGGCCGCAGGCACGGACAAATGGACTTCACGCGCAAGTTCCGTATAGGTCGCCCGCCCATTCTGTTGCAAGAGCGACAGCATCTTCCAGTCTAGTTCGTCCATGGTGACGATTTTTTAAGGTGAATCCTTCATTCTCCCTTAAAAAACCACTTCGTCGACACGCTCGTATTGCCTACGATGCATCTCCGTACACTTGGATATCGCAGGAGAGCGCAAGAATGCTGTTTATCAAGTCACTGGCAATGGGCTTTTCCATCGCAGCGCCCGTTGGCCCCATCGGCGTGCTGTGCATCCAGCGAACCCTAAGCCGTGGTTTCCGCTCCGGTTTCACGACGGGTATCGGCGCGGCCTGCGCCGATACGGTTTATGCACTCCTCGGCGCTCTCGGTATTGCGGGAATTGCGACGGCGCTGCCGATGCTCACCATCATTCTGAAGATTGGCGGCGGCGCATTTCTTGTGTGGCTGGCCTCGACCATCCTGCGTAACGCGTCGGTTGCACCTTCGGCCATATCGGAATCGCCACGCACAACGGTCGCCCGTGATTTTTTGACGACGTTCGGCCTGACACTTTCCAATCCGCTCACGATCCTCTCGTTCATCGGGATTTTTGCTGCACTTGGGCCGCTAACTGGCACGCAGGGTGTGCAGGACGGCGCAGGGCGGTCTGCGGTATGGCCTATGCTCACCGGGGTGTTTGTCGGCTCGGCAGCGTGGTGGTTGTGCTTGAGTAGCTTGACGGCTGCACTGCGTAGAAAAATGCCTGCCTCATTCGTGCGCGGCATCGCCTGCCTGTCGGCCTTTGTGATCGCCGTGTTTGGAGGTATTCAGGTGTTCACTGGACTGCGCGGTTTTCTTTAGGGTTGGCCACTCCGCCGGGAGCCCGGCTCGCTGAAGCGCGCTCGATCTTTCTGTTTCTGTTGAAAATCATTCAATGACAGGGCCAATTCTCAAGTGGCGCCAGCATCTGCAGAATGCCAACCACTTTGAACCCATACAGGGCCCGTCATGCAACTCGACCACGCCACCATTGTCACCAGCGACATGGAAGGGGCGCGCCGCTTCTTCTGTGATGTCGTGGGCCTGCGTGTCGGCCCGCGCCCGCCATTCCGTATAGACGGCTACTGGCTCTATCTGAATGATCGTGCGGTCATCCACATCGTAGCCGCCGCAGTGCGGGCGAGCGCTGGTCAGGCCGTACCACGCATCGATCATCTCGCAATGCGAATCGATAGCGCCGACGAATGGTCCGCATTGTTAGAGCGCCTGCATGCACACGAGGTCGCCTACCAACTGAGTGAAGTTCCGCTTTCCGGCGAATTGCAGCTATTCGTTTCGATCGCCCCGGGCGTGAACGTCGAGTTCGTCATCGCCCTCCCCACTTTACTGAGCTAAGGAGCTGACCATGCCACTTCCTATTCTCGCGCTGGCGCTGAGCGCCTTCGCTATTGGCACCACCGAATTCGTCATCATGGGCATCCTGCCCGACGTGGCGCATGCCTTGTCTGTTTCGATCCCATCGGCCGGCATGCTGGTGAGCGGTTATGCGCTCGGTGTCGCCATCGGCGCACCTTTGCTAGCCATGCTCACGAGCCGGATGCCTCGCCAGCGCGCCTTGTTGCTGTTGATGGGCATCTTCATTGTCGGCAACGTGCTGTGTGCCGTGGCACCCGGATATACCAGCCTTATGATCGCCCGTGTCATCACCTCCTTTGCGCACGGCTCGTTCTTCGGTATCGGGTCGGTCGTTGCGGCGTCCCTGGTCCCACAACAGAAACGGGCAAGTGCCGTTGCACTAATGTTCACAGGCCTCGCGCTGGCCAATGTGTTGGGTGTGCCGCTCGGCACAGCGATCGGCCAGACGATGGGCTGGCGAGCCGCCTTCTGGGCAGTCGCGGCAACAGGAGTGGTCGCTGCCATCGCGCTGGTTGCCCTCGTGCCTGACCGTCACGATGCAGGTCCGCTGAATCTTGCTCATGAAGTCGGTGTGCTGAAACAGCCGCAGGTATGGCTGGCGTTGCTGATGACTGTGTTCGGCTTCGGAGGCGTGTTCGTAGTCTTCACCTACATCACCCCGATTCTTGAGCAGATCAGCGGCTTCACGCCACATGCCATCACGCCGATCCTCGTGCTATTCGGCATCGGCCTCGCGATCGGCAATGCCGTCGGCGGCAAACTCGCCGATCGCGGCCTGATGCGGGCATTGACAGGTGTATTCATCGCTTTGATCGTGATCATGGCGGTCCTCACGAAAACGATGCATCACCCCGTTGCAGCCGTCGTTACGATCTTTGTGTGGGGCCTTGCAGCCTTCGCGACCATCCCGGGCTTGCAGACTCGCGTGATGAGCAAGGCCACCATCGCACCGAACCTCACCGCCACGCTCAATATCGGCGCGTTCAATGTCGGCAACGCAATGGGTGCGTGGCTGGGTGGAGCGACCTTGGCCCACGGCCACTCGCTCGATACCTTGCCCTGGGTCGCCGCACTCGTGACTGTGGCTGCACTGGGACTCACGGCCTTTTCGATCCGACTCGACCGGCGTATTCCGCAAGTCAGCGAGCCAGCGATAGGGGCAGGTGTCGCGAGGTCGTCAACGAATCAAACCACTTCTCATCCGGTCTGAATCGATCAAGACCGCTATCACGAACCCTTTGTATTGCACTTAGAAGGAGCCAACCATGAACACGGCATTCCATTCCAGCAAAATCGCACTCGCCACCGCCGCGATGATCGGTGCAATGATCTCGGCCACCACGATGCCCGCTATGGCAGCTACCGACAGCCTTGTGCAACCGCACGAGCTGATCGTCGACAAAAGCCTGCCGGCAAAACAGGTCAAGGAACAAATCCTCGCCGCCCGCAGGTACGACACCTTCTGGACTACCAGTGACGAAGCCCTTGCCCGCGCTGCGCTTGCGCCAGACTTTACGGATCGCACATTGCCGCCAGGACGTCCGCAAGGCATCGCCGGGCCGCTGGCTGCATCGCAAGGCTTCCATGCCGCTGTACCTGATGTGCATGCCGACGTCGAACAGATGATCGTGTCGGGAGACCGGGTAGTCGCGCATCTTCGTTTTACTGGGCACTTCACAGGCACGTTCAAAGGTGTGCAGGGTAAGGGACAAGAAATCAACTTCATTGCGACCGACATCTACCGCGTTCAGAACGGCAAGATCACGGACAACTGGCACCTCGAAGACAACCTGACTTTCCTGCAACAGCTTGGTGTGGTCGCCAACTAATGAACGTGTCGGGGAGGCGTCTGAAGATACCCAGCCGACGAGCAAGCGACCCTTGCAGTCGGTGCGCTGCACGATCGAGCGCCCTTGTCGAAGGGCGTGCAGCAGTTGCGTAGATATTCTGTGCATGACCGTTGTACGTCTTAACTAGAGATCTCATCCGCATGGATAACCTCGGCGACATTCGACTCTTCGTGGAAGCGGCCAACCTGGGCAGCCTCTCTGCTGCCGGCCGAAAGCTGGGGCTCTCACCTGCGGCCGCCAGTGCGCGGCTCGTCAAACTGGAAGGCGCGTTAGGCACTCAACTGTTCGAGCGCACAACACGCAAGCTCAGGCTTACCGACGAGGGCGGCATTTATCTTGCGCATTGCCAGCATGCGCTGCAAACCCTCGATGATGCCCACGCTGCCTTGCATGCGGGGCGCGCGACGGTGAGCGGTAGATTGCGTGTGTCGGCCACATCGGACTTTGGACGCCATGTGGTCAAGCCGTGGCTGGACGAGTTCAACGCCTTACATCCGGACGTCAGTATCTCGCTCATGCTCTCAGACTCGATTTCGCATCTTCTCCAAGATGAAATCGACCTCTCCATTCGCTTCGGTACGCCGGAAACCGGGACGATGGTCGCGAAGCGACTGGCAGAGAACAGACGGGCGCTGTGTGCGTCACCCGCCTATATCGAGTCTCACGGCATGCCGGGCCATCCGGATGAACTCGCCGAACATGCCTTCATCCTGCTCTCGTCGGCCGCGGGTCTTGCCAATGACTGGAGTTTCAAGCGCGATGGTCAGACAACGACGTTCTCCGCGCCACTGAACCGTGCGAGGGAGACCAATGACGGTGCCGTAGCACGCGAGTGGGCCATGGAAGGGTGCGGTGTGGCAATGAAGTCGATCTGGGATATTGGTGCGGACCTGCGCGAAGGGCGGCTCAGAATCCTGCTCCCGGAATGGCGTTGCCCGGACGTTCCTGTCAATGCGCTCTTTCAACGGAATCGTCACATGGCTCCCCGCGTGAGAGCATTGCTCGATTTTTTGAATGACCGGATTGCCAAGGCCGCTATAGAGTTGGAGCCGTTTCTGCGTTAGATATCGTCCCGCCCACCGCTCAGTCTGCTCACTCCGACGAGGATGAACGAAGTGATCAGCGCGCAAAGTGTTTCGGGGATGGGCAACGGGACCGATGCCACGATCAGTCCCGTTGCCTGGTAACCCGTCAGATCTTCAAACGCGATACCTTGGTGCCCGAGAGCGACACGTCGCCCATCAAACCGGCATTCGTCAGCACGAACACTTCAACTGGCGCGGTCGCCGTAGTCGTATCGACTGCTCCGTTAGCACCGACCTTCACGAGCGCCACTGAGCCCTCTCCACCGACCGACCAGCCTTTCGAATTCCGGAAGCTGGATAACGCGTCATGCGTCATGAACAGGAAAATGATCGCCTTCGATTGGGCACCGGCCTGAAATCCGAACGATCCCGAAATCGTACTGTAGTAGCCGACCGACTTCCCGCCGACCCGCAAAGCGCCTTCGCCGTACTGACCACCCACCACAAAACCAGCCTGAAGCACGGAAGGGAATACCAACACGCCAGCCGCCTTTTCGACGAGCTCCCGGGAACCCTTGACGTTCGCATAGAGCTGCGACATCGTGCTCTGAATCTTCTCGTTGATCGATTGCCGCTTTGCGGCGTTGCTTTCGCTCGTCGCCGCGAGGCTGATCGTGGGTGTAAAAACAGCAAGCGGAAGAGCAGCAACAGCGATCGCAGCGGCGCCTGTCCGTACGAAATTTCGTCTTTGCATGGTCATCTCCATTGTGCTTCGTTGTTCAATTCCGGCCGCCTGAGCAGAATGAGGCGCACAGCCGCGTCGCTCGAAAGCTTCTGCCGGCGCATGGCGTGTGGCGTGTGGCCAGCTTCAGATGCACCTCCTATTATGCTTCCAACTCTCTGCCGGTCGCGCCAGTAACGACAATCTTGCTCCGCGCAGGCTACTTAGGCGACGCTTTCCACAGGGGCGTCAAATTGCTCGGCCTTGCCGCCCGTGTATAGCTGCCGGGTCTCCGGATCATTGATCACCGTGTAGGGGAAACCCAAGGGGATCGCGCTCACCTCGTCAAGGCGTGCAATCTGCTGGTGCGATAACGTCACCTTCGTCGCAGCGAGATTGTTTTCGAGCTGCGCCAGGGTGCGCGGCCCGATGATCGGAAGCGAGCCCTTGGCAGCCACCCAGGCGATCGCGATTTCACTCGGCGTCACGCCGGCGTCCTGGGCAATCGAGAGCAGTGTGTCCAGGATGGCGGTGCGCTGTGGAGAATTCTCGGCTTGGAACACTTTCCCGCCGAAACCCTCTGCGCGACCCTTCTCACCCTGCCGATATTTGCCAGTCAGCATGCCACCACCAAGGGGCGACCACGCTACAACGCCAAGGCCAAGTGCGTGGCCGGCTGGCAAAAGCTCCTGCTCGGTGCTGCGTTCGACGAGGCTGTGCTCGACCTGAAGACCCGCGATGGGTACGGTGCCGCGCAACTCGGCAAGAGTCGCGGCCCGCGCCACGCGCCAAGCGGGAAAGTCGGACAGACCTGCGTACAAGATCTTCCCACTCCGGACGAGGTCGTCGAAGCCGCGCACGAGCTCCTCGAGCGGCGTGACCCCATCGGACGCGTGTGCCCAGTAGAGATCGATCCGATCGGTCTTGAGCCGCTTCAGACTCGCTTCGACCGACGCCACCATCGCCCGGCGGCTATTGCCCGTAACGAGGATGCCTGAGTGGGTATCAGTTCTCATGGTGAACTTTGTGGCCAGCACAAACTCGTCACGCCGTCCCGTCAGCAGATCGCCCAGAATCTCCTCGGACTGGCCGAATTGATAACCATTGGCCGTGTCGATGAAGTTGCCGCCGGCGTCCGTATAGGCGTCGAGGATACGACGAGCCTCATCAGGTTCGGCGCCATGCCCCCACCGCGTGCCAAAATTTCCTGCCCCCAGCACCAGCTCGGAAACCCGCAGGCCGGTATGTTTTCCAAAGAGTTTGTAGCGCATGAATAGTATTCCTCAATACGAATTATCGAATTCGACGCGAATTCGGGGGAGCTACGGTTGAGTTTGTGCAACACACCCGCGGAGGTCGCGAGCCAGGGAATGGTTTATCTACAGCGCTTGCGCTTCGGGCCTGTCATTGCGATTGAGAAGACTCTTGATCGCCGAATCGAGTATCTGATTGGAAAGCGTCTCGTCCTCGACAAGGCGGGACAGCATAAGCGCACCCACCATCGTCGAGAGTACGACCGTGGAATCGGTCTCTCCTACATGGGTAAGGGTAGCTCGCATGGCGCGGCCGAGGATCTCAAGATATGACTTGATACCCGCTTCGAAACTTTGGATCAGTGCTGGACTGTGTCGGGCAGCATCGGGGCCGAGCGCAGGAAAAATGCAACCCTCGCCAATCTGCTCACGGTGGGCGCCTGACAGATATTGGTTGAGTATTGAGGCGAGTGGATCGTCGACGCCACTCTCGACTATGCACGTCAATCGTTCGGTACTGTCAGCCAGTACCTGGTCGCAAGCCTGGACGGCGAGATCGTCTTTCGACTTGAACTGCTTGTAGAACCCACCCTGGGTAAGGCCGACCGCACCCATCAAATCGTTCAGGCCAACCCCGTCGAAACCACGCTCACGGAAGAGCCTGCCAGCCGCTTCAATTACCCTGCGTCGATTCTCTTCTGCCTGCTCGCGACTGACTCTCATGAGACTCCCCACAGACTTGATGGCCGATTATATGGCGATCACAATCTATCTGCAATGGCGTAGCTTCAACCGGCGCACTGTATCTCGCATACCGGCCCATTTGAGTCTCGCTGTCTTATACGAGAGAGGGGGACGATTGCGTCCGCGTCGCCTCTTCAAGGGCGACGACGGCCTGTGCGACGGCCTCGGTCGTCGCCAGCGTGTTGATCACACCCGTTCGCAAGGCGCCCAGAACCGCCGTGGTTTTTGTACTTTCGCTCGCCACCGCAATGACGTTGGGAATGTGCTTAAGGTCTTCCAGGCTCAGGCCGATCACCCGGTCTCTGACCGACGTGACCGCAGGCTTGCCGTTTAGGTCGATGAAGCGATAGCCCATCAAGTCGCCGACGGCGCCCGCACGACGGAGTTCGGCGATTTCATCGGGCGAGAACCAGCCGGTGCGCACCATATTGCTGTCTTCGTTGATGTCGCCAACGCCGATCAGTGCAACGTGCGCTCTTCTGGCGTTGCCGAGCGTCTGCTTGACCGCATCGTTGTCCAACAGCGCCTCTCGCACGTCGGGGGCATTCACCAGCGCGGGTGCGTACAGAGTCTCGCTGTCACCACCGAGCCGTGCAGCAAGCCGCCGGCAGATATGGTCCGCATTCATGCTCTCGCCGCCGCGATAAAACCCGCCGATCGCGCAGACAAACGTCGAGGCGCGTTGCGTGGACGATATCGCGCGCTCGGAAATCGCATTGATGTTGCGGCCCATGCCGACCGCAATGATCATGTCGTTGGCGAGGATGCGATCGAGATGGCTCGCCACCAGACCGGCCAGCAGCTCGCGCTGCTTGTCCTGGTCTTTATGATTGATGGACAGGATCGCACGGTCGATGCCGAATCGCGCGATCAGCTCACGCTCCAGATCGCGCGTGTCGCTCGGATGATGCTTGACGCGGATTTCGACGATGCCCTCTTCCTGCGCCCGCTTGAGCAAGCGGCCAATCTTCGCTCTTGATAGCGAAAACTGTTTGGACAGGTCTTCCTGTGTCAAACCGTCCACATAATAAAGCGTCGCCAGGCGGGTCAATTCGTCAGTGGTCATATAGCTTCCTTCACAGCGCCGCCCGGATAGTCCCGCTTTCCTATATCGAGCAGTCAGCCACCCGGATCATGGGCCTTTGTCGGCGGCTGCCAACGGGTATCTGAGATTTTCCTCGTATTCCTTAATCCGGTCGACCTTGGCAGCGGAGCGACCCCCGTCAAATCGCGCACCCAGCCAGGTATCGACGATCGCCTTGGCCAGTTCAGAGCCAACCACACGCGAACCGAGCGTGATTATCTGAGCGTCATTGCTCCTGATCGCGCGCTCGGCCGAATAGGTGTCGTGACATTGAGCGGCACGAATACCCGACACCTTGTTGGCGGAAATCGCCATGCCAATCCCGGTGCCGCACAGCAAAACCGCGCGCTCCGACTCACCCCGCACGATACTTTCGGCGACCGCGAACGCGATGTTTGGGTAGTTGACAGGCTGCGTATCGTACGTCCCGAAGTCGGTGACGTCCAAGCCTTTCTCGATCAAGTGCCGCTTGATCAACTCCTTCAATTCAAAGGCTGCGTCGTCACATCCGATCGCCAGCTTCATCTCGCACCTCCTGAGTTTTACGTACAGCATATGCTGAACATATGATCACTATTGATCAAATTCTCACTTAGCGATCAAAGACTGTCAAGACACCACCCCGGCATCTGATCTATATTTGATCCAATCGATCATAGTTCGATCATAATTGTGACTGAACACGCAAACTTGCCCTCGGGTTAACCATCTGCAGCGTGTTATTGACATAGTTGTACGGTCATCCTACGATTCATCGCATTGATCAAATGTTCGTCAATGCACAAATGATGGAGACACGGTGAGCGACTTTCTTTTGGAAGCGCATGGCCTGCAAAAGTCGTTCGACGGCGTTCCGGCGCTCGAAGATGGCCGGCTGAGTCTGCGCCGCGGCAGCGTCCACGCGCTTTGTGGCGGGAATGGAGCGGGTAAGTCGACGTTCCTGAGTATCGTGATGGGCATCATCCGGCGTGACGCCGGACGCATTGTTCTCAACGGCCGCGAAGTCGATTTCAGTTCGCCTGCCGAAGCGCTGGCAAATCGAATTGCGATCATCACGCAGGAGTTGTCGCCGATTCGCGCGATGACGGTTGCGGAGAACCTCTACCTCGGCCGCGAACCACGCCGGGCTGGAGCACTCGTCAAGTTCAAGGCGCTGGCGCGGCAAGCCCAGGACCTGCTCGATCGCCTCGGCTTTCCGGTCGATGCGCGCGCCACCGTGGACTCGCTCAGCCTCGCGCAGATCCAGCTCGTGGAAATTGCCAAGGCGTTCAGTCGCGATTGCGACGTGATGATCATGGACGAGCCGACGTCGGCAATCGGCGAGTCAGAAACGGAGATCCTGTTCAGCGCGATCCGCAATCTGACCGCGCAGGGCGCGGGCATCATCTACGTCACCCACCGCCTTTCTGAAGTGTTCCGGATCGCCGACGACTACACGGTGTTCCGCGATGGCCGCTTCGTCGAGAGTGGCCAAATGGCCGACATCGATCGGGGACATCTGGTCAGCACGATTGTCGGACGCAAGCTCAACACGAACGACAAGGTTCGCAGGGACGCGGGAGAACCGGTTCTGGAATCCATCGGGCTTTCGCGGGCGACCGAATTCGACGACATCTCGCTAACCGTTCGCGCGGGTGAAGTGCTCGGCATCTACGGCCTCATGGGATCCGGTCGAAGCGAATACCTCAACTGCCTCTACGGCCTCACGCGTCCCGAGCGTGGCGAAATCAGTTTCAAGGGGCGCAAGCTAAGCGCCGGGAAACCGCGCAAGTCGATTCAGGCCGGCATCGCGCTCGTCACCGAGGACCGCAAGGAAACCGGGCTTGTGCTGTCGTCGTCCGTGCGGGACAACATTTCCCTCTCCGCCTATCCCGCTCTCTCGCGCTTTTCCCTGATCGACCGCCGCAAAGTCAAAACGCTGGTGCAGTCGATGGTCGAACGCATGCGCATCAAGACCAGCTCAGTATCGCTCGCGGTGTCGTCGATGAGCGGCGGCAACCAGCAAAAGGTCGTGCTGGCCCGTTGCCTGTCGACCGATCCCACCTGTCTGCTTTGCGACGAACCGACACGCGGTATCGACGAAGGCGCCAAACGCGAGATCTACAAGCTTCTCGGTGACTTTGTGTCGAACGGAGGGGCCGCGATCATCGTGTCGTCCGAAGCCCAGGAGATTCTCGACATCAGCGACCGCATCGCCATTTTCAAATCGGGGCAGTTGGTCTCTGTGATCGACGGCCATCTTGCCAGCCAGGAAGACCTTCTGCATCTCGCCTCATGAATACTCAAACTTCGCCCGTCAACGTCGCCGTGCATCAGAGCCGCGCAGCCCATATGCGGCAGATCTACCGGCGATACGGCATCGTCGCGGTACTGATCCTGCTGTGCATCGTACTGACCTTTGCCAACCAGTATTTCCTGACTTGGGGCAACATCGCCGACATTCTGCGCCAGACCTCGATCAACGGCATTCTCGCGGTCGGCATGACCTATGTGGTCCTAACCTCGGGTATCGACCTGTCGGTCGGCTCGACGCTGGCGCTCGCCGGCATGGTCAGCGCCAGCGTGATCACCGGCGCGCATCCACACGGCGTCGCGTTGGGCCTCCTGTCCGGTCTCGTCGTCGGAGCGCTGGTAGGGGCGGTCAACGGGGTTCTGGTGGCGCGCTTCGCCGTGCCCTCGTTTGTTGCCACGCTGGGCATGCTAAGTGTCGCGCGAGGACTGACCTTCATTTATAGCGGCGGCATGCCGATCGCCGATCTGCCCGACAATTTCCTGAGCGCCGGCACCGGTACGCTTGGCGGCGTGCCGGTACCCGTGATCGTCTTTGCCCTCGTGGTCCTCGTGTTCTGGTTCATCCTACGTTATACGACCTACGGCCGGTATGTCTACGCCGTGGGCGGCAACGTGAAAAGCGCCAAGACAAGCGGCATCTCGACCGGGAAGATCATCTTTTCCGTTTATGTCATTGGCGGCGTTCTGGCCGGACTCGCCGGCATCATCCTCGCTGCGCGCACCACCTCGGCATTGCCACAAGCTGGCTTGTCCTACGAACTGGACGCGATCGCGGCCGTCGTGATCGGAGGTACCAGCCTGTCGGGCGGCTCCGGCTCGCTCGGCGGCACCGTGGTCGGCGCCTTGCTGATCGGCGTGATCAACAACGGATTGAACCTGCTGGGCGTGTCCTCGTATTACCAGCAAGTCGTGAAGGGCGTCATCATCGTCGGTGCCGTCCTCCTCGATGCATCCCGCAAGAAAACCTAGACGTACTCGTCATCCCTATCTGCAACAAACGAATCCAGAAAATCTCAGGAGACAGCAATGATTTCAAGAAAGAAAGCCGCTTTGGTTTGCGCACTGGCCGCACTGGCTGCCACCACCGCACAGGCGAAACCCATCCGCGTCGGCGTCATGCCTTATGGCCTGAAAGCAGAATTCATGCAGATGTGGACCAACGCGCTCAAGCAAGATCCCGCGGTCAAGGACGGTACGGTCGAGATCGTCGTGTTCGACGGCAACTATGACGCACTGACACAGAGCAATCAGGTTGACACCATGATCACGCAGAAGTACGACGCGATCATCTTTGCGCCGATCGACAAGAGCGCGGGCGCCGCGGCCGTGGCGAAGGCCGTCGCCGCGCACATCCCCGTGGTCGGCTCGAACACGCGGGTGTCGGGCGACAAGCTCACCTCGTATGTGGGTAACGACGACGTCGTGGCCGGCCGCATGGAAGCCGAAGCGATCGTCAAGGCCATTGGCGGCAAGGGCAACGTCGTGATCATCGAAGGGCCGATCGGACAGTCCGCGCAGATCGACCGTTCGAAAGGTATTGACGAGGTCCTGTCGCAGCACAAGGACGTGAAGGTCCTCGAAAACAAGACGGCCAATTGGTCGCGTGCCGAAGCACTGGCACTCGTCGAGGACTGGCTGACCTCGCACCCTGGCCAGATCAACGGCGTGATCGCCGAGAACGATGAGGAAGCACTGGGCGCGATCCAGGCAATGAAGTCGAAGAGCCTCGATCCGAAGTCCATTCCGGTGGCCGGCATCGACGGCGTTGCCGACGGCATCCTCGCCGCCAAACGTGGCGAAATGACGACCTTCTTCCAGGATGCGAAGGCGCAGTCACAAGGTGCACTGGACGTCGCGCTGCGGGCGACGCTGGGCGCGAGCTACAAACCGCGCTCGGAGATCTGGGCTGAATACGGCGACAAGATGCCGTGGAGCGACGGCACCGCAAAGAGCTATACCGTGCCTTGGACTCAAGTCACGCAGGCCAACGCCGACGACA
Organism: Burkholderiales bacterium; assembly: GCA_026225235.1. Lineage (GTDB taxonomy): Bacteria > Pseudomonadota > Gammaproteobacteria > Burkholderiales > Burkholderiaceae > Pararobbsia. Next base: position 22,623 of record JAMFSK010000103.1, read on the forward strand.
TCTTGAAGAAAGTCCGCGAAGTCGCGCAATAAGCGGTCAGGCGCGCAAGCGGGCACCCTTGCTAGCGCGCCGTAGAGCAGGCAAATGAGTAGGCGAGTAAGTGGGTAAGGAACAGGACAAGAAAGCAGGCAAGGAGCCAGGCAATGTCGCTTGAAGCAGGAAATCGTTTTGATCTTACTGATCGCGTCGCGATCGTGACAGGTGCGGCAAGCGGAATCGGCCTGGCCGCCGCAGAAAGTCTGGCGGCAGCGGGCGCCCGCATCGTGCTGCTCGACATCGACCCCAAGGTTCTCGAAGCGGCAAAATCGCTTCCCGGCGGCACCGAGCGCCATCTGCCCATCGTGACGGATCTCGTCGCGCCAGGCGCCATCGATGCGGCGGTGGCTCGTGTCGTCGCCTCTTGGGGCCAAATCGACATCCTCGTCAACAACGCCGGCATTGCACTACTTGAGAACGCCGAAACATTGTCCGAGCAAGCATGGGACAAGACCATGGCGCTCAATCTCAAGGCCCCCTTCCTGCTCGCACAGGCCGTGGGCAAGGAGATGATTCGACGTGGGTCGGGGCGCATCGTCAATCTGGCGTCCCAGGCAAGCGTGATCGCGCTGGAGCGTCATGTCGCCTATTGCGCGAGCAAGACCGCCATCGTCGGCATGACCAAGGTCCTCGCGCTCGAGTGGGCGAAGCATGGCATTACCGTCAATGCGGTATCGCCGACCGTCGTCGAGACCGAACTGGGCAGAAAGGCCTGGGCCGGTGCAGTCGGCGAGGCGATGAAAGTAAAAATACCGGTCGGGAGATTCGCCCGACCCGATGAAATCGGTGCATTGATTCTCTATCTCGCCAGCGACGCGGCGGCGATGGTGACCGGCGAGAACATCGTGATCGACGGCGGTTACACCGCTCAATGACAACAATCGAAGACGTAAAGGAACGGCATGAATCGCGTCATCAATAATCCTGATCTCGTTGTCGAAGACATGTTGCGCGGCATCCTTGTCGCCCATCCCGAACTACGGGTGCATGCAGAGAACCCACGCGTCATCCACCACGTTGGCGCAGCCGGCAAGGGTCGCGTTGGCATCGTCACCGGCGGTGGATCGGGCCATGAGCCCGCCTTCATCGGATATGTGGGACAGAACCTCGTGGATGCCGTAGCGGTCGGCGAGATTTTCTCGTCGCCGACGGCGAAGTCTTTCCTCGATGCGTTCAGGGCCGCCGATGGCGGCGCTGGAGTCGCCTGTCTTTACGGCAACTACGCCGGCGACAATATGAACGTGAAAATGGCAATCAAGATGGCCGAGCGCGAAGGCATTCGCGTTCGCACCGTGGTCGCCAATGACGATGCCGCGTCGGCCCCGCCAGACGAGATCGAGAAGCGCCGCGGTGTCGCCGGCGAAATCATCATGTGGAAAGTCGCCGGCGCACGCGCTGCGCAAGGCGCCTCGCTCGATGAAGTGATTGAGGCCGCGCGGAACGCGATCGACGTCACACGATCGATCGGCATCGGTCTGTCCGCCTGCACGATTCCGGCGGTGGGCAAGTCCAATTTCACTATCAAAGACGGTGAGATGGAGGTCGGTATCGGCCATCACGGCGAGCCGGGCATCCTGGTTCAGCCGACAGTCTCCGCGCATGAGATGGCGAAGCTCATGCTCGACAAGCTCGTGACCGACCTGCCCTTCGCGCGTGGCGACAAGGTGGCGCTGCTGGTGTCCGGCTTGGGGGCGACGCCGCTGATGGAGCAGTACATCCTTTATGCCGAGGTCGCGGACTATCTACGTGAATCCGGAATCGAAATCCAGTTTTCACGTGTGGGCAATCTCTTCACCTCGCTGGAAATGATGGGCGTGACAGTCACGCTGACCAAGCTCGATACCAAGCTAAGCGCGTGCCTCGCCTATCCATGCCAAAGTATCGGCATCACCGTAGGAGACGCATCGTGACCGACGTCATCGAACTGGACAAGGCGGGTGGAGTCGTTCTTGATCTGATCAACGTCATCAACGCCAACCGCCAATACCTGAGCGAAGTCGATGGCGCGATCGGCGACGGCGACCACGGCATTAACATGAGCAAAGGGTTCACCCAGTGTGGCGAACGAATTGCGAAGCGAGGTGCCCTACCTTCTCTCCAGGTTGCACTGAGCGATCTTTCCGCGGCGCTGATGGAGGGTATTGGTGGATCGATGGGCCCGCTCTACGGCACGTTCTTCCTGAGCATGAGCGATGTCTTTGCCGGCAACACGACGCTCGACAGGGATACGTTTCACCGCGCGCTCGTATCCGGCATCGACTCCGTTCAGGAAATTGGCGACGCAAAGGTCGGCGACAAGACGCTGATCGATACCCTGGTTCCTGCCAGTGACGCGTATCAGGCAGCAGCGGCGACAGGTAATTCGTTTCACGACTGTCTGCGTGCGATGGCCGCAGCAGCGGAAACCGGCATGAATTCGACACGCGAACTGCGTGCGCGTGTCGGTCGTGCCAGCCGCCTGGGCGATCGTTCAATCGGCGTGCTCGACGCCGGATCCTGTTCGTGTTTTCTGATTCTGCGCAGCATGAGTGAATCGCTTGGGCAGTTGTTAGACGGTGCCGAAGGTACATCGGATCCGAAACGAGTGGAACAGCAAGCGGGTTAAGCAAACCTGTTTGTCACGGTGATCACCAACATGCGGGCGCGCTCGCGCCCGCATGAATCCGCAATCGTCACCTCACCGAATGACGCGCCACACCATCAGAACCTCATGCAACGCCATCCAGCACATCGATCTGCGATATCGTCTCGATGAATTGGGCGGCCGGCATCGGCCTTCCGAGCAAGAAGCCTTGTAGCGAATTGCAGCCGAGTCGTGTCAAGAACTGCTGTTGAGCCTCAGTCTCCACACCTTCGGCAACGATCTTGAGATTGAGTGTCTGGCCCAGTGCGACGATGGCAGAAACGATCGCAGCATCCTCTGTGTCGTGTGCGAGATCACGAATGAATCCGCGATCGATCTTAAGTTCGCTGGCCGGCAGGCGCTTAAGGTAGAGCAAGCTCGAATAGCCCGTGCCAAAGTCATCGATGGAAATTCGCACACCCATGTCATGAAGCTGCTGCAGAATCTTCAAGCTGGCATCCGCATCGCGCATGGCCGTCGATTCGGTTATTTCGAGAGTTAGACATCTTGGTTCAAGCGCATGCCGCTGCAATGCCTCTCGCACTGTCTCAACCAAACGCGCATGACTGAACTGCAGTGCCGAGAGATTGACGGCCATCGTCCAGCTTGTATGGCCCGCATCACGCCACTCGCGCATCTGCCGGCAGGCTTCGTTCAACACCCATTCATCGAGCGGCACGATCAAGCCCGTTTTCTCAGCCAGGGGAATGAACTCGTCCGGCGGGATCAAACCGCGGGTCGGATGTGCCCAGCGCACGAGAGCTTCCACTCCGGTGATGGGACCATTGGGCGCCTCGAACTTGGGCTGGTAATGCAAGATGAGTTCGCGTCGTTCAAGGGCTGAGCGCAAATCTTGCGCAAGCTGTAACTGTTCATGAACGTTGGCATTCATCGAAACTTCAAAGAAGCAGGACGTATTGCGGCCAAGCGCCTTGGCGTGATACATCGCGGCATCCGCGTTGGTTAGAAGCTCGTGCTGGTGGACGCCATTCCCCGGATACATCGCAATACCGATACTCGCGGATACACGCAACTCGTGACCGGCCACCTGAAACGGTTCGCGGATGGCCCTCAACAGTTTATCGGCCACCGTGGCCGCATCCGTCGGCTCTCCGACGTTAGTAATAAGTACGAATTCATCACCCCCGACTCGCGCGATTGTGTCCTGCGCACGTACATTCCCCACGATGCGCTGCGCGACTTCGACCAGAAGCAGATCGCCAGTGTGATGCCCATAGGCATCATTGATCGCCTTGAACCCGTCGAGGTCCATGAACATCAGGCCAAAGCGAGTTTTCTCACGGTCGGCACCGCGGATCGCCTGGTCCAGCCGGTCTTCGAACAGTACGCGGTTCGGGAGCTTGGTGAGGTTGTCGTGCAATGCCAGATGCGTGAGCTCCTGATTCGCTTCCGCCAGCGAAATTGCCAGCGCCATGGTGCGAGACTCCAGACGCAAGTCGAGCACCGAAATGATCAGAGCGATCGCCAGCACGGCCAGCGTAACGATGATGATCACAAGCGCCAGCCATCCGATACTGACTCCGTCGCGAGCGGCACCGCAGGCACTCCCGAGCGGAAACTGCGCGGCGGCCATCCCGGTGTAGTGCATACCGACGATGGCACAGCCCATTACGACGCCGGCGCCCGCCCGTAGCAGCCAAACCTGGGACGACTGACGGCGCAGGCGGAATGCAATCCACAATGCCACACCCGAAGCGACGATCGCGATGAGGACGGACAGGCAAAAAATCGATGGGATGTATCGGATGCCAGGCGTCATGCGCATGGCGGCCATACCGGTGTAATGCATGCCGGCGACGCCCGTGCCCATCAGCAGTGCACCGCAGCCGAGGCGCAGCCATGGCAGCTCTTTTTGGGAGACCAGCCAGAGTGCAAACGCTGAGGTGGCAATTGCAATCAGCAGCGAGAGTAGGGTAATCAGAGCGTCATAGCCTAAAGGTATGGGAAGGCTGAAGGCCAACATGCCGATAAAGTGCATCGACCAGATGCCGAGGCCCATTGCGCCCGAGCCACCTGCCAGCCACCAATGCGCGGATTTCCCTTCCGCGGTGGTAATGCGGCCAGCCATATCCAACGCCGTATACGACGCGAGAATCGCCACGACCAACGAGAACAGGACGAGCGAAGTGTTGTAACTGCCGTCGAACATTGGATATTTTCCATAAACATCAAGCAGGTGCACCCGCCTCCAATCGAATCGGAGGCGCCCGGAAAAGGGCGAAAACGGGGCGCAATATACTTGTTTATCGGCCATACGAGCCGTAACTTAAGTCGCCCCGAGGGAGGGCTTGGGTTCCGAGAGGGTCTTCGAGCGACTTAAAGATCAGATGGTTTTTGTTTTATTCACCCCGCACACGCGAACAGGTATATACCTGTCACATGTGGATTCGTACGTTCTCGGCCCAGGCTATGTTTCCCATCCGTGGCGGCCGTCTGACCGGGCTGTCCTTTCCAGTCCGTGTAGTTTGTTCGAGCGCAACGCTCAGACGGCGATCGCGCGTTTGTAGCGACGCCGTTCCCACCGGGGTGGCATCATTTAATGGCGATAACGATCTAGAACTGCGATCAAGAGCCGATCCATACTCTTGGTTTTGTGCAGGATCACGGTGCCTTGGTCGCCTTCGACAAGGCCGGCATGGCTGTTGCCGCGTCAAGCAACGCGACAGCCTCACTCGGACCGGTGCCCGCACTCGGTGCGACGATGGGTCGGGAGCATTTTGACCACGTCGCGCGACCAAAGATTACCCAAGCCTTGGCAGCGCCCGAAATCGCCTGGAAAGGGTCGTGTGCGAGGGGAGAGACGGCGCGCCGTTTGACCTCGTCATGCATTGGTCTGCTGAGTTGCTTGTAATGGAATGGGGCCTGTCAGGAATTTCGTGTTCAAGGCATAACATGCTCTCAAGGAGAGTTTATGCCTCGCAAACCGAAAGCCCCACCGGTAGACCTGCCGGCGATTCCCGCCGAGCTGCTTGAGCAGTTCGGCA